>NZ_JBVKAP010000002.1:222133-932140 GCF_055639315.1 Streptomyces sp. NPDC039465 | reverse complement strand
CGAAGGAGCCTCAGGCACCACCCGCTGGAACAACTCCCACAACTCGTCCGGCACCAGCCGCTCAACAATCCCCACCACGACCGACAGATTACCGACCCGCCAAATGAGACAACGTCTTAACCAGTCTTCGTGTGGAAATGGCCGCCGTGGCCGTGCAGGCACGCGAGGCCCGCCGAGGCCTGTGGGTCAGCGATGTGACCACCACCGGAGCGAAGATCACGGGGCTGGCCTCACTGACCGACGACGTGGTGATCCTCCCCAAGCTGTTCCGCCGCACCGTCGACTACCTGCGCTTGGCCATGCCGCTGTCGTGCTACCCCGCCTTCCTGGCCGGTGTCCAGGACCGGTACTCCGTCCTGTCCACGGGCGAACGCCGCGCCGGCCTGCACCACATCGTCGAGGTGACGAACGGCCACACGGTGAGGATGACGCACCAGCCCGATGACCTGGTCTTCGAGGACGCCTGACGCTTCAACCCTGCGCGGCGGCCACGAGAGCGGTGAGCACACGGTGAGTCTTGCTGTCGGGGAGCCCGGACAGCATCACCCCTCGTTCGAGCACCGCCTCTTCGAGCTTGCGCAGCTGGCGCTCGGCCCGTTCCTTGAACTTCTCCGCGTCGTCGCCGGCCTTGGGCTTCACACGGATCGAAGCCTCCAGGAAGTTCAGGCCGGCGGCCGACCACGCCTCCAGGTCGACCTTCAGGTCCTCGAGCGGAACATCGTCCGCCTTCGTCGCGGAGATCGGCCCCAGAGCGACAAGCCCGTCGAACTGGACGTCGTGAGCGCAGGCATCCAGGAACTGGTCCTGCACCTCGTCGAACAGCGTGGCGGGATCGGACCCCTGTGTCACCGCGGCCGGCAATGCCCCCGGTGGGTGACTGCGCACCAGGGAAGCCGCCAGAACGCGGCCGTTCCTCGACCAGTCCTCCTCGATCCTGTACGTGAGCGGATCCACCTCGAACGGGGCGGAGAACCGGCCGACCAGCTGCTCCCGGGTACAGGGACGCAACTTGACGACCAAGTCATCCTGACCGCCACCGATCCTGAGGCGTACGATCACTCCACCGTCCAGGAGCAGTAGCTTCCCCTGCGCGACACCGACCCGGTCCTCGGCGAACCAGATCCGACGCGTCATCAGCGCGCCCTGCGAAGCGCCGAGAGCCGACATCGCTCCCGCCACGTCGCCCTCGACATTGACCTTGATTTCCACCGGCAGTAGGTCCATTACATCGCTCCTGCACGCGTATGGAGAGCTCATGAAACCTAAGCGGTCGCCTGCCTACACGGCCTTTCCGAAATCATCAGTCTCGAGATACACCTCGGCCACCACTTGAAGATAGGTCTCATACTGCGTAGGAAATCCATCCTTTCCTACGATGGCGCCTCGGCCAGTCTTCTCAAGGTTGCCGCACTCTACTGCGCTTACGAACTTCGGCGGTCCGGACCGCCGGTACGGACGGCCTCACGGCGCCGTGTCGCCGATTCGCAGCGCTAGCTTAACTGTGGACCCCTTCGACACCACCGACCCGCCTGGCGGGTCCTGCGCCTTAACGAAGACTGCTCCACCGAACTCGTATGGTGGATGGATGTCGTCGGCGGCGAGGTCAGCGACATACGCGAGGTTTCCGAACTCGCCCGCGAGGACGATCGGCTCGCCGGTAAACGGGACGGGCTCGGCGGTAAACGGCGCGAGCGGGAACGGGGATACGAGAAGATCGTGGTGATCGCGGAACGAGAAGCCCAGGGTGAAGATCGGGAAATGCTCCACCATATTCGGGACCGTGACCCGGGTGGAATCCCCGATCTTCGGGAGCAGGCGCGCGAAGTCCTCCGGAGCGGACTGGACGCGCATGCACGTGGTGGCATCGTTGGAGCACTTCGACATCTGCAACCGGATCGCATCCACCTGCTGCAAGCAGTCCTTACGCGCCTTGGCCAGCACCGCGTCATCGACGTTGCTGCCATCCGCGTTCTTGAACTGGTCGATGTTCTTGCGGACGAAGTCGATGTCGTTGATGACGGTGCTGAACCCGTCTATCAGGCTCGCATTGAAGGTCAGCACGTCCTGCTGGTTCTGCACGTCGATGAACGTGAGCTCGTCGCCGGGGAGCGCCAGTCCCCTATAGTCGTGCACCAGCATCGAGTACGGCACGCCCTGGTCGACTCCGACCAGGGTCGGGAACACGCGAGCCTTCTCCATGATCGCGTCGAGGGTGGTCTCGGTCCCTGTATTGGAGCCACCAGCCTGGAAGACGTAGACGCTCACGTCGAGCTTGCTCTTGGAGGCGGCGATCTTCGAGGAGATGTCGGCGTCGAGCGAGCCGCCCGCGACACCGGGTGCGCCTGCGCGGGCATGAATCTCCCCCGCGATCGACGAGCATTCCGTCGTGTCCAGGCTCTCCACCTTGTAGATCGCGAAGTACTCGCCCCCGGTTTTGATCCCGAGGACGAATCGGTCCCCGAACCGGTCGCGGAAACGGGCGGTCTTATGTTTCCGCAAGAGATCTGCAGCCTCCTCCGACAGCACCGGGTTGTCCAGCGTCCGGGTCGCGTTGAAGACCTGGACGCCCACCACCACGTAGAGCGAGAAGCTGTTCACCGCGATGTCGCTGGCGAACTTGAACTTCGCGCTGGTATCACCAAACATGCTCCCCGCACTCACGTCGACGGAGATGCCCAGTGCCTGATGCAGGACGCTCGACTCCTGCACGATCTGCAGGGTCTTCGTCACGATCTGCCCGCCGGCCTGCGCTGGCGCCGTCAGCGACGTGCCCATCACCGCCGGGCTCTTGGTCGCTACGCCGGTCAGCACGTCGTAGCCCAGGCCCACCTTCATTCCGTCCAGGAACGGGATCTCTGTCTGCGCCGCCATCGTCGCCTCGCTCAGCTTTACGGTCCGAAATTCTCCTGCAGCGGGGACACTCTGACGTGCAGTACGCTGCCGCCCGGAACAAACGTGCCGTCCGCGGGAGTCTGTCCGACGATGGTGCCCGCGTCGGGCAACGGGGGTGTGCCCATGGCCCCCCAGTCCAGTACCTCAGGGTTGTCGATGATGAAGTAGAACCCCTGCTCGCCCAGGAGGTCCACGACCACCCGGTTCTTCGTCCAGTCAAAGAGCCCGGAGTACGTTACGGCCTTCGTCCCGATCAGGTGCGGAGCCCGCTGCAGACCCGGCCGGGGTGCGCGCAGGATCGGCAGCCGGCTTGTGAAGTCCTCGGGTGACTGGGTGAAGTGCACACAGGTGGAGGCATCCCGGGTGCAGTCGGAGATGGCCCTGGTCAACTGGTCGACGATGGCCAGGCACTGCTGACGGGCCTGCTGCAGGGCCACGTCGTCCGGCGGTGACCCGTCCGGATTGCGGAATCGATCGAGATGCTTGCGGATAAATCCGATATCGTTGACCAGCGTCGTGAAGTCGTACAGCAGCCGGGAATTGAAGAGGAGACACTCGGTCTGCTGCTCCTGATCGAAGAAATTCAGATTGTCACCCGGGAGTTTCAACCCATTGTACTCGTCGAGGAGGACCTGATAGGGAATAGCTTGGCCGCCCGAGACCAGGGTCGGGAACTTGTGCGCCTTCTCGATCATCTCTGACAGCGCCGTCTCCGTCTCACTAATCCCGCCGGCCGAGTACACGAAGACGTTCACGTTCAGCTCGTTGCGCGAGGTGGACTTCCTGCTCTCGACGGCAGCGTTTAGATTGGACCGCAAGGCTGGGTTGTGGAAGCTCGCCGAGACTTGCGCCGCAACGTCGGTGCGCTCCCGCTCGTCGAAACTCTGCACGCGGTATACCGCGTAGTACTCACCACCGGATTTCAGGCCGGAGATGTACCGGTTGCCGAAGCGCTCACGAAAACGATCCGTCTGCCCGGTGGCCAGCAGGTCGGTCGCGTCAGGAACGAGAGCCGGCGCGTCCACCGTCACACAGGAGTTTATTACCTCCACCGCCAGCACCGCGTACAGGCAGTATTGCGTTACCGCGCACCGGTTCGCGAACTGCATCTTCGCCGTCGCGGAGAAACCCGCGTAGCTGCCGGACACTGCGGCGGACAGTCCCAAGGCCTCCTGGAGCGCGTTGGTCCCCTGCACCAGGCGGAAGGTCGTCGTGACGGTCTGCCCGCCGCCAGTCTGTGGCGGACTGGTCTGCGGGTTCTGGATGACCCGGGCGCTCGATGGGCTGCCGGTCAGCAGATCGAAGCCTAGGCCCACCTTCATCCCGCTCACGAATGGAATCTTCAGCTGCTGTCCCATGTCTGCCCTCCAGCGAAGGCACGAACGCTGATCCGGTGGCTGCACCGAGATCCTCGCAGGTCTGGCGCTCAAAAGACGATAGGCCAACCCTCTTGCTTGGCTTGCTCTGCGGTGTAGGAGACGCCATGGATCATGATGCCGGCGGGATCCAGAAGGGTGATGGTGCCGCCGTTGTAACTACGGCCGCAGCCGGTGCACAGAATCGGCCGTATACGGAGGCGTCGGAAATGTCGAGGGTGTGCTTGATGTGCGACACCGGGAATTCACCTCCTCGCCGGCGTCACCTTGCCGCGGAGGCGTCCTGCACGACCGTCGGATGCGGCTTGGCGGACTGCACGTGAAGCAGGGCCCACCCATCCAGGATGAACCCGTTCCACGGAGGGGACAACTTTAGACCGTGTCCTACATGGCCAGTTGGCCGCTGGGCTGGTCATGGGGAGTGGGCGGTGGGGATGGATCGTGCCAGAGGGCCTGTGGGAGATCGCCAGGTCGTTGCTGCCGCCGGTGCGAGTGAGACCGCAGGGCGACGGGGTGGCGAATATCGATGACGAGGCGGTGTTCGCGGCGATCATCTACGTGCTGGTCAGCGGCTGTGCATGGCGGGCACTACGCCGTGCTTCGAAGCGTCGAAGTCGACGGTGCACCGCTGGTTCCTGATCTGGTCCAGGGCCAGAGTCTGGGGCCGGCTGCACCAGAAGATCCTCCAGCTTCTGGACGAACGAGCCCTGGTCGACCTCTCCCGCGCGGGAGGACGCCGCAGCGACCCACCCCCGAGTCGTGGGCATGCTCAGGAGCTTCGACAGCCGGCTCGCCGAAATCGCGCCTGCCGGGGCGCAGACTGCCCGCTGGCGGGCTCACACCGCCCAGGTCAAGGAGAACCGCAGGTGACAGAACGCACGGCCCGCATGCACAAGCATGACCGGTACACCCCCCAAGTCCGAACCTCGCTCGGGAACCTGTACGAACAGGTGCGTGCTGACCTGCTCCACCACCCGAACTACAAGCTGGGTGTCTTCCTGGAGCGCCTGGACCGGCACGCGGGCGAGCCGGGCTGGGCGGCCGTCATCGCACACGACGCGGCGACCGGCGAGCCGGTCGGATACGCCTACGGCAACATCGTTGCCCCTGGCGACCGCTGGTGGAAGCGGACGAGCACCCCTCCGCCCAGCAGGTACGCCGGCCGGGGCGCCGTCGCGGTCAAGGAGATCGGCGTCATTCCGGAGTGGCGAGGAATAGGAGTCTCGCGGCAGATGCATGACGAGCTCCTGACCGAGCGGCCGGAACCGTACGCGACGCTCATGGTCAAGACCAGTGCAGGCGACGGCAATGTGATGCGACTCTACGAGGGCTGGGGCTATGAGGAGATCGGGGTCGTACAACCGTCTCCCAAGTCGCCCTGGCTGGTGTGCATGGTCCGCAACACCCGGGCGTAGGGTCCCGCGGTCCTATGCTCCGTGATTCGGACATCACGGCGCCTGCTGGCCGAGATCCGGCCCCTCGCCGCGGCCGCCGGCGCGGACGCCCGGATCGCGCTGCCTCGGCCTGGCGAGCCCTTCGAGCCGGCCGCCGCGAAGGTCCCGGACGCGCCATGGTGGCGCGATGTCGCGCATGCGCCGGGGCCCCTCGGCACCGGCCCCGCGATCCCCGGCGGCCAGGCCCCCGCGACCAGGGCGACCGCCCGAAGGAGCCCCTGGCCAGCGGCCGGGACGAGGGCAGGGACGCCCAGGAGGCCGCCCCCACCGCCTGACCCGGGCGGTCAACACAGCGTTTTCGGGCGGCCGTACGAGGCCTCATACCAGAGCGGGACGCTTGGCGGGCAAAGTTGTCAACTGCCCACCGCACATGAACGCAACACGACTACCGTGTGTGTCCGGTGATCAACGGTGGGCTCATGGCACTCAGCCGTGTCCATCCGTGCGCCGAAGCGAATACCTCGCAGTACGCCGATTCCTGGGGCCCACGTACCAAGGACGCTGATGTCTCAACTTCGCGCACCCGCCGCGCGGCCGGACCGCCGTGAGGGCGGGCGGCACGGCCGGCCAGGCGCCCGTTCCCACTCCGCCACGGGGAGGTCCGCGCCGCTCGTTCCGGAAGCCCGTATACGCCCCCACCTGCTGCGCACCTCGGTGCTGCCGGCCGTCGTGGTCGCCCTCGGTGGGGCGGCCGCGGTGCTCTTCACCCTCCGCTCCACCGGAGCCGTCCCCACGCCCGGCCTGTGGGCCGCGCTCGCCGGCTCCGCCGCGGTGGCCGCCGCCGGGGTGGCCGCCGCCGTACGGGGGGCGGACCGCGCCGCCAAGTCCGTGGAGGACCGCTGCCAGGCCATGCGCCGGACCGCGGCCCGCGGCCAGAACGACCTGCGCACCGTCGTCGAGCTGCTGCGCCGCGGCGAGGGCCCCCCGGCCCGCGCCAAGACGCCGCCCCCCGCCAGCGGCTCCGACGAATTCGAGCTGCTGGCACAGGAGTTGGACCGGTCCCACGACGCCGCCGTGGCGGCCGTCGTCCAGGCCTCCCAGCTCTCCAGCAGCGTCGGCAACGAACAGAAGGTGGAGGTCTTCGTCAATCTGGCCCGCCGGCTCCAGTCCCTCGTGCACCGCGAGATCCAGCTCCTCGACGAGCTGGAGAACGAGGTCGAGGACCCGGAGCTGCTCAAGGGCCTGTTCCACGTCGACCACCTGGCGACCCGTATCCGCCGGCACGCCGAGAACCTCGCCGTCCTCGGCGGCGCCATCTCCCGGCGCCAGTGGTCCAACCCCGTCACCATGACCGAGGTGCTGCGCTCCTCCATCGCCGAGGTCGAGCAGTACCCCCGGGTCAAGCTGGTGCCGCCGATCGACGGCACCCTGCGCGGCCACGCCGTCGCCGACGTCATCCACCTCCTCGCCGAACTCGTCGAGAACGCGACGCTGTTCTCCGCGCCGCACACGACCGTGCTGCTGCGCGCCCAGCACGTGGCCGCCGGGCTCGCCGTCGAGGTGGAGGACCGGGGCCTTGGCATGCCGATCACCGAGCAGAACAAGATGAACGCCCTGCTCACTGACCCCGACCAGGTCAATGTGGCGCATCTGCTGCAGGACGGCCGGATCGGTCTGTTCGTCGTCTCCGCCCTCGCCCGGCGCCACGGCATCGCCGTCCGGCTCCAGTCGAACATCTACGGCGGGGTGCAGGCCGTCCTGGTCCTGCCGCACGGACTCCTCGGCCCCGAGGCGGAAGGCCTCGCGCCGGCCGACGCCCCCCGGACCGTCGAAGCGTCCATGGTCCCCGGCCCGCCGGCCCCCCGGGCCGTACCGGGCCCGGCACCCGAACCGGCCCCCCGGACGCTGACGTACACCACGTCCGCGCCCGGCATCCCGGTCCAGGCACAGCACCACGCCGCACCGGCCACCGGCGCCACACCCCCCGCCCCCCTGCCCGTCCGCGGCGAGCGGAGCGAGCGGCCCACCCCGGCCGCGGCCCCGCCCGGCGCCCCGGCGCCCGGCGGCCACCACGGCTCCGGCGGCCCGGACCGGCCCCGGCTGCCCAAGCGGCGCGCCCAGGAACACCTCGTACCGCAGCTGCGCGAGGAGCCTGCCGTACGCCGGGCCGAGGAGCCGCCGCTGCACGACCCGGGCCTGATGGCCGCCTTCCAGCGCGGGATCGGACTCGCCGAGTCCCAGCCCCCGCGCAGCGACACCCCTTTCGCACCGCAGCGACACGACGAATCTCCCAAGGAGTAGATGCACCATGGCGAGCGATGTGCCGAACGGCCCTTCCTCGGACCTCGACTGGCTGCTCGGCGGCCTGGTCCAGCGGGTCCCGCACACCCGGAACGCGGTTCTGCTCTCCTCCGACGGCCTGGTGAAATCCGTGCACGGCCTCGACCCCGACAGCGCCGACCACATGGCGGCCCTCGCCTCCGGCCTGTACTCCCTGGGCCGCAGCGCCGGCGCCCGCTTCGGCGACGGCGGAGAGGTCCGCCAGGTCGTGGTCGAACTGGACTCCACCCTGCTGTTCGTCTCCACCGCCGGCTCCGGCACCTGCCTGGCCGTCCTCGCGGGCCGCGAGGCGGACGCCGCCGTCCTCGGCTACGAGATGGCGATGCTGGTCAAGAGCGTCCGCCCATACCTGATCACCCCGGCCAGAGCGGCCGCCGCGGCCCCGGGCGCGAGGGGGCACTGAACGTGCCGTCCCCCCAGGACGGGCCTTGGCTCGACGACGCGGCCGGCCGGCTGATCCGCCCGTACACGGTGAGCGGCGGCCGGACCCGGCCGACGGCCGCGTTGGACCTTCTCTCCCTGGTGATGGCGACCGGTTCGGAGCCCCAGTCACCCCTCGGCCCCGAGCACGCCCTCGCGCTGGGGCTGTGCGAGGGGCCGACCTCGGTCGCGGAGATCGCCGCCCACTTACGCCTGCCGGCGGTCGTCACCAAGGTGCTGCTCTCCGATCTCGTGGACTGCGGGGCGCTCACCGCACGGGCGCCCCGGCTTCACGGCAACCCCACCGACCGTTCCTTGCTGGAGGCAGTGCTCGATGGCCTACGACGACGGCTCTGAGCGCCGAGAGAACACCCACCCCGCCGCGGCCCCCGGGCAGGGCGACGACCCCCTGCACGACGCCTTCCCCACCGCCCTGAAGATCCTGATCGCCGGAGGATTCGGAGTCGGCAAGACCACCTTCGTCGGGGCCGTCAGCGAGATCGAGCCGCTCTCCACCGAAGAGCTGCTCACCCAGGTCAGCGTCGCCCACGACAGCCTGGAGGGCATCGAGTCCAAGACCACCACCACGGTCGCCATGGACTTCGGCCGCATCACCCTCGACGAGCGGCATGTGCTGTACCTCTTCGGCACCCCGGGCCAGGAGCGGTTCTGGTTCATGTGGGACGAGCTCTCCGAGGGCGCGCTCGGCGCGGTCGTCCTCGCCGACACCCGCCGGCTCCAGGACTCCTTCTCCGCCGTCGACTTCTTCGAACGCCGCGACATCGGATTCGTCGTGGCCGTCAACGAGTTCGACGGCTCCTACCGCTACGCACCGGACGAGGTCCGGGCCGCGATCGATCTCAAACCGGATGTGCCGGTCGTCCTGTGCGACGCCCGGATCGCCAGCTCCGGCATCCAGGCCCTGGTCACCCTCGTCCAGCATCTGCTCACCACCACCCCGGCCCCGGCGCCGAGCTTTGGAGCTCCGTCATGACGTACGACCCGACCGGCCATCTGCTGCTGACGCCTGTCGACCACGAAGCGCCCGCCCGGGTACGGCGCCTGCGGCAGCTGGGGCTCGGGGAGCGGCCCGAAGCGGCCTTCGACGCCTTCGCCCGTAAACTCGCCGACGTCACCGGCGCGCCGTACTCGATGGTCAACTTCATCGACGAGAAACGGCAGTTCTTCGCCGGGCTGCACACCCCCTCCGGTGCGCACACCGGCGCCGACCTCGGCGCCGTGGCCGCGTCCAGTAGCGACGTCGGCCGTTTCATGGACCGCGACCACGGCTACTGCCCGCATGTGGTGGTGCGCCGCAAGGCCCTGGTCCTGGAGGACGTCTGCGACTATCCCCGCTTCGCCGGGAACCCGGTCGTCGACGAGATCGGCATCCGCTCCTACCTCGGCGCGCCGCTCATCGACCGTACGGGCATCGCGCTTGGCACGATCTGCGTGGTCGACACCGAACCGCGGGCGTGGGGGCGGGCGGGTCTGGAGACCATCAAGTCGCTCGCGGCGGAGCTGGTCGAGCAGATCCACCGCCGGGAGGACAGCGGGATCTGAGGCACGGAGCACGGCGGCGGGCGCGGGCCCCCGGGCAGGGCGTGAGCGCCTGCCCGGGGGCCCGCCCATGCGGGCGGCGCGCTAGTACGCGGGCTCCATCCGCACCACGTCGGAGAGCCGCTGCGACCACTGGCCCTTCGCCGTGCCCAGGGCGACCTCCGCGAGCCGCAGCAGCTGTACGTCCGAGGTGCCCGCCGGCGCGAAGATGTGGTGGGCGTCGCGCAGATAACGCTCGATGGGACGGTCCGTGAAAAGCCCCGCGGCGGCGTGGATCTCCATCGCGTTACGGGCCGAGTCGAGGGTCGACTCCACGTTGACCAGCTTGGCGTTCATCAGCTCCGCGTCGCACGGCAGGCCCTGGTCGAGCAGATGCACCGCGTGGTACGCGGCCAGCCGGGCGGTCATCAGCCGCGACTGGAGCTGCCCCAACTTCAGCTTCACCGACGGCAGTTCGTACAGCGGCTGGCCGTAGCGGACGCGCTCGGCGCAGAACCGGCTGGTCTCCTCGACGATGGCCTGGTGGATCCCGAGCGAGACGGCGGTGAGATTGGCCCGCCCGTACAGCACGCTGGAGGAGTACGCCACCGCCAGCCCGTCGCCCTCCTCGCCGAGCCGGTTGGACGCCGGGACCCGGCAGTTCTCGAAGATGAGCTCGCCGAAGCCGAAGCCGTGCAGGCCCATCGTGGGCTGCTGCGGCCCGACCCGCAGGCCCGGCCGACCGGACTCGACGAGGAACGCCGTCAGCCCCCGGGAGCCGGGCCCGGTCCGTACCACGACGCCGTGCAGATCGCCGATCTGGCTGTTGCCGACGTAGACCTTGCGGCCGTTGAGGAGATAGTCGTCCCCGTCGCGCACGGCGGTGGCGGTCATGCCGAGGACGTGACCGCCCGACTCGTGCTCGGTGACCGCGATCGTCGGCAGGCACTCGCCCGCCGCGATCGGCGGCAGCCAGGTCTTCTTCTGCTCGTCGCTGCCGAAGTGCACGATCTTGGCGGCGCCGAGCTGCGAGGCCTGGACCACGGCGCCCATGGCGCCGCTGACCCGGGCCAGCTCCTCGATGATGATCGTCTTGCCCAGGTGCCCCACACCCAGCCCGCCGTGGTCCCGGCCGATCGTCGCGCCGATCCAGCCCTGCCGCGCGATCAGCCGCGACAGCTGCCGGTGCACGCCCCGGGCCGCCTCCATGGCGGGTATCTGCGGTCGCACCTCCGTCTCCGCGAAGTGCCTGACGTTCTCGCGGAGTTGGTGATGCATCCGACTGGCGAAGTAGCCGTCCATCCGAGCCCTCCCCTGCGAAACCTCTGCTCGCGTCGTTGTTCGAGCAGGTGGTGCATCGGCAGTGGTCCCGTCGTGAACAGGCCGACTACCTCATGATGTTGATCTTTTCGAAGCCTCTCAAGCGCCCAACCGTCTTTGTCTGAAAGCGGAACTGTTGACTCTGCGTGAATGTTATGTTCCGCATGGTAGCGGCCCGACGGGTCCTGTTCGTAGGGCATTCCCGGTGCGCATCTTTCTGCCACATGCCATGGGCATGTGGTGCCCGGCCCGACGGTACGGACCGGCCGCCGACCACCTCAGGCTTCACAGGGGCCCCGGCGGGGAGCCAGGGCAGGACCGATTCAGCGCTGTTCTCGACCGGATGGGACGTGTCCGGTGCGTCGGCTGCCCGGCGTGCGGGTGTGCGCCGGGGCGCTACGGCCTAGAAAGCGCGCTCTTCACGCCGGGTGGCCGTACGGACACATGCTGTGTGGGTCACCCGGCCGGAAAGCGGTTCGTGACCACCGCGGGAAGTGCGGTATTGTTCTCATGCACGTTCGGCCGGGGGAAACCCCAGGTCAGACGGGCACCGGGACGTGGCGCAGCTTGGTAGCGCACTTGACTGGGGGTCAAGGGGTCGCAGGTTCAAATCCTGTCGTCCCGACTTTGCTTTATGCAGGTCGGAGGCCGTTCTCTCATCCATGAGAGGGCGGCTTTTCCATGCCCGGAGTCCTGGTGGTCGCAGTGTGGTCGCACGCCTGGTTCTGGGCTTGTCCGCCGTGGTGCTCAACACGGGCGGGGCGGGGGAGCGGAGGCGGTTGAGGGCTTCGCGGAGTCGTTGTATGTGGTCGCTTGGTGGTCGCAGCCACGTCGGCCGGTCCGTACGGCGGCTGGTTGTCTCGACTTCTGTGAGGGTGTGGTCGATGGTGTCGACGGCTTCGCGGGCGGCCTGCTGGGTGAGGTGGCTGTAGACGTTCGCGGTGGTCGAGAGGGTCGAGTGCCGCAGCGTTTTGGAGGCCACGGTGAGCGGGACGCCAGCGGTGATGGTGATGGTGGCGGCGAGGTGCCGCAGGTCGTGAACGGTGATGCGGGGAACGTCGGCTTCGTCGGACAGATTCCGGAGCCGGTCGAGTACGCCCTGCGGGCGGAGTGGCCGGCCGTCGGGTCTGCAGAACACGAGTCCGGCGAACCGATCACAGGGATCGCCGCGGGAGTGGGTTGTTGCCCGGGCCCGGTGTTGGAGTGCGGCGGCGACGCGGGGTGAGATGGCCACCCAGCCGCGGCTCGACCTGGTCTTCGGGCTGGTGATGACGAGGTGGTTGTTGTCGATCGCGGAGAGGTGCAGCGGACGTAGAGAACCCGTTCGGGCAGGCGGAGGTCGTGCCAGTGAAGCCCCAGGGCCTCTCCCTTGCGCATGCCGGTGCCGATGAGAAACTCGAACAGGTCGGCCATCTCCGGGTCGGCCCGATGGCAGTGCTGGAGGAAGCGGACGGCCTCGTCAGCGGTCCAGATCCGCCGCTCCGGCGACGGTGGGCGGTGAAGTGCTGGGGGGGCTGGCTGGGTTGTGCGGGAGGCGGTGCTGGCGGAAGGCGTCGCCGAGGGCGCTGGAGAGTGTGGCCAGGCACCGGTAGAGGTGGTCCGGCCGCGGCCGGAGGCGAGCTCGCTGGTGGCGAATGCGGCGATGTGGCGGTGCCCGAGCTCGTCCAGCTTCAGGGTCCCGAAGGCCGGGACGAGATCGTTGTGGACGTGGTCCCTGTATCGCGCCATGGTGGTCGGCTTGAGCACGAGGGCCTTGGTGGCGAGCCAGGCGGTCAGGTAGTCGGCGACGCTCTGGTTCGGGTCGGCGTTGAACCCGCCGGCCTCGCCCTCCAGGAACCGCCGCCCCTTCGGCAGCGTCGTGGCTGACGAAGCCGCCACGGCGGACGGTCGTCCGGCCGCGGCGCGGTGCCGGGGACGTCGACGGCGAAGGTCCAGGTCCCGTGGGCACCGTCAGCGAACAGGTGCGGGCAGTGCGCTCCGAGTTGGTGACGCAGTGTGTCGCGGCAGCCTCACCTCCGGTAGTTGCGGCCGCGGTCGCCGGTGGTACGCATGGGGATCGCCTCCAGGAGGCGGAGGAAAGGTCGACACCTCCAGTCTCGTGCGACCACCTGCGACCACCACGACCCATGCGCCCCCCTGTGACCTGCGCTTTCCCCTTGTCTTCGCGCAAGGGCGCGGCCGTGACAGTCAGGGCCGCTGCTTCCCCGATCGCGGCGCCGACCAGGTTTCAGGAGGCGAGGACCCGGCCGCGGCAACATTAATCCATGATTTCCTGAATTCAGGAAGTCTTGTACTGTCGTTGTGTGCTGACCGTCGCTCCTGACATCGAGGTGCTGGCCCGTTTCGGCCGCGCGCTCGCCGATCCGATCCGCTGCCGCCTGCTGCTCGCGCTGCGCCATGCTCCCGCGTACCCGTCCGATCTGGCCGACCAGCTCGGGATCTCCCGGACCAGGCTGTCGAACCATCTCGCCTGCCTGCGCGACTGTGGCCTGGCCGTCACCGTGCCCGACGGCCGGCGCACACGCTACGAACTCGCAGACGAACGCCTCGGCCACGCCCTGGACGACCTGCGCGCCGCCGTCGTAG
Organism: Streptomyces sp. NPDC039465; assembly: GCF_055639315.1. Lineage (NCBI taxonomy): Bacteria > Bacillati > Actinomycetota > Actinomycetes > Kitasatosporales > Streptomycetaceae > Streptomyces > Streptomyces sp. NPDC039465. The sequence continues at coordinate 918,273 of NZ_JBVKAP010000002.1, read as the reverse complement.
CGATCGAGGCCGACAAGACGTGCCTGGATGCCGAGGCGGAGGGCTGCTGCTGATGGCATCGATATCGCCGGGTCCGTCGCCGGCCCGCCGAATACGCCTGCTGGTCGCCGCCACCATCGCCTACAACGTCGTCGAGGCGATCGTCGCGATCACCGCCGGCACGCTCGCCTCCTCCACCGCCCTGATCGGCTTCGGCCTCGACTCCGTCATCGAGGTCTCCTCCGCCACGGCCGTCGCCTGGCAGTTTTCCGCCCGTGACCACGCTGTGCGCGAGGCGCGGGAGAAGGCCACGCTGCGGATCATCTCCGTGTCCTTCTTCGCGCTTGCCGCATATGTCGCCGTCGACTCGGTCCGCGCGCTGGCCGGTTCCGGTGAGGCCGACCGCTCGATCGCCGGTATCGCCATCGCCGCCCTGTCCCTCGCGGTAATGCCGTTCCTGTCCGCCGCCCAGCGCCGGGCCGGTCACGAACTCGGCTCGGCCAGCGCCGTCGCCGACTCCAAGCAGACCCTGCTGTGCACCTATCTCTCCGCAGTCCTCCTGGTCGGTCTGGTCCTCAATGCCACCCTCGGCTGGTCATGGGCCGACCCAGCCGCCGCGCTGGTCATCGCCGCCGTTGCGATCAAGGAAGGCCATGACGCATGGCAGGGCAAGGGCTGTTGCGCCCCCGCCCCGGCTGCTGCGCCGAGGAGCGAGACGGGTGGGAGCGGCTGCCGGCCCGGATGCGACTGCTACACCTGATCGAACTGGGCCGCTGTCGATGGCGGATGACGGGAATCGAACCCGCGCCCCAAGCTTGGGGATGCGGTTGTACGCACGCTGGAACTGCCCGGGGATGGGTCACAGGGGCCGGGTCTGGGTGACGCGCCACAAGCGGCGCGGCAGTTCGCCTTCCTCGAAGCCATGGACTTCGTTCAGGGTCCAGTTGTCGGACAGCGCGTCGACCAGGTCGCGCGAGAAGAAGTGCACGGCGAAGCCGCCGTGTTCGTAGATGTCGTCGCCGTGCGGGGTGCCCGTGCCGTAGTGGCTGTCGCCGGTGTGCCGGACGGTATAGACGAACACCCCGCCCGGCCGCAGCACTCGGCGGACCTCATGGACCAGGGCGTGGATCTCTGGAGTGGACAGGGCCATGCACAGCAGCATGTGCGCGAAGACGGCGTCCACCGAGGCATCCGGCAGCGGCAGCGACTCGCGGACGTCGTGCACGGCGGTGCTGATTCGATCTGCGACGCCTTGGACGCGGGCAGCCTCCTGTAGCTGCTGAAGGCCGGTGGCGCTGAAGTCGGTGGCTTGCACGGTGAAGCCCTCGCGGGCGAGGTACAGGGCGTCGCGGCCGTGCCCGGCCCCCAGCTCCAGCACATCCTTGGCTCCGGCCGAATGGAACACAGCGGCGGCGTGGACCGCAGCGGTGGAGGGCTGATCGCCGTACATGCCCGGGTGGGCCGAGTAGGTGTTCTGCCAGTGGTGCCGTTGCGCGTCGGCGAGGCCCTGGTCGTGGCGGCGGTCGGTCAGCGCCTGGCGTAGCTGGTCGAGGCTGGGGAGACCGGCAAGGCCGTCCGCTGTCCGGTAGACCCGGCACGCCAGCCCTGCCGGGCGCCCGGCCTCGGCGAACGGGTCACGTCCGTCGATCAGGAAGGTCGGCGACCCCGTGAAGCCGCACTGTTCGGCCTCACTCTGGCCAGTGACCACGCGCGTGGTGACCGCGGCGCCGTGCAGGCCGACATCGTCGAGTGCCTGCCGCAACAGCTCGACCGCAGACTCGGAGTGCGGGCAGTCGGGTACGACGAGGATCTCGATGTCCATGCCCCCAGCATCGCGCGCCGTCCACGGCCGGCACCAACGTCTGAGGAAGACTCGGGCCCCTGCGGTGACTACCGCTGCCTGTGGCTTCTGCGTTATGGCTGGCCTTGATCGGGGCCCGAGCAGTCGAAGGTGATCTGCTTGCTGGACTGACCCTCCCGGCTCCAATGGAAGCCGAAGGCGTCGGCACGGTGCGCCGTGGGAGCGGCCCCAGGTCGCGACCTGCCCCGGCCCGGTCATCGCCGACCTCCAGGCCCTGCGCACACCCTCCGGACCGCGCGTGCCATGGCCGGCCAAGCGGCGGACCGGGGGAGAACGCCGTCGCCTGCCAGGTCGTCGAAAGTGTCCCCGCGGGATCCTGAGCGCGCCCTGACGCACGGGTCCGGGGGTGCTGAGCGGCTGCCGATGTGGCTTGGCCTAGGACCTGTCTGACAAATGATCTTGGGCTCGTCGATCACCGGCGGCAGCGCCAGGCTCTGGCGTGGTGCGACAGGCGGCTCGCCGGGCCGCGGCGACCGAGCGGACCGAGGCCCTGGCAGACTTCCTCCACACCTACAACCACCACCGCTGCCACACCGCACTGGACGGACACCCGCCCATCAGCCGCGTCAACAACGCTCCGGGTCAATACACCTAGGTTCTGTCTGACGAACGATCTTGGGTGGGCTCCCGGAGCCAGAGGATGAGTGAGGCGAGGTGGACTCCGGCTTTGTAGCGGGTGGCCAGTTTGTCGAACCGGGTGACCGCGTGGTCGATGTGTGCGATCGACGCCCTCGGTATCTCCGCGATGCTCAGCCAGGACGTGACCGTCTCCTCCACCGACCCCGTCGACGCACAGCCGGTGACGGTCTCCTTCACCAACGGCTCGGCGACATGGGAGCCCGGCGAGGCGGTCGTATTCGTCGGGCGCCGCGAGGACGAAGGCCCAGCCGCCGCAGTGTGCTGCGACGCCCTCAACTTCTTTGCCGGCCAAGCCTCAGTCGAGCAGTGGCAGCTGGCCCACCCCGAGGTGTGCGGTGAGATTGTCAACCAGGCCCGCGCCCCCCAGATCGGGCAGCAGATGTTCGGTCGGCTCCTCCAGGACGGCTGACCGTACAGTCACGGCCACCTCCGATGACAGGGGCTGGCGCGTGCGGGACTTCCCAGCGTGCTCGGGCCCTGTGGGCGAGGCGAGACAGTCCCATGATGGCGCGATACCCGCTGCCCCGCCATAAGGCTGGACACGCCCGATGGATGCAGCGCCCGCCGATGCCGACCTGGCCGGATGTCACCACCGCCCGCCGCGAACCAACAATGCGGCCGCCCTGCCGCTGGCTGCCCTGGGCATGCTCAACCCGGTGATCGCCGGCGTCGCAATGGCCTCCTCGTCCGTACTCGTCGTCACCAGCAGCCTGCGGCTGCACCGCTTCCAGCCGCTGCCTCGCTGACCCGCCGGTTCTGTGCTGAGCTGGAAATGTCCTCGGGCAACGGCGCCCTGGGAGGTACGCCATGCCGCACCTACATCTCGAAGCACCCGCGCCGACCCGGCCGGGAGTGCTGCTGCCCCGGCGCGATCTGGCGGTTGGCTGGACGCTGATGGTGCTGATCGCCGTACTCGCATGGGTTCTCACGATTGGCCAGGCCCGCCACATGGGGATGGAGCCGGGCACCATGGGCCTGGCACTCCCGCTCTTCCTGCTGCTGTGGGTGGTCATGATGGCGGCGATGATGCTGCCGTCGGTGGCCCCGGTGGCCATCACCTGGGTACGGGGGATCAGCCGCCGCTCGGCGGGCTCGGTCCGCGCACTGCACATCGCCGCGTTCGTCAGCGGCTACCTGCTGGCCTGGACCGGATTCGGGCTGCTCGCGTACGGTGCCCTGGCGCTGACCGGGCACCTGGTACGCAGCGATCCGCAGGTGAGCCGCTGGATCGGGGCCGGGGCGTTCCTGCTCGCGGGGCTGCACCAGTTCGGGCCGCTGAAGCGGGTCTGCCTGCGGCACTGCCGCAATCCCATGTTCCAGCTGCTGCGGTACTCGCGGTTCCGGCCGTGGGCGAAGGATCTGCGGGTCGGCGCGCACCACGGGCTGTACTGCGTCGGCTGCTGCTGGGGGCTGATGGTCGTCCTGATCCCGCTCGGCGTGATGAACGTGGCGGCCATGGCGGCCGTGGCCGCGGTGATCTTCCTGGAGAAGCTGTGGTGGCGCGGCCCTTGGCTCACCTGGGCCGTCGGGATCGCCTTCCTCGTCGTGGCCGCTCTCGCTCCCTTCCAGGACTGGCTGCTGCCGGGCCTGCAGAACGCTCCCCCGATGGATGAGATGGCCCAGATGGCGGGCCTGCTCTGAGCGGCGGCCCCGTCGCCGCCAGCCAAGCGGCGCGCCGGCAGCTGAAGAATCCCGCGCTGGAGACGCAGAACGGCACCAGGAAGTTCACGGCCAGGCGTACGGCCGTGACCGCACCGGCGTCGCCCGACGCGATGACGGAACCCGGGTTGACCAGGGACAACACGGTGCCGACGAAAATCGCGATCGGTATGCACCGGGACAGCGACGCGCGAGAGAACACGGTCGGCAGCAGGCGCGGCTCCACCTGCGCGGGAAGAGGCATCTACCGTCCTCCTCCCGTGTTCGACGGACTGGCCGGCTGTGCGCTACCCCCGCCCTATGGGCGCGCCTTCGGGCTGCTCGCTGGAGAACGTGAAGTCGGACTGCTCTCCGTACGCCGGCTCGAAGGACAGGCCGAAGGCACTCGACGTCCCTGTCGTGCGTCCCAGGGTGAACTCGGGGGAGAATCCGAACATCGCGTTCTTCATAGTCGTGGGCCCGCCATCGGGACCGAGCAGGGGCTCGAATGCGAGCTCGGTCTTTCCCCCGACGCTGAGCCGCAGGTTCTCCCCGTCCGTCAGTGTGACACTCGCCCGCTCCACGCCGAGGTACTCGCCGTAGAACTGGGACAGTTCACCGAACGCACCGCCTTCGCGCCCGGACAGAATGCGCTCGAGCGCGTCGACCTGCTCGTCGCTGGCAGCCTCGTCGACGACGATCCCGACCTTCCAGTTCCCGGCCGTCAGGTTGGAGGGGAAGTGGTTGTAGAAGGCGAACGTCACCCCGGACAGGTCAACATCGTCCAGGCGCCCGTCCGCCACATGGAAGGCGGCGCATCCGAGGCATTCCTCGCGTCCTTGCGGGTCGTGCGGCTTCGCGTCGACGGCGCACCCGCAGACCAGCGCGCATGAGCAACCAGCCAGGTAGTTGCCCGAGATACTCCACGTCATGACTGCTCCCGATCACTGGATGACTTCCGCCGCCCGACGGTGCGGACGGCGCCGGGTCGAGAGGAGCGGGTGGGGAACGCGCGGAACGCAAGGCGGGCAACTGGCCGGCCGCGGAGCCGCGCCTGGCCGCGCCAGCGGCGAGATACCTCACCCCGCTGCCCGAGTCAGGGATTCCGTCCGGCGCGTAGGTAGCGTGCATCTTCGACTCGCTCCTGCGGACGCTGTTCGGCTCCGGGGAGCCAGCCCCTTCCTTCAAGGCTAGGCGCGCGTCCCACGGGTGTACAGATCGCCCCACGCCCGGGTCATCTCCCCCTTCTCCCATCGCGGAGGAAGGGAGAGAATCGACATGACGACCCGTGTCGCCGAGCGCTTCTGGTGATGTCCGGCGGGGCATTGCCGACCATGATGTTCCTTGCCGGTGCAGGGCCGTGTGGAGGCGATGAGATGTCCGAGACGACAGCGACTGTCCCGAGATGGCACGCGGCCGGAGACTGGTTCGACACCTGCAGGTGCAATGTCCCGTGCCCCTGTTCCTTTGCCCAGCTGCCCACCTTCGGTGAATGCGACGGCATCCTGGCCTGGCACATCCGCGAGGGCAACTACGGCGAGGTGCCCCTGAACGGCCTCAACGTGCTGATGCTCAGCTCCTTCGTCGGCAACGTGTGGGCGGAGCACAGCGACGCGTACGCGGCGGTGTTCTTCGACGAGCGGGCCGATGAAGCGCAGCGCGAAGCGCTGCAGATGATCTTCGGAGGACAGGCCGGCAGCTGGCCCGCCGAGATGGTGACCATGTTCGGCCCTGAGATGCGGGGCATGGACTTCGCCGCCATCGAGGTCGAGGTCGACGAGGACCTGGGCGGCTGGCGCGCCACGATCCCGGGACGGGTCGAGGCGAGCGCGGTGCCCCTGACGGGCCCGACGGCACCGGAGGGCGCGCGGGTCCAGTCGACCAACCTGCCGGGCTCGGAGACCGGGCCGGGCCAGGTCGCCACCTGGGGCCGCTCGACCGCGGACCGTGCCGACGCCTTCGGTTTCCACTGGAGCCGGGAGGGCCAGTCCAGCAAGCACATCACCTTCGACTGGACAGGACCGGAGTAAGTCCGTGCTCCCACCGCGCCCCGCAATCCTGGCCCCGGTGATAAGGCGCGCCGCCAGGTGGACGACCGCGGACACGGTTGTCCAGTCGGTTTCGGCCACCGGGCTGGCAGCGAATCAGGTAGGGAAGGCCCGTACGAGCCATGACGGGCCGAGGAGGCGTCGGCGTCGGAGCGGTGTCGGGTGAACTGGAGGCCGGGCGGCGGTCGGTGTAGCGCGGGCAGGTGCTTGCGGTCCGGTGACGTCAGCCCGCGTGGTCGGTGAGTCGCTGGGTGTCGAGGACGGTGATGCGGCCCCTGGCGAGGCGGATCAGGTGGTGGTCGGCGAAGTCGCGCAGGACCTTGGTGGTGGTTTCGCGGGAGGTGCCGGCCAGGGCTGCGATCTGCTGGTGGGTGAGCGCGATCTGCGGGCTGCGGCCGCCGAGGACCCGTGGCCGGGTCTCTGCGGCGAGGGTGAGCAGTGTGGTGGCGATGCGCTGAGGGACGGACTTGAAGACGCTGTCGGAGGCGCTGTTCGAGGTCGGTCAGGCGGCGGCCGAGGATTTCGGTGATGCGTCGGAGATGCGGGCGTCGGCGAGTAGGAAGCGGTGGACGTCGGCGCGGCTCATGACGCAGACGGTGACGTCGTCGAGGGCTTCGGCGAAGTTGTCGTACATGCGCTGCCCGAGCAGCACCATCTCGCCGAAGATGGTCCCGGGGCTGATGATCGCGCAGGTCAGGGCACGGCCGTCGGCGGACACCCCGAAGATGCGGACGCGGCCCTTCTTGAGGATGAACAGCGCCTCGGACGGCTGGGAAGGTGAGTACAGCAACTCGCCGGCGCTGCAGGCCTTCATCGGGGCCGCGGCGGCGATGGCATCCATCTCCGCTTCGCTCAGGTCGCGGAAGATGTCGACCTCGGAGATGCACCACGGCTTCTCAGCGTCGTCACCAGTGCGGTTCATGTGGTGTGGTTCCTCGCGTCGTCCCGGTGCCCAGGGCGGGGGTGCGGCGCCCCACGCCGGGATGGCCAGCGCGCCCGCGCTGTCGGCCAGACAGTAGTCGTCCGGGGTGCCGAGGAGAGGCTCGGCACCCCGGAGCGGTGAGCCGGTACCAGGTGTTGACGCCGACGGTATAGGCGTCATTCCGTGGTCCGGCCGTTGGGCGTGCCCGCCATCTGGGCCATGGACGCGAAGGTGATGCCGGCCAGGAGGCCGAAGACGAGCTGGCCGCCGAGGCTGGATGCGGTGACGTCGTTCCAGTCGAAGACGGGCATGCCCATGTTCGCTGGCGTGATCCACAGAGCGCCGACCGTCCACCAGACGGCGCCGTAGAAGAGGCCGAGGACGACGGCGGGCGCGAGGCGCCGCGCGAACTGCCCGAACAGGACACCGAAGGTGATTCCGGCGAACAGCGCGATGGACAGGTGGATCAGCCAGTCCGCGAAGGCGTTGGTGGAGCCGAGGAGACCTGCGACCATCGTGATCATCGCGGTGTCCATCATCGGGCGGGACACCGACATCCAGATGCCGAAGCCGATGCCGCCGACCAGGCCTGCCGCGGCGCCCCAGGCGGCATGGAGCGGAATGATCGCGACCTTGGGGGATACGTGTGCTGCAGTGGTCATCGTGATCGTCCCTTTCCTGGCGTCGTGTTTCCCTCTCTCGCCGCCGACGCTAGGACGCATGGCACGGGCACGTATGTGACCGCCCTTACCTACGCGCCGGTAGCTCCGCGGCATGCCCGGTTGCCGGTGCGCGGCCGGGGTGTCTGTATGGACCTGCGCACAGGCGGTACCTGAGACGGGGCAGCGCATGGGAATCGACGAGACCGTGGAACGGGTACTCCCGTTCGCGTGCGAGCAGGTGGCGGCGTACGCGATGGACTGGCGGCATGATGCCGAGTGGACCCAGGGCATCCGCGAGGCGACGCTGACACGGGAAGCCGACGCGGGCGGCTTCGGGGTGGGCGCCGAGGTGACCCGTACGGCGTATTTCCTGGGCAAGCGGATCGACTACGTGTTGCGTGTGGCCGCGTACGACCCGCCTGGGCTGTTGGACATGGTCTCGGTCGCGGGGCCCATGCCGATGCATGTCACCTACACCTTCGCACCGGACCCGAAGGGCACCCTCGCCTGCATCCGCGTCCGGGGCGATACGGCCGGCTACTTCCGTATGGCCGCGCCCCTGATGGGGCGGAAGGTCCGCTCCTCACTGGTGAAGGATCTGCGCGACTTGGAGCGGCAGCTGAGCCCGCCATCACGATGACGTCGATCCGTCAGAGGTTCAGCCCGCCAGGAACGCGAGCCGCGGATCAGTAAGGTTCGGGGCGATCTCGATGGTCTCGGCCGAGACGACCTCGTGGGCGACGAACGGATCGGCCGCCACACGCTGCCGCAGGTCGTCGAGGGTGGTGTTGTGGGCCAGCACGACACCGCCCTGACCGGGCTGGATGCCTCCGATCAGGAGGAAGACTCCGTCGTCCATGCCTTGCTGGATCCATGCCTGATGGCCTGCCATGTGATCCGGAGCCTGGCTCTTGTTGGCCGCAAAGCGGAGCAGGACGACAAACACGGAATCTCCATGGGTTGTTGCTGCTGCTGGTGGTGGGGTCGTTCGGCTCAGCGAAAGGAGCGCGGTGATGGGTGATCTGCGAGGCGCTCGTCGAGCCAGGCGTCGAGGCGGTCGGCCTCCCGCCGCACGAACTCGCCGTCGTGGAAGGCATTGGACAAGGTGGCCACGCGCCTTGGCTGAGGGCCAGGACATGCATCGCGAAATCGTCGGCCTCGACTGTGGACCCGAGTTCCTCGAACTGTTCCCGAAGCCACGTCCGGAAAAGATCGAAGACGGCGACAGCCTGGGGGTGTGAGGGATGACCGAGTTTGGCGAGTTCGTTCGTGAGGGTTCCGACCGGACAGCCGTAGTTCTGGATGTCCGCGCGGTTGGTGATGATGATCTCGACGGACCGTGCTGGCATGTTCATGCGCCGCGCCATGTGGGGGTGGATGCGGCGGTCAGTCTGCGGGTCATGAGGTTGATCATTGCGAGGCGGATCACGGCTTCGGAGTGCGCCTCGTAGTCGCAGGGGAGGCGGCGGTGGTTCGTGAGCCAGCCCAGGCCCCCAGTGTGAGGGCGTGGAGGGCTGAGTAGTCCTGTTGGGGCGTGCGGCAGGCTTCGCTGCCGGGTACCTGATGACAGGGCAGGGTCTACTGTCTAGGGACCAGTTGGGGACCATACGGTGTGCGCGATGGCGCACGACAGCCCTCCCCACGCCCAACTTGCGCCCGGATTAAGTCGGTTATGTCCAGACAATCCCGGTGGCCCGCGCATCTGGGGGTCAAGGGGTCGCAGGTTCAAATCCTGTCGTCCCGACTCGAAAGAGTCGCAGGTCAGGGGCCGTTTCAGAGCAATTTGAGACGGCCCCTTGATCATTTGTCGACCGCCGGCACCAAGGAGAGGTTCCAGAAGCCGGCGTAGCGGCCGCCGCGGCGCAGCAGCTCGTCGTGGGTGCCTTCCTCCACGATGCGGCCGGCGTCCAGGAAGACGACGCGATCGGCACCCCGGACGGTCCGCATCCGGTGCGCCACCATCACCACCGTGCGGCCTGCCATCAGGCGCTCGATGCCCGCGTGGACGGCGGCCTCGTTGACGGGGTCGAGCGCGGAGGTGACCTCGTCCAGCAGCACGATCGGCGCGTTCTTCAGCAGCGCGCGGGCGATCGAGACGCGCTGGCGCTCGCCGCCGGACAGGCGCGCGCCGCCCTCGCCGACGGCGGTCGCCCATCCGTCGGGCAGGCGTTCGATCACCTCGTCCAGTCGCGCCGCGGCCGCGGCTGCCCGCACCTCGGCTCCGGTGGCGTCGGGGCGGCCCAGGCGCACGTTGTCCTCGATCGTGCCGTCGAAGAGATAGACGTCCTGGAAGACGATGGCGAACTGTGCCATCAGATCTGGCGTGCGGATGGCACGTACGTCCGCGCCGCCGACGCGTACCGCGCCCGCGTCGACGTCGTGGAACCGCGCGAGCAGTTGCAACAGGGTGCTCTTGCCCGCACCCGACGGCCCCACCACGGCCAGCCGCTGCCCCTCGGGGACGGACAGTGACAGGTTCTCGAACACCGTGCGTCCCCCGTGCCGGAAGGTGACCGAGTCGAACTCCACCCCGTGACCCACCGGTTGGACCGGGTCGGCGGCCTGCGGCAGCGGCTCCGTGCGCAGCACCGCGTCGAGCCGGGCCAGTTCGCCGCGCGCGCCGCGGAGCTTGCCGCCGAGGTCGGCCAGTGACAGCAGCGGGTCCGCGCAGCGGGCGGCCAGCACCAGGATCGTCAGCAGCTCCGCGGCACCGATGTCCCCGCCGAGCGCGAGGTACGCGCCCAGGACCAGCATGGCAGTGAACACCGTCTGCACCGTCAGCGTCAGCCCCAGCACGCCCGGCAGCGCGGACAGCGTGGAGCGGCGGGAGGCGTGCTGCACCTGCCGCAGGGAGTCGTCAAGGAGACGGAAGCGTTCGGCGGTCCGGCCGCCGGCGCGCAGCACCGGCTGGGCTCGGAGGTATTCGATGACCCTGCCGGTGGCCTCGCGGTCGCGTGCGGCGCGCTCCGCGTCCTCGGCGGCGGTCGAACGACCGGTCAGGATCTGGATCGCCGCCACGACGGGGACGGCGGCCAGCGCGGCCAGGCCCAGCTGCCAGCTGGAGGCGAGGATCACGGCGACGATCGTCAACGGCGTCACGGCGGCGGAGACGAACGGCGCCAGCAAGTGCGCGATCACGCTCATCGCCTGCAGCACCCCCTGGCCGGCCAGGACGGACACCTCTCCCACCCGGGCCGCGCCGTACCACCCGAGGGGCAGCCGGGCCAGATGATCGCCGAGGCGGTGGTACACACCGCGCAGCAGCGCGGTGCCGACGCGGAACCCCGACAGGTCGCTGAGGTAGCGCAGCACCGCGTAGACGGCGACCGCGGCGCCGAACGCGCCCAGCCAGGGCCAGGCGTCGCCGGGCGTGTCCCCGAGCAGCGCCCGCAGCACGGGCAGCAGCAGGGCATACGACAGGCCCTCGACGGCCGCGGTGGTAGTCATCAGGGCGAGGGTGCGGCGCATCGGGCGGGAGTACTGGTGGCCCAGCACGCGCAGCAGCATGCGGATCATCGAGGGTGGTCTCCTTGTCGGTCGCCGCCGGACGGGCGTACGAAGATGTGGTCGAGCAGTGCGCTCGAGAGCGCCGTCACAGCCGCTCACCCTCGCCCGCGGAGCCCGGCGCGTGCCGGGTTCGCCACAGCGCGGCGAACGCGCCGTCCGTCGCGAGCAGTTCGGCGGGCGGGCCCTGCTCGACGATCGCTCCGTCCTCCAGTACCGCGACGGTGTCGGCGCCGACGACGGTCTCCAGGCGGTGGGCGATGACCAGGACCGTCCGGTCGCTTCGCAGCGCCGCCAGGGCGCGGCCCACCGCCTGTTCGGTGTGCGGGTCGGCGAAGGCGGTCGCCTCGTCGAGCACGAGGACGGGGGTGTCGGCCAGCAGGGCGCGGGCGAGCGCGACGCGTTGGGCCTCGCCGCCCGACAGCCGGGCGTCCTCGCCGATCACCGTCTCGTATCCGCGGGGCAGTTCGAGTACGCGGTCGTGGATGTTCGCCAGACGGGCGGCGCGCACCACCTCCTCCGGACGGGCGTCCGGTACCGCCAGCGCGATGTTGTCCGCGACCGAGGCGCGCAGCAGGCGTACGTCCTGGAAGACGAAGGAGACCTGCCGGTACAGCTCCCGGCTGCTCAGCTCGCGCAGGTCGACGCCGCCCAGGCGGACCGAGCCGCTCGTCGGGTCGACGAACCTCGGCAGCAGCTGGACCAGCGTGGATTTTCCGCTTCCTGACGGCCCGACGAGCGCGGTGACCGTCCCCGGCTCCAGCACCAGGTCGATTCCGCGCAGTACGTCGTGGCCGGGTTCGTAGGCGAAGTGGACGCCGCGCAGCTCCACCCGGTGGCCGTGCGGCGCGCGAGGGTGCGCCGGCTCCGGCAGCGGCGGCACCGCGAGCACGTCGCGGATCCGGCCCACCGCGCGGCGGGCGGCCTGCAGCTCGTCGAAGCCGTGCCCGAGCGCCGCCACGGGGGCGGTCAGCCCGAGCCCCAGCAGCAGGAACGGCAGCAGATCGGCCGGTGTCATCTCTCCGCCGGTGATGAGCGCCGCGCCCCCGATCAGCACGGTCAGCAGCACGAACGGGGGTGACAGCACCAGCTGCATCCCCGCGGCGATCGGGGAGATCCCGTGCACCCAGCGGCGGAAGGTGGCGACGAAGCCGTCGGCGGCGGTGCGGAACTCGCGGTGGGCGCGCTCGCCCCCGCCGAACGCCTTGACCACCGCGATGCCCTGGACGAACTCCACGACGGAGCTCGCGATCCGCGTCATCGCCGCGTCGAATTCGGCCTGCTCGCGCAGCCGGTCCTGAGTCATCATCAGCGGGACCAGCGCCATCGCCGCGACCACCGGGATCAGGGTGATCAGCGTCAGCCGCCAGTCGACGGTGAACAGGTAGACCAGCGACACCAGGGGCACGACGAACGCGGAGGCCAGCTCCCCGGGGGTGTGGGCGATGAAAGGGTGCATGGCGGCGACGTCCTCGCCCACCAGCTTGGCCAGCTCACCGCTGCGGCGGCGCGCGAGCCAGCCGATCGGGACCCGCCCCAGCCGCGCGGCCAGCTGCCGGCGGAACGCCAATTGCACGCGCCCGTCGAGCAGATGGCCGACTCCCGCCGCGGCGGCGGTGAACAGCAGCCGGACGAACAGGCCGACCGCGCCCGCGACCACAATGAACCGGACATGGCCAGGGTCGACCGGGCCGGGCGCGAGCAGGGTGCGGCTCAGCTCGACGACCGCGAGCAGTGGCGCCAACCCCGCCACCGCGCCGATGAGTTGCAGGACGATCACGGCGACGAAGCGCGTCGCGTACGGGCGCAGCAGCCCTGCCATGCCCGGCCCCTCCGCGGAGCGCTCCGGCGCGGTACCGGCATTCTCCGGTGGCCTTGTCGACGGTTCCCCCGCCTTGGCGAGCTCGGTGCTGGTCATCGTCCCCGTCCCCCGTCCCCGTCCCTCACAGCGATTCTTACGATGTAAGGCTGTGTCTCGAACGCTATACTTACGTCGTAAGAATGGTCAACCCGGATCGTGGGGCGTCCGGTGAGGGAAGGAGAGGCGCCATGGCGGCCAACAGGGCTCGCGGGCAGCGCGTGGGGCTCACGCGGCAGGCCGTCCTGGAGGCGGCCGTACGGCTCGTCGACCGAGAGGGGATGAAGGCCCTGTCGATGCGCCGGCTCGGCGCCGAACTGGGCGTGGAGGCGATGACCCTCTATCACCACGTGCCCAACAAGAGCGCCCTGCTGGACGGGATGATCGAGCAGGTCGTCGCCGAGGCCGTACCCCCGGAGTTCGGTGCCGCCACCTGGCGGGAGGACCTGCGCGCCTACGCTCACGCGCTGATGGCCGCGCTCGGCGCGCATCCGCACGCCGTACCGCTGCTGCTGTCCCGGCCCGCCATGACGCCCCGCAACCTGCGGACGATGGAGGCCGTGGTCAGGATGCTGCACGAGGCGGGCTTCCCCCTGCCCAGGACCCTGGACGTGCTGTACTCCCTGACCAGCTTCGTCGTCGGCCACGCCGCCGCGCAGGCGGGCAGTGTCGACGGCGCCGGCGGCCTGGCCTCGATGGACACTAACGCCTACCCGCTGCTGGTCAGCGCCGCCCGGGAGGCGGGCGAGGACGCGGCCGTGGCCCGCTTCGACTACGCGCTCGAAGCGCTGCTGTCCGGCTTCGAAAGGGAACTCGCACCCGCACGCGGCTGAGGGCCGGAGCCCCGGGCTCCGATTGCGGGCGCCGCGTGCCGCGCCGAGACTGAAACGGTGCGTGACACCCGAGCACCCTTCAGTAGCTGGGAGTGGACATGACCGATCCGAACAACGACTTCGCCTGCGAGGCCGGAGCTCACGACTTCATCGCCGTCGCGTACCGGGAGGCCAAGGCCGGCCGCCGGGTCAGCGTGCGGGGCACCTGTTCGTGCAGGACCGAGGGGTTCACCCTCGCCCTGGAGCTCGCTTCCCCGCCCATCGTCCCCGTCCCCGAGGAGCTCCATCTAAACCTGGTGGAGATCGCCCCCACCGGCACCGTGGCGCAGGTCGTCACGCCCACCAGTGTGGAGGGCAGGTTCGACATCGGTGACGAGGTCGAGCGGGTCGTGATCCGCAACCGCGGGTTCAGCGTGCCCGTCAAGGAGGAGTGACACCGGCCCCCACGCCGGGTCAGGCCCAGTTGATGCCCGCGCGGGCCAGCAGCGGGTCGTCGGTGAGCTGCCACAGGGGTACGGCGAAGTTGCCCGAGCGGTAGCGGCCGCCGTAGTGGAGGCCGAGGACGCGGTGGTCGGCGAGGTCGAAGACGGGGGAGCCGCTGTTGCCGCCGAGGGTGGAGCAGTCGTGCTTCATCGTCAGCCGCCCGGGCAGCAGTTCCGTCGCCGTGCCGGGCTGGAGCCGCTTGACGTTGTAGACGTCCATGAAGATACGGCGCATGGACTCCGGTTCGTTGCGGCGGCCGTCCCAGGCCGGGTAGCCGATCACGTAGACCGGCCGGCCCACCACCTCGCCGGGGGGTTCGGCGGCCACCGGCAGCGGGGTGGGCAGCGGGCCCGCGGAGGGGGTGACCCGCAGCAGGGCGAGGTCGACGTCGGCGTGGATGCCGAGGACCTCGGTGACGTCGTAGCTGAGCGCGCCGTCGCCGGTGGCGGGGCCGCCCAGCTCCTCGGCCAGGTCGACGCGGGCGGCCAGACCCTGCCGGAAGGTCCAGCCCGCGCCGTCGCTCCGGGTGAACTCGACGGCGACATGGCGGTTGGTCATCACCACGTCCGGGCCGACCAGGAACGCCGTCCCCAGCCAGTCCAGGTCAGGGTGGCCCGAGACCTCCACCCGGCCGACGCGGGCGATCGAGGCGCGGATGGCGGTCCGCGCGCCGTCCAGGACGGCCCAGTCACCCTGCTGGGAGGGGAAGTCCTGGCCCTGGATCAGGATCGCCGGACGTCCTTCGAGCAGCACGATCGCCTCGACGCCGAAGTACTCGTCCTCGTCGATGTCGCCTTCGCGGCCGGCGGCCAGCTTCTCCAGGCCGCTGACCCCCGCCTCCAGGACCCGGGAGCGTTCCTCCTGCGCGAACCGGGAGATCTGCCCGGCCGGTGCCTGATCGCCCGGGGCCTCCACGGACGACTCGGAGATCTCCCACTCCAGGCCCTTGCGGACCCGTTCGGCGACCGCGAGGAGATCCCCGAAGACCTGTGCGGGACCGGTCGCCACTGGTGAACCGTTGCGCATCTCACGCCACCTCCGGTTGCCGGGCCCACGTCTCGGCGGGCCGTGTGGTCGAGGGGGACTGGGCCGCCGTGATCTCGGCGTGGACGGCGGGGCTGTGCTCCCGCAGATGGGCGAGGACGCTGCTCATCTGGGTGCCGACGTTGACGAAGGCCGTGTTCTTGCCCTGGAAGCTGACGTCCTCCACCCGCCGGGTCCCGCGGTGCAGGGCGACCACGGTCCAGTCGTCGGTGAGGACGGGGGAGCCGGAGGAGCCGCCCCGGGTGTCGGTGAAGTAGCGCACGTCCCGCTCGTCGGCCTGGTAGACGAGGTTGTTGCGCAGGGCGACCCGTTTCGGCTGGCCGCCGGGGTGCTGGATGATGTTGACCGCGACCGGCTCGGCCGACGTCACGGTCAGCGGCTCGCTCGCCACCCGCAGCACGGGCCGGGCGGGCGGGGTGGCCAGGCGCACGATCGCGTAGTCGAGTTCCTCGTCGAAGGCGACCAGCTCGGACCCGCTCGCCTCCTCCGTCTCCGTCTCGTCGGAGAGGTAGTCGAAGCGTGAACGGGAGCCGCGGACCTGGAGGTCCAGGTCGGCCCGGTCGACCTCGACGCGGGGGACGGCGGCGGTGCGGGTGCGGGCGTTGATCACATGGTGGTTGGTGATCAGCAGGCCGGGGGCGATCAGCCAGCCGGTGCCCGTGTGCGGGAAACCGTTCGGCTGGAGCGGGGCGCCCGCCTGGAACGGGGGCACCTTGATCCGGGCGACCGCGGTACCGGCCAGTTCGCCGCCGCGCAGGAAGTCGAAGGGGACCGTGTCGTCCCGGAAGATGATCTCCTCCTTGGTCTCCCCGGCCGGCACGTCCGGCGCCACGTCCGGCTCGCCGGCGGCGTTGCGGGTCACCTCGTCCAGGGCCCGCTGGAAGACCTCCAGCGGGGCGGTGATCCCGGCGCTCTGCACGACGGCGTTGCGCAGCCAGATCTCCAGCGGTACGGAGCCGTCGACCAGCCGCTCGACCCGGTTCATCTCGTTGAGGTCCGAGTGCACCTGCGGCCCCGGCGCGGCGAGCAGCGGCAGCGTGCCGCGGTAGCGGGGCAGGATGCCGTCGAGCAGCAGCTTCCGCATCGACGGGTCCGCGAGATTCGCCTCCAGCGCGGCGTCCTTGAGCCGGACGATCTCGTCCGGCGGGAGATAAGGGTCGCTCATGGTCGCTCAGGCCGCTTTCGGGCCGTTCCTTTCCGGTGCGTCCGCCGCCGGGGACGGCGGCGGTGCCACGTTCGGTACGGCGTCGGCCGTCCCGGCGCCCAGCGCGGCCGCCACCCCGGACAGGAGCTCCCCGCTCCGGTCCCGTACGACAAGCAGCCGGCGGGCCAGCCCGTCGAGGGTGCCGCGCCGCCGGGCCTCGTGCAGGATCCCCGTCGTGCTCGTGTGGGTGGAGCCGGTGGAGGGTTCGCCGGGGGGCCGTTCCCGCTCGCCGACGGCGCCCTGGAGGATCTTCAGCAGGGCGGCGCGCAGCTGGGGCTGCTCGGCGGCCGCCCGTCCGATGGACTCGGCGAGCGCCTCCACGACGCCGTCGTCGGACTGCGGCAGCCCCACGACCTCCAGGGTGTGGTCGAGCGCCGCCGGGTCCTGGTCGCACACCTCCGCGGCGACCGCCCGGACCAGTACGGGCTGTTCGGCGAGCGCGCTGTCGGGCAGCCGGCGCAGCCTGCGGGCGAGCCGGTCGTCGACCTCGGAGCGGCCCGGATTCCCGGGCGTCCGCTCCGCCAGCCGGGCGCGGGCGAGCAGGGCGCCCATCGCCTCGAAGTCCCGGCCGAGGACGGTGGCGATGTCCTCGGCCTCCGTCAGATCGCGGTCGGCGGCGCCCGGGTCGCCCGCCGCCTCGGCGAGCCGGGCGGACAACAGCAGCAGCTCCAGCTGGAGTTCGGGGAAGCCCGCCTCCTCCGCCCGGTCGACGGCCGCCTCGGCCGTCTCACGGGCCGGCGCGGTGTGCCCCTGCCGGGCGAGGGTCTCGACCAGCAGCGGATGGAGCGGGCTGCCCGGGGTCCAGGGCCTGCGTTCGGCCAGCCGGGCCGCGGCCGCCTCCGTGTACCCCTGGGCCAGCAGGTCCTCGACCTCGCGGGCGGCGATCCGCTCCCAGTCCTCCTGGTCGGCCTCGGCCAGCACCTGCTCGGGTACGTGCCCGCCGAGCAGACCGGTGAGGAAGGCGGCGGACCGCGGGGACATGTCCTGGTCGGCGCCGTCGAGGTACCGCTCGATCCCGGTCGTCCAGCGCCGCTCCACCGAGCGGGGGTTCTCGTTGAGGCGCAGCCGGTGGTAGATCTCCTCGGCGCGCGCCTCGGGCCCCTCCCGGTCCGCGTAGTAGGCCACCGCGCG
This sequence comes from Streptomyces sp. NPDC039465, assembly GCF_055639315.1. Classification (NCBI taxonomy): domain Bacteria; kingdom Bacillati; phylum Actinomycetota; class Actinomycetes; order Kitasatosporales; family Streptomycetaceae; genus Streptomyces; species Streptomyces sp. NPDC039465. The sequence goes on along the minus strand of NZ_JBVKAP010000002.1, from coordinate 900,467 downwards.
CTGCCCGACCGCGCGCATGACGTCCGTACGGGCGCTGTCCGCGAGGCGGAGCATGATCGCGCGCAGGTCGGGGCGGTGCCGTACGGCCTCGGGCCCGGCCGGTTCGACCAGGTCGAGCCGGGACAGCACCCCGAAGAGCCGGCGGGCCCGCTCGGCCGTGTCGATGCGCAGGCCGCACGGCTCGGCGAGGACCTCCGTGATCAGCTCGGGGGTGATGACCCGCAGCGCAAGGCCGGCCTGGGCCAGTTCACGGACCTCGGGGTCGGCGATGTGCTGGAGGATGCGTTCGTACAAGGCCCCCTGGACGAGCATCTGGTCGACCTTGCGGTAGAAGTAGCGGCGCCGCGCGGGCAGGCTTTCGACCAGCTCGCTGAGCGTGTCGGCCGCGCCGCCCGCCAGGACGGCGGCCCGGGCCGCCAGCTTCAGGCTCAGCGGGTGGCCGCCGACCCGCTCGGCCAGCTCGTCGGCGATGTGGGGATCGTCGACGCCGTCGGACATGAGGAGCGCGACGGCCGCCATGTGGTCGAGGTCGCCGAGCGCGATGGACCGGGGGGTGGTGACCCGGGCCGGATGGTCCACGGGGGCGCGTCCGGAGACGATGAACCGCAGCCGCGGGTAGGCCCGCTGGAGCGCGGCCCAGATGGCCCACGTCCGGCCGAGCATGGGCGAGCCGCGGTACTGCGCCTGCTCGAAGGAGTCGAGGGCGATCACCAGCGGGGGGCCCGGTTCCCCGGCCGGGGTGCCCACGGCCCGTACGACGACGTCGGCGACCTTCAGGGCCAGCTCCGTGTCGCGGGCGATCGCCCGGTCGTGGAAGCCGGAGGAGGAGATCCGGCCCAGGGTGGGGCGGGTGGTGGACAGCTCGTACAACTCGTCGACCTGGTCCTTCTCCTGCCGCTGGTGCCCGGCCGTCGCCTCGCACTCATGGGCCAGCGCGTCGAGCTCCGCGCGGTGGGCGGGGTACTGGACCGCGAGCTGCCGGGCGATCTCGGCGATCAGGGTGGTCGGTTCCTGGATGGAGAGCGTGGGCCGTTCGAAGTCGGCGTACGCGAAGGGGAACCCGGAGGGGAAGTCGCGCATGCTGTCCAGGAGGAACTTGGCGATCAGGGTGCTCTTGCCGATGCCGCCGAGGCCGTGGACGACCAGGGGCGGCTCGGGGGCGCGGGTCATCACCCGCCGCAGCCCGTGCCCGGCCTGCCGGATCCGGGCCTGCGGGGAGTCGGCCGGCAGCCCGACGTAGGCGCGCAGTTGGTCCAGCTCCTCCGTGCGGCCCTGGAAGGGGTCCTTGACCAGGCGCTGCAGCGGCTGGAGGAGGCGGGCGCGCTCCAGCAACTGCTGGACGTGGTCCGCATCGGGCAGACCGGTGACGCCGGGGATCTGCTCCAGCCACAGCACGGCCTGGAGAGTGCCGGTGAGGGCGTCGACGCCCTGGCCTTCCGGCCGCGGCGGCTCGCTGGAGAGATGGGCGAGGGCGGTGCGCTCGGGGCCCGGGCCTTCGGGGAACTGGTCGGTGTTGGCGGCGAGCGCGGCCAGGGCGGCATCCGGCCCCGCGAGGCCGCGCAGCGTCGCCTCCCGTATGCCGGGCTTGAGGGCCCAGCTGGTGGTGTGCTCGGTGCCGAGCGTGGTGGGGTGCGCGCTGCCGAGCGCCCGGCAGTCGTGCACGAGCTCCATGGCGGCCCGGCCGGTGGCCCGCTCCTCGCCCGGCAGCCGCAGCCGCGCCGGGTCGAACTGGGAGAGCAGGCAAGCCGCTTCGCGGTAGCGCCGACGGATGTCCGGCATCGGGGGCGGCCCGCCGCCCTCGGTGGGCCGCAGCTCGGCGTGGAGCCGCTCGGCGAAGTCCTCGCCGGGGGCCAGGGAGCGGTAGACGCGGACGGTGCCTTCCACCGCCGTACAGAGCCTGCGCATGTAGCTGTCGCCGTCGCCGGCCTCGGCGGCGGCGAGCACCGCGGACCGTGCCGTGTCCACCAGGGCGGCGGCCTTGTCGGGCGAAGGACCGGCGCTCTCACCGGGGAGCGGCTGCGCGGCGAAGAACTGGCCGAAGAACTCGCCCAGATCGTCCGCCCCGACCATCCGCGCGGTGTCCCGGCACTCGTTCTTGCTTATCTCGTAAGGAAGCTGACGGATCGTCGGGGAGTAGCCGAGGAGGACGAGCCGGGGCGCGGTCTCCTGGCGCACCGGCGTGTGTTCGTAGATGGCCAGGGCGAGCTTTCCGATGCAGTCCCAGACGTCGGAGGTGACGTCGAGCTTGTCGCAGTCGTCGAGCACCAGCCAGAACTGCTCGTCCGCCGCGGTCGCCAGCCGGACCACGCTGTGCACGGCGTCGTCGAGCGTCGGCAGTGGATCGTTCAACTGTGTCGGGTTCAAGGGCGTGATCGGGGTGCGGGGGTCGGCGACGAACTCGGTCAGCCGCCGGACCACACCGGCGGCCGTGGAGGTCCGGGAGAGCGTGACCCGCACGGGACGGAAGCCGCAGTGCTGCCCCAGGTGGCGGATCAGGTGGTACGTGTAGGAGCGGCCGCTGTCCGGTTCGCCGTCGACCACCAGCACGGTCTTCTCGGTGTCCGTGACGAACTCGCGCAGCCTCTCGCGCAGCTCCGCGCGGTCGATGAAGACCTCGGTGCCGTTCTTCAGCACACTGCTCTGGAAGTGGTCCTGGGGCGAGGCGTGCTCGGCCTGGTCCTCAAGGAGCACGGCCCGGTAGTGCGTCACCGTGGTCCCGGCCTCCAGCGAGCTCAGCGCGTCGTCACGGAGCAGCCCGTCGAGGAGCAGGAGCTGGGAGGCGATGCTCCGGCGCGCCGCCCGTACCAGCGCCACCGCGTTCTCCCCGGCCTTCGTGGTCAGAGGGAGCGCGCCGATGAATTCCTGGGAGAATCCGAGCTGTTTGATCGGGGTGTACGGGTCGGGGGTGTCGAGGATGAAGTCCCGCACCCAGCCGGTGACCATGTCCCATTCGGTATCGGTGAGCGGCATACCGCACCTGCCCGGCCGCCCCTGGGGGGAGCCTGAGAGGGACTACCTGACATCTGTCATGGTTTCACTCGGTATGTGACGTCGCAAGGTCGCGGGCTGTGGGCCGAGCGCGGCCGGGACAGGACCGATCGGGGGGCGCTGTCCGGCACGGGGTTCACCGCGGCGGCGGTCACGGAACGGATTTCCGTGACACCCCCCTGCCGAAGGAGCGTCTCATGCCCACCGGTCTCTCCCTGCACATCGGACTGAACAAGGTCGACCCCGCCCGCTACGACGGCTGGGACGGCCGGCTCGTCGCCTGCGAGAACGACGCCCGCGACATGGCGGAGCTCGCCCGGCGCGCCGGATTCGGCGACACGACCCTGATGACTCCCGACGGCACCGTCGACAACGTCACCGCCGAACTCCGCAAGGCGGCCGCCAAGCTCACCGAAGGTGACATCTTCCTCTTCACCTACTCCGGCCACGGCGGCCAGGTCCCCGACCGGACCGGGCCGGACGACGAGCCGGACGACTTCGACGAGACCCTCGTCCTCTTCGACCGCCAGTTCCTCGACGACGAGCTCCACCAGGAGCTGCGCCGCTTCGACGAGGGTGTACGGATCTTCGCCCTGCTCGACTGCTGCCACAGCGGCAGCGCGGTGGAGAGCGTCCAGGGCGTCATCAGCCCGATGGCGATGGAGGCCCAGTTCCAGACCAGCGACCCGCAGCAGCTGGAGGCCGCCTCCCGGCTGATGCCCGTCGTCCGCCAGCAGCAGATCTACGACCGCGACCAGGGCTTCTTCGACGAGCTCCAGCGCACCCTGAAGAACCGCGACGGCCAGGCGCCCGGGCCGGGCGTGGTCCTCATCTCGGCCTGCCAGGACAACCAGCTCGCCTCTGACGGGCCGGTCAACGGCGCCTTCACCGAGACGCTGCTGCGGGTCTGGGACCGGGGAGCCTTCCGCGGCGGCCACCGCGCCTTCCACCGCACGATCCAGAGCCGGATGCCCGCCACCCAGAGCCCCAACTTCTACACCACCGGCACGCCCACGCCCCGGTTCCTGCGCCAGCGCCCCTTCACCGTGTGAGCCGTCCGCACAGCCCTGGGCCCGGGCCGGGGGAGCCGGCGGGTTCCCCGGCGGACGGCCACGGTCCACCGGCTCAGTCCACCGGGTCCCCGGCCGCCTGGGGGCGGTGGGTGAGGGCCGTGGCCAGCTGGGCGCGGGAGCGGACGTCGAGCTTCTGGTAGATGCGGGTCAGCCGGGCCTCCACGGTCTTCACGCTGAGGTACAGCTTCGCCGCCGCCTCCTGGTTGCTGGCGCCCTGGCCGACCATCAGGGCGAGCCGCAGCTCCGCCTCGGTCAGCGCGGACACGGCGTCCCCGCGCGGCGGCGCCGGTTCGTGCGTACGGACCGGCGTCTCCGTCGTCAGCGCCAGCCAGGGCGCCGCCCCGGCCCGCTCGAACACACCCGCCGCGGTGTGCAGCGCGTGCTGCGCCGCGGAGCGGCGGCGACGGCGCCGCTCGACCCGGGCCAGCGCCACCAGCGCCCGGCCCCGCTCCAGCGGCAGACCCGCCCGCCCGAACCGCTCCGCCGTCGCGGCCAGCAGCTCCGCCGCCTCGTCCGCCTTGCCCGACCCCGCCAGATACAGCCCGTACGCCCGGTCGCAGCCCAGCAGCACCGTCGTACGTCCCAGCCGCTCGGCGACCGGCCGGACCTCGGCGAGCACGGCCGCCGCCTCCTCCGGGCAGTCGCCCGCGAGCAGGGCCTCGGCCAGCTCCTCGTGCCAGCGCAGCATCGACGGGTCCACGGCCGACTGTTCCCGCTCACCGCTCTGCACCCGCCGCAGGGTCTCCAGGGCGGCCGCCACATCGCCGGTGACCAGCTGGACCCGGCCCAGCGCGTACAGGCTGCGGGAGAGGAAGACATGGTCGCCCTCCTCCTCGGAGGCCCGCACACTGCGCCGCGCGTAGCTGAGCGCCCGGGCGAAGCTGCCGCCTGCGGTCTCCGCGAGCGCCAGCGTGTACCAGGCGGGACCCGGCGACAGGCCGGCCTCCAGCGTCAGCGCGAGCGCCCGCCCGGCGTGCGCCAGGGAGGCCGCGCACTGCCCCTGGCGGGCCTCCACCGCCGCCAGCGTGGAGAACAGCTCGATGGTGTCCTCCACCGAACCGCGCCGCTCCACCAGCGGCAGCAGCGCCTGCAGCTGGTCGCGCGCCTCCACCAGCCGGTCGTCGAAGAGGGCATGGCGGATGGTCAGGATCTGCGCGGCGTTGCGGATGCCCAGCGGCCGCTCCACCATCTCCAGCGCCCGCGCCTCGGTGAGCACCGCCTCCGCGTCCGGGGAGCCGAGGAAGCGGTCCATGCGTGCCTGGACGGTCAGCGCCCTGGCCGCGGTCTGCCGGTCGCCGACCGAGGTGGCCAGTGCCGCCGAGGTGACCGCGGCCGCCCGGGACCGTACCGGATCGCCGTCGGCGAGCACGTACTTCACCGCGAGCCGCAGCTGGACGGCGGCCCGCAGGGCCGTGTCGCCCTCCGAGTCCTCCATCGCGTGGACATAGATCTCGTCCAGGCCGGTCAGCCCCTGCCCGGCGGTGTCCAGGACGGCGAGCCGGGCGCGGACCCGCTGGGCCGGGGTGGCGTCCCGGGCCAGCAGATCGGTCGCCGCCCGCATCGCCAGATCGGCGCGGGCCGCCCGGGCCGCCTCCTCGGCGGCGTCCAGGAGGCGGGCGATGCGCCGCTCGCCGTACTGCACGGGCGTGGACTCGGCGGCCAGCAGGGCCAGTTCGGCGGCGAGTGCGCTGTTGCCCCGGCGCCGGGCCGTCTCGGCGGCCCGGGCGACCTCGGCGGCGAGCTCCTCGTCGGGGACGTCGGTGGCCAGCGCCCGGTGCCGTACCGCCTCGACCGGGTCGTCGACGACACCGGCGAGCGCCGCGTGTCCGGCGCTGCGCTGGGTCCAGCAGGCGTCGTGGACCAGCGTGGACGGCAGCACCCCGGCGGTGAAGCCGACCGTGCCGTCCTCCTTGAGCGAGATCAGATTGGCCCGTTCGGCGGCGGCGAGGTCCGCCTCGGCGGTGGGGCGGCCGGTGCGGCGGATGAGCGAGGCCGTCGGCCGCAGCGCCAGTGCGGCGAGCAGCAGGGTGGCCCGTACGGCGGGTGAGGTGGCGCCGAGGAGCTGGCGGGCCACGTCACGGGCCCGGCCGGAGAGCGACAGCGCCTCGGCGTGGTGCACGGGCGTACGGGCGTCGGCGAGCGAGCGGCCGACGGCGAGGGCGAGGCGGGGGTTGCCGCCACTGGCCTTGTGGATCCGGCCGGCCATCCGGGACGGCAGCCGGTGGTGGATGAGCAGTTCGGCGATCTCGTCGGCGTGCAGCGGCGGGACGAAGAGCACATCGGCCTCGGAGGGCACCCACAGCCCCTCCGCCTCGCCGGCCTCGCCGGCCGTGAGCGGCTCGGATCCGTATCCCGACGGTGTCTCCACGGCGATGGCGCGCAGCGCGGCCGGGGCCAGGTGCAGGGCGAAGCGCAGCAGGTCGGCGCTGTCCGGGTCGATCCGCTGGACCCCGTCGACCACCAGCAGGACCGGGCCGTGCGCGGCGAGGGTCCGCAGGATCTGGGCGAGGGCGAGCCGCAGGGCGATCGGGTCCCAGCCGCCGTCGGGGATGGGCGCCTCGCGGCTGAGCATGGCGACCGCGGTGCGCTGCGGGCCGGGCAGCCCGGCCAGGACGTCGTACTCCTCGGCGGAGCAGGCGGCCGCCACCGACGCCACCAGCGCGGCGGCGGCCGCGCCGGGTATGCCCCGGTCGGCGGGGAGCGTGGCGAGCCACAGCACCGTCTCGCCGCGCGCCTCGGCGCGGGCGGCCGCGGCGAGGGCCAGTTCGGTCTTGCCGACGCCGGCGGGGCCGGTGAGCAGGGCGCGGCCACGGGTGTGCAGGACCCGGTCGAGCCGGCCGAGGAGCTCCGCGCGGCCGACGGGCGCGGGCCGGTACGCCGTTGTCGTCGTCATGCCCACCACCACCTTCCGGCGTGCGGGCCCCCTGCCCGTTCGAGCAGAGAATACGAAGGACATGCCCGCCGTCCAGGCCCCGCGTCCGGCATACGGACAGGTACAGACCGCGACGACGGCGGGGCACGCCCGCGGCATATGCCCGCGGACGCGCCCCTGACCAGCGACGATGCTTCTGTGAGCTCGTCTCAGAAGGTGAGACTCCAGGAGTCGATGTAGCCGGTGTCACCCGAGGCGACGTCGCGGACCTGGAGCTTCCAGGTGCCGTTCGCGACCTCGCTGGAGGCGTCGACCGTGTAGGTGGCCAGCACGTTGTCGGCGCTGTCCGAGCCCGAGGAGGTCTTCAGGTTGCGCACGGTGCCGTCCGGGGCGATCAGGTCGATGACCAGGTCGCCGCGCCAGGTGTGCTTGATGTCCACGCCGACCTTGAGGGCGGCGGGGGCGTTGCCGGTGCGGCCGGTGACGGCGAGGGACGAGGAGACGGTCGCGTTGTCGGAGATCGTCACATCGGTCGCGTTGGTGAAGACGTTGCCCGCCGGGGGAGTGGTGCCGGTGACCGCGTTCACCGTCTTCGTGGCGTCGGCGATGCCGGTGCCGCAGCCGCCGGTGCAGGTGCCGGGCAGCGGACGGGCGTTGGTCTTGATCGCGGACTCGATCTCGGCCGGGGTCAGCGTGGTCTTCGCGGACTTCAGCAGCGCGGCGAGGCCGGCGATGTGCGGAGCGGCCATCGAAGTGCCCTGGTAGGGCTTGTAGTTCTCGCCCGCCTGGACGGTGGTGCCGGCGTTCAGGGTGGAGAGGATGCCGTTCTCGGGCGTGGTGACGGTGCCCGGCGTGTCGGTGCCGCGGCGGGTCTCGCCGCCGGGGGCCGAGACGTCGATGATCGAGCCGAAGTTCGAGTAGAACGAACGGTTGCCCTCACGGCTGGTGGACGCCACGTTGATGACGTTGGCGCAGTTCGCGGGCGTGAAGCCGGAGGCGTTGGCGTTGCTGTTGCCGGCGGCGACGACCACGGTGGTGCCGCGCTGGACGGCGCCGTTGATGGCGTTCTGGTAGACGCTCGGGCAGGTGGAGCTGGCGCCGCCGAGGCTGAGGTTGATGACCTTCGCCGGGGTCGCGTTGGCCGCGACGCCCGGGACGGTGCCGCCGGAGGCCCAGGTGATCGCGTCGGCGATGTCGGCGGAGGAGCCGCCGCACTTGCCGAGGACGCGCACCGGCTGGATCTTCGCGTTGTACGCGATACCGGCGATGCCCTTGGCGTTGCTGGTCACCGCGCCGATGGTGCCGGCGACGTGGGTGCCGTGCCAGGAGGAGTTGCTCGCCTTGGAGCCGAGACCGCACTCGTTGTCGGTGGCGTTCCAGTCGCCCTCGTCCTTGGCGTCGGCGTCGCGGCCGTTGCCGTCCCGCGCGTCCGCGGAGGTGGAGATGAAGTCGTAGCCGGGCACGACGTTGGCGGCCAGGTCGCTGTGGGCGGCGTAACCGGTGTCGATGACCGCGACGGTGACCCCGCTGCCGGTGCCCTTGTCCCAGGCGCCGGGGACGTTCATGCCGCCGGTGGGCTCGAACAGGTCCCACTGCTTGGCGTAGTCCGTGTCGTTGGGCGTGACGGCCATCGGGTAGGCGCGGATGTCCGGCTCGGCGGCCGCCACCGACGGGTCGGCGCGGAAGGCGGCGAGGACGTCGGTCACGTCCTGCTTGGTGGCCGTGTCACCCAGGTCGACCAGGGCGGCGCCGCCGGACAGGCGGCGCTCGAAGGTGAGGGCCTCGCCGGTCTGCTTGGCCTTGGCGGCCGTGTCGCTCTTCGCGGCGGCGTTGGAACCGGCCTCGGCGGTGCGCGACTTGTAGGTGACGATGACCTTCTCGACCGGCGCCGAGGGCAGAGCGGCCATGGACTGCGAAGCCGGTGCGGGCTTCGGCGAGGGCTCCGCCGGGGCGGCGGCGAACGCCACGGTGGAGGTGGCAACGACACCCGCGAGCGTGGCGCCGGCGGCCACGGCGGATATGAGTCTGCGCCTGGAACCGTTCAAGGTGTTCCCTTTCACTGACGACGTGGTGCTGCGGAGCGCGGGCGGGCGGCGCGGGAAACGCGGTGCGGTGTGGGGGTGCGATCCGCGGTTCCCTCGGGCCGGATGCCCGCGCGCCGCCGCCGACGCGACGGCCCCGGGTGTGGGCCGTCCCCGGCGGGCGCCTTCGCATGCACCTGACAGAGGGATCTGTCGGGCAACAGGCGAAGGATGGGATGCGCCGGTGCGGCAGACAGTAGGGAACGTCCAGGTGAACTCGATACGGGGAAAACCCTTGTCACCCCCGACCGGCCCTCGGCCCACCCTCGCGGCCCCGCGTGAGCGGCGGCGATTGGCCCATTCCGCTGCTTCATCGGCTGCATCTGCTTCATCGCGGTGCGCCATGTCATTGGGCGGGGCGGCGCCCCGGGGCTCGGGCCGTAGCCACCAGGTCCAGAACAAGACGAGGCCGACGAGCCACCCCGCGGTCAGCACCGTCACCTTGACGCGGTCGGTGCGGGTCAGCCGTGGGACGAAACTCGTCGGCCCGGTCCGTCGGCCCGGTCCGTCGGCCCGGTCCATCTGCCGGGTCCGCCGACCCGGATGAACTCGCCTGTGTGAACGGCGCCTTGCGCGCGTCGCGCTAACGGCCGCCCGCCGGGCCCGGCCCGGTGCTGCCGTTCCCGACCCGGACGCCGCACGGGCGGGCGATGATGGGGCCATGAGCGGCGACAGCACGGGCACCCAGGGCGTCCACGGCGGCCGCCAGGAAACCGTAATCCAGGCGCAGCGCATCGAGCGGCTCGTCATCGGAGGCCCCGGCGGGCCGGACACGCGAGACGTGCGGGACCTCCGGGACGGCGCGGTCGGTGCGGCCGGTGCGGGGGAGATGGCCCGGCCGCCTGTCGGCCGCCCCCTCGCCGCGTACACCGACCCGTTCGCCCTGGAGGTGCACGAACCGATCCACGTGCGAGAGGGCGGCGACGGAGCCGAGCGGGGTCCGCTGCCGCCGTACGTGCCGCGCGCGCACGACCGGCGGCTCGCCGAGGCGGTACGGCGGGCCGCCGCCGGACACAGCACGGTCGTCGTCCTCGTCGGCGGCTCCTCCACCGGCAAGACCAGAGCCTTGTGGGAGGCCGTCCGCATCCTGCCCGACGGGTGGTGGCTCTGGCACCCGCTTGCCCCCGGCCCCGCCGAGGCGCTGCTGTCCGGTATCGACGCCGTACGACCCCACACCGTCCTGTGGCTCAACGAAACCCAGCGCCATCTGGAGGGCCCGGCCGGAGAACGGGTCGCCGCCCATCTGCGCGAACTGCTCCACGACCCCGCCCGCGCCCCCGTCCTCGTCCTCGGCACCCTCTGGCCCGACCGCTGGAGGGCCCTGACCGCCGTGCCCCCGCCCGGCGCCCCCGACCCGCACGCCCAGAGCCGCGCCCTGCTCACCGGCGCGTCCCTGTCCGTACCCGAGGTCTTCGACGACGCCGACATGCGGCTGCTGCGGGACCTCGCCCGCGGCGACGAGCGGCTCGCCGAGGCCGCCCTCAAGGCCGAACAGGGCCAGGTCGCGCAGTACATCGGCGGCGGCCCCGCGCTCGTGGAGCGGTACGAGACCGCCACCCCGGTCGAACGGGCCCTGATCGAGGCCGCCATGGACGCGCGCCGCCTCGGCCACGGCCGCCTGCTCTCCCACGACCTGCTGGCCGCCGCCGCGCCCCACCACCTTCTCGACCGTCACTACGACCAGCTCCACGACGACTCCCTCGACGAAGCCGTCGCCGTCCTGTGCGCACCCCTGCGCGGCGGCCGCGGCCCGCTCACCCGCGTACGCCCCCGGCCGGGCGATCCCGAGCCCGGGCTCGTCCGCTACGAACTCGCCGACTACCTGGAGCAGCACGGCCGCCGCACCCGCGCCACCGTCCCCGCGCCCCCCGGCCTCTGGGAGGCGCTCCTGCGCCACAGCGACCCGGAGACCCTCCCGGAAGTGGCCCGGTCGGCGGAGGACCACGGCTTCCTGAGGCTGGCCGTCCACCTCGGCGCGCGGGCGGCCACCGCCGGGGCGCCCGGCGCGGGCTCCCGGGTCCACCAGCTGCTGTGGGAGAACGAGCGCTACGACGAGGCCCTCGCCTGGACGCGGCCCGCGGCCGAGGCGGGCGACCCGGTCGCGATGACGGAACTCGGCGAAGTCCTGGCCCAGACCGGGCGGGTGGCCGAAGCGCTCGAATGGTGCGAGCGTGCCGTCGCGGCGGGCCACCCCAAGGCGCTGGAGGAGGTCGGCTGGATCCTCGCCCAGCGTCGCCACCACGAAGAGGCCGCCGACCTGTTGCTGCGCGCGGTCGACGCGGGGCTCGTGGGCTCGGCGTGGCTCGCCGGCTCGACGCTCGAACACGTGGGCCGCGACGAGGAGGCCCTCGGCGTGTATCGGCGGGAGATCGCCGCGGGCAAGGGCAGCTCGGTGAGCCAGGCCGCCGCCCTGCTGATCCGCACCGGCCGCGAGGAGGAAGGCCTGGCGCTGCTACGGGAGTACGCGTTTGGAGCCCCCACATCCGAGGAGGACGCCCGCGAGCGCCACTGGGCGCTTGCCCGGCTGCTGATCCACCTCAGCCAGGATCCGGCCCTTCTCCGGCAGCTGGAGAAGGCCGGAGACACCCCGGCTTTCCGTTCGCTGCTCGCTGAACTCCACGCCCAGGGCGGGCGCCCGCAGGAGGCGCACCGCCGTTACCTCGAGGCCGCCGAGGCCGGGCACGTCCCGGCGATGGAGTGGCTGGCCGGTCACCTCGCCGAGGCGGACGAACCGGAGGAGGCGCTGCTCTGGTGGCGCCGCGCCCACGACGGCGGATCGACCGCGGCCCTGCCCGCGACGGCCGCGTTGCTCGTCCGACTGGGCCGTACGGACGAGGCCTTGGCCGCCTACCGCTCCGCCGCCGAGGCGGGCTCGACGGATGCCCTGCCCGCGTTGGCCGCGCTCCTGCGACGGCTTGACCGGCCCGACGAAGCACTGGCCGTTCACCGGTCCGCCGCCGCGGCGGGCTTGAGCGACACCCTGCCCGCCATGGCCGGGCTGCTTGAAGAACTGGGCCGCCCGGAGGAGGCCCTGGCCGCGCACCGGGCCGCCGCCGAGGCCGGGAACACGGCCTCGATCGAAGCCGTCGCCGGCCACCTGCTGCGCACCGGCCGCGGGGACGAGCTCGCCGCCTGGCTCCGTACCCTCGGCGGGCCCGTCCTCCACGACGGCCACCCAGCGACCTGGGCCGCCATCCTGACGGCGATGCGCCGCGCCGGGCGTGCCCAGGAGCCGCTCGACTGGCTGCGGGAGGCCGCGCGGCGGGACGGCAGCTACGCCTGGCTCGAACTGGCCGACACTCTGGACGCAGCCGGGCGGCCCGAGGAGGCGGCCAGGATGCGCGCCCACGGCTGGGAACCCGACGGAACCGTCTCCCGCCCCTGGCGGCTGGACACCCGAGAGACGCGCCGGGCATCGGCCCCGACTCGAGGCGTTTGACAGCGAACCCAGTCGTTCAGGCTTCCTTGTCAGCGAACCTGGTCGCTCTTCGGCCCGATGTCTTTGATCCTGGTCGGAGTTCCGTCCGGGGCGAACGAGTGGTGGAAGGTGAAGGCGTGCGGCGCGGAGCCGTGGTCGTGGAGGTGTTCCAGCCTGGAAACCCCGCCCTGCCAGGTGGGTATCACGCCGTCGGAGACCCACCAGAACACGTAATTTGGGTGCCCTGTCCTCTCGAACCAGTCGTAGCGCCTGTTCAGCGCCCCACGGTGCAGACCGGTGTAGACGGCGTCGAAGGCGGGGCGCAGGTCGGTCCAGAGTGAGAGGGTTGTGGCCAGGGCGGTGGTTTCCACAGTACGGCCCTTGCGGTACCAAGTCGGTACGGCGAACTCTCCCCATGCACCCCAGTCCGCCTCGAAGAGCACGCCCCGGTCGCCGTCTGCCGCTTCAGCACGCGCGAGGTATCCGGGGTGCTGACTGATCTTCCGGTAGACGGTCTCACCAATGTCGTAGAACTCGCGCGTGAGAGGTCCGGGATCGGCGAGAGGTGACTTCAGGACGCCGAATGTGTACAGAGCAAGATGGGTCATGCGTCTCTCCCTGGTTGGGGGTGCCTGATGTGGACCCGGTTCGGTGGCTTACGCATGGGGGCGAGGATTCGTGGGGCGTGACCAACTCATCCCGTTGCGGATGGCTCAGCCTGAAGAAACCCCTGTGCGAACGTGGGCAACCGCCGAAGACCAGGTGAAGGTAGCTGCCTCTGCGAGCCATGTCGAAGTTGCGTTTTCCCTGTCCAAGTGGCCTCTCGTACAGGGCCCTTGCGGGGTGACGCCGGCGGCGTCGACCGGATTGGAAGACGCAGCGACCGGGTTCGCTGTCAAAGGACAAGCGACGGCGTTTGCCGTCACCGGGCTGCCCCCGGATGCTCCGGAGGGCACCGCTCCTCGGCCCGAGTACGACCCGGCCTGGCGGAATCTGGCGGACTGCACCAGTGAGCTCCTCGGCCAGGAGGGTCACCCGTCGGGCGACATGGAGGTGAAGTGCCAGTAGTTCAGGGAATCGGGCGCAGGCCGTCGAAGGTGACGGCGACCAGGCGGGCCACGGCGGCCTGGGAGGTCAAGGCGGCTGCGGCGGTCAGGGCGTGGAGGCAGTACTGGGCGAGCTCGGCGGGCGGTACGTCGGATCGCAGGTCACCGGCCTCGGCGGCCTCGGCAAGGAGGTGCTGGAGCATGCCGTGCAGGTGCCGCTCTGCGTGGGTGACGTGCTCGCCCTGGTGCAGGAGGGCGGCGAGTTCGCCGCCGTGCCGCTGCCGGGCGATGCCCGCGTACGCCTCCAGCACCCCTCGCAGGCGCTCCACGGCCGTGCCGGTCTGGTCGCGGATACCCGAGAGCTGCTTGAGGTGGCCGTCGACCTGGCGTTCGTGCCAAGCCAGCAGGACGGCTTCGACGTCGGAGAAGTACTTGTAGAGCGTGGCCCGCCCGATGCCGGTCTGCTCGGCGATCTGGGACATGGTCACCGACCGCAGGCCGCCCTCGGCCACCAGCTTCGCGGTGGTGTCCAGGATCGCCTCACGTACGGCGGCGCGGTGCGCGTCGATCGTCTCGTTCCACAGCTTCGGCACCCACCCAGGATACGGGCGTCCACAGGAGATACACTCGGTTTCAGGTAGAGACAGAGTGTATCGAAAAAGCGGGTGGAGGCGTCATGGCAGGCTCACCGGACCGTCACGATGACGACGGCGAGGGGGCACCGCGCTGGGTGAAGGTTTCCGCGGCGATCGCCGTCGTCCTGGTCGTGGTGTTCGTGATCGTGCACCTGGCCGGCGGCGGCATGACGGGGCACGCACCGTGACCCTGCTCCCGCCGCGGCTGCGCAAGCTGACCCTCACGCTCCACGTCACCGCCTCGGTCGGCTGGCTGGGGGCGGTCGCGGCGTTCCTCGCCCTCGCCATTGCGGGCCTGACCAGCACCGCGCCCCAGACCGTGCGGGGCGCCTACCTGGCCATGGACGTGATCGGCTGGTACGTGATCGTCCCACTCAGCGTCGCCTCCCTGCTGACCGGCCTGGTGCAGTCCCTGGGCACGGTGTGGGGGCTGCTGCGGCACTACTGGGTCATCGCGAAACTGCTGATCACCGTGGTCGCGACCCTTCTGCTGCTGGTTCACATGCAGCCGGTCGGACACCTGTCCGACGCGGCCGCCCGGGCCGCCCTCGCGGGCGGCGAGCTGGAGGGCATGCGCATCCAGCTGATCGCGGACGCGGCCGCCGCCCTGCTGGTCCTGCTGACGGCGGCCGCCCTGTCGGTGTTCAAGCCGCGCGGGGTGACCCGCTACGGGCGCCGCCGCCAGCGCGAGCAGATCCCGCAGCCGCGCTGACCCCGCCGCCGGGGGCCGGCGCCTGCGCAGGCAATGTGGGCTCCGACAGGGCGGCATCAGGTCTGGCGGCAAATCGATGCAGTCGCCGACTGGTCAGGCACTCGGGCCGCGCTGTCTCAGACCCGGGACGGCGGACGCGGGTCGGCTCAGTGCTGGTGTCCGTCGTCGTGCCCGGGCTCCTGGCTGGGGTGGGTGGCGTTCGGAGAGGCGGTGGGCTGGGAGGTCGGAGCGGTGGTGTCGCTGTTGTGGTCGCCCTCGGGGTCTTCGTCGCTTTCCTTCTCGGGCACGACATCGCTGTGGCTGTGCCCGCCTCCGGACTCCGCCATGGTGGGGGCGATGTGGCGAAGGCCGAGGAAGGTGAGGGCCGTCACGACGAGGATTGCCAGGCCCATGAGGCTGAAGATGCGCCGCCACGGCCTCTTGGCCTCCTTCAGGAAGAAGGCGACGAAGGACAGGACGATGCCGAGCGGTATCAGCACGGCACAGCGTTCAGGGAGGTCTGCAAAGTGCTGCATGCCGCCGCTGAGCATGCCCAGGCCGAAGGAGAGCATGGTCGAGGTGCCGAGCACGCGCAGTACGCGTGACAGGGGCTGCCTCTCGGTCGCGAGGATGAGGTCGTTGAGGACGGTCGCGAGCAGGAAGACCAGTACACCGGACGCGGCGATAAGCGAGTAACGGGCAGGGGCCATGGGGTGGTGGACGACAGCTCCGCTGATGAGGCCGGCCCCCACGTAGTAGCCGACGTAGCCGAGATAGCGCCACGGCAGGGAGGCGCTTTCCCGTCTGCTGTTGGAGCGTCGCTGGCTGCGGGTCGGCTGCGCCGGAGCGGGGGCCGGGGGTGTCGTGGCGAGACTGGGTGAGGAGGACAAAGCGGACCCTTCAAGGGGAAGTTCAGTGGGGCCTGGCGCTCTCAACGAGGCAGGAGGGCAGGACGGGGCCGAAGATCGGACCCGCCGGGCACGGTGCAACATGAGCCGGCCATCGCTGCGCGTTCGCACGCCGTCGCAGGTGGCCAAGGCGCATCGCACGGCATGGCGGAGCCGCCGCTGGTGCATGGCGGAGCTGGCTCGCGAGTGTGCCCGACAGGTCGTTGACCGGTTGGCGGGCGTGAAGGCTTAGATCCGTAGGACCGCTGAGTCCGGCACGGGCGCAGATGCCCGGAGGGCCGGGACAAATCGAGCGGCGGCGGATGCATACGCGTACGGAGGCCGGTGAATGATCAGGGCCTCGCACGGGGCGGGCAGCGCAGCGCCCTGTTGGGGCTGGCCGGACACGCACTGGTGAGCGGCGTGATCGGGCTCCGGAGCATCCCGGTGGTCGGTGTGCCCCTGGCCGGAGTGCGGGCCGGGCGCCTCGTGGCTGTGCTCGGCGGGATCCGGGTCCTGAACGTTCAGGGCGGCCACGCTGGTCGGCGCCCCGAGGTGGGCATGGCCTGCGGCGCTCTCCGCGCTGACACCGTGGGTGTACATCAGTGTGAGGAGAAGCGCGGCCAGCACCCACGTTCGCCACGGGCCCGCTGCACGAGAGCGGGACCGCGGCGCGCTACGGGTCGCCCGGGCCACAACCATGCCGGGGAGCATAGCGGCACCCCGGCCGTGGGCCACCTGTAGGGCGTGTGTTCCCTCGGACGAGTGGGTCCGTGGCTCCCGACCCGCCAGCGGCGACTTCGGCTTCCGGGCGGGACAGCTGACGGGCGAGCGTCAGCCGAGCGCGCCGAGGAGTCCGTTGCACGCCTGCTCACAGGAGCGGCAGGCTTCCGCGCAGATACGGCAGTGCTCGTGCATGTCCGCGTGCCGTCCGCATTCATCTGCGCACGCCTTGCAGACCATGGCGCACGCCTGGAGGATCGCGCGGGTGATGTTGGCGTCGTAGCCGGTGTGGCGGGAGAGGACTGCGGCGGTGGCGGTGCAGATGTCAGCGCAGTCCATGTCGGTACGGATGCACTTGGCGAGATCGCCCACCATGCCCTCGGACAGACAGGCGTCCGCACACGCCGTACACGCCTGCGCGCAGGCGATGCACTCCTCGATGCAGCGGGTGAGCTTGGCCTGGTCGATGTCACCGAGGTCGGCCGGGTAGGTGGCGAGCATGTCCTTGACGGTGCTGGACATCGTGCCTCCCTCTCCGCGGGGCCGGCGGAACCGGGACGGCCGCCTGGAAGGCCCGGGTACATCTCCAGCTAACGTCCCTGACCGCGAACGCGCCCGGCCGCACCGTGAAGGTGCGGCCGGGCGCGGTGTCGAGTGGCCTGGGTCAGTGGTAGGCGTGGACGACAGCGTGGCCCTTGCCGCGGCCGATCATCCACTTGTTCACCGGGGTCGTGATGAAGAAGGCGACGACGAAGCCGCCCAGCAGCGCCGTCCAGAACAGCGCGTCCGACAGGTGAGCGTCCATCGCGCCCGGCGTGAGGGCGATGATGCCGTTGTCGACAAGCTCCATCACCGCGATCGAGACGGTGTCGGCGGCCAGCGCCACCTTGATCGCGGACTTGAAGTTCAGGCCGGCCCTGATAACCGCGAAGAGGGTGAAGGAGTAGCCGAAGAGGAACGCCAGCGCGATCGCCAGGACCATGGTGGGCACGTTGCCCCACAGTAGGGCGGTGCCGATGACCATGCCGAGGATCTCGCCGATGGCGCACCCGGTCAGGCAGTGGAGCGTCGCCTTCGCCGCCGTTCCCCAGGACGCGCCCCCGTGCATGTGCGCATCGTGGCCGCCGGCCGCCTGGTGCGCGGCGTGGTCGTGAGCGGTGTCGGTGTGGTGTGCGCTGTGGTCCATGACCGTCATCCCCAATCCTGTCCAGTGTGACCCCGCTCCCGCGGAACCACATCACAACCATATACCCCCTGGGGGTATCACGGGAAGGGTGGGTGAAGCGAAGAAGTGGAGGGGCGTGCCGGCCTCGCGAGGCCCGGCACGCCCCTCCATCGGAGTAGGGCCAGCTGACGCCAAGCCGGGGCAAGGGGGTGCCGTGCGGGCGGTCCTATATCCGCAGGAGTCGCAGCTTGGCGAGGTCGGGCGGCGCCCGCCCGCTCTCGGGGCCCCCGCCGCGCTGCCGGGCAGCACGGCAGGTACGGGCCCGCCATCGAGAGCTTCGGCCAGGACGGGAGGCGCGTAGGGATCGCCGACACCCGCCGCCGCGCACGTGGCATCCGCGTGCTCCGCGTGGCCAATACCGCCGACGGTGTGCGAGCAGTCGCCCGCCACCTGCTCATCGGCCTCTTCATGGACCGTCGGCCATCGCCACCGACCTGGACAACGCGCCACAGCCGGTGCGGCAGGTCGCCAGCGAGACGTCCCCGAGTGTCCCGACATCACCGCCCGTGACGACAGCTCGCCAACAAGCCTGCGTCAGGCTTGCCGACTACACCGCGTCACACCTCCCTGACCAGGGAAATCGACGTCCGCGTTTGCCAACAAGAAGGCGTCGTCACACCTCCGCCGCCCCACCCATCCCCCCGCCCCGGCCCCTCACCCCAGTTCGAGCGTGGTCACCCCGAACACCCGCTCCGCGGCGACCGGGCGGATCGGACCCGTGTACATCCGGGCCGTCGCGAACGACGGCTCCAGGCCCCGGGAGGCGGCGAGGCGGACCGCCGCCGTGTGGGGGTCCGGCACGTCGACCGCGATCCGTGGCACGCCCCACACGGCCGCCTCCGCCGCCAGCGCGTCCAGGAGCGCCGCCGCGTCGTCCGCCGTGTCGGCGAACAGCGGGCCCACCCGGGCCTCCTCGCGGGCCGGGCGGATCACCCCGTACCCCGTCAGCCGCCCTCCGCAGATCCGGGCCAGCGCCCGGTGCCCGGGGGCGGTGAGCCACGACTCCAGGAAGCGGGGGCGTTCGCCGGGGTGGCACACGCTGTCGTACGCGACGAGGGCGTCCAGACCGGCCTCCTTCGCCGGGACGACACCCGGCGCCGCCCGGGCGGCCGGGACCGCGCCCACGTACCGCGTGGTGCGGTAGGCCAGTTCGAAACCCGAGCGGCGGTAGTTGTCCTGCTGCGCGGGGACCCCGTCCAGGCCGACCGTACGGTCCCCGGCGTGGCGCAGCGCGGCCCGCCAGGTGGCCAGGCCCAGGCCGCGGCCCCGCAGGTCCGGGCGGACCAGGTAGAAGCCCAGGAAGGCATAGGTGTCGGTGTAGTTGACGACCGAGACCGCGGAGACCGGCTCTCCGTCGATCCGGCCGAGGAAGAAGCCGTCGGGGTCCTGCGCGAAGAAGGACTCCGCGTCCGACAGACCGGGGTTCCAGCCCTCGTCCGCGGCCCAGGCGGTGACCTGGGCCCAGTCGCCGGGCGTCGCCCGTTCCACAGTGAGCGGTGCGGGGGGTGTACGCGTCATGGTGATCGCCTCCGCAGGGATCGTCGCAGCACGGGCCATCGGCGGGCCACCGCCCGCCCAGCGCGGGGTCGATCTTCGGCCATTTCCCCTCCGGCCGCGGGCCGCCGGGAGGCCACCGGTGGTCCATCCCCGGGTCACGACCACCGCGTAACCGACCCACAACCGGCTTACAACCAGCGGTTCTTACGCTCACGGCACATTCTTCGGCGGACGCTCTGCCGCCGGCTCTCCACACAGAGGAGATGTCTTGAGCCACAGAGATATCGAGCTGCTTGCCATCGGTGCCGGCCCGGCCAACCTCGCCCTGGCCGTGGCACTGGAGGAAATGGCTCCGGCGAGTCTGGCACGCGACTCGCTCATCATCGAGCAGCAGGACGGCATCGTCTGGCAGCCGGGCATGCTGCTGCCCTGGAGCCAGAGCCAGGTGTCCTTCCTGAAGGACCTGGTGACCCTGCGCAACCCGGTCAGCAAGTACTCGTTCATCAACTACCTGCACGACCAGAGCCGGCTGGACGACTTCATCAACCTCGGTACGTTCACCCCGTACCGCAGCGAGATATCCCAGTACCTGCGCTGGGTCGCCGAGTCCCTCGAGAAGGTCCGCATCGAGTACGGCCGGCGGGCCGTGAGTGTCGAGCCGCTGCTCGACGCCGACGGGACGCCCGGCAGCTGGCTGGTGCACCTCGCCGACGGCTCCACGATCGCCTGCCGCTACCTCGTCATCGGCGCCGGACGTGACGCGAACATCCCCGACGCCTTCAAGGACGTCGACCCCGGTCGCTACATCCACAGCACCGAGTTCCTCACCCGCACCGACGAGCTCGACGCGCTGGCCCCCAAGCGGGTGATCGTCGTCGGCGGCGCCCAGAGCGCGGCCGAGATGCTGTGGACGGCGTACCAGCGCTACCCCGAGGCCGAGTGCACGATGGTGATGCGCTCGATCGGTCTGTCGACCTACGACGGGAGCAAGTTCACCAACGAGCTCTTCTACCCGTCCTTCATCGACCAGTTCCATGCCTCCCGGCCCGAGGCGCGGGCGCAGATGCTGTCCGAGATGCACCGTTCCAACTACGCCGGTCTCGCGCCGTCGCTGCTCGACTCCATGTACCGCCAGATGTACCTGGAGAAGCTGGACGGCACCCGGCGCCTGCACATGGTCACCCTCTGCGACATCACGGCCGCCCGCTCCGACGAGAACGAGGTCGTGCTCACCCTGTCGGACCGGCGCGACGGGTCCGTGAAGGAACTCGCCGGCGACGTGGTCCTGCTCGGCACCGGATTCGTCCGGGACATGCCGGCGATGGTGCGCGGTGTCGGCGCGGCCCTCGGCCTGGACTCCCTCACCGTGGACCGCAACTACCTGCTGGAGACGGGCGCCTCCGGCCCCACCTCGGCGCTGTGCTACCTCCAGGGTGTCAACGAGTCCACGCACGGCATCGCCGACTCGCTGCTCAGCGTGCTGGCCGCCCGCTCGGGCGAGATCACCACCGACATCCTCCGCCGCCGCGCGGGCGTACGCCCCACCTCGGCGACCCCTTCCCACTCCGCGGACGCGGGCGAGAACACCGAAGAGGAGGCTCCGGCATGGAGCTACGCGGGCTAGACCGTCAGAACCTGAAGCACGAGAACGGCCTGGACGCCCAGCGCCTGGTGCCCTGGCCCGTGCTCAACGCCCCCTTCGAGGGCTCCTGGTGTGTGATCCGCCCCGGGACCGCCTCGACGCCGCACGCCCACCACGAGTACGAGATCTTCATCGCGGTCAAGGGCGAGGCGTTCCTGGAGTCCCAGGGCGAGCGCACCCCGTTCGTCACCGGCGACATCGTGCACTTCCCGCCCGGCATCGAGCACCGCGTGATCAACGAGTCCGGTGAGGACTTCGAGATGTACAGCGTCTGGTGGGACCTGGAGATGACCCAGAAGTTCGCCGCGCGTCATGAGGAGAGAGCGTCATGACCGACGGGAGTCAGCGCCGTACCGTCATCATCGCGCCGCCTCCGACCCCCAACGGCGACCTGCACAC
This sequence comes from Streptomyces sp. NPDC039465, assembly GCF_055639315.1. Lineage (NCBI taxonomy): Bacteria > Bacillati > Actinomycetota > Actinomycetes > Kitasatosporales > Streptomycetaceae > Streptomyces > Streptomyces sp. NPDC039465. The sequence goes on along the minus strand of NZ_JBVKAP010000002.1, from coordinate 879,290 downwards.
CGGGCACCTCGCCGGCCCCTTCCTCGCCGGCGACGTCTACGCCCGCTACCTGCGCGCCTCCGGCCGCCCGGTCATCTACACCAGCGGTACCGACGACAGCCAGACCTACGTCGTGGCGAGCGCCCGGCGCGCCGGTACGACCCCCGAGGAGCTGGCCGCGACGTCCTGGGAGCAGATCCGCACCACCCTGGACGCGGCCGGGATCTCCGTCGACGGGTTCGCCCCCTTCGACAAGGGCTACCGCCAGACCGTCCTGGACTTCGTCACGGACCTGCACACCGCCGGCGCCTTCAGGCTCAAGACCGTCCGGCTGCCCTACGTGGAGGCCACCGGCGAATACCTGATGGAGGGCCTCGTCGCCGGCGACTGCCCGGTCTGCCTGCTGGAGAGCCGCGGCGGACTGTGCGAGTCCTGCGGCCACCCGAACAACTTCGACGAGCTGCTGCGGCCGCGCTCCACCACCGACCCTGACGCCCAGGTCACCCACCGCGAGGCGGAGATCCTGGTGCTGCCCATGGAGGAGTACCGCGTCCAGCTCGCCAACTACTACGCCAAGCACCGCCACATGCTGCGCCCGCACACCGCGCAGCTGGTCCGCGAGGCGCTCGCCCGGCCGCTGCCGGACTTCCCGATCACCTACCCGACCCCGTGGGGCATCGAGGCGCCGTTCCCCGAGACCCCCGGCCAGACCCTCAACGCCTGGGCCGAGGGCATGGCCGCCTCGATGTACTGCACCTGGTGGGCCGCCGAGCAGCTGGGCGAGCACACCGACCGGTACGACGAGCACTGGCTCGCCGAACACGGCATCGATCTCGTCTACTTCCTCGGTTTCGACAACGTCTACTTCTGGGGAATGACGCACCTCGCCCTGCTGATGGCGCACGGGGAGCGCTACATCGAGCCGCACGCCATCGTCTCGAACGAGTTCTACGAGCTGGAGAACGAGAAGTTCTCCACCAGTAAAGGCCATGTCGTCTGGGCCCGGGACCTCGTCGCCGAAGTCCCGCGCGACCTCGCCAAGTTCTACCTCGCACTCACCGCGCCGGAGCACTCCCGCACCAACTTCAGCCGCGCCGCCCTCGACGGCCTGGTCACCTCCCGGCTCGTGGAGCCGTGGAACCGGCTCTCGGCCCGGCTGGCCACGCTGCTCGACGGCGTCTCCCGCGACGAGCCGCTGCCGGTCTCCAAGACCGGCGCGAAGGAAGCCGCCGTCGTCGTCGAGCGGTTCCGCGCGCACTACGAACTGCAGAGCTTCAGCCTGCACCGGGCGGCCGACCTGATCGTCGTCCACACCGACCGGCTGCTCCAGCAGGCCGACCGTACCGACGCCGGATCCCCAGCGGCGCTCGGCGACCTGACGCTCGCCGTGCGGACCCTGCTGGCGTGCGCCGCGCCGATCCTCGCCGACGTCGCGGCCCGGGCCGCCGAAGCCGGTGTGGACCTGACGATCCCGGCCCGCTGCACCACCACGACATCGGTACCGGCGCTGCACCTGCCGACCCTGTCCACCACCGTCGGAGCCGACGCCCCGGCCGCCCTGGCCGACGCCACGGCCTGACCGCCGCGCCGGGCCCGGACCGCCTCGACCGGTCCGGGGCCCCGTCCCGGCCGGCCCGCCCGGCGCCCGAGGGCCCCCGCCCCGGTGCGCCCGCACCACCGTCCCCCCACCTGATGACCCATCCGAGGAGAAACGTGTCCAGCACCAAGGCTTTGGGCGAGAATCCCACCGCACCGCGCGCCAACCGCGCCGAGAAGCTGCTCATCCCGGCGACCTTCATCACCAACCTGGGCAACGGCATCCAGCTGACCGCCGCCGCCTACCTGGTCTTCACCGAGGCGAGCACGATGCTCGCGGTCAGCTGGCTGATGATCGCCGTGACCATCCCGCAGGTGGCGCTCTCGCTCTGGTTCGGCAAGATCGCCGACCGCTTCGACCGCCGGACGCTCGCGCTCATCTCCGACCTGATCAGCGCCGCCGCCGCGGTGGCCCTGCCGCTGTGGCTTTACCTGGACGGTGAGCCGACCACCGTCTCCTACGTGGCGAGCTTCGTCCTCGCCCTGTCCGCCGCGCTGTTCTTCCCCGCGAGCAACGCCCTGATCAAGGAGCGGATCCCGGAGTCCCGGCTCGCGCAGTTCAACGGCAACGCCGAGATCGCGATCCAGGCCGGAACGCTCGCCTCGGCCGCCATCGGTGGCTGGGTCATCGCCTGGATCGGCGTCAACTCGCTCTTCTACTTCAACGCCGCCACCTTCCTGGTCTCCGCCGCGATGCTGTTCGCCCTCGGCCGCCGCCCGGCCACCGCCCCGCAGACCGCCGAGGAGAAGGCCGCCGCCGAAGCCTCCGCCGCCGCCGCGAAGAAGGCCGGTGTCCGCCCGCCGCTGGCCCGTCTCGGCCTGCTCTACGCCATCGGCAACATCGTCATCATCGTCGGCAACAGCATCCTGCTCGTCCTGGTCATCGACGGCTTCAACAGCAGCGTCGGCATCCTCGGCGTGGTGGACGCCCTGTTCGGCATCGGCGCCCTCTTCGCGGCCGCCGCCTTCAAGAAGTTCTCGGCCCGCTCCACCGTCACCAAGGCCGCGCTCATCGGCTACCTCGCCTTCGCCGTGATCCTGGTCCTGGAGACCACCCACCTGTGGATCATGATGGCCGTCATCCCGCTGGCCGGTCTCACCTTCGGCATGGCCCGCATCTCGGCCCGTACGGCCCTGATGACCGCCGCGCCCGAGGAGCGCACCGGCTTCGTCTTCGGTGCCACCAACGCCTTCGGCCTGGCCGCCGGTACCACCGCGACCGTGCTGATCTCCCTGCTCGTCGACGCGACCGACGTGCGCTACGGCTTCTACGTCCTGTCCGGCCTGGTCGCCGTCATCGCCCTGGTCACCGTCACCTCGCTCACCCGCACCGAGGCACGTATCCGCAAGGCGGAGGCGGCCGGTTCCCCGGCCGTCGCCGAGACCACGGCCTGAGAAGGAGGCGGCCCCATGAAGCTGCTCGCCCTGGAAGCCCGCCAGAACGCCACCTACTACGTCTCCCGCTACCAGCAGCTCGAGGCACTCGGCGCGACGGTCCACGTCCTCAACGGCGTCGGCACCGACGACTTCTGGCCCGCCGACCGCTACCGCATCGCCGGCTCCCAGCACATCGACGACCTGATCGCGGCGGCCCGTGACTGGCACGCCGAGACCGGCTTCGACGGCGTGCTCACCTTCTCCGAGTCCGGAGTCGTCGCGGTGGCCGCGGTCGCCGAAGCGCTCGCACTGCCCGGCGTCGGCCTCGACGCCGCCCGCACCAGCCGCAACAAGCTCCTGATGCGCGAGGCCCACCGCCGCGGCGGCGCACCCCACCCCGACTTCCGCTACGTGCCGGACGTCGAGGCCGCGCTCGCCGCCGGGGAGGACTTCGGCTACCCGCTGATCCTGAAGCCGACCCTGGGCGCCGCCTCCAACTTCGTCTTCAAGATCGACGACGCCGAGGAGCTGCGCACCCGCTTCGCCGACGCCGCCAAGGGCATCGAATCGATGTCGTGGGCCCTGATGGAGGCCGACGGTCTCGAACTGGGCCCGCACGGACTGCTCGTGGAGTCCTACCTCGACGGGCACGAGCACCTCATCGAGGCGCTCGCCTGGGACGAGGAGGTCTACCTCGGCTCCGTCGTCGACCGGGTCACCGTCGAGGGCGGCACCTTCGACGACGACGTCCACCACGCGCCCAGCGCCCTGACGGCGGAGCAGCTCGCCGAGGTCCAGCAGGTCGTCAGGGCCGCCGCGCACGCCCAGGGCCTGCGCCGGGCCGTCCTGCACGCCGAGGTCCGCTTCCACCAGGGCCGGCCGTACATCCTGGAGATCGCGATCCGCCCCGGCGGCGGAGGCCTCGACCACATGGCGCGCATCAGCGCCGGCCACGACCCGATCCGCTGCGTGGTGGACGTGGCCTCCGGCGTGCGCCCCGACGTCGGGCACTACGCCCCGACCGAGGTCCACACCGCGGCCATGTGCCTGATCAGCCCGGCCGGCAAGGTCGAGTCGGTGCACGTCCCCGAGGACGTCGCCGCCTCGCCCGACATCTTCTTCCTCAAGATCACCGCACGTCCGGGTGACGTCATCAAGCGTCCCCCGCACGGCAACAGCATCCTGGGCTTCCTCGGTACCACCGGGACCTCCCTGGACGACGCACTCGGCAGCGCGACCCGCCTCGCCGACCGCATCCACACAGAGATGAGCGACATCCATGTCTGAGACCACCCAGCGTCAGGCGACCGCGCGCCACTACCTGATGTGCCGTCCGACCCACTTCGAGGTCAGCTACTCCATCAATCCCTGGATGGACCCCACCAAGCCGATGGACCACCAGCTGGCCGTCGCCCAGTGGGAGCGCATCCGCGACCTGTACGTCGACTTCGGCCACCAGGTCTCGTTCATCGACCCGGTCGAGGGCCTGCCCGACATGGTCTTCTCCGCCAACGGCGCCACCGTCGTCGACGGCAAGGTGCTGCTGGCCAAGTTCCGCCACCAGGAGCGCGCCGCCGAGGCCGACGCCTACCAGAAGTGGTTCACCGCGGCCGGCTACGAGCACGTCCTCGCGCCGGAGTACGTCAACGAAGGCGAGGGCGACTTCCTCGCCGCCGGTGAGCGCATCCTGGCCGGCACCGGCTTCCGCAGCGACCCGGACGCCCACGACGAGCTGGCCGCCTTCTTCGGCCGCCCGGTCGTCGGCCTGACCCTGGTCGACCCGCGCTTCTACCACCTGGACACCGCGCTCAGCGTCCTCACCGACGACCTGGTCATGTACAACCCGGCCGCGTTCTCCGAGGAGAGCCGGCAGACCCTGAGCGAGCTGTACCCCGACGCGATCCTGGCCACCCAGGCCGACGCCGACGTCTTCGGCCTCAACGCCATCAGCGACGGTCTGCACGTCGTCCTGCCGGAGGCCGCCACCCACCTGATCGGCGAACTGCGCGAGCGCGGCTTCGAGCCGCACGGCGTGGACATGTCCGAACTGCTGAAGGCCGGTGGTGCCGTGAAGTGCTGCACTCTGGAGATACGCCGATGACGATCGACTACAACGGCCGGCGATTTCGCAACACCGCCTACGGCGACGACGCCCCCGTCGCCCGCTACCGCCAGGAAGGCTCCCTGCTGTGGGCCGACTTCGCCGGCGGAGACGTCAAGAAGGGCGCCCTGACCGGGCACGCGGCCGACGACGGCACGCTGGAGTTCACGTACACCATGGTCCTGGCCGACGGTGAGGTGATTGCCGGCCGCTGCTGGAGCACCCCCGAGGTCCTGCCCGACGGGCGGATCCGGCTCAGCGAGCGCTGGGAGCGGTACGGGGAGCGTGCCGACAGCGGCATCTCGGAGCTGGAGGAGGTCCCGGCATGACCCGCACCGAGACCCCTCGCCGCGGCGGCACGGTCACCTGGGCGTGCACCAACGGCTTCAGCCCGGTCTTCATCTTCCCGTTCACACCCGGCGACTACTACGGCATCGCCAATCTGCACGAGTTCCAGACCCTGATGTACCGGCCGTTGTACTGGTACGGCAGCGGCGGCTCCCCGACCGTCGACCACGAGCGCAGTCTCGCGCTGCCGCCTCAGTGGGACGAGGACGGCCGCACGGCGACGATCACGCTCAAGCCGTACCGCTGGTCCAACGGCGAGCTGGTCAACGCCGACAACGTGATGCTGTGGATGCATCTGCTGGAGGCGGAGAAGAGCAGGTTCGGCGGCTACTCGCCGGGCTTCTTCCCGGACAACCTGGTCCGCTACGAGAAGGTCGCGGAGGACAAGGTGAGCTTCACCTTCGACCGCGCCTACTCGCACAACTGGGTGCTGATGAACCAGTTCTCCACCATCACCCCGCTGCCGAAGGCCTGGGACCGCACGGCCGACGACACCCCCGCCGACGCCACCCACGACCCCTCCCAGGCCTCCGCCGTCTATGCCTACCTCAGGGCCTGCAACGACGAGCGCAAGACCTGGGACAGCAGCCCCGTGTGGGGCGTGGTCAACGGCCCCTGGAAGCTGCACACGTACACCATCGACGGCACCGCGGGCGAGGCCGTGCTCGTGCCCAACGAGCACTACTCGGGGGACGACAAGCCGCACCTCGACGCCTTCCGGCTGGTGCCGACCGCCTCGGACGACGACCAGTACGAGAAGCTGCGCCAGGGCCCGGACTCCCCGGAGGGCGTCCAGATCGGCTTCCTGCCCTTCGACGAGGTCAGCGAACCGGCCGAGGACCCGATGACCGGCGGCCCGAACCCGCTGGGCGACCGCTACCGCCTCGTGCCCCAACTCACCTACAAAATCCACTACTTCCCAATCAACTTCAACAACCCCACGGTCGCCGGAAAGATCTTCAAACAGCTCTACTTCCGCCAGGCCCTGCAGTCCTGCCTCGACTCGGACGGCGCGATCCGCGACGTCTACAAGGGCTACGGTTACCCGACGACCGGCCCGGTCCCGGCCCTGCCCGAAAGCCCGCTGCTCTCGCCGGCCCGCCGCAAGGACCCCTACCCCTTCGACGTCGAGCGGGCCCGCGCCCTGCTCACCGAGAACGGCTGGGACACCAGCACCACCCCGGCGCGGTGCGTACGTCCGGGCACCGGCCCGGGCGAGGCGGGGGCGGACATCCCCGAGGGCGCGCAGATGCGGTTCTCCATGCGGTACGCGGCCGGGCACCGCACCCTCACGGCGGTGATGGAGAAGTTCGCCGCCGACGCGGCCCGGGCCGGCATCGAGATCGAGCTGACCGAGGTCGAGGCGAGCGTGCTCGTCCTGGAGGACACCACCTGCACACCCGGCCCCGACAGCCCCTGCCTGTGGCAGTTCAGCGACTGGAACGGCGGCTGGGGCTACGGACCGGGCTTCCTGCCCACCGGCGAGGCGCTCTACTCCACCGGATCCCCGGTCAACTTCGGCAGCTACAGCGACCCGAAGGCGGACGAGCTGATCGCCCGCACGGTCGTCAGCGACGACCTGGCGGAGCTCTACGCCTACCAGGACTACATCGCCGAGCAGGTACCGGTCATCTGGATGCCCAACTTCCCCTTCCGGCTCCTCGAAGTCGCCCACGACCTGCGCGGCGTCACCCCGGTCAACCCCTTCGGGCTCATCAGCCCCGAGGACTGGTACTTCGTCGAGAGCCGGCCGGAGGAGTGAGGCGCCCGCGATGTACCAGAGACTGATCAGCCTTCTGGACGCGAACCAGGCCCGCTACCGCCTCATCGACCACCCGCCCGAGGGCCGCACGGACCTCGCGAGCCGACTGCGCGGCCACCCGCTGGAACAGGCCGCCAAATGCATCGTGGCGCGGGTGGGCATCACCAAACGGGTCGGCCGCTATCTCCTCGCGGTCGTCCCCGGCCACCGCCAGGTCGATCTCGCCGCCGTCGGCGAGATCGCCGGCGGCGGCCGGACCGCCTTCGCCACCAAAGAGGTGGCCGAACGGCTCGCCGGAAGCGTCAGCGGCACGGTCATGCCGTTCAGCTTCCACCCCGATCTCCACCTCGTCGTCGACGAGGAGCTCCTCGGTCTCGAGGAGATCTATTTCAACGCCGCCCGACTCGACCGCTCCGTGGCGCTGTCCACCACGGACTACCGAAGGCTCGCCGAACCGCGCATCGCGCGCATCGCGGCCAAGGAACGGGTCCCGACCAATTCTGCGAGGGGATGACAGTGGAGGTGAGAGAAGTGGCGGACACCACGGCGAAGGAGCGGGACGACGGGCTCGTGCTCGTCGTCGGCAGCGGTGGGCAGGCCTACCGGGAGTACCTGCTGGCCGACGCGGCCGCGCGGCGCCCCGTCTGGCTGCTCGACGCCACCGACCCGACCTGGCAGACGCCCTATGTGAAGGACGCCACGACCGTGCCGCTGCGCGACGAGGAACGCCTCGTACCCGACCCGGAGGCGCTGCTGCGGGCGGCCGAGGCCGTCGCCGCCGAACACCGGGTGGCGGGCGTGTTCTCGTACGACGAGACGCTGGTCGTCGCCACCGCGCACATCGCCGAACGGCTCGGCCTGCCCGGTCTGACCGTGCGCGGGGCCGACAACTGCCGCAACAAGCACAGCTCCCGACGCATCCTGACCGCCGCCGGAGTGCCCCAGCCGCGGTTCGCGTACGTCACCGACGCCGCCGAGGCGCTGCGCACGGCCGACGAGTTCGGCTATCCGGTCGTCCTCAAACCGCGCGGCATGGGTGCCAGCATCGGCGTCATCCGGGTCGACGGCCCAGGCGAGATCGAGGCCGCCTACGCCATGACCGAGGCCGCCAGCCACGGCGGCAACCCCGACTACGAGGGCGGCGTCCTGGTCGAGGAGTGCGTCACCGGCCCCGAGATCAGCATCGACGGCGTGGTCGTCGACGGCGAGTACACCCCGCTCTTCGTCGCCCACAAGGAGGTCGGTCTCGCGCCCTACTTCGAGGAGACCGGGCATGTGGTGGACGCCGCCGACCCGCTGCTCGACGACGCCGGCCTGCTCTCCGTCCTGGCGACGGCCCACCGCGAGCTGGGACTCGGCCACGGCATGACCCACACCGAGGTCAAGCTGACCGCCCGCGGACCGGTGATCATCGAGGTCAACGCCCGCCTCGGCGGCGACCGGATCCCCTACCTCGGCAAGCTGGCCACCGGCATCGCCCCGGGCGCGGTCGCGGTGGACGTGGCGACGGGCGTACGCCCCTCCTGGACGGCGACCGAGCGGCGCACGGTCGGGGTCCGCTTCCTCTACCCGCCGGCCGACGGTACGGTCACCGCGGTCGGCGTGCCCGACGTGAGCCAGGTGCCGGGGCTCCTGGAGAGCACGGCGATGGTGGCCCCCGGCGCCGCGCTGGCGCTGCCCCCCAAGGGCTACCTCACCCGCTACGCGTATGTGATCGCCGCGGGCGGAACCCGCGCCGCCTGCGAGGAGACCCTGACCAAGGCGGCGTCGCTGGCCACCCTGTCCCTCGAACCGACCGCGGCCGCCGCCGCCTCGACGGACGGCGGGCCGGACCATGACTGAGCCACGCGACGCCGCGGGCCGCATCGCGGTCGTCGGCGGCGGCCTCGCCGGGGCCCTGCTGACCTGGCGGCTCGTCCGCGCCCCCTACGCGCTGTCGGTGGACCTCTTCACCGGCCCCCCGGACGGCCTCTGGGACGACGCCACCCACGCGTCGGGCGGGCTCGTACGGGGCTTCGAGACCCAGGCCGACCTGGCCGAGGCGGCCGGCGCCAGCCTCACCGAACTCCTGGGCGATTCCCGGCTGCGCCAGTGGGCCGACTACCGCGAGACCGGGGCCGTCTACGCACTGCCCCCGCACCCCGAGACCGAGGACCTGGTCAAGACGGTCGACCGGCAACTGCCCGGATCCGTACGGACGGTCGGCCGCGAGGAGCTCCGCTCGGGCTTCGGCCTCCAGGGGCTGCCCGACGACACGGTCGGTGTGGTGGAGCGGACGGCCGGCTACATCGCCCCGCGCCGGCTGCGCGACGCGGTCCTGGTCGACCTGACCGGCCCGGCGGTCCGGGTCCGCCACGAGCGGGTGGCAGCCGTGACGGAGGACCGTGGGATCCGGCTGGCCGACGGGGCGCTCCGCGACTACGACGCCGTCGTGGTCGCGGCCGGGGCGTGGACCCCGCGGCTGCTCGCCGCGAGCGGTCTCGGCGACCAGGGGCTGCGGACCAAGCAGATCCAGTACAGCCTCTTCCCGGGCCGGGTGCCGGGCCTTGGCACCTTCGTCGACGAGACCACCGGGCTCTACGGGCGCTGCACGCCCGACGGGGCGACCCTGCTGGGGCTGCCCACCGACCGGTGGGACGTGGACCCTTCGGGTCTTCAGGTGGACGCGGCCGTGGCCGGCCGGGTGCTCGCCGTGGCGCGCAGCCGGCTCGACCTGTCCGACCTCGGCAGTGTCAAGGTCACCACGGTCACGGCGGCCGACTGCTACAGCACGCCGGCCGGTCTCAAGCTGCGCGCGCTCAACCCCGGCCTTTTCACCTTCACCGGCGGCAGCGGCGGCGCGGCGAAGACGGCGCTCGCCGCGAGCCGTACGGCGGCGGAGCACATCGGTTCCGGCGGGGGGTGGTCATGACCTGTCTGGCCTGTGCGGCGGGGCCCGGCTGGCGGATGACGGACCCGGGTGGCCGGAATCGTCCGACGGGGCCCGTCTGCTGAAGGCCCGCCGGTAGGACCGGGGCGGTACGCCGCGGCGCTGCATGAACTGGTGGCGCAGCGCCGCGGCGGAGGTGTATCCGACCTGCCGGGCGACCTCCTCGACCGGCAGATCGGTCGTCTCCAGGAGCTCCTCGGCCCGCGAGAGCCGCAGATTCACCAGCCAGGCGTGCGGGCTCGCCCCCATGGCCTCCTGGAAGCGCCGGGCGAAGGTGCGCGGGCTCATCAGGGCGCGGGAGGCGAGTTCGTCGATCTTGATGGACTGGTGCAGATTCTCCCGGGCCCAGAGGATCACCGAGGAGAAACGATCCGCCTCGCGCTGCGGCAGGGGCGCGGAGACGAACTGCGCCTGGTCGCCCTCCCGGTGGGGCGCCACCACCAGCGTCCGGGCGATCTCGTTGGCCGCGTGGGCGCCGTACTCGCGGCGCAGCAGATGCAGGCAGAGATCGATCCCCGCGGCCGCCCCGGCTCCCGTGAGGATCCTTCCCTCGTCCACGTACAGCGCGTCCTCCTGGAGCTTGACCTCCGGGAAGCGGCGGGCGAACTCCGCCGCGTAGCGCCAGTGGGTGGTCGCCCGCAGCCCGTTGAGCAGGCCTGTGGCCGCCAGCAGATAGCTCCCCACGCAGTACGCCGCGACGGTCGCCCCCCGGCCGTATGCGGCGTGTACGGCGTCCAGCACCTCGGAGGACGGCTCGGTGCCGTAGTTGTCCGTGGGCAGCAGGATCACCAGGTCGGCCGCGGCCAGCCGGTCGAGACCGCTGTCGACGTCCATGGAGAGTCCGATATTGGTCGGTATCGATCCCGGTTCATCCGTACAGACGCTGAGGCTGAACGCGGGCAGTCCTCGGGCGCTGCGGTCGGCAAAGATCTCCCCCACAACGCCCAGACCGAAGGCGGCGGTTCCCGGCCGGGCGTAGGCCGCGACTTTCTGGAATGGGCTCATGGCGCGAAGTCTGGCAGAGGATTTGCGTTTCCGGACAGACTCGACACTGGCCGAACCCGGCCTTGTGTTTGATTCTTGGGGCATGGCAGATGAGAGCTACGGATCCCACGGCAGCGGCCGAGACCCGGCCCGAGCCGTCCTGCGATGTTCTGTCTGTTATGGCCGACTTGGCCGGCGCGCATAGCTTGCGAATGAACCATTCGGGGCCCGTGGCGACACAGGGGAAGAACAGCGGCGACCTGGGGGGCGCCTGTGCGATCAACAACTCGGCACACGCGGAAAGGTCTATTGATGGAAGCAAGAGCTGAAGTGAACGGCCTCGGCGAATTTCGCTTCAGTATGGGGGGTATATCGGTCGAGCGGTGGTCGGCCGGAAAGACCAAGGAGCTCCTGCAATTCCTGCTGCTGCGCAAAGGGCGGATAGTTTCTCGGGACACGTTGTACGAGGCGCTCTGGCCCGAGGCTGAGTGGGGTACGAATTCCAGCCATGTGAAGGTCGCCGTCCACAACCTGCGGCGGATTCTGCTTCCGGCCGGTGGGGGTGCTGCGACGCAGACAGTAGCCACGTCGTCACACGAACGGCCCCTCCGCTTGGAGACGGTGGGATCCGGCTACCGGCTGGAAGTCGACGACGTCCGGATCGACTACGAGATCTTCGACGAGCTGATCGACAAGGGGCAGGCGGCCACGGTGGCCCGCCGTCTTGACGAGGCCACGCCATATTTCAGGCGTGCTGCGGACATGTATCACGGCGAATTCCTGTACGGCTCGTCGGCGGAGTGGATCAACGTCCGGCGGGAATGGCTGCACAGCCGTTTCCTCTACGCGGTCCAGCAGGTGATGGAGGCCTCGCTGCGCTCCGGCGACCTATTGGCGGCCATGCACTGGGGCCACCGGATCCTGGAGAGCGAGCCGTACCACGAGCCCACGTACCGGACGCTGATGTCCGTTCACGCGGCGCTGGGCCAACTCCGCCAGGTCCAGCGCTGGTTCGAGCTGTGCGAGTCGCGCCTGCGCGACGAGCTGCAGGTCGCCGTGGACGAGGAGACCCGCAGGACGTATCTACGCGCGATGCGCGGCGGCCGGGAACCACTCCTCGCCGGCTGACCGGCACCTCTGCCGCAGGACGTACGACACCCGGAGCTCCGTCCACTGGATCGGACTCCGGGCGTCGTACGTGCCTTGCATACAGATGCGGTACGGGTGGGTGGACGGGGCCGTTCCGCCGTCCTCGCCTCCGGTCCGTCAGCCCCGTCAGCCCGTCAGTCCGGCCGGGGTGCCGGCCGGTTCGGGGCCGCGTGGCGGTGGCAGGGGCGCGGGGCGGGGCCCGGCGGGGGCGGGCGGCAGGGTCAGCAGGAGGACCCCGCGCGCGGCAAGCGCCGCCGAGGCCGCCGCGAGCAGCCAGCCCCAGACGCCCGCGCGGAACGTTTCGCCGAGCAGGCTCACACCGATGACCGCGGCCGCCGCCGGGTTGGCGAGGTTCACCACCGCCAGCGGCGCGGCGAGCCCCACCCGGTACGCGCTCTGGGACAGCACGAGACCGCCCGCCGCGAAGGCCGAGATCACCACCGCCAGCAGCGCCGTCTGCCACCACAGGGCCGTCCCGCCGGGCTGCCGCAGCGCGAGCGAGGCGGTCAGGGTCTGGGTGAGCGCGGAGGCGGCGGCCGAGGCGACACCGGACGCGGTCGCCTGACCGAGCCCGCGGCGCCCCCGGGCCAGGGCCGCGATCAGCACGGCCGTCGCCGCGGCCACGCCCAGCGCCTCCGGCAGGGACAGCGCGTCGCCCGGGGTGGCCGGGCCCGTGAGGGCGATCAGCCCGAGAAGACCGGCCAGGGTGGCGAGCGCCCCGCGCCACTCGGCCCGGGTCACCCGCCGCCGCTCCCGGTACGCCGCCAGCGGCAGCGCGGCGACGAGGGTGAGCGCCCCGAGCGGCTGAACCAGCGTCAGCGGCCCGTAGTGCAGCGCGCCGACATGGGCGAGCGCCCCGGCCGCGTTGAGACCGACCGCCCACCACCACAGGGGCCTCGCGAGCAGGTCGCGCACGCTCCCCGACAGCCGGGACTGGATGACCGCGGCGAACGCGTACCCGGCGGCCGACACCAGCGACAGCAGGACGGCGGCGACGATCCCGTTCACCGCAGCGCTCCCGCCGGCCGCGCCGCCACGGCGAACGGCCGCCCCGGAGCCCCTACGGACAGCAGCGCCCCGCCCAGCAGCACGGCCGCCACCAGCGCGTCGAGCCAGTAGTGGTTGGCGGTGGAGACGACGACCAGCAGGGTCACCAGCGGATGGAGCAGCCACAGCCACCGCCACCGGCCCGCGGTCGCCCGGATCAGTCCGACCGCGACCATCAGCGCCCAGCCGACGTGGAGCGAGGGCATCGCCGCGAACTGGTTCGCCAGCGAGTCCGTCCCGGGCGCCGCGCCGTACACGGACGGCCCGTACACCCGGGCGGTGTCGACCAGGCCCGCGGCCGCCAGCATCCTGGGCGGCGCGAGCGGCAGCAGCAGATGCAGGGCGAGCGCGGCGCCGGTGAGCAGGGTGAGCACCCGCCGGGACCAGAGGTAGTGCGCGGGGCGCCGCCAGTACAGCCAGGCGAGGAAGGCGACGGTGGCCGGGAAGTGCACGGCCGCGTAGTAGGCGTTGGCGGTGTGCACCAGCGGCTCGCTGTGCAGCAGCAGCCGCTGCACGGCTCCTTCGCCGGGCAGCCGCACCGCCCGCTCCAGCTCCCAGATCCCCTCGGCGTTGTGCAGCGCGCGGCTCTCGTGGCCCGTCGCGAGTCGGCGGCCCGCCATGTAGACGAGGAAGAGCGCGGCCACGAGCAGCAGCTCCCGCCCGAGCGGCGGCCGCGCTTCCCGCGCGGCACCCGCGCGCCCCGCGGAACGTATTCCGGCAGCCATCCGAGCGGCCCCTTAGATCCAGACATCCGGTGATCCGACATCCCGGCACATCACCGGCAAACGGGGGAAGCCTAGATCCGAAATCATCGAGACGCAAACGTCTCGATACGTTTGCGTCTCGTTTGTGTGGCCCCTACCCTCGGGTGTGCGCACCGCCCCGCCCGTACCGGGAAGGAACTCCATGTCCACGCAGGCCGCCACCGCCGCCGCGCGCCGCAGCAAGATCACGCCCGAGCGGGAGCGCGAGCTGTACGAGGCCGTCCTCGACCTGCTCCGCGAGGGCGGCTACGACGCCGTGACGATGGAGGGCGTCGCCGCCCGCACGAAATGCGGCAAGGCGACCCTGTACCGGCAGTGGGGGACCAAGCCGCGGCTGGTCACCGCCGCCCTGGACAAGAGCCGCACCACCTTCTTCACCGGGATCGACACCGGCTCGCTCGCCGGGGACCTGCGCGCGGCGGCACTGGCCGCCGCCGCCCGCTGCGACCGCGACACCGCCCTCCTCGAGGCGGTCACCCAGGCCTACCTCCAGCACCCCGATCTGCGCGAGGCGCTGCGCGAGACCGTGCTCCAGCCCGAGGTCGCCGCCCTGGACGCGATGGTCCGGCGCGGGGTCGCACGCGGCGAGGTCGCCGCCGACAACCCCGCCATCGGTTTCGTCGCCCCCTGCTTCCTCGGCGTCCTGCGCGTCGAGCGGCTCTTCGAGGACCGCCTCGCCGACCCGGCCGCCCTGCCCTCCTTCGTCGAGGCGGTGCTCCTGCCCGCGCTCGGTACACCTGGTGTTCAGACGTTCGACGGGTGATCGTCGAACGGTGTCCCCGCGCCCGCCCGGCTCCCTGCGCGACAGTGGACCGCGCCAGAGCAGGACGGGGGAAGACCGGGAGGACCGCACCGTATGTCCAGCGCCACGGAGTACCTGGGCCGCTCCTTCGGCCGCCGTCGACCCATCGACCGCGGAGCCGAGTTCGAGCTCGGAGTCGCCCACTTCATGGAGTACGTCGTCGGCGGCCGCACCTACGCGATGGCCCAGGACGACCTCAAGCAGCGCGGCTGGTCCGCCTGGCGCCGCCACCGCGCCCTGTGCGAGGCCCGGCGCCGCGCCGGGACCGGCCCCACCCTCGCCGTCTGACCCGGGCGGCATCGGGGCGACACACCCGCACGCCGGCCACGGCCCGCCCGTCCGCGGACCCCTGGCCGGTGCACCCTGGACGGATGCAGCGATCCACCCCGCACCTCCGCGTCCGCCGCGTCTACGATCCGCCGGAGTCCGCCGACGGCCTGCGCGTCCTGGTCGACCGCCTCTGGCCGCGCGGCCTCGCCAAGGCCGACGCCCATGTCGACGAGTGGCCCAAGGCCCTCACCCCCTCGGCCGAACTGCGGCGCTGGTACCACGGCCCGGACGGGACGTACGAGGAGTTCCGCCGCCGCTACGAGGCCGAGCTCACCGCACCCGAGGCCGCCGAGGCGCTCCGGCGGCTGCGGGAGCTCGCCGCGAAGGGCCCGCTCACGCTGCTGACCGCCGCCAAGGACCCCGACCGCAGCCACACCTCCGTCCTCATGGGCCTGCTGCGCTGAACCCACCCCGTCGGCGCGGGGTGCCGGACACCGGCGTGGTGCCGTGCCGCGAAGTTGGGCAGGTACGCCGAAATCCATGGCTGGGGCGTAGCCAGGGCGCGCCGGGCCCGGTCACGATGGCCGCAGACGCCCGACCCGCCCCACCCGCCCGCACCCCCCATCCGCCCCGGAGGCGCCGCGTGGACGCGCACGAGCACGCCCTTCTCGACGCGCTGCAACGAGACCCCTACCCCCTCTACCGGCACGCCCGCGAACAGCCCGGACTTACCTTCGTCCCTGAACTCGACGCCTGGCTCGTCGCCCGCGACGCCGACGTACGCGACGTCCTGCTGCGGCCCGAGGACTTCTCCTCGACGCAGGCCCTGCGCCCCGACGTGCTGCCCGCACCCGCCGCGCTCGCCGTCCTCGCCGGAGGCCTCGGCGACCGGCCCACCGTCATCTCCACCGACGGCGCCGCCCACCGCCGCCACCGCGCCCCGCTCAACCGCGCCCTGTCCGCCAGCAGGACCGCCGCCCTCGCCTCGTTCGCCGCCGAGCGGGCGAAGGAGCTCGTCCGGAGCTTCGCCAACGACGGGCGGACCGAGCTCATGGAGTCGTACGCCCGCCGGCTGCCCGGCGCCGTCGTCGGCCGGCTCATCGGACTCGACCCCGAGGACGTTCCGGCCGCCGTGCACGGCGGCCACCGCGCCGAACAGTTGCTCTTCCGCCCGCTGCCCGAGGCGGAGCAGATCGCCGCCGCCCAGGACGTCGTGGACCTGCAGCACCTCCTCGACCGCTACGCCCGCGCGCGGCGCGCACAGCCGAAGGACGACCTGTGCTCGGCGATGGTCGCCGCCCTCGCCCCCGGAAGCGGCGAGCTCACCCTCGACCAGCGCCATGAACTCGTCGCCAGCCTGCAGAACTTCCTCATCGCCGGGCACCTCACCACCACCGCGCTCATCGGCACCACCGTCTTGCATCTGCTGCGCGAACCGGAGCGGTGGGCGCTGCTGTGCGCGCGGCCCGAGCTCATACCCGCCGCGATCGAGGAGGCCGCCCGCTACGACACCCCCGTCCAGGGCTTCCGGCGCACCACCACCCGCCCGGTCACCCTCGCCGGCACCGAACTGCCCGCCGGGGCCGCCGTGTTCGTCGCCTACGGAGCCGCCAACCGCGACCCGGCCCGGCACGCCCACCCCAACACCTTCGACCTCACGCGCCCGCCCTCGCGCCATCTCGCCTTCGGACACGGCGCCCACGGCTGCCCCGGCTCCCAGCTGGCCCGTACCCAACTGAAGGCCACCCTCACGCTGTTCACCCGCACCTTCCCCGGGCTGCGCCTCGACCCCGACCACGAGGTGGTCATGCGCCCCACCCTCATCCACCGCTCTCCGGAGGCCCTGCGTCTCATCTGGTGAACACCGCCCGCCGGCGCCCGGCCGGGTGGCGGCCACCCGCGCTCCTACCCGGCCCGGCCGCCCCGGCATATCCTGCGGCCATGCGCGTCGCCCTCTTCGTCACCTGCGTCAACGACGCCGTGTACCCGTCCACGGGCGTGGCCACCGTCCGCATCCTGGAACGGCTCGGGGTCGAGGTCGACTTCCCCGCCGACCAGACCTGCTGCGGCCAGCCCCCGTACAACACCGGCTACCGCCGCGAGACCGAGCCCCTGGTCCGCCGCACCGTCCGCGCCTTCCAGGACTACGCGTACGTGGTCACCCCCTCCGGTTCGTGCGCCGCGATGGTCCGCCACCACTACGCCTCCTTCGGCGAACGGGCCGCCACCCTCGCGCCCCGGACGTACGAGCTCAGCGAGTTCCTGGTCGACGTCCTCGGCGTCACCGACGTCGGCGCGTACTTCCCGTACACCGTCACGTACCACCCCTCCTGCCACGGCCTGCGCGCCCTCGGGCTCGGCACCCGCCCCCGCCGACTCCTCGACGCCGTCAAGGGACTCGACCTGCGCGAACTGCCCGGCGCCGAGGAGTGCTGCGGCTTCGGCGGCACCTTCGCCGTGAAGAACCCCGACGTCTCGGCGGCCATGGGTCGCGACAAGGTCCGCCACGCCCTCTCCACCGGCGCGGACGTGCTGTGCGGCGCCGACAACTCCTGTCTCATGCACCTCGGCGGCATCCTGCGCCGCGATGCCGCCCCCCTGCGCACCCTGCACCTCGCGGAGATCCTCGCGAGCACGGAAGAGGAGCCCTGGCGTGAGTGACACCTTCCTCGGCATGCCGGCCTTCCCCGAGGCCGCCAAGGCCGCCGTCCACAACCCCACCCTGCGCGCCAACCTCCGCCACGCCACCCACACCATCCGCGCCAAGAGGGCGGTCGCCGTCGCCGAGCTCGACGACTGGGACCGCCTGCGCGAGGCGGGCCGGCGGATCAAGGACCACACCCTGCGCCATCTCGACACCTACCTGGAGCAGTTGGAGGCCGCGGTGACCCGCGCCGGCGGCACCGTCCACTGGGCCGCCGACGCCGCCGAGGCGAACGCGGTCGTCACCGCACTCGTCCAGGCCACCGGCGAACGCGAGGTCGTCAAGGTCAAGTCGATGGCCACCCAGGAGATCGGGCTCAACGAAGCCCTGGAGGCCGCGGGCATCACCGCCTACGAGACCGACCTCGCCGAACTCATCGTGCAGCTCGGCGACGACCGCCCCTCGCACATCCTCGTCCCCGCCATCCACCGCAACCGTGCCGAGATCCGCGACCTCTTCGCCCGGACCATGGCCGACTGGGGGCGGCCCGCCCCCGACGGCCTCACCGACACCCCCGCCGACCTCGCCGAAGCCGCCCGCCTCCATCTGCGCGAGAAGTTCCTGCGCGCCAAGGTCGCCGTCTCCGGCGCCAACTTCATGGTCGCCGAGACCGGCACCCTCGTCGTCCTCGAATCCGAGGGCAACGGCCGGATGTGCCTGACCCTGCCCGAGACCCTCATCTCGGTCGTCGGCATCGAGAAGACCGTCCCCACCTGGCGCGACCTGGAGGTCTTCCTACAGACCCTGCCGCGCTCCTCCACCGCCGAACGCATGAACCCCTACACCTCGATGTGGACCGGCACCACCGACGGCGACGGCCCGCGCACCTTCCATCTGGTGCTCCTCGACAACGGCCGCACCGACACCCTCGCCGACGAGGTCGGCCGCCAGGCGCTGCGCTGCATCCGCTGCTCGGCCTGTCTCAACGTCTGCCCGGTGTACGAACGGGCCGGCGGCCACGCCTACGGCTCCGTCTACCCCGGCCCGATCGGCGCCATCCTCAGCCCCCAACTGCGCGGCACCACCAGCGAGATCGACGCGTCGCTGCCGTACGCCTCCTCGCTCTGCGGTGCTTGCTACGACGTCTGCCCGGTCGCCATCGACATCCCCGAAGTCCTCGTCCACCTCCGCGAGCGGGTCGTCGAACAGGGCGGGCACCGCCTGGAGAAGGCCGCCGTCAAGGCGGCCAGCTGGGTCCTCGACCACCCCGCCGTGCTCGCCGCGGGGGAGCGCCTCGCCGCCAGGACCCGCGGGGTCCACCCCGCCCGCCCGCCGGGCACCAAGGCCTGGACGGAAAGCCGTGACCTGCCCGAACTCCCTACGGAACCGTTCCGCGACTGGTGGAGGAAGAACCGCACATGACCACCGGCTCCCGTGAGCGGATCCTCGCCCGGATCCGCGCCGCCGTCGCCGACGCGCCCCCGGCCCCCGAGATCCTCCGCGACTACCGCACCAGCCACACGCCCGACGATCCGGCCGCGGTCCTCGACCTGCTCCACGAGAACCTGGCCGACTACCGGGCGCTCGTCCACCGCACCGACCCGGCCGGAGTGGCCGGGCTGGTCGCGCGGCTGCTGGCCGCGCGCGGCGCGCGGACCGTACTGGTGCCCGCGGGTCTGCCGCCCGCGTGGCTGGCGCCGGGCGGCCCGGCCCGCGTCGAGGACCGGGCGAGCCTCACCCCGGCCGACCTCGACCGCGTGGACAGCGTCGTCACCGGCTGCGCGCTGGCCGTCGCGGAGACCGGCACGCTCGTCCTGGACGGCGGCCCCGCCCAGGGCCGCCGCCGGATCACCCTGGTCCCGGACCACCACATCTGCGTCGTACGGGCCCCCTCCCAGGTCGTCGCGTCCGTCCCGCAGGCGATGCCGCGCCTGGACCCGACCCGCCCGCTGACCTGGATCTCCGGCCCCTCGGCCACCAGCGACATCGAACTCGACCGGGTGGAGGGCGTCCACGGCCCCCGCACCCTGGAGGTGGTCCTGCTCCAGGAGTGAGCCTCAGCGCGGGCCCGGCGCCGCCAGCAGCCGGGGAGCCTCCGCCGCCGGATCGACGGGGGCGGCCGGCCCGTCCAGCCGCCGCGCCAGCTCCTCGGCCCAGGCCACCACACCGGCCACATCGATCCCATGGACCGCCGGACACCCCGCCAGATGCCCCGCTCCACGCCCCAGCAGCCGGGCACCACCCGCCGTGTTCCCCCGGGCCGCATGGGTCAGCCCCACCGCCAGCTGCGCGAGCCCCCGCCACAGCGCCCGCTCCTCCTCGGGCCCCGACTTCCAGGCGTCCTCGAACACCTCATGCGCATGGAACGGCATCCCCGCGTCCAGCAGCCGCTGCGCCTCCTCCAGCGTCTGCGCGGCGCTCCGCACGACCCCCTCGGGCTGCCGCGCCACCCCTTCGGCCCCATACGGCAACGGCCGCCCCAACCCGTCCCGCGGCCGCGCACTGCGCGCCCGCCCTTCACCGTCCCGATCCCTCGACGTCCTGCTCACACCCCCATTCTCCCCCGCCCCCCGGCCCCCCGTGCGTCCGCCCGCCCCCCGGAGTGAGGTAATGTTCTCTTGCGCGCCCACCCCGGCCGAAACCGGGACGACGCGCACCGGGACGTGGCGCAGCTTGGTAGCGCACTTGACTGGGGGTCAAGGGGTCGCAGGTTCAAATCCTGTCGTCCCGACTTGCATTTACGCAGGTCGGAGGCCGTATCGGAAGCATCCGATACGGCCTCAAGATCGTTTTTGGGGACCAGTTGGGGACCAGGGCGATCGGTGCGGGTCAGACGGCGGCGACTGCCGTGAGTGGCAGCGAACGAGGTGCACGGAGCACCATGAGGTGCGCGGGGAGGGCGGCGCCACCTGCGAGCAGTCGCTGGACGACCATCGCCGGACTTCTTCGATGATCTCGCCATGAACGCACACGTACGCCCAGAGCAAGTGCCTGGAGATAGCCCAGTCTTACAGCATCACGGCTACGGACTGGTAAGCCCCTGGGGCGGGCGCCGGGCACGGGCGTGGCGTCCGGCCGTTCACGGTCGATCGCCCGCTGGCAGGGCGCAGCCGCCGTAGGTCGTGCCGCCCTGGGCCTCATCGTGGAGGTGGGTTCACGAGGGCCCTGACGACAGGTCGGGACCACCCGCAAGTGAGACCCGGCCGGCGCTATCGCCCGTAGAGCGACGGCGGGATCGAACGCTTCGACCGCCCTTGCCCGACGCGCGGGCTTACCGGAGGCCCAGCCTGATCAGTCGGATGTGCGTCTCAGGATCAGGCAGAGAAAGCCGAAGTTGTCCCGGCACGCGGCGGCCCTGCGCGCGAACCGCAGCGATGGTGGTCCGGGCGATGTCGGTGGCCGTGCTCATGGGCATGTTGCCAAAGCCGACGTACACGGGTGGCGTGCCGGCGTCCAGGAACGCCTTCAGGTCGGCGGGCAGGGGGCGTTCGTCGGGCAGGATCCACGCGCCGGTCTGACCTGAGCGCCTGCCACCATGGTTTTTCCGGGGCCACCACCTGCGTTAAGCATTGCTCCTAGGAGTACTTCGGCCCCCTGCCGCCTCCAGCAGATGACCGATCGCTACCCGCCCGAGTTCCTGCGGCAGATCGACGTCTTCCTCGACGCCCTGCACACCACCTGGCCAGCCCGACCGCAACCACCACCACCGCCGACGACCGAACTGACTTGGAGGCGCGATGAACGACAGCGTCCCGCAGAAGATCACCACCTACCTGGAGATGACCGACCCCGCAGACCTGAACCCGGCCCCGGCCGTCCCCGGCTTAGCCCTGCGTCGCCTGGACACCGGCTCGCCCCTGGTCCGCAGCATCCAGGCACGCGTCGGCGAGAACTACGGCTGGCGCGCGGCAGCCCGCACCGAGGAACAGTGGGAGGAGCACCTCGCGGCCCGGCCACAGCACCAGTACTGGCTGATCACGTTCGCGGACGAACCCGCCGGCGTTGCCTACCTCCAGCCCGGGACGGGCGGCAACGTCGAGATCACCGCCTTCGGCCTGCTCCCCGCATACCTGGGCAAAGGGCTCGGCGGCTATGCCCTGACCCTCGCCCTGCGCCAGGCATGGGCCACCGAGCCCCTCGACGCACCCACCGCGCGCCGGGTCTGGCTGCACACCTGCACCGAGGACCACCCCCACGCCCTGGGCAACTACCAGAAACGCGGCATGCGCCCCTACCGGGTCGATCCCCAGCAGTAGCCGTCGGCCCAATTCGGGGTTCCCAGACTGGAGATGATCCGGCCGACTGACCGTAGCCGTCCGGGCCGGGCGGGCCATCCCCGAGCAGAGGGCTGAAGTCGACGGCCAAGTGCGGATTCGACCGGTCGTGGTAGGAGGAGGAGGCAGCCGTCGGGGGGCCGCGTAGACCTGCCGAGGGCCCTGCCTCAGAGCGGCGACCAGCAGGCCGCGGCTGGTCTCGACGGCCACCGGGATCGACGTCTGTGGCGGCTTGGTCCGAAGGATGCCGCAATCGGCCGTGCACCGCTCACGGTGCCCCTTCGCTCAGCTCTGCGGCGACGATCTTTTGGGCCTGGCTGGGGGGCGGGTGAGGACGAGGGCGTTGCGGACGGCGAGCCGCCCTGCGTGGTGGAATGCCCTCGGGTGGGAGTCCACTGCGTGGATTCCCATGGCGCGAAGAACGACGGCCACCGCCACCGTGGTCCCGGTCTCCAGCGCGGCCAGCTCCTCGTGTACGCCGTCGGCGACCGCGGCTTGGAACTCGGCCGCCTCCTCCGGGGTCGCGTCACCGCGGATGGCCAGGTCGGCAGGCGATTCGAAGGCGACGCCTTCCTCCCACGGCTCGAAGTCCACGGTGACGTCCGCGAAGTCCGACGGGCACCCCGCCTGCCGGGCGTACACGGCGCGCACCCCTCGGAGCGGGCGGGGCGGGAAGCTGGTCTTCTGATCCACAGGATCACGGTACTCGCAGCACCTGCGCAAATCACCCTGGCCTGTGGGCGGTCGCCCCACCTGGGAGCACAGGCGGGGCTGGAACGCGCAAAGACACGCTGGGGTTCCCTGACACGCACTCAGCAAGTTGACCGGCCCGGCCGCTAGTTGTATAGATCACGAGCGTTGTTGACACTCGGCAGGTCTTGAACATGGCGAAGACCTCCGGTGTGGTGGGAGCTGTCTAGTGCCGTGACCGGGAACGTTCACCGGGTTGTGGCAGCGGAGCAGTGTGTGCCGATATTCGTTTCGTGCCGTGTGGGAAGCGCCTTCCCGTGGCGCGGTGACGACTCAGATGATCATTCTCAACGGTGGTTCCAGCTCGGGGAAGTCAGGGATCGTACGGTGTCTGCAGGCTGTACTGCCGGATCCGTGGTTGGCGTTCGGGTGCGATTCGTTCGTCGACGCTATGCCCGCGAAGATGCAGGCGTCGGACGAGGGAATCGTGTTCGCGGCGGATGGCGAGGTGAGCGTCGGGGCGGACTTCCGGGCGCTGGAGGCGGCCTGGATGGACGGCGTCGTGGCGATGGCCCGTGCAGGCGCCAGGGTCATCATCGATGATGTCTTCCTCGGCGGAGCGGCGTCCCAGCAGCGGTGGCAGAAGGCACTGGGCGGACTGGCCGTGTTGTGGGTCGGCGTCAGGTGCGAGAGTGCGGTCGCCGCAGGCCGTGAGGTCGCACGAGGAGATCGCATCCACGGGATGGCCGCGTCGCAGGCGGATGTGGTTCACGAGGGGGTCCTCTATGACCTGGAGGTGGACACGACGCGTACGGAGTCCCTGCTGTGTGCGCGAACCATCGCCGCCCACGTCAGCTGATCGCCGGATCGGCTGCTCGGCAGGCCGCTCAAGCTGCGGTGGTGCTGGGGCGGCCTCCCCAGCGGATGCGTTTCTCGCTGCGGATGCGGGCGCGTTCGCGTCGTTGGGCGGCGAGGACGTCCGGGTGGCGGGCGTTCTTGTTCCGCCAGCGCAGGTAGGCGCGCAGGGCCCGGGTCTGGACGGTGTGGTTGCGGTGGTGGGAGTTGGCGAAGGTGAACTGTCGCAGCGGTCCGAAGTGGGCTTCGATGGGGTTGGCCCAGGAGGCGTAGGTCGGAGTGAAGCACAGTTCGACCTTGTTCTTGGCCGCCCACCGCTTCATCCGCCAGTTCGTGTGGGCGGAGAGGTTGTCGAGGATCACGTAGATCGGGGCGCCGTCCGGCCTAGCGGCACGGATCGTTCTCAAGGCCGTCCAGGTGTGGTCGATGCCCTTGCGGCGTCGGTTGACGCCCCACATCTGGTCGTCGCCGACGGAGTAGCAGCCGTGGAAGTAAGTGATCCCGTGGGTTCGGCGGAACGTAGCTGGCAGCCGGTCGGGGCGGCTGCGCTCGGCCCAGCAGGAGCCGGCGGTGGGGCGGATGCCGAGCGGTCCGAACTCGTCGAAGGCGAAAGTGCGGTCGGGCCGCTCGTTGATCGCGTACTCAATGCGGGCGAGCTTGGTGTCGAAGTCCGGGTCCGGGGACTCCTTCCAGGTCTTCGTGCGCTGGAAGGGGATCCCGCGGCGAGCCAGTAAGCAGCGCAGGGCCTCGCGGCCGATCCGGACGGGCCGGGCGATGTTGCGTCGCAGGTGATCGGCGAGCTTGCGGATCGACCAGCGGGTGAAGGGCTTGCCGAGCTGGGTCGGGCGGGTGGTGGCCGTCTGGACGACGAAGTCCTCGTCGTCAGGACTGAGCATGCGGGGACGGCCTCCCGCCCAGCGAGGGTCCAGGCATGCGAGCCCGATCTCGTTGAACTCGTGGATCACATCACGGACGGTGTCCTCGTCCGCCTGGACCAGACGGGCTATGACCGGGACGGTGCTGCCGCCGGCTGAGGCCAGCAGCATCATCGCCCGCCGGAACCGCACCGAACTGGTACTGCCCCGCCGGACGATGTGCTGGAGTTTTTGCCCCTCCTGCTCGGTCAGCCTGCGAACCCGGACCGGTTGCGCCATCCCGCCTCCCCACGCTGGTTGGGTAAGTCATTTCCAACCAGCACAACGAGCAACCCGGCGAACCTTCCCGGTCACAGCACTAGCCCGCCGGAAGTGCCTGTTCCGCCCAGATCGTCTTCCCCGTCGGGGTGTAGCGCGCCCCCCAGTGCTGCGTCAGCTGGGCGATCAGGAACAGGCCGCGGCCGCCCTCGTCGTCGGTGCCCGCGTGGCGCAGGTGTGGGGAGGTGTGGCCGGTGTCGGAGACCTCGCAGATCAGGCTGCGGTCGCGGATCAGGCGCAGGCGGACCGGGCCCGAACCGGCGTAGCGGATCGCGTTGGTGACCAGTTCGCTCACCACCAGCTCCGTGGTGAAGGCCAGTTCGTCCAGGTTCCAGCTGCGGACCTGGGAGGCGGCGGCCGTGCGGGCGAGGCCCACCACCTCCGGGTCGGCGGCCAGTTCCCATTCCGCGGTGCGGTGGTGGTCCAGGATGCGGGTACGGATCAGGAGGAGGGCGACGTCGTCGTCGGGCGGGCCGGGCAGCAGGGCGTCGGTGATCCGGTCGCAGAGGTCTTCCAGCGGGCGGCCGTGGTCGGCCAGGACCGTGCGCAGGCGGTCGAGCTGGTCGTCGACATCACGGTCGTGGGCCCGGACGAGGCCGTCGGTGAACAGGGCCAGCACGCTGCCTGCCGGCAGGGTCAGCTCGGCCATCTCGAAGGGCAGGCCGCCCAGGCCCAGCGGCGGGCCCGCGGGCAGGTCGGGGAAGGTGACCTCGCCGGTGGCGGGGTCGACCACGGCGGGCGGCGGATGGCCGGCCCGGGCCGCCCGGCACACTCCCGACACCGGGTCGTACACCGCGTACAGACACGTCACCCCGAGGGCCTCGTCCGCCCGGTCGCCGGGCTGGCCGACCAGGTCGTCCAGGCGGGCGAGGAGCTCGTCCGGGGCGAGGTCCAGCTGGGCGAAGGCCCGTACGCTCGTACGCAGCCGGCCCATGGTGGCCGCCGCGCGCAGGCCGTGCCCCACCACGTCGCCGACGACCAGGCCGACCCGCGTCCCCGACAGGGGGATGACGTCGAACCAGTCGCCGCCGACACCGGCCTTGCTGTCCGCGGGTAGATAGCGGGAGGAGACCTCCACCGCCGTCAGCTCCGGCACGTTCTGGGGGAGCAGGCTGCGCTGGAGCATCAGCGCCGCGGAGTGCTCGCGGGTGTAGCGGCGGGCGTTGTCGATGCAGACGGCGGCGCGCGCCACCAGCTCGTCCGCGACGGCCAGTTCACCGGCGTCGAACGGATCGGGGTGCCGGTCCCAGCCGAAGGTGACCACGCCCAGCGTCGCCACCTCGGCCCGCAGCGGCACCGCGAGCCGCATGCGCTCCGGGTGGTCCGGGGGGCGCTGGTGCACCGGGCGGCCGGAGGCCAGGGCGCGGGCCGGCGCGCTGCGCGGCGGATGGGTGACGCGCGGATGGTCGGCGGGCCTGCGGGCCTGGGCGGGCGTGTCCCCCCATACCCGGGCCAGCGGCCCGTCCGGCTCGGTTCCCGGCTCCGGCCGCTCGCCCTCCAGTACGGCCTCCATCAGGTCGACGGTGATCGAGTCGGCGAACTGCGGGACGGCGACCGCCGCCAGCTCCTCGGCGGTACGGGCCATGTCGAGCGTCGTCCCGACCCGGGCGCCCGCGCGGACCAGCAGGTCCAGGCGCTGCTGGGCGAGGTACCGCTCGGTGATGTCCACGGTCTCCTCGCACACACCGAGCGTCACGCTGGACGCGTCCCGCAGCCGGTAGTACGAGCACGACCAGACGTGGTCGCGCTCCGGATCGCCCGGTGGCCGGCCGCGGTAGTGGAGCTCGATCACCGGCTCGCCGGTGTCCAGCACCTGACGCATCGTCTCCTCCAGCGTCGGCGGGTACCGCGCGGACAGCACCTCACCCTCGGCCACCATCTCGTCCGGCCCCACCCCCAGATAGTCGGCGGTCCCCATTTCCTCGTAGAGGGCCGCGTTCGTCCACACCACCCGCAGCGCGGTGTCGTAGATGGCAAGACCGACCGGCGACTGGGTGGCGAGCCCCCGGAGCATCGCCTGCAGCGCCTCCGACTCCTCCGACTCCTGCGCGTCCGCGAGGGCGAGGAGCCGGGCGGGCCGCTCGTCGGGGGTGGTGAGGGTGGTGGCGGCGGCCGCGACCCGGAGCGTACGGCCGTCGCGGTGGCGGACGTGCAGCACCCGGCGGCCGGTGCGGGCCGCCTCCAGCAGGCTTCCGGCGCCGCCGTCAGCCAGCAGGGTGTCGGCCGGCCGTCCCAGGATCTCCTCGGGGGAGTAGCCGAGGAGTTCCTGCGCCGTCGGGCTCCAGCCCGTCACCGTCCCGTCGGCGTCGAGGACCGCCGTCGCCGCCCGGGAGACGTCGAGCGGGCCGGGCTGGTCGGCGTCCTTGGCCGGATGGAAGGCGTTCATGATCCCTCCGCCCGGCGGGCGGCGAGCAGCAGCGCGATGTCGTCCGGCCGGTCGGGGGACTGCCGGGCCTCGCGGATCAGCCGGTCGGCGGTCTCGGCCAGGGACGCGGGGCCGACCACGGACAGCGACCGGGACAGCCGCTCCACACCGCGGTCGATGTCGCTGCCCGGCCGCTCCACCAGCCCGTCGGTGAACAGGGCGAGCACGGCGCCCGGTTCCAGGTACATCTCCGTGACCGGGTACGTGGCCTCGTCGTCGACGCCCAGGACGACCCCGCCGTCGAGTTCGAGGACCTCGGTCCGGCCGTCGGGGTGGCGCAGCAGCGGCTGGGGGTGGCCCGCCCGGACGGCCTGGGTGTGGCCGGTGGCGGGGTCCAGGACGATGTAGCAGCAGCTGGCGATCTGGCCGGGGTCGAGGTCGATCAGCAGCCGGTTGGTGCCCCGGAGCACCTCCTGCGGATCGTGCCCGCTGAGCGCGAACGCCCGCAGGGCGCTGCGCAGTTGCCCCATGGTGGCGGCGGCCGCCACGCCATGGCCCTGGACGTCGCCGATGACCAGGGCGAGCAGTCCGCCGCCGGTGACCACGACGTCGTACCAGTCGCCGCCCACGTCCATGCCCTGGGTGCCCGGCAGGTACCGTCCGACGGTGTCGACCCCCTCGCGGACCGGCAGCCGGTGCGGCAGCAGCGCGTCCTGCAGGCCGCGGGCGAGGGCGACCTCGGTGTCGTAGCGGGTGGCCCGCTGGAGGGCCTGGGCGATGAGCCCGGCCAGCGCGGTGAGGACCGTACGCTCCTCGGGGCTGAAGCCGCGCGGCCGGTCGAAGCCGAGGATGCAGGAGCCGACCGGGCGGCCCGAGGCGATCAGCGGCAGGAAGGCGCGGGCGCCGCTGTTGGCGTCCAGCGGGATGCCCGGGTAGGCGGCGGCCAGGTGCTCCATCGACTCGAAGAAGATCGGGCGGCCGGAGGTGAGCGTCTCGACGCCGGGGAGGCGGGCGTCGAGGGACACGCCGTCGAAGCGGTTGAGGAACCCCTGCGGGAAGCCGGTCTCCCAGGCCAGGTACAGATGGCGCTCCTTGAACAGATAGATGGCGAGCTGCCGGCCGCCGAAGGCGGGCAGCAGCTCCTCGGTCACCACGGCGGACACCTGGCGGGCGGTGACCGCCTCTGTGAGCGCGATGGCCAGGGCCACCGGCCGGTAGAGCGCCGTGGCCCGGTCGGCGGGGGAGCCGAGCGACGCCGACGGGTGGACGACCGACCCGGGCGCGTACGTGGGGTGCTCGGTCTCGGCGAACAGGACCGTCAGGCCGTCGTGGCCGGGATAGAGGGAGACCGACAGCCATTTCTGCGGGGCGCGGCGGGCCATGAAGTGCACGGCCTTGTCGGACAGCAGCGCCGCCCGCAGATGCTCCTCGTGGGCGGGGTGCCCGAACCACGGCACCGCGTCCCACAGCAGCTCCCCGATCAGGTCGGCCGCGGGCTGTTCGAGCAGCTGCTCCGTGGCGCGGTTCAGGTAGGTGATCCGCCCCAGCCGGTCCAGGGCGAGGATGGCCCTGGGCACCCGGTCGCCCGCCTCGGCGACCGGGCCGGTGCCCAGGTCGACCAGGAAGCCGGTCAGCCGGCGGCCCGGCCCGGCGCCCGGCGGATCGGCCCGGGCGGAGATCTCCAGCAGGTGGGGCCGCCCGTCCGGGCCGCGCAGCCGCATCCGGCGGGTCGCCGGGCGCCCCGACTCGGCGGACTGGCGGGCCACCGCCCACAGCCCGTACGCGTCCTCCGGGGCCATCCGGGAGGCCAGCGCCTCGATGGTGCCGTCGAAGTGGACCGGATCGGTCCCGAGGATGGCGCAGAGCCCGTCGTCGGGGGTGACGGCCCCGGTGCTCAGATCCCAGTCGAAGTAGCCGATCCGCACCGGCGGGGCGGTGATCGAGGGCAGCTGGATCGAGACGGGCTCCTGGTCCCAGACGACGTGCTCGATGGCCTCGACCTCGGCGAGGGCCGCGCCGAGCCGCACGCCCGCCTCGGTCATCCGCCGCCGGTCGGCCGCCGTGACGGGCTCGCCGGGTGTGGCGGGGCGCAGCACCACGAGCACCCCGAACCTCTCGTCACTGGCCGCGACCGGTGCGTACAGGGACGAGAAGGGGAACGGCAGGCTCGCCATGAGCTGCGGAAACAGCCGCATCGCCTCCTCCGCGTCGGCGAGGAGGACGGGCCGGCCCGAGCGGTGCGCCTCGGCCACCGGGAGGGGCCGGTTCACATGCATGCGCCACCAGGGGCGGAAGATCGAGGCGGGCAGCCCGGCCATGAGCGCGAGCCGCAGCAGATGCGGGGTGCCCGAGCGCAGGTAGACGCCGCCCGCGTATCCGCCGACGGACTCGATGGCGTTCACCGTGGCCTCGGCGAGCGCCAGCGTCAGTCGGCCCGGCTCGCGGCCGTCGCTGTGCGGTCTCCCGGGCACAGCCCCGCCTTCGGTCGGCGGGGCCTGCCCGGCCGCGCCGTACCAGGTCACACTGCCAGGATGCGCCCCGGCCGTGGTGCCACGCATCTCGGCGCGGTCCATGAGCGGGGGGCCGGCTCAGAACTCCACGGTGACGAAGCCGTCGCGGCCGTCCTCGGCGGGCGCGGTCACCCGGTAGCCGAACCTCTCCTTGAGAGCGGCGATGTCCCACAGCTCGGCGCGGTCGCGATAGTTGAAGAACAGCTCCTTCTCCGGGCCGCCGTTCTTGACGATCCGGGCCATGGCGACGTCGTCGGGGTGTCCGTGGACGCTGCCGTCGGTGGAGATCAGATAGCGGCCGCAGTCCAGCAGGCCCAGCAGGTCGTTGGAGATGTTGGCGGCGCTGCCGTGATGGGCCACCTTCAGCGCGTCCAGGCGCATCCTGCCGCCCTCCGCCTCGGCGCGCGGCCGGATCGAGGCGACCAGCCGGGGGTCGTCGGCGTCGCCGGTGAGGACGATCCGCTTGCCCTCGAATTCGAAGAGCAGGGCGATGCTGGTGCGGTTGGAGGGGGAGCCGTCCCGTTTGAAGGGGCGGGCGGCCAGGGCGTCGACGTCGGCGTCGGCGCCGCCGAAGCTCTCGAAGCCGGGGATCTGCGGCGCCGGCTCCACACCGGGCATCAGACCGGCCTCACGGCATTCCCGCTCCCAGCGCGGTACGAGCTTGGTCAGCAGGGTGCGGTCGGGTGCGAGCACCTCCATCGTGGAGCCGTCGTCGAACCAGCTCGGCTGGTGGTCCACCTCGACGCTGCGCCCGTCGAAGGCCTCGTTCCAGGGCAGGTCCTGTTCGGTCAGGGCGGTGGTCAGCCGCTCCCCGTCCGGCGCGCCGAACACCTCGCCGTCGTGCAGATGGTCGAAGCCGTTGAACCACACGTCGCCGAACTCCACCGGTCGGGCGGGGTCCTCCAGCATGGCCAGCACCCCGAGGATGTGGTCCTGGTCGACATGGGTGACGACCAGCAGGTCGATGAGGCCGCCGAGCTCCTTCAGCACGGGTTTGACCAGCGGGTACGTGCCGGAGCGGCCGCCGTCGACGAGAATGCGCCGGACGAAGTCGTCGGTGCCGTACTCCAGGAGCAGGCAGTCCCCGTCCCGGCCGGGCAGCATCGTGAGCCGGATCATCACGCCCTCCCTTCGCCGAGATCGAGAATCAGGAACGGCTCACGCGTGTCGGCCAGCCACGACAGCCGCCGCGCCTGGTCGAGGCAGCGCACGCACTCCTCGTCGTCGGGGAACGCCGCGAGCGCGTCGATGAGCCAGGTCAGTCCGAGGGTGTAGAGCGGCACGCCCCAGTGGAAGGCGCTGACCAGTGCGTCGCGCGCCCGCGCCCGGTCCTCGCCGGACGTCGAGCGGCGCAGCAGCCGGACCGCGAGCAGCACCAGCGGGTCGGGGAGCCAGTACGGCGGTGGGGTCGTCTGCCACGCCAGCCGCTCCAGCCAGGGGTCCCAGTACTTTTCGTCGCCGTGGTGGTCGGTGCCGAGCAGGACGTACGCCCCGGCCGTCGCGGCGAGCGGCTTGTTCATGTCGTGGAACAAGGGCTTCATGTCGCCGAAGAGCGCGGCGGCGGTCGCGAGCGCCCCTTGCGCCATGTAGGCGAGTGCCGCGCCGAGCAGCGGGTCCCGGACGGTCACGGCGACGGCGCTGCCGGTCGGGCTCTGCCTAGCGTTGACCATGACCTCGACCTGGGCGTCGCCCCAGGGCAGCGGGAGGGTGACCAGGCGCAGCGATCCGGCCACTTCGACGACCAGGAACTGGCGGCCTTCGGGGTGGGCACCCCGGACGCCGACGGGGCCCTGGCGGCCGAAGCGGTACAGCGGCGAGAGCGCGTCGTTGCTGACATCGGGGGTGAGGACGACGCCCGGGACGCGCTCCGTCAGCCCCGCGAGCGGGGTGTCCGTCTCGTCCTCGGCGGCGGCCAGCAGAGCCGGGAAGCTCCAGCTGCCGGGCCAGGTGTCCCCGATCCAGGTCGCGGTGACCGTGCGGTCGGCGGTGGCTTCGGGGATCACCCCGTCGGGGCCGGGCGGCGCCGCTGCCATGGACCGCGAGCCGGGGGAGCGTGCGGGCGCCATCTCCGCCGTGCCGTGGTAGACCCGGTTCCGTTCGATGTTGCCCATGAGGTACTGCCAGGAGTGCGTCTCGTAGGGCGAGTCGGCCAGGTCGAGGATCACCGGCGTGGTCTCGTGCGCGACCGCTTCCACGTCCTCGGTGAGCACCAGACCGGACGGCAGGGCCGCCGAGACGACGTAGCGGCCGGGCGGTACCTCGTACATCTTCGGCTCGGGCCGGCTCCCGCACGGGATCACGATGCCCCGCAGCGACGTGCCCCGCGGGTCGGCCGCGTGGATGTCGCCGACGATCATCGCGCCGTCCGCGACGTCGTTCTCGTACGTGGAGAGGGACAGGCTGACGGCGAGCGACGTGCTCATGGTTTCAGTCCGATCCGGCGCAGGGGCGGACGGGCCTCGAACCGGCCGTCGCGTGGCGGCCGGCCGTCGAAGCGCGCCGCGACGGTGTAGTTCCCCAGGGGCAGGTCCAGGGGCCATTCGGCGGTGGGATCGCTCGCGTCGATGTCGGCGAGGGTGCGGCGACGCTCGGGAACGGTGTCGCCGAGGCAGACGAATTCGGCGAACTCGTTGTCCTCGCGCGGGGAACAGCCGATGTAGACGGGGACGATCGGGTCGCCCGTCAGCTCGTGCAGGTCGAAGTCGAAGGATTCGGGGCTGACCGGGACCTGGACTCCCGCGAACTCCCCGGCGAACTGCGGCTCCTTCATGAAACGGCCGATCGCCAGCTGGAGGGTGGGAGTGCTGACCCGCCAGGTCTCGTCGGTCGTGTTCTCGCTGCCGGAGCCGGCGAGGCTGCGCAGCAGCGCGTCGGTGAAGAGGCTGACCTGGCCGGTCCGGGCGTGCGACCCCTCGCCGTCCAGGGTGGCGTAGTAGACGGCGTACTGGCGCGGTGCGAATCCGGCGGGGCGCTCCTCACCGCCGGCGACCGGGACGCGTCCGGCGAATCCGCCGCCCGCCTGCCGGATCAGCCGGTCGGGGCCGGCCCGGCAGGCGTCGACGAAGAAGACCTGCTGCGCGGCCCGGCAGCGGATGAGCCCGCGCCACAGCTCGGTGAAGTTCAGCGCGCCGTTGAGCGGGCTGTCCACGTCGGCGAAGACGTCGGAGGCGAGCAGGGACATGTCGTTGCCGAGCGAGACGCCGTGGCCGCAGAAGTAGAAGACAATCCGGTCGTCGTCGCGCCGGTCGGCGCGGGCCTTCCACTCCCGTACGGCGGCCTCGACGTTGTCGATCGTCGCCTCCTCGACCGTGTGGTCCTGCCCGGTCCGCGGATCGCGGAAGGGGGCGGGGGCGGGCTCGCTCAGCAGCAGCGCCAGACTGCCCAGGGGCTTGCCCGGCTCGTTGTACTCGGTGAGCAGCCAGGTCGCGAAGGCCCGGGCGGAGACCGGCGGCGAGGAGAGCTGACGAAGTCCGTGCGGATCGTCCACCGGTGCGGCCCCGCCGATCAGATGGCGGTACGCGCCCACCCCGATGACCAGTGCGTGCGTACGCGCCTCCTCGGCGCTCTCGTCCAGCTGAACCGTGAAGCGGGCCATGGATCCTCCCCACGGCCAGTAGGAGACAACACCACTATTATATGAGGAAATGCGCCTTATGCCGCTCGGAGGCCGGGATGTCCAAGAACATCGTCGTCTGCCTGGACGGGACGGGCAATCAGCTCAAAGCAAGCGGAAACACCAACGTCGTACGCCTCTACGAGATGCTCGACCTCGGCGACCCCACCCGGCAGATCGCCTACTACGACCCCGGCGTCGGGACCTTCTCCGCCGCGGGTGCCTGGACCGCGCCGAGCCGCAAGCTCTCCCGCCTCTCCGGACGCGCCTTCGGCTCCGGCCTCAAGACCAACCTCGCCGAGGCGTACACGTATCTGATGCGGCACTACGAGCCCGGCGACCGGCTCTACCTCTTCGGCTTCAGCCGTGGCGCGTACACCGCACGGGCGCTCGCCGGCCTCCTCCAGGCCGTGGGCCTGCTGCGGCCCGGCTCGGAGAACCTCGTCCCGTACGCCATCGGCGTCTACGCCAAGAACCGCGACTGGAAGAAGGACGACTGGGACCAACTCCACCGCTTCGCGGGCACGTTCAGCGTGCCCGTCGCCGGCCACTTCGGCATCCCCGTCGACTACCTGGGCCTGTGGGACTCGGTGAAGGCCGCCGGCCTGCTGCGCTGGAACCTGCGCTGGCTGCACACCCGCCAGCTCCCCAACGCGTGCCGGGCCCGCCACGCCGTCTCCCTCGACGAGCGGCGCAGACCGTACGAGGAGTATCTGATCGAGCCGCCCAGGATGCCCCGCCCGGCGCCCGCGCTGATGGAGCAGGTGTGGTTCGCCGGAGTCCACTCCGATGTCGGCGGCACCTTCGACGACGACCCCCAACTCCCCACGATCGCCCTCAAATGGATCGTCGACGGCGCCCTCGACGCAGGACTTCTCCTGAAGGACACCGCCTACCCGACCGCCCTGACCGTCGACGCCGGACACGCGCTCGGCACCGTCCACCGCAATGGCCGCGTCTGGGCCCTGCTCACGTACCGCAGCCGTACCGCCCCGGCCGGGGCCGCGGTCCACGACAGCGTCCGCCACCGCGTCGCTCACGACCCGCGCTACGGCCGGCGGCTCCCCCAGGGCGTCGTCTGGGCCGACACGGACTGGCTCGACCCGCACCCCGGCGCCCGCTGAGCGGAGCGGACCCTTCCGTACACCCGCCCCAACCCTGCCTGCGATGATGGGCCGCCACGTCGTACATATGTTGACCCGGGGGGGCCATGGGAACTGTCACTACCGCTCTGTCCGAGCTGAGATCCGCCCAGAAGTCGGCGAAAGGCGTCTCGCTCTACTCACGCTTCGTGAACCGCCCGGTCGGGCGGTACCTCGCGGCCGGCGCGTACGGCGCCGGACTCACCCCCAATCAGGTCACCCTGATCAGCGCCGCCTTCAGCTTCGCCGCCGTCGCCGCCGTGGCGCTCGGCGAGCCGAGCTGGAGCCTCGGCCTGCTCGTCTGGCTGGGCCTCGCGGTCGGCTTCGCCTTCGACTCCGCCGACGGGCAGCTCGCCCGGCTGCGCGGCGGCGGCAGCCCCGCGGGCGAATGGCTCGACCATGTCGTCGACTGCGCCAAGATCACGGCGCTGCACACCGCCGTCCTGATCGCCTTCTACCGCCACCCCGACCACTTCGGGCTCACCGGGGACACCTGGCTGCTGGTCCCGCTCGGCTTCCAGCTCGCCGCCGTGGTCACCTTCTTCGGCGGACTGCTCACCGAGAAACTCAAGCCACGCCCCGCCCCCGGCACCCCCGCCGCCGCGCCCTCCACCCTGCGCGCGGTCGCCCTGCTCCCCGTCGACCACGGTATCTTCTGCCTGGTGTTCCTGCTGCTCGGCGGCGGGAGTCTGTTCCGCTGGGGCTACAGCGCGCTCGGGATCGCCGCCGCTCTGTTCCTCGTGGCGTTCCTCGCCAAGTGGTTCCGGGAACTCAGCGCCGTTCCCCGCTGACCTGCGGCTCGGCCTCCTGGGTCAGGAGGTCGAGCGCACGCCGCAGCTGGGTGCTGGAGGTGTGGACCGTGTACGGGAAGTAGACGATCTCCACACCCACCGACGCGAAATCGCGCTCCAGCTTCTCGCCCTTGGGCGTGCCACGCCAGTCGTCGCCCTTGAACAGGACGTCGAACCGCACCTGCTTCCAGGTCTCCAGCTTGTCGGGCACGGTCTCCACGAAGGCCGCGTCGACGTACTTCACACTGCGCACGATCTCCAGCCGCTCCACGAGCGGGATCATCGGACGCCGGCCCTTCGCCAGCTCCGCCATCTCGTCGGACACCACTCCGGCGACGAGGTAGTCGCACTGACTCCGCGCGTGCCGAAGGATATTGAGATGTCCTATATGAAACAGATCGTAGGCTCCAGGTGCGTATCCGACGCGATAGGGCCTGCTTGTGGTCATGTGTACCCCCCTGTGCGTCCGCGCTCCCCAGCGCGAAGGAGGTACCGACGATAGCGTGCACGTTCCGTGCACACCGACTGAACGATTAGGGTGAGGGCCGGTTCGTAGGGGGAGAGGGATCAGAACGCGTGACGCAATCCACTGGCACCGGACAGACGGCGGCCACGACGCGCCGGCGGCTCCTGATGGTGTCCACCAACTACGCGCCCGAGCACGCCGGGATCGGCCCGTACGCGACCCAGATCGCCGAACACTGGGCGAGCCTCGGCCATGAGACCCATGTCCTGGCCGGGATGCCGCACTACCCGTCCTGGTCGCTCGACCCGGCCTACGCCGGAGCCTGGCGGCGCACCGAGGAGCGGGCCGGAGTCGTCCTGCACCGGCGCCGCCACACCGTCCCGCCCCGCCAGACCGCCCTGAAGCGCGCCACCTTCGAGGCCTCCGTCCTGCTGCACGGCCTGCTCGCCCCGCCCTCCATGGCCCGGCCGCACGCCGTCCTCGCCCAGATGCCGAGCCTCGCCGGCGGCGTCATAGGCGCCCGGCTTGCGTCGCGCTGGCGCGTACCGTACGTGCCCGTCGTCCAGGACCTGATGGGCGCCGCGGCCGCCCAGAGCGGCATACGCGGCGGCGACCGCGCTGCCGCCCTCGCCTCCCGCGCCGAGGCCTACGCCCTGCGCTCGGCCACCCTCGTCGGCGTCATCCACGAGACCTTCGTCGACAAGGTCAAGGGCCTCGGCGTCGACCCCGGCCGCATCCGCCTGGTCCCCAACTGGTCGCACGTCAGCGGCCCGAGCGAACCCCGCGAGAAGACCCGCGCCCGGCTCGGCTGGGCCGACGGCGAGACCGTCGTCCTGCACTCCGGCAACATGGGCCTCAAGCAGGGCCTGGAAGTCCTCGTCGAGACCGCCCGCCGCGACCCCGCCGTCCGCGTGGTCCTCCTCGGCGACGGCAACCAGCGCGCCCATCTCGGACAGCTCGCTGCCGGGATACCCAACCTCCACTTCCTGGAGCCCGTCGGCGACGACGAGTTCCCCGACGTCCTCGCCGCCGCCGACGTCCTCGCCGTCACCCAGCGGGCCTCCGTCCTCGACATGAGCGTCCCCTCCAAGCTGACCTCCTACTTCGCCGCCGGCCGGCCCGTCGTCGCCTCCGTCGCCGCCGAGGGCGGCACCGCCCAGGAGGTACGCCGCTCCGGAGCCGGCGTCCTCGTCGCACCGGAGGACCCCGACGCCCTGCTCGCCGCGGTCCGTAGACTCGCGGACGATCCGGCCGCCGCCGAGGCGCTCGGCGCCCAGGGACCCCGCCATGTCGAGGCCCATCTGACCAAGCGGGCAGGGCTCGCCCGGATCGACGCACTGATCGAGGAAGCCATGGGGGTGCCGGCCACGTGACCACCACGTACGTCGCAGCGGTCGAGAACGACGAGCCGGAGATGCTGCGGGACCAGTTCCGCCAACTGCTGCGCTATCGCCGCATCATCGGCGCCGGGATCGGCATCGGCCTGCTCGGCGGCGCCTGGCTCGGCATCGCCAGCGCCGACACCTACGTCGCCACCAGCCAGGTCAAGCTCAGGGCCCCCACGAGCGACCCGTTCAACCCCAGCATCTCCCAGGACAAGACCGTCAACATGGGGTCCGAACGGCAGACCGCGCTCTCCAGCAGCGTCGCCGAGGGCGCCGCCAAGCGGCTCGGCTGGACCGGAACGCTCGGGAAGCTCCAGAAGGACCTCCAGGTCACCAACCCGCCGCAGTCGATGGTGCTCCAGTTCTCCTACACCGCCGACGAGCCGAAGGCCGCCGCCGACCGCGCCAACGCCCTCACCCAGGCCTATCTGGACCTGCGCAAGAAGGAATGGTCCGACCAGCGCGACAGCATGCTCGCCGGCCTCGTCAAGCAGCGTGACGAGGTCGCCGCCAAGCACGACGCGCAGGAGAAGAAGGTCGACCGGATGAAGGAGGGCGCGGCCCGCGACGCCGAACTGGGCGTCAAGGCCAACCTCGCCAACCGGCTGATCGAGCTCGAGGGCCGGGTCAGCAACTACCGGGCGCTCGACATGACCCCCGGCACCGTCATCCGTACGGCCACCCCGCCCGGCTACAGCGACGGCCCCAGCCTCTTCATGAGCCTCGGCCTCGGCGGGCTCGTCGGCATCGCCCTCGGACTGCTCGCCGCCTGGGTCCGGCTCGTCTTCGACCCCGCCCCGCGCTCCGCCGGGGACGTCGCACGCGCCGTGCGCGCCCCCGTGCTCGGCACCCTGCCGCGTGGCGCCACCGACGCCCTGCTGCCCGCCGAGCACGCGGACCCCCGCGTCAGCGAGGAGTATCGTTCCGTCGCCTTCCGGCTCGCCTACGACCAGCGCTTCGGCGACCGCCGCCGGCTCCTGGTCGTCGCCCCGCGCGGCAACAACGAAGGCGCCGTCGCCGTCGCCTCCAACCTCGCCGCCGCCTTCGCCGAGACCGGCAAGGACGTCCTGCTCATCGAGGCCGACCTGCGCACCCCGACCCTCGCCGGCCGGCTGCGCGCCAACTCCACCGGCGCGCCCCGCTGGAGCCAGCCCATCGACATGGCGGGCCTGGACGACCACGGCTGGCCCGGCCAGCGCCAGCTGTCCGTGGACGCCGGCGAGTCCGGTTCCTTCGGGCTCGTACCGGGCGAGAAGGTACGCAACGTGGCCGGCGCGCTGACCTCCCCGCGGGCGAGCCGGCTCATCGCCGAGGCCGACTCGTCCAACGCGACCGTCATCGTCCTCGCCCCGCCCGTCCTCGCCTACGCCGACGCGCTCGCCCTCGTCGACCGCGTCGACGGCGTCCTGATCGTCTGCGACCTGCGCAGCGCCCACCGCACCGACCTCCAGCGCATCCGCGAACTCATCACAGGCGCCGGCGGAACGGTCCTCGGCGCCGTCACCCACCCCCCGTCGGGCCGCGGCGGCAAGGGCGCCAAACAGGGCACCCGGCGCGGCGGCAGCCGGGGCCGCTCCGAGCGGCCCGGACCGCCCGAGCACGACCCCGAACCCGAACAGGTCATCCGCGGCGACGGCTCCGACACCGTGACCCTGCGCTCGGTGCGCCTGGGCGATCGGTGAGACGTGCGGTCACCGTCGCCGCCTCGGTCCTCGACCAGGCGGCGTCCAGCCTGACCAACATCGCGGTCCTGGTGATCGCGGCACGGACCTCCACCGCGAGCGGATTCGCCGCGTTCTCCCTCGTCTACGTCACCTTCACGGTCCTCCTCGGCCTCAACACCGCCTACGTCGGCCAGAGCCTGGTCCTCGTGCGCGGCGAGGACCGGCATGTCGGCGCCGCCGCCCGCGCCTCGGCCGTCTTCACGGCCGGGGCCGCCGCCCTCGCCGCCCTGCCGCTCGCGGCGGGCGGCGCGCTCGCGGGCGGCCCCACCGGCCACGCCTTCCTCGCGCTCGGCGCCGTGCTGCCGCTCGTCCTCCTCCAGGACGCCCTGCGCTACTGCTTCTCGGCGCTGCGCCGCCCCCAGCTGGCCCTCGCCGCCGACACGCTGCGCCTGGCCTGTGTCGTGCCCGCGCTGCTGATACAGCCCCACCACGCCTCGCCCGGGCGGCTGGTGGCCGTCTGGGGGCTGACCGCGCTGCCCGCGGTCCTGCTGGCGCTCGCCCTGCTGCGGCCGTACACCGCGGGCCGCCCCGGCGACGTACGGAGCTATCTGCGCCGCGGCCATCTCGGGCGGCGCTTCGTCGTCGAGTTCGCCGTGGGCAACGCCTCCAGCCAGCTCGCCGTCCTCGGCCTCGGACTCTTCGCCAGCCCGCTCGCGGTCGGCGCGCTGCGCGGCGCGAGCACCCTCTTCGGGCCCCTCAACACCCTGTTCACCTCGGTCAACGCCTTCGGCCCGCCGGTCCTCGGCCGGCTCGGCGGCAAGCGGGCCACCGGCCGCGCCGCGGCCGCGCTCGGCGCGGTCCTCGCCGCCGTCGCCCTCGGCTGGGCCGCCGTCCTGTACGTCCTGCCGGACCACCTCGGCCGAGAACTCCTCGGCGCGACCTGGCAGTCGGCGTCCGCGCTGCTGCCCGCCACCGGCAGCCAGTACGCGGTGATGGCCCTCGGCACCTGCGCCCTGGTCACGCTGCGGGTGCTCAGCCCCCGCGCCACGCTCTCCCTGCAGGTCGTCTTCTCGCTGCTGTCGGTCGCCCTGATGCTCGGCGGCTATCTCCTCGCGGGCGCGCCCGGAGCCGCCTGGGGGCTTGCCGCGGGCTCCGCGCTCAAGGCCGCCGCCGCCTGGACCAAGGTCGTCAAGACGGCCCCCGAGCGGGCACCGGCCCCGGATCAGCGCAGTACGGCGCCCTTGTCCTGACGCCAGGTGGTGATCAGCGCGATACAGATCAGCGCGATCGCCACCCGGCCCGAGGCCTGGAGCAGCGGCCCGCGCAGCAGGATGAAGGAGTAGCCCGCCACCAGCGGCACCACCAGCGAGATCAGACTGCCCGGCGGCGCCCGCCGGGTGCCGCGGGCGGCGAAGCGGCGGTCCACGCGCGCCGCGGCGTACCCCATCGCCGCCATCCCGCCGGCCATGCCGAGCGGACCGAAGTCGATCCACAGCTCGGCCCAGATCGGCGACGACAGATTGGTGTTGACCGCCCCCATCCACTGGCCCACCATCACGCCCGTGTCGCGGGGCTTGCCCGCCCACACCGACCGGGGCACCGCGAACAGCACCGACCCGGCCAGCTGCCGCCCGAAGCGGTGCCGGGCGCCGGAGTCGACGAAGGTGATGGTGTTGGCGAACATGCCGACCTGGTCGTAGTCCTTCATCGCCAGCGGTTCGAGCAGCGACGTCGACTCGACGGGCTTGTAGTTCTTCTCGTCGTAGCGGAACCGGTCGGAGATGGGGAAGACCACCAGCGCCATGATGACGCCGAGGCTCAGCGCGGAGCGGTACATCGCCGCGCTCACCGGGAAGACCGTGAACAGCAGCGCGAACATCACCGTCAGGAACCAGTACCGCGGGTTCGAGATCGGGTTGTTGACGACCAGGTTGAGCGCGATCAGGGCCAGGAAGACCCCGATGACCGTGGGGGAGCGGCGGGCTCGCCAGGACGTGACCAGCCAGCGGGCGTACGCCAGCAGGGCGATGAGCGCGGGCACGGTCCCGAAGCCGCGCAGGAAGGCCTGGCCGGCCTGCGAGTCGGCCTGGGAGACGCCGGCTTCCTCGATCCCCGCGATGATCTCCTGACGGCTGCTGAAGAACACCGCGGGGCCGCCCAGCTTGACCACGAACAGACCACTGCACGCGAAGGCCAGCAACACCAGCAGATGCAGCCTGCGCCGGTGCACCAGCGCCGGGCGCTTCTCCCCGCGCCCCGCGCCGTCCGGCCGGCCGCGAGCGAGCAGCGAGCCCACGTCGAAGGCGGCGCAGCCGACCAGCACCAGCGCCACGGCCAGGGTCAGGTCCGAGCGGGGCCCGACCACCGGCGTCGGCACCCGGCCGAGGACGGCCTGCGCGAGCGGCGCGACGCCCATCGCCATGTAGACGAAGAGCCAGAAGGAGCCCTGGAGCAGCTTGCGGCGGCTGGTGAGGATCATGGCCGAGAGCCGGGCGCCCGCGTACATGGTCAGCGCGATCTGGAGGTAGTACGCGGCGTCATGGACGCCCGTGCCCGTCTGGACCGCCACCAGCAGCGGCAGGAAGACGGTCAGACCGAGCGCCAGCGGCACGGACGCCGCGCGGGACAGCAGCGTCCGGGGCGCGACCGGGGGTGGCAGCAGCAGCGGCCGCCGGGCGGGCGAGGCCGTGGTCGCGGTCGCGTCAGAAACGTTTCCGTCCTGACCGCGCACGTCGGTTGTTGTCATCGCCGCCCCCAGAATTGCACCTCGCGGCAGTGTACCGACGGCCACGACGTCACCTTGCGTCAACCGTTAGGCTGAGCGTCCGGGCGCCAGGGGAGGCGCCGGTGGGGGTGGATGATGCGTAATCTCCCGGCCTTTACGCTGGCCGGATACGACAAGGGCCGCGGGAAGCTGACCCAGGCGCTGTGGTTCGCGGTGATGAACACCGTCTTCATGGCCTGGTTCTGCCCGGCCCGGCTGCGGGTCGCGCTGCTGCGCGCCTTCGGGGCGCGGATCGGCGAAGGCGTGCTGATACGCCACCGGGTGCGGGTCCTGTGGCCGTGGAAGCTCACCGTCGGCGACCACACCTGGATCGGCGAGGGCGCCTGGCTGCTCAACCTCGAGCCCATCACCCTCGGCGCCAACGTCTGCGTCTCCCAGGAGGCGCTGCTGTGCACCGGCAGCCACGACCACCGGGCCGCGGACTTCCGCTACCGCAACGCCCCCATCACCGTCGAGGACGGAGCCTGGGTCGCCGCCCGCGCCACCGTGCTCGCCGGTGTCACCGTCGGCCGCCACGCGGTCGTTGCCGCGGGCACCACGCTCCACCGCGACCTGCCCGAACTGACCCTGCACACCGCGGACGGCCGCCGGCCGATCCCGGTCCCCGCATGAGCCCCGGAGCGGACATGAGTGCCGGGAGAGCCACGAGCGCCGAGAGAGCCATGAGAGTCCTGCACGCCGTCACCCTGCACAGCCCCACCCACGCCTTCGGCGGCCCCGTGCGGGTCGCCCTCAACCTCTGCAAGGGGCTGGCCGCCCGCGGCCACCAGGTCCGGCTCACCGCCCTCGGTGACGGCTTCGACGGCCCGCTGCCGACCGACGTGGAGGGCGTGCCCGCCCGCCTCTTCCAGGCCCGCTCCATCCTGCCGCTCGGCTTCAGCGGGATCACCTCCCCGCAACTGCTCGCCGGCGCGCACCGGCTCGTACGGGACGCGGACGTCGTCCATGTCCATCTCGCCCGCGACCTGGTGACCCTGCCGATCGCGCTGGCCGCGCTGCGCGCCGGACGCCCGCTGGTCCTGCAGACCCACGGCATGGTCGACCCGAGCGAGAAGCTGCTCGCCAAGGCCCTGGACGCCCTCGCCGTGCGCCGGGTCCTGACGCGCGCCTCGGCGGTGCTGTATCTGACCGGCCATGAGCGCACCGGCCTCGACGCCGTCCTGGGACGGCCCCTGGAGCACGCCGTACGGCTGGTGAACGGCGTGCCCGCGCAGGAGGCGCGCCCCGCGCCCGCCGGCCCGCCGCGGATCCTGTATGCGGCCCGGCTCCAGGCCCGTAAGCGGCCGACCGACTTCGTGGCGGCGGTGCCCGAGATCCTGCGGGCCCATCCGGACGCCCGGTTCGTGGTGGCCGGACCCGACGAGGGTGAACGGGCCGCCGTGGAGGAGCTGATCGCGCGCCTGGGCGTCGGCGACCGGGTGAGCGTCCCCGGCCCGCTGTCGGCGGAGCGGATGCGCGAGGAGCTCGGCCGGGCGCACGTCTACGTCCTGCCGTCGGTCGACGAGCCGTTCCCGATGTCCGTGCTCGAATCGCTCTCCGTCGGCACCCCGGCCGTCGTCACCACCTCCAACGGGCTCGCCCGGGACATCGAGGAGGCGGGCGCCGGACGGGTGGTGGCCGACGCGGCCGGGCTCGCGCCCGCCGTCCTCGGCCTGCTCGATCCGGCGGCGAACGACAACGCCTCCGTGGCGGCCCGGAAGCTGGCCACGGAGGCGTTCTCGATGGACGCGGTGCTCGACACCCTGCTGGGGGTGTACGAACGCGCCACGCGCGCGTGATGGGGTTGAGGGTCAGGCGGGCAGCCAGGCGTAGCAGCCGGTGGAGGTGAACTCCTTGGTGCCCGCCGGGACCTTGGCCTTGACCGTCCCGTCGGCGCCGGTCGCGGGCCCGGAGGCGAGCACCTTGCCGCCGCTGCCCACGGCCCGCCAGCTGCACGCCGGGTTGGTGGTCAGCGCCCGGTAGGTCCCGGCGGCCGGCCGGTTCTTCGTGCCGTCTGGGAAGCCCTTCGAGGCGGCCGTCACCAGCGGCTTCTGCTCGGGGCACAGGTGCTCGACGACGTCGGCGGCGTCCGGGATGTCGCCCGCGATGATCGCGCCGACGGCGGCGTCCTTGTCCCGCTTGGCGGTACGCGCCAGGCGCTGGCAGGACTCGTCGCCGGTCTGGAGGACCGCGGCCGGGTCCATGCTCGCGGGCACCCGGCCCTCGAGGAACTTCTTCTGGGCCTTGGTGAACGACCCGGTGGCCGGGGTGATCTTCGCGTCGGGGAGCACGGGCCCCTTGGACGCGCTGGGGGAGGGGGCGGTCTCCGGGCTGCTCTGTGGGTCGGGCGCGTCGACCGAGGCGGCCGGGGACGGCGGCGGGTCCGCCTTGGCCTTGCCGTCGCTCCCGGACGAGCAGGCGGACAGCGACAGCAGGGCGGCGGTCAGGACGGCCGCGACCCGCGCCGGGCGCCGGTGGAATCCACGCATGAAAGGGCTCCTGTGGTACGGGAGATGCGGGGCCCGGCGCTGCCGGGCCCCGCATCCTGTTGTCACGAACTCGACGGCGTTACGGGGCGCCGAAGGTCAGCACCAGCTGCGGGGTCCCCTCCGCGGCCGGCGCCTCCGACGACCAGAGCCACAGCGGGTCGGTGCCGGTGCTGGTCAGCGCGACGCTGTAGGAGCCACCGAGCTCCGAGGCGAGCGCCGTCGGGTCCAGCGTGGCCGAGTAGACGGTCGAGCCGTCCGTGGCCCCGCTGAGGGTGCCGATCGGCGCGGTGCCGAGCGACGGGCGGTTGGTGTACGACAGCTGCGACTCGGACCAGTCGCCCGTGACCGGGACGACGGAGACCTTGTCGGCCGTGCCCGCGCCGGTCATCGTGGTGGTCTTCACCGCGAGCCGGGCGTTCTTGAGCACCGTTCCGGCCGGCGCGGCCGGCAGGTTGAACCGCAGGTACGACTCGTACGCCGAGGTGCCGCGCACCGCCATCGAGGTCGACGTGCCGTAGTTGGTGCCCGGCGCGCCCGCGTTGGCGTAGGTGTCGTCCGTGGCGGTCACGGTGGAGACCGTGTCGGCCGGGGCGGTGGCCAGCGCATAGTGCTTGGCGACCTGCTGGGCGCTGAGCGCGGTCGGGTAGACCGCGGCCTCGTCGAGCTGGCCCGCGAAGAAGGTGCTCGACGGACGCAGCGGCCAGCCGGTCAGGTTGTCCGCGCCGACGTGCCAGTAGCCGGTGTACTGCTGGCTGGTGGTGACGCCGTTGGACGCGACCTGCTTGCCGTCGACGTACAGGGTCATGCCGCCGGGGCCCTGGGTGCCGACGACGTGGTGCCACTGGCCGTTGTTGTACGAGCCCCACGTCGACAGGGTGCGCGTACCGCCGCTGTACACACCGAACACCAGGTTGCCGGTGTTGGTCATGTACAGGTGCTTGTCGTAGTTGCCGCTGTTACGGGTGGTGTTGTTGCCGAAGCCGATCAGCTTTCC
This sequence comes from Streptomyces sp. NPDC039465, assembly GCF_055639315.1. Lineage (NCBI taxonomy): Bacteria > Bacillati > Actinomycetota > Actinomycetes > Kitasatosporales > Streptomycetaceae > Streptomyces > Streptomyces sp. NPDC039465. The sequence continues at coordinate 834,343 of NZ_JBVKAP010000002.1, read as the reverse complement.
ACCGCGGGTCGAGGTCGTCTTGAACCACGTCTCGATGGTGAAGGTGCCCGGCGAGTTGACCCGCTTGTCGCTGTAGAGCTTCTGGTTGGTGCCGTTGAGCGCGACCGCGGTGCTCGGGCCGTTGACCGCGGGCGGGGTCTGGCGCAGCGTCGGCGCGTTCACGTACAGACCGTTGTTGTTGGCGTTGGAGGAGTCGGCCACGTACGGCGTGGTGGACTCGTCGAAGCGCCAGTACAGGCTCGCGCCGTCGGCGACGACCTGCGAGGGGTAGGCCTCGGTGGAGGTCGGCACGGTCACGGTCGCGTTGGCGGACTGCGCGCTGGTGTTGCCGTCGGCGTCCGCGGCGGTGACCCGGTAGCTGTAGGTCTGGCCGGGGGTGACCGAGGTGTCCTTGAAGGAGAACTGCGGACGCGCCCACAGCAGCGACTCGCCCTCGACCGTGTGGACCGGGGTGGTGGAGCCGTTGCGGTAGACCTTGTACGTCAGCTTGCTGTCGTCGAGGTCCGTGCTGGCGCGCCAGCGCACGTGGACCTGGTTCGGCGAGATGGCCGCCGCGCTGGCCTGCGGGACGGTCGGCGCGCCCTTGTCGGGGCCGGTCGCGAACCGGGTCAGGCCCTGCTGGGCCTTGCCGTTGGTGGTGGTGAACTCGCCGCCGACCCAGAGGTACTTCGTGGCGCCCGAGCCGGAGATGGTGAAGGCGCGCGGGCCGATGCCCTCGCCCAGACCGTCGTTGGTGTCCGGGAACCAGCCGAGCTTGCCGGTGCTGGTGGTCGGCTGCGCGAGCAGGTGGTAGCGGCGCCCGTCGGGGAACTCGCCGACGCTGGAGCAGTCGTGGGCGTGCGAGGCGCTGTAGAGGACGCCCTGGTACTCCTCGACGGCCTGGGTGGCGCCGAGGCAGGTGTCGCGCCAGCGCTGCTCGTAGTTGCTCAGGTTGAAGGCGATACGGCCGTCGAAGACGCCGCCGCCGGTGCCTTCGTTGCCGGTGTAGAAGCCGGTGCCGTCGGTCTCGATGTCCTTGACCACGGAGTTGGTCGGGATGAAGCCGTTGGGGTAGGCCTTCGTCACCGCGCCGGAGTGGGCGTCGACCACGGCGAGCGCGTGCGAGTTGGTGCCGTTGACGGTGAAGAAGTCACCGCCGATGAGCACCTTGGAGCCGTCGGGGGTGACCTCGATGGCCCGGCCCGGCTCGTCCGCGTCGGCCTTGAAGGGCAGCAGCTCGCCGGAGGTGGTGACGGCCGCGAACCGCTCGCGCTGGTGGCCGTTGACGGTGGCGAAGTCGCCGGCGGCGTAGACCGTGTCGTCGGTGACGGCCAGGGCCCGCACGGTGGCGGGGAAGCTCGGCGTGAAGGCCGGCTTCGCCTTGCAGGTGGCGATGTCGATGGCCGCGAGGCTGCTGACCGGCGTGCCGTTGACCGCGCCGAAGTAGCCGCCGGCGTAGAGGGTCTTCTGGTCCGGGGAGACGACGAGCGTGCGGACGGTCGCGCTGCCCTCCCCGACCGTGAAGGACAGGGCGCAGGAGGTGGGCGCGCCGGTGGCCGCGTTGAGCGCGGCGAAGTTGACGGCGCCCTTCGGGGTGCCGGTGGCGCCCTCGGGCGGGCGGACCTCGGAGAAGGTGCCGCCGACGAAGACGGTGTCGCCCGCCTGGGCCAGCGCCCAGACGATGCCGTTGGTCTGCCAGGTGGGCAGAGCGTCCGCGGTGAAGGCGACGGGCGGGGTGACCGCTCCGGCCTTGGGCGCCAGGGCCCATCCTCCGACCCCTGCGGCGCCTACCGTCAGGACGAGGGCAGCGGCGAGCCCCCATGATTTACGCATGTTCCCCCCAGGCGTCAGAGCCCAGTTCATATGGCGAGAATTCGTGCTCAAAGAGTGTGTGTGATGCTCAGAGAGTGTGTGAAAGCGAACTGTACGACGAAATGACAAGCTCGGCGCCACACTTGACCAATCCGGTATCTCCGGTGGCCGCGCACCTCACGGCGCGCGGCCGCCCCGGCGGTCGGCCGGGGCGGCCATCAAGATGAAACCGCAGGTCAGCGGTCGATACGCACCGAGGCACCGGCCAGCTGGTCGGTCACCTGGCGGATGTCGGCGTCGACCATGATCCTGGCCAGCTCCTCCACCTGCACGGTGGGCTTCCAGCCAAGAAGATCGCGGGCCTTGCTCGCGTCGCCGATCAGGGCGTCGACCTCGCTGGGGCGCTCGTACTTGGGGTCGTAGCGGACGTACTCGGCCCAGTCCAGCTCCGCGTGGGCGAAGGCCGTCTCCACGAACTGCCGCACCGTCGCCGGGACGCCGGTGGCCACCACGTAGTCGGTCGGCTCGTCCTGCTGGAGCATGCGCCACATCGCATCCACGTACTCCGGGGCGTACCCCCAGTCCCGTACCGCGTCCAGGTTGCCCATGTAGAGGCGGTCCTGAAGGCCCGCCTTGATCCGGGCCACGGCCCGGGTGACCTTGCGGGTCACGAAGGTCTCACCGCGGCGCGGGGACTCGTGGTTGAAGAGGATCCCGTTGACGGCGAACATGTCGTACGCCTCACGGTAGTTGACCGTGGTCCAGTACGCGAAGACCTTGGCGGCGCCGTAGGGGCTGCGCGGGTGGAAGGGGGTCTGTTCGTTCTGCGGGGGCGGGGTCGCGCCGAACATCTCGGAGGACGAGGCCTGGTAGATGCGGGTGTTCACACCGCTGGCCCGGATCGCCTCCAGGAGGCGCAGCGCGCCGAGGCCGGTCACGTCGCCGGTGTAGAGCGGCGCGTCGAAGGAGACCCGCACATGGGACTGGGCGCCGAGGTTGTAGACCTCGTCCGGCTGGATGTCGCGGAGCAGGTTCACCAGCGCCACGCCGTCGGAGAGGTCCGCGTGGTGCAGCACGAACGAGCGGTCCACCGTCTGCGGGTCCTGGTAGATGTGGTCGATCCGCTCGGTGTTGAAACTGGACGAGCGGCGCACGAGCCCGTGCACCGTGTACCCCTTCGAGAGCAGCAGCTCTGCGAGGTAGGAACCGTCCTGCCCGGTCACGCCGGTGATCAGCGCGGTCTTGCTCATGCGGGTTGCCCCCAGAAAGAGAGTGTCATTCGTACAAAAATGCGGGGTATGCCCCCGATGATGGAACCGGGCCTGGCATGATCCCCCGTATGACTGCATCGCTGCCGTACCTGCCCACGCACGCCCGGATCTTCGTCGCGGGCCACCGTGGCCTCGTCGGATCCGCCGTCGCCAGGCGGCTGACCGCCGACGGCCACGAGGTGATCACCCGGGGCCGCGAGGAGCTCGACCTGCGTGACGGGGCCGCGACCGAGGCCTTCCTCAAGGACGTCCGGCCCGACGCCGTCGTCCTCGCGGCCGCGAAGGTCGGCGGCATCATGGCCAACAGCACCTACCCGGTGCAGTTCCTGGAGGACAACCTCAGGATCCAGCTGAGCGTCATCTCCGGCGCCCATGCCGCCGGCGTCGGCCGGCTGCTGTTCCTCGGCTCGTCCTGCATCTACCCGAAGCTGGCCCCCCAGCCGATCAGCGAGGACGCCCTGCTGACCGGTCCGCTGGAGCCCACCAACGAGGCCTACGCGCTGGCCAAGATCGCCGGCATCGTCCAGGTGCAGTCGTACCGGAAGCAGTACGGCGCCTCGTTCATCTCGGCGATGCCGACGAATCTCTACGGCCCCGGAGACAACTTCGACCTGGAGACCTCGCACGTCCTGCCCGCCCTCGTCCGCCGCTTCCACGAGGCGGCCGCCGAGGGGCGCGAGGAGGTCGTGCTGTGGGGCTCGGGCACCCCGCGCCGGGAGTTCCTGCACGTGGACGACCTCGCCGCGGCGTGCGCACTGCTGTTGGCCGCCTACGACGGCGACGAGCCGGTCAACATCGGCTGCGGCGAGGACCTGACCATCCGCGAGCTCGCCGAGACGGTCGCCGAGGTGACCGGCTTCACCGGCCGGCTCGCCTGGGACACGAGCAAGCCCGACGGAACGCCGCGCAAGCTGCTCGACGTCACCCGGCTCACCTCGCTCGGCTGGCAGCCGCAGATCAAGCTGCGGGACGGAATCGCCGCCACCTATGCCTGGTGGCGCGAGCAGAGCTGATCGCATCCGGCCGGCCCGTCAGTACGCGCCGCGACCGTCGACGACGGCGCGGAGCGTACGGGCCATCACATCGACGTCGCTGGTGAACGACCAGTTGTCGACATAGTGCAGATCAAGCTCAATCGTTTCGTCCCAGGACAGGTCCGAACGGCCGCTGATCTGCCACAGACCGGTCATACCGGGCCGTACGGTCAGCCGCCGCAGCTCCACCTCGTCGTAGCGCGCGACCTCCTCGGGCAGCGGCGGGCGCGGCCCCACCAGCGACATCGAGCCGGTGAGGACGTTGATGAGCTGTGGCAGTTCGTCGAGCGAGGTACGGCGCAGCAGCCGGCCCACCCGGGTCACCCGGGGGTCGCGGCGCATCTTGAACATCAGCCCGTCGTGCTCGTTGGCCTGCGCCAGCTCCGCCTTGCGGGCGTCGGCGTCCAGGAACATGGTGCGGAACTTCCACATCACGAACGGCGTCCGGTCCTGCCCGACCCGCTCCTGCCGGTAGAACACCGGCCCGGGGGAGGTGAGCCGCACGGCCGCCCCTATGGCCAGGAACAGCGGCGAGAGGACGACAAGGCCCAGCGCGGCGCCCACCCGGTCCATGGCGTTCTTCAGGACCTGCTGGACCCCGCTGCGCACCGGCGGCGCGACCCGAAGCAGTGCCATGCCGGCGGCCGACGTGGTCTCCAGGCGCTTGACGGCGCACTCCACCAGGCCAGGCGCCAATGCCAGTTCGGTGCCCGCGTCGTGCAGCCCCCAGGAGAGCCGGCGCAGCCGGGGGCCGGCCATGTGCGCGCCCGCGGCGACGAGCACCAGATCGGCCTGGAGCTCGGCGGCGGCGGTGAGGACGACGGTGGTGTCGCCGTCGGGCGACGGCGGGGCCGTCAGGCCGAGCCGGGCGGCCACCGGCGCACCGGTCCGTACCTGTCCCTCGCCGACGGCGACGACGCCGACGACGACGTACGGATGGTCGGTGCGGCCCGCCAGGTGCTCGGCCACGTCCCCGGCCGCGGCCGGTTCGCCGAGCACCAGGACGCGCGTGACGACCTGCGCCTCGCGGCGCTCGGCCACCAGGTGGTGGTAGGTCGCCTTGCGGCAGAACAGGGTGAGCGCGGGCGCGGGCAGCAGCGCCAGCAGGCAGAGCAGCGGCGGATGGTGGAGCTCGGCGGCGGCCCGCAGGACCGCCAGTACGCCCACGAGGATCAGCCAGTCGTGCAGCACGGGCAGGCTGCCCCGCGACTCGCCGAGCTCCCGGCGGGCGTAACGGCGCCTGGCGGAACGTATCGCCAGCCAGGCGGCCGCGGCCACGGCCGCGCATATCAGGGCATACGGCTGATGCTCGGCGCGCAGGATGGACGCGACGGGCAGCGCCACACCGGCCGCGTCGACGAGCAGCGCGGCCGGCAGATACCAGCGCGCCTTGGCGCGTGGGTGTGGGTGGACCGGTCTGGACCTGGTTTCTCCAGGAGCAGCGGTCTCAGTTGTACGGACATGCCACATGTACCCCCCCGGCACGTGTTGACGTTCGACGCACCGTTCGCCAAACCTCTGATCGGTGAACAAGCGTCGCAACGCGGAACAGTACGACAAACACACGTAGCTCCGCTGCTGTTCACACGAAAGACGCCACCGGGTGATGGCGTGTTCATCTCGCGAGACGGGGGCCGGTGTGGTCACGGCGGAGCACATGATACTTCCGGTAGACCAGTGGTTTCGCAGGTGAGCCCGGCAAAGGCGGGCCACCCGTGGTGACCGGGGATGATGGGGCTCCCCGGCCGGCGGCGGCGAGGGATGTGGCGCATTCCACGCGCCGCGTTCGAACACCCCGTACGGCTGTGCGGAGACGGGCCTCCATGCGCCCGCGCGGATGTTGCGGCCCGATGCGGAACGCCCACCGGGCCGCTCGGGCGCCGGTCACCGCGCCCGGGCGTCGGCAAGCGGTACGCGCGCGTGGACCCGGCGGCGCCCGGTGCGTGTTGAACGGCCGCCCGGGATCGGGTCTACTGACTGGCACGCCCGCGCGGTTCTGCAGGCCAGGGGGCATCCAGCCGTGCCTCCGCCCGGCCGGGCCACCCGCGCCGGTGCCCTGCCCGAGCCGGACAACACCGGCCACGCGCGCGGCGGCGCGCCCGCCGCCCGGAAGGAACACCCATGGGGGACACGCCCGCAGGCCCGTCCAGCCCGCGCCGCCGTCACCGCGCGCGTGGACCACGCCGGCTCCTGCCCGCACTGCTGCTGGGCGTCATCGCGCTCGGCGCCTGGGCCGGCAGTTCCATGGCTGCCTGGAACGACGCGCCGCCGCCCTCCGCCGAGCGGCCCCCGCTGACCGGAAAGGCGCCCGCCACGGGCCGGCCCGGCACGGAACTCCCCTTCGACATGCCCTCCACGCGCGCCCTGCGCGCCTCCGGCCGGCTCGTCTTCGCGCACTACTTCACGCCGTACCCCCTGTCCCTGGACAACCGGCCCGCGCGGGAGGACTACTACACCCGCAACTACCTCACCCGGCACGGTGAGAAGGGCAAGCATCAGAGATACGGCGGCCTGCTCCGCGACCGGCCGCTGCCCGTCGCCCCGCGGCTGGGGAACTGGGAGCTCGCCAACCTCCGCCAGGAGGTCCGCACCGCCCGCGCCGCCGGACTCGACGGCTTCACCGTCGACATCCTCTCCCTGTCGGGGCGCAACTGGGAGCGGGTCAACCTCCTGCTCGACGCCGCCCACGCCGAGGACCCCGGCTTCCGGATCATGCTGATGCCGGACATGACCTCACTGCGCGCCGACCCGGCGACGCTCGCCGCGCGCCTCGCCCAGCTGGGCCGGCACCCCGCCGTGCACCGCCTCCCCGACGGCCGGCTCGTCGTCTCGCCGTTCAAGGCCGAGGCCAAGGACCCCGGCTGGTGGTCGCACACCCTCTCCGCGCTGGAGCGGCGGCACGCCACCCGTACCGCTCTGGTGCCGCTCTTCCTCGACCTCGCGGGCAACGCCGAGCGGTTCGCCCCGATCAGCCATGGTTTCTCCGAGTGGGGCAGCCGCAGCCACACACGCCAGTCCGGCGCCACCGCCGACACCCGGCTCGCCCACCGGCTCGGCAAGATCTGGATGCAGCCCGTCTCCGTCCAGGACGCCCGCCCCAACCAGGGCGTCTACGACGAAGCCGGCAACACCGCGACGCTCCGGGCCAGCTGGGGCCACGCCATCGACGACGGCGCCGACTGGGTCCAGCTCACCACCTGGAACGACTACTCCGAGGGCAGCCACTTCGCGCCCTCGCTCCGCCACGGCCACGCCTATCTCGACCTGTCCTCGTACTACCTGACCCGGTTCAAGACCGGGAAGTGGCCGCGCATCGTCCGTGACACCGTCTACCTCACCTCACGCGCCCAGTTCGCCGGAGCCACACCCCCGGCGCGCGCCCAGCGGCTCACCATGAGCATCCGGCCGGGCAGCGCCGAACCGCGCGACACGGTCGAGGTGCTGACCTTCCTCACCGCGCCGGCGACCGTCCACACCTTCAACGGCGGCGAGCGGGCGAGCCACCGGGCTCCGGCGGGGGTCCATCCGAAGCTGCTGCCGCTGCGCCACGGCTTCAGCGCCGCCACCGTCGAGCGCGGCGCCGCCGTCACCGCCGAGGCGTCCGCCCGCCACCAGGTCCGCGAGCGGATCGACGTCCAGGACCTCCAGTACTACGCGGTGACCAGTGGGCGCCCCGGCGCGGGCGGCTGGTCGGGCGACTAGGGCCTGCCCGGCCGATCATGTGACTCCTCCGCTCCTCCGCGCACGAGTCGTTCCTGTGGGGTGCCCGCGCGCACCCGTGCACCGCGCCCGGTCCGGCGCCGACCGTCGGCCGCCGACCAGGTTGTGGAGGCTCTGATCTGCGGCAACGGATTAATCGGCGTGCTTCCCGGCAGGCCCGTCGGGCATCATCACGGGATGATCGGCAATCGGATCACCCATCGCATGGCGGACGGCGTCCGTGTCCCCGGAACCTGGCGCCACGCGTTCATATGCAACGGCGGCACCTACTTCCTCACCGACCTCTTCATCTACGCTGACGGTCTCGTCGACTGCTGGGAACTGGTCACGCTCGACGAGTTCGAGAAGAAGCTCCGCAGCGGGTGGGTGGCCACCAGCCTTCCTGACGGCGGCCCGGCATCCGCACACCACCTGGCCTCGTGGACCTTCGGTGACCCGGACACCTGGCTGACCCCGGAGCTGCTGCTCGCCGAAGTCCGCGACACCATCGACGAGCTGAACGGTCGCCCCGATTCGACCGGCCGCTGCCTGGCGGCGGTGGAGGTGTTCCTCGCCGAGCGGACGGAGGAGAACCGGTCCGCGGCCAGGGCCGCCTATCTGGCCATCCCCGAGACTGTGCGTCATTACGCTCTCGGCGACATGGACCGCAAGGACCGTCCCCTGCAGGTCCTGGTGGCGGGGCCGGGCGGTCGCTTTCCCCGCTGGCCTGACGAAAGGGTTTCGCAGGAGGAGTACGACGAGGCCGTCGCGTACTTCGAGGAGCGGCGCCGATGGCGGGCCGAGGCACCTTCGCGGGTGCCGGCGGACGGGGCGGTGAACTCCTTCGCCCCCGCGGTGAAGCTGTACCACTCGTATCCGCAGCGCGCGCTCGAGCACCCGGACAAGCGGTGCCTGCGCAATGACTACCCCGCACCCATCACCCTGGACGACGTCACCTATCCGTCGGTGGCGCACGCCTACTGGGCCCAGTCCGTCGCCGCACCGGAGGTGCGCATTTCGGTTGTCACTGCGGAGACCGGGGCGAAGGCCCACGCACTCGCGGCCAAGGCGACGCGACGTGAGGGCTGGGAGCGGACCCGCACGGCAGTCATGGCCCGATTGCTGCGCACCAAGTACGAGCAGCACTCCGACCTCGCCGCGATCCTTCTGGCCACGGGTGACGCGACCTTGCTCTACGACGACGCGAACTCGGATTTCTGGGGCGACAACGGAGGCCGGGGCCGAAACTGGACGGGCCGCCTCTTGGAACTCGTCCGGTCCGAACTGCTGGCCGGCCAGGCCCGCGTCGACTAGGAACCGTCCGGCCGATCGTGTGACTGTCGCTTGATCTGCTCGTTCTCCAGGTATGGGGCGGGGTGAACGCGGTGATCTGTCGGAGTGGTTCAGGCCGTGGAAGACGGTCTACGAGCGCCATCGACTCTGGTCGGCCGACGGCACCTGGGAACGGCTGCTGCAGCAGGTCCAGGCCGCGGTCGAGGCCGCCGGCGAGATCGACTGGGACATCTCGGTGGACTCCACCAGCGTGCGAGCGCACCAGCACGCGGCCGGTGCCCGGACCGACCCGCCTCCGGCACCTGCCGTGCCAAACGGGGACAAGGCACCAGAACATCAGGATGAACCGCCGTGGCAGAGCCTCCTCGGCCGCCTGGTGGAGGTGGTGAGCGAGGCGAGGGCCTGGGCCGCTCGCGCGGCGGCTTCACCAGCAGGATTCACCTGAGTGCCGACGGCCGCTGCCGCCCGCTGTCCCTGGTCGTCACCGAAGGGCAACGGACGGACTGCACGCAGTTCGTGTCAGTGCTGGAGAAGATCCGCGTTCCTCGTCTCAGGCCGGGGAGGCCCCGAAAGAAGCCCGACAGCGTCGCGGCAGACAAGGGGTACAGCAACGGCCCCTGCCGCGGCTATCTGCGGCGACGGGGCATCCGGCACACGATTCCGGAGAAGATCGACAGCCGGGCTGCCCGCCTGCGCAGGGGATCACGGGGCGGGCGCCCGCCGGGCTTCGACGAGGAGCGGTACAAGAAGCGCAACACCGCGGAGCGGGCCATCAACAGACTCAAGAACTCCCGGGCGGTGGCCACCCGGTATGACAAGCGCGGCTATGTCTTCCTCGGTACCGTCACCGCCGCAGCCGTGGTCATCTGGCTTCGAGCTTGGGACCGTCTCATAGCGCGAAGGGCCGGTACTCCAGAGCCTGATCGATAACCTCAGCGGCTGTCGGCTCCGGGCCCTTCGGCCAGAAGATCAAGCCGCTGACATAGCCACTCGGGCACCCAAAAGCCCTGTCCAGCACCTCCAAGACCTGGGCGAGCTTGGCATCGTCGGCATAGTCCGCGTCCATGACCTTCTGCACCATCGCAACGGCAGTCTCGCGAGCCATCACCACTGCAGTCACCCCCTTCAAACGAAGGGGAGCCTAGCGACTCACATGATCGGCCGGACAGTTCCTAGTCGCGGCGCAGCAGCCGGGTGATCACCGACTCCAGATAGGCGGGCAGCTCAGGGCCCGCCGGGAGCACCTGCGGGACGGCGTGGCCCAGCTGGGTGTGGCCGAGGTAGCAGGAGTACGCGAGGAGTCCACGCTGCCGTGCCTCGGCGGGCGGGAAGCCGTACTCCTCGAAGAGATGGGCCACGTAACCGATCCGGCGCTCCGTCACCCGCCGCAGGACGGCGGCGACCAGCGGGTGGTCGGCGGTGGCCAGCAGCGACATCTCCAGCGGGTCGGCGGCCGCGGCGGCGATCACCTCGTCGAAGAGATGGCGCAGCCGCTTCTCGGCGTCCGGCTCGCGCTCGGTGGCGGTGATGATCGCCTCCGTGCAGAGCTCCTCCCAGCGGGTGAGCGCGGCCTCGATCAGCGCGTCCCGGTTGGTGAAGTGCCAGTAGAAGCTGCCCTTGGTGGTGCCCAGCCGGGTGGCGAGCGGCTCCACGGCCACGGCGGCGAGTCCGCGCTCGCCGATCGCCGCCAGGGCCGCGTCGGCCCAGTCGGTCGCGGTGAGCCTCTTGCGCCCTTGGGTGGCCGCCCGCGCCGCGCCGCCTGCCCGCGCCTTCTGGTCCGTCCGGTCCGCTCTCGCCCGCGCCATGTCCATACGGTACCGTATGGTGGAACATACGCCACCGTATGGAGGTGTGCCATGCGCACGCTGCACAACGTCCACGAACGTGTCGTCGACGCTCCGGCCGAAGCCGTGGGAGCCCTGATCGACCGGATCTCCGCACCGGACGACCCCCTCAGCCCCAGCCCGGTCTGGCCCCCGATCCTCTTCGACCGCCCCCTGGCGGTCGGCGCGGACGGCGGCCACGGCTTCGTCCGCTACTCGGTGAGTGCCTACGAGCCGGGCCGCAGCATCCGCTTCGACTTCCCGCCCGAGGAAGGCGGCCACCACCGGCTGGAGGTGGAGCCTCTCGGCCCGGACCGCTGCCGGATCCGGCACGTCATCGAGCAGCGGCAGGGCCTCAAGGACTCGCTCGTCTGGTCCCTGCTCATCGGCACGCTCCACGACCTGTTCGTCGAGGAGTTCTTCGACAACGTCACCCGGACCGCCACCCCCGCCGCACCACTGCGCCCCGTGCGCTGGACGCGCCGGGCCCGTGCCCTGCACCGGCTGGTCTTCGACCGCCCGCGGGCGGTCGAGGTCCCGGCCGGCGCCGCCCTGGCCCACCAGGCCGTCCCCAGGCCCGACTTCGCGGACGCCTGGCAGCTGGACCTGAGGCCCGGCATGCCGCGCGACCCGCTCGCCTGGCGCGAGGTGCTGTCCTTCGCCGTCCGGGGCAGCAGCCAGGACGAACTGCTGCTCGGCGAGGACGCGGCCCATCTCGACTTCCGCGCCTCGGTCCTGATCCGCGACGACACCATCACCCTCACCACGGTCGTCACCACCCACAACCGCCTCGGCAGGCTCTACTTCGCCGTCGCCCGCCGCGCCCACCCCTTCATGACCCGGTGGATGCTCCGGCGCGCCTACCGCCGCCTCGCCTTCGCGGCGCCGTCCGCGGCGGAGCGCACGGCCAGGCACGCACCGGCGTCCGACGGCGTTGTCAGTGCCTCCCCCTAACGTTTCCGGTGTGGGGCTCGCGGACCGATCCGTGAGGTCCGTCCGGTTCTGCCCTGGGAGGGGTCTGCCTTGACGACGACGTATCTGGAACTGTCCGAGGACGGCGGCGGTGCGCACAAGTTCTACGAAGTGACCGTGGAGGGGCTGGTGGTGTCGGTCCGTTACGGCCGGATCGGCGCCGGCGGGCAGACCCAGACGTCGACCTTCCCGACCGTGCAGAAGGCGCAGGCCGCGGCGGCGAAGAAGGTCGGCGAGAAGGTCCGCAAGGGCTACGCCCCGGCCGTCCCCGGCGCCCGCGCGGCCCGCGCCGTCACTCGCCGCCAGGTCTCCTCGGCCCCCTCCACGGCCCGCGCCGTCGCCCCGGTGCTGTGGCGCTTCCGTACGGGATCCGCGGCGTTCGGCATCCACGTCGACGACGACCGCTGCTGGGTGGGCAACCAGTCCGGCGACGTCTACACCCTCAGCCACGCGGGGGAGGTGCTGGCCCGCTTCAACCTGCCGGACGGCGTCAAGTGCCTGGTCGCCGACGACTTCTGGATCTACGCGGGCTGTGACGACGGGCGGGTCTACGACCTGTCCTCGAAGCTGCCGTTCGCGGCGTACGACATCGCCGCCGACGTCGACATCTTCTGGCTCGACATCCACGAGGGCGTGCTGAACGTCGCCGACCGCGCCGGGCGCCTCACCGTCATCGACCACGAGGACGAGCACCAGTGGTCCCGGCGCAGCCGGGGCGAGCACGCCTGGATGGTCCGCGCCGACGACCGGGCCGTCTACCACGGCCACCAGGGGGGCGTGACCGCCTACGCCCCCGACGGCGGCGGCGAGTTGTGGCACACCGCCACCCGGGGCGGGGTGCTCTTCGGCTGGCAGGAGGACGACGCCGTGTATGCCGGCACGGCCCGCAACACCGTCCAGCGGCTGTCCAAGGCGAGCGGCGCCGTCGAGGCGACGTACCCCTGCGACAGCGCCGTCTACTCGTGCGCGACCTCGCCCGGCGGCCGGTTCGTCTTCGCCGGGGACTCGGCCTCCTCCGTCTACTGCTTCGACCGTGACGGTACCCGGCTGTGGAAGCTCTCCACGGGTGGCGGCTCCGCCCTGTCCATGCAGTACCGCGACGAGCGGCTCTATCTGGTCACCACGGACGGTTCGCTGGTGTGCGTCGACGCGAGCGAGGCCGCGGTCACCGCCGCCCAGCAGGGCACCGTCCCGGTCGCCCGGGACGTCAAGCTCGCCGCGGCCACGCCTACGTACGCCCCGGCGACGGCGGCGACGGCGGTCGCCTCCGTGACGGTGGCCCCGGCGGGCGCGGTCGTCGTGGAGTGCGTCCAGGAGGCCGGCCGGATGCGGGTCCATGTGGTCTCGGAGGGCTACGAGCCGTCCTGGAACGTCCAGTTCCCCCGCGCGATACGGGAGCCGGGCGCCCGGTACGTGGTCGACGCGCTGCACGCCGCGTCCGGCGGGTTCTACCGGGTCCGCGGTGACATCCGGCGGCTGCTGTGACCACCGCGCCGGACGGTGGCGGGACCTTCGAGCCCGCCACCGGCGACGGCCCCCTCACCCCGCCCGGCTCGGCCGAGCGGCGCGCGGCCGAGGTACGGGTGGCCGCCGAGAGCCTGATGCAGATCCGGCGGCTCACCCGCACCGCGGGCGGCGATCCCCGGACGGCCCCGGCCGCCTGGGAACTGGCCCGTCCGGTACGGGCCGTGGCGCTCGCCCTGGAAGCGGCCGGGATCAGCCCCTCGGCCGTCGACGCCGAGGGCCGCCGGGTGGCGACGGGGTACAGGGTGCGGGCGGCCGACCGCCGCCACAGCGCCGTGGTGGAGTGGCTGGGGCCGCCGGGCAGCGGCGCCCAGGGGGAGGAGGAGCGTGAACTGACCGGCTGCGCCCGGGCCCTGGCGGAGCTGGGCTGGGAGGCGCTGCTCTACCGGGGGCCGCGCGGCCGCCGCTTCCTGGAGGTCGAGCCGGCCGGCCCCTGAACGAGGCTCAGCCCATGAAGAGACGGAAGTGGTCCGCCGCCAGGGAGCCGTCGCAGACCGCAAGCGCGGCCGGCCGGTTGCCGGAGTCGACCACCTTCGCCGGGTGCGTCGTACGGGCCCCGGCCAGGGTCACCCGTACGGTACGGGCCTCCGTGCAGACCGGGCGGCCCGAGGGGGAGGCGCCCGCGACCGCGGCGCGGTGGCGCAGTACGGCGACGGCTTCCTTGCCGGCCTTCAGCACCATCGGCTCGGCCTTCGCGCCGAGCGGCGTGGACGCCAGCGTCACGGCGCCGGCACCGGTGCCGGCGGCACTGTCGGTCTCGGCGGTGAGGGTGGGGAAACCGTCGAGCAGGCACGGCTCCTGGGTGTTGTTCAACGCCAGCAGCTTGCCGCGCCCGGACTCGCCCCTTGCCGGGGCGGGCCCGTCGTCGACGACGACCTCGTACAGCATGTTCAGCCCCTCGCAGCGGGCCACGCCGTCGAGGGAGTTGCCCGCGCTGTCGGTCGCGGCCGCGGACGGGGTGGCGGAGGCCGCGGCGGACGGGGGCGCGGACGTGGGCGTGGCCGCGGTGGGCGGCCCGGCCTTGTCGGCGGGGCCGGGGGCCTCGCCGCCGCAGGCGCTCAGCGCGAGCGTGAGGGCGGCCGCGGTCAGCACGGCGCGCAGGGTGTCGGGCATGGTGCGGCTCCCCCGTGGGCGGGGCGCGACGGGCGGTCGCGCGGGTGGGGTTCGAGCATGGCGGGCAGAGGCGGCGCCGCGCCCGCGCGGCGCCCGCGCTCCACCCGCAGGGACCAACGGGTCAGGCGATCGAGGCGGAGACGATCGCGGAGACCGCGAGGTTGCACGAGGCGGTCACCCAGACCGCCGGGTGCGGCTGCGGATCGACCAGGGTGGCGCCCAGCTTGCCCGGGGTGACCAGGTCGACGACGAGGAAGGCCACCGCCATCATCACCAGGCCCAGCAGACCGAACGCGGCGGTGGACACAAGGCCCTTGCCGAAGTCGTGGTACGTCGTCCAGATGGAGGTGAAGACGATGCCGCCTATGCCGAGCAGCGCCGAACTCAGCAGCGTCGCGGCGTTGCGGTTGCGCTCCTGCCAGATCTGGCGGCCGAGCTTGCCGGGAGTCAGCGCATCGATGAGGAAGATGCCGAGGATCAGCAGAACCACGCCGAGGGCACCGTAGGCGGTGGCCCGGCCGAGTCCGTTGACGATGTCGCTCATGAAGTTGCCGGCTCCGTGTCAGAAAGAGATCGATCGTTTGACCGAAACGATCGTGGTCAGGGAGAGGCAAAATCTAGCGCACGGGTCAAGTGACCGGGTCGGGGCGGCACTCGTATGCCCGGCTCAGGGCGGTTCGTGTACCCGGCTCGGGGCGGTTCTGTGGCCGGATCAGGGGGTTCGCGTCCGCTCACACCCCCGCCGGGAGCCGTTTCGCACGCGCCCGTAGGGAGAACGCGGCGAAGATCTCGACGATGCCGAGGGCCACCAGCCAGCAGCCGCCGACCCAGGTGAGCACCGCGACCGACTCCAACGGCGAGACGATCAGGACGACACCGGCCAGCGCGCTCAGCACGCCGAGGAAGGCCTGCCAGCCCCGGGCGGGCATGGCCGGGTCGCTTGCCGCGGCGACCGCCTGGGTGATGCCCCGGAAGAGCCAGCCGATACCGATCCACAGCGCCAGCAGCAGGATCGACTGCATCGCGCCGCGGAAGCAGAACAGCCCCAGCAGGATCGACAGGACGCCGCTGATGAAGGCCATCACCCGCAGCGCGGTCGACACATGGGTGCCGAAGGCGCCCACCAGCTGCATCATGCCGCTGAAGATCAGATACAGACCGAACAGCACCCCGGCGGCGAGCAGCGAGGCCCCCGGCCAGACCAGTACCAGCACCCCGAGGATCAGGGCGGCGATCCCGGCCAGGAGGACGGCCTGCCAGGCGCTGTGGGCGAGGAACTCCAGCGGTCCGGCGCCGGCCGGCGTCCCCGCCGGCTCCTCGAACAGGTCGCCGGGGCCGCGCGCCTCGCCGAGGCGGGCGGAGGTACCAGCGGCACCGGCGGCACCAGCGGTACCAGCGGCACCGGAGTCACCGGGGGCGTCTGGGGAACTGAAGGGCCCGAAGGCCCCGGCTTCACCGGGGGGCCTGGTGGGGCCGCCGGGCTCGGAGCGACCCGAGGGGGCCGCGGGGCCCGCCCCCGGATCGCGCGGAAACGCCTCGCGGCGCGGGTCGTCCGGCCCGCCCGGCCCCTCCGGTCCGTTCGGTCCGTTCGGCCCGTTCGGCCCGCCCGGCCCCTCCGGCCGGTTCGGTCCGTTCGGTCCGTTCGGCCCGTTCGGGTCGTAGGGATCGCGATCACGCATGTCGCTCATATCCGATTGTTCGATCGGCGTCCCGGCGCCCGCCACCGCTGCGACCCGTCGGAGTGCCGCCGCGTACGTCTTCTCCCGCACCCGCCCTGCCCCGTACGGCCCAGTCCGGCAGCGCCCAGGCCCGCCCGCCGCACGAGAGTGGTGGCACGACCCCTGACCCACCGCCGCCCGGGAGACCCCATGACCCGCCTCAACATGAGCTGCCTCAACCGACACGATCTCGGACTGCTCGCCCTACGGACCGGGACGGGCGCGGTCCTCGTCGCGCACGGCGCCCAGAAACTCTTCGGCTGGTTCGGCGGGGGCGGCCTGGACGGCACCACCAAGGCCATGGAGGCGATGGGGTTCCGCCCTGGCAGGCAGAGCGCGATGGCCGCCGGGCTCGGCGAGGCCGGCGGCGGTCTGCTCCTCGCCCTCGGCCTTGCCACCCCCGCCGCGGGCGCCGCCGCCGCGGGAGCGATGGCGGGCGCGGTCTCCGTCCACGCCCCGGCCGGTTTCTTCGCCCAGGCCGGCGGCTTCGAGTACCCCGCCTTCCTCGGCTTCACCGCGGCCGCCATCGGCCTCACCGGCCCCGGCGACTACTCCCTGGACCACGTCACCGGCCACCTCTTCGACCGGCCCTGGACGGTGGCCGCGGCCTTCCTCGGCAGCGCGGTGGCGGCGTCCGTCGTCGTCGGCGCCCGCGCCATGCGACAGGCCCGGGCCGAGGAGTCCGCGCCCGACCAGGACACCAACGCAGCCTGACGCCTTCGCACTCCGCACCGACGCACCCCCGCCCCGCCGCGCCCCCGCCCCACCGTCACCAGGCCAGGTCCTCCAGCGCGTCCAGGTCCGGCACCGGCCCCGCCAACGCCGCTACGCCGTCGGTCAGGGGAAGCTCGGCCCAGATGACCTTGCCGCGCTCGGTGTAGCGCGTGCCCCACCGCTCGGCCAGCTGCGCCACCAGGAACAGACCGCGGCCGCCCTCGTCGGTGCTGGCCGCGTACCGCAGATGCGGCGCGGTGCTGCTGCTGTCGGAGATCTCGCAGATCAGGGCGCGGTCGCGGAGCAGCCGGACCCGGATGGGCTCGCCGCCGTAGCGGATCGCGTTGGTGATCAGCTCACTGAGGATGAGTTCGGTGGTGTAGGCGATGACGTCGAGGTCCCAGGCGGTGAGCTGCTCCGCGGCGGCGTTGCGTACCCGCGACACGGCGGCCGGCTCCGCGGGGACGTCCCACTGCGCGATCCGGTCCGCCGGCAGCAGGCGCGGACCGGCGACCAGCAGCGCGATGTCGTCGCTGGGCGCCGGGAAGAGCAGCGCGGCCAGCACGTCCGCGCAGACCTGCTCCGGGCTGCGGCCCGGCCGGGCCAGCGCCTCGCGCAGCAGCTCCAGACCGGTGTCGAAGTCGCGGTCGCGGTCCTCCAGCAGACCGTCGGTGAACAGCACGAGCCGGCTCTCCTCGGGCAGCCGCAGCTCCACGGACTCGAAGGGCATGCCCCCGACCCCGAGCGGCAGACAGGCCGGCACCTCGGGGAACACCACCCGGCCGTCGGGATGCACCAGCGCGGGGCCGGGATGCCCGGCACTGGCCACGGTGCAGCGCCCCGACGTCGGGTCGTAGATGGCGTACAGCAGCGTGGCGCCCGCGATCGCCTCCCGGGAGCCGTCGCCGTCCCCGGCCTCGTTCTGGTCGATCCGGGCGATCAACTCGTCGAGATGGGCGAGGAGTTCGTCGGGCGGCAGGTCCAGCGTGGAGAAGTTGTGCACCGCGGTGCGCAGCCGGCCCATGGTGGCCGCCGCGTGCAGCCCATGGCCCACGACGTCGCCGACGACCAGCGCGACCCGGGCGCCGGGCAGCGGGATCACGTCGAACCAGTCCCCGCCCACGCCCGCCTTCGCGGGCAGGTAGCGGTGGGCGACGTCGACGGCGTTCTGCTCCGGCAGGACCCGGGGGAGCAGGCTCCGCTGGAGCGTCACCGCCATGGCGTGCTCGCGGGTGAAGCGGCGGGCGTTGTCGATGGAGACGGCGGCGCGGGCGGCCAGCTCCTCGGCGAACGCGACGTCCTCCTCGCCGAACGGCACGGGGCTGTCGGCCCGCCAGAAGTTCGCCATCCCCAGCACCACCCCGCGGGCCTGCAACGGCACGGCGACGAGCGAGTGGAAGCCGTACTCCAGCGCCTGCGCGGCCCCTTCCGGGTCCTGCACCTGCCAGCCGGTGGCCCCGGCCAGATCCGCTTCGAGTACGGCGTGACCGGAGTCCAGCGCCGCGGCCATGGGGGTGCTCGGGACGATGAAGCGGATGATGTCGCCCACCGGTTGCAGCGGCTGGTCGGTGCGGATGCCGCTGAGCGCCGTACGCCGCATCTCCGTGTCCGCGCCGGACGGTTCCTCGCCGCGCAGGACGGGGTCGAGCAGTTCCACGGTCACGAAGTCCGCGAAGCGAGGGACCGCGACCTCGGAGAGCTCCTCGGCGGTGCGCACCACGTCCAGGGTGGTGCCGATGCGTACGCCCGCGTCGTACAGCAGGTCCAGCCGGCCCCTGGCCAGTTCGGCCCGTCCGGCCAGCGCGGCGAGCTCGGTCGAGTCGCGCAGCGTCATGACGATGCCGGAGGGGTGCCCGGCGTACGGCTTGGTGGGCCGGACGTTGACGGCGAGGAGCCGCTCCCCTGCCAGATACACCTCGTCGGTCGCCTCCCGGCCCGAGGCGAGCAGCTCGGTGGTGTGCGGGTCGAGGCCGAGCTCGGCGACGGGGCGCTGTTCGGCGTCGGCCGGCAGGTCGAGCAGGCGGCGGGCCTCGTCGTTGGCGAGCACCAGCCGCCCGTCGGACCCGACGATGAGGACGCCCTCGCGCACGGCGTGCAGCACCGCCTCGTGATGCTCCTTCATCCGGGTCATCTCGGCCGGTCCCAGGCCGTGGGTCTGGCGCCGCAGCCGCCGGCTCACCAGCGCGGCGCCGACCGTGGCTAGCACGAGCGCGCCCGCCGCGGCGCCGAGCAGCAGCGGCAGCTGACCCTCCACCACGTCGGAGACGTTCTCGATCTCGATGCCGGTGCCGACCAGGCCGACGATCCGGCCGCTGTCGTCCCGTACGGGCACGACGGCCCGTACCGCGTCGCTCGGCTCCCCCTCGAAGATCTCTGTGAAGGACTCCCCGGCCGCCGCGCGGGCGATGTCACCGGTGGCGCGCTGTCCGATCAGCGCCAGGTCGGAGTCGGTGTGGCGGGTGCCGTCGGGGGTCATCACGGCGATGAAGTCGACCCCGGAGGCGCGGCGGGCGGCCTCCGTCCGCGGCTGGAGGACGGCCGTCGGATCGGGCGCCCCGAGCGCATCGACGAGGCCGGGGGCGTGCGCGAACGCCTCGGCGGCGGCGAGCGACCGGTGGCGCGCGTCCCGCTCGCTGTCGTACCGCGCCTGCAGGACGAGCGCCGCGGCGGCCGCGGCGATCAGCAGGAGCGCGATCAGCGCCTGGAGCGCGAATACCTGACCGGCGACGCTGCGCACCCCGTGCAGCAGGCGCGGCCGCCGCCCGGCCGGCTGCGGCTGCCGGGGCGGGGTCGGCGCGGGGCGGTCGGGACGTTCGGTCACGAGGGGCTTCCCGCACTGTCGGGGGCGCGAGGTCCGCTCCGGGCGATCAGGAGCGCGACGTCGTCGGGGTCGTCGGGGCGGCGCAGCGACCGCAGCAGCAGGTCGCAGGTCTCCTCCAGCGGCCGGCCCGGATCGTCGAGGAGGTGCAGCAGAACCTCCAGCCGTTCGTCGATGGGATCGTCGCGGGTCTCGACCAGACCGTCGGTGTAGAGGATCAGCTGGTCCCCGACGGCGAAGTCGATCCCGATCGTCTCGAAGGGGATGCCGCCGACGCCAAGAGGCGCTCCGCTGGGCACGTCGACCAGCCGCGCGGATCCGCCGGTCGGCAGCAGTACGGGCGGCAGGTGGCCCGCGTTGGCCATGCGGCACCGCCCGCGCCGCGGGTCGTGCACGGCGAACAGGCAGGTGGCGATGTAGTGCTCCAGACCGGCGGTGATCTTGTCGAGATGCCGGAGCACCTCGGCCGGATCCAGATCGAGGTCGGCGAAGGCGCAGGTGGCGGTGCGCAGCCGGCCCATGGTGGCGGCGGCGTCGATACCGCTGCCCATCACATCGCCCACGACCAGCGCGGTCTTGTCGTCGGCGAGCGGGATCACGTCGTACCAGTCGCCTCCGATCTCGCTGGAGGCCTGGGCGGGCTGGTAGCGGGAGGCGATCTCCAGGCCGGCTCGGGGCGGTGGCCGCCCCGGCAGCAGGCTGCGCTGGAGGGTGATCGCGGAGTTGCGCACGCTCTGGTACCAGCGGGCGTTGTCGATGGCGACGGCGGCCCGGGCGGCCAGCTCGCAGGCGAGCAGGGTGTCGTCCTCGTCGAACGGCAGCGGATTGCGGGTGCGTTTGAGGTCCAGCGCGCCGAGGACCTCCCCGCGGGCGATCAGCGGCACGGCGAGGTACGAGTGGACGCCCGCCCGCGCCAGCTGGGCGGCGGCGTCGGCGTGCCGGGCGATGCGGAGCAGATCCTCCTCGCCGACCTCGGGCACCAGGACGGGCCGGCCGGTGTGCACACAGCGGGTGATCAGCCGGTCGCCGCCGTACATCGCGGGCTCGCCGGCGGGGTCGGCGGCGTCCAGGGCCGCGGTGGGCCGCACGGCTCGGACCGCCAGGGCCCGGAAGAGTTCGGGTCCGCTGACCGGGGCGCCGGGGCGGCGGCAGGACAGGACGGAGTCGAGGACGTCGACGGCGGCGATGTCGGCGAGCTCGGGCACCGTCACCTCGGCCAGTTCATGGGCGGTGCGGTCCACCTCCAGGGTGGTGCCGACCCGGGTGGAGGCGTCCGCGATCAGGGCGAGGCGCCGCCGGGCCCGGTCGGCCTCGGTGGCCGCGCGGTGGCGTTCGGTGACGTCGACGATGGAGGCGGCGGCCCCCAGCACCCGCTCGTGGGCGCCTTCGAGCCGGTAGAAGGAGACCGACCAGGCGTGCTCGCCGCCCGGGTCGGAGGGGGTGCGGCCGACCGTGTACCGGTCGAGGAGCGGGTTGCCGGTGGTCAGCACCCCGCGCAGCGCCGTTTCGAGGGCGTCGATGTCCTGGAAGGGCAGGGTGTCCGTGATCCGCCGGCCGGTGTGGTCCGCGGCCCGGATCCCGTCGATACGCTCCAGCGCCGGGTTGACCAGCAGGAACCGCAGGTCGGTGTCGAGGACGGCGAGCCCGATCGGGGACTGGGAGACGAGCCGCTCGGAGAGCGCGAGGTCCCGCTCCACCCGCCGTACGGTGACGTGGTCGGCGGCGATGCCGAGCGCGTACACGTCCCCGAAGCTGTCGAGCAGCCGCATGTTGCGGAACTCCACCAGCCGGATGCCGCCCTCCTTGGGCCGGATGGGGAAGGCCCCGGCCCAGCTCTCGCCGCTCCCCATCACATCGGCGAACAGCCGCACCACCAGATCCCGGTGCTGCTCGTGGACGAGGAGCCGGGCCGCGGACCGGCCGAGCGCCTCCGCCGCGGTGTAGCCGAACAGCTCCTCGGCCTGGGGGCTCCAGAACACGATCCGACCCTGCGCGTCGACCACCACGGCCGCGACGCCGAGGATGTCCAGCAGCCCGCTCGGCCCTGACGCCGCACGGGGCCCGCCCTCCTCGCCCCGGAACGAACCGGCCGTCACCGTGCACTCCCTCCGGTCGGCGCCACGACGCCCGGCCGCACCGCGTACGGGCCGGGGCGCCCGGTCCTTCCATGCTGCCCCCGACCGGCCCGCCGCCGCAGCGCGTGGCCCCGCGAGGACCGTCAGGCCTGACCGTCCGCCCCGCCCGCCGTCCGGGGCGCGGCACCGCCTGATCGGGGCGGACCGGCTCGGACTCCCCACCGGCCGGGAGGATCTGCTTGTAGGCGTGCAGTCCGCCCAGGTAGCGGGTGAGCGGGACGAACGTCTGGGCGTGGCGGGTGAAGGGGCGCGGACGGATCCGCGGACCGCCCGCGGCCGGCGCTCCCACCAGCTCGTCCAGGGGCACGCCGTGGACCTTCGCGATCGGCAGCAGCAGCTCCAGGGTCGGCTTGCGCTGTCCCGCCTCCAGGCGGGAGGGGGTGCTCGGGGAGATCCCGGTCCGCTCGCCGAGCTGGGCGAGGGTGGTGCCGCGTGCCCGGCCCAGCGCCCGCAGGCGCGGCCCCACGCCGGTCAGGACCCGGGCGAGGCTCGTCCGGGAGACCGCCGCGCTCACCCCCGGCACTGCCCTCGACCTCGGCTGCGCCGAAGGCGCCGACGCCCTGTGGCCGGCCGGCCGGCCGGGGCTGGCGGGTCACCGGCGTCGACGTCTCCGCGACCGCGCTGCGCCGGGCCGCCGCGCACGCGGCCGAGGCGGGCCTGACCGCGCGCGTCAGCCGACAGGAGCACGACCTGTCCCGGTCCTTCCCCGAGGGCACGTACGACCTGGTGTCGGCGCAGTTCCCGCACTCACCGGTGGCACCGGCGGGGGAGCGCGAGTCCATCCTGCGCCGGGCGGCCGCGGCGGTGGCCCCGGGCGGCGCGCTCCTGATCACCGGCCACGCCGGCTGGCCCTCCTGGGTCCAGGAGCCCCCCTTCCCGTACGACTTCCCGACCACGGCCGACGTGCTCGCCACGCTCGCCCTGCCGCCGGACGGGTGGCGGACCGCGACGGACGACGTGCTCCTGCGCACCCTGACCGCACCGGACGGCAGCCGGGGCACGCGCAGGGACAACGTGCTGCGGCTCCACCGGCTTTCCTGAGCCACGCCCGCCGGCCGCCCGGCGCCCAGGATCCCTGGCCGCCGGACGGCCGCCGCTCAGCCGGGCCGGTGCGCGGCGCTCTGCGCGCGCAGGGCGTGGCCCGCGCCGTGGCGGGGGCCGGTGAAGTAGTCCGTGTCCTTCGGGCGCGTGGCGTCATGACCGGCGGGCCGGGGGGCCGGTTCCAGGTGGGGTATGTACTTGGAGCAGTGGATGTACGCCTCCTCGACGCTCACATGCACCCACATCTCCGGACTGCGCCCGGGCGCCACGTCGGTGGGCAGTGCGGGGTGGAAGGAGCGCAGGCTCGCGTCGGTGTAGAGCCGGGCCACGCCGTTGACATGCAGGCCCACGTGGTGGTGGGTGAAGTCCACGAAGAGCATGCCCAGATGGGGGTTCTCCATCATGTTGCCCGCGCTGGCGAGCACACCGTTCCCGCGGAATTCGGGATAGGCGAGCGTGCGGTCGTCGATGACATGGACGAACCCCGGAGGTCCGGCGCGGAAGCTGGCGTCGCACTCTCCGTGGGAGTCGGCGGTGGCCAGGAAGACCATGGCCTGACGGCCGATGAAGTCCCGCATCTCGGGGGTGAGATACGGGCGTACCTGTTGGTCGTAGAACCGGGCGGCGCGGTCGGCGGTCCCCAGTTGCTGCTGCAGCTGGTGTTCACCCGCGGATCCGAAGGGCGGCGGAGGCAAGGGCACGGGGCGTTCTCCTGGCAGGACGGACAAGCGCTGGGCTCAGGGGATGGACAGGACGGGGGTCTCGTACGGGTCGTGATGGATACGATCGGGCAAAGTGCCGCCCCGCGTGAGGGTTTCCTTGGCGGAGACGACCATCGGGATCGGGCCGCTGAGATAGACGTCGTGCTGGTACCACGGCCCGTACTCGGTCAGCACCTC
This sequence comes from Streptomyces sp. NPDC039465, assembly GCF_055639315.1. Classification (NCBI taxonomy): domain Bacteria; kingdom Bacillati; phylum Actinomycetota; class Actinomycetes; order Kitasatosporales; family Streptomycetaceae; genus Streptomyces; species Streptomyces sp. NPDC039465. The sequence goes on along the minus strand of NZ_JBVKAP010000002.1, from coordinate 810,498 downwards.
CGGCAGGGATCCCCTGATGCCGGCGATGTACTCGTCGGACACCGCGCCCCTGATGGTCAGCCAGTGGTACCGCTGGGCCATCCGGAGCATGTCGTCGACGCCGTACAGCTCGGCGCCGGTCCGGGCGCCGAGGAACAGGTCGACCTGGTGGCGCTCGCCGCGGCGGGCGACCTCTTCGACCAGCGCGCGGATGGGGGCGAGGCCGGTGCCGCCGGCCACGCAGAGCAGGTCGCGGTGGACGGCGGCGTCCAGGACCATGTCCCCCATCGGGGGCCCCAGCTGGATCACGTCGCCCACGGCCGCCCGGTGCACCAGCACGCCGCTGACCGCGCCGCCGGGCACCGCCCGTACGTGGAAGGTGAGCGTGCCGTCCTCACGGGGCGCGTTGGCGGGGGAGTAGTAGCGCCACTGCTTCGGCCACCAGGGCGTCTCGATGCTCACGTACTGCCCGGCGGCGTACTCGTAGCGCGTGTGGGGGCGGACGGTGATCTCGGCGATGCCATGGCCGCGCGAGACGCGGTGCACGACCGTGGCGGGCCAGACGGCGGGCCGTATCGCCTCGTCCTCTTCGGCGGCGCTGATCATGACCTGGGCGACCGTGCCGTACGCCTTGGTCCAGGCGGCGGCGATGTCCGCGGTCCACGCGGGGCCGGCGTAACGGGCGAGGGAAGCCAGGAGGCACTCGCCCACGGCCGGGAAATGCTCCTTGAGCGTGCCGAACTTGCGGTGGTCGCGCCCGAGATGTCCGCAGAAGCGGACCAGGTTCTCCGGATCGTCGACCAGGTCCACGATGCGCAGCAGCGCGCGCAGCAGGCGGTCGTGCTGGGCGTCCATGCCCGGCGGGAACATCGGCCGGACCTCGGGGTAGCGGGCGAAGAGGATCGCGTAGAAATAGACCGTCATGTCCGTGGCGACGGGCGCGACCACCGAGACGGAGGCCCGTATGAGCTCCATCTCATGGGCCGACAGAGGCGGCTCGGCGGCCTGCGGCTCCGTGGCGTACGGCGCCGGGGCGGGTATGGGGGCCTGGTCCGCCGCGGACGGGTGCGCGGAGGCGCGACCTGAGCGATTGATCCGGAATCTCACGGGACCAGCGCGCCTCTGTCCGATATGCGGCGTGCCGATCCGTCGGTGGGGCCCTCACGGAACCCTTGTCCCAGGGAAGCGGCGATCGGCACGTCGACATTGGCGAGCATGAGTCCTCATCGGGCAGCGTCATGGAAACGGATCAAGTGGCTCCGGACGCTACATGACGGCGTGAGTACTCAGAAGTAGCTAGGGCGACTCCCTACCGCCGACCGTGTCCGCTGAGGAGTTCCACGGTGCGGAGCATGGCGGAGTGGTCGAGGTCCCCGTCACCGCGGGCCACGGCGGAGGCGATGAGCTGGGCGGCGGCGGTGCCGAGGGGGATGGCGGCGTCGAGGGTGCGGGCGGTGGCGGTGACGATGCCCATGTCCTTGTGGTGGAGGTCCATCCGGAAGCTGGGCGTGTAGTCGCGTTCCAGGAAGTTGGTCTTCTTGCGGGTGAGGACGTGGGAACCGGCGAGACCGCCGCCCAGGACGTCGAGGGCGGCTTCGAGGTTCACACCAGACTTCTCCAGGAAGACCACGGCTTCCGCGCATGCCTGGATGTTGACCGCGACGATGAGCTGGTTGGCGGCCTTCACCGTCTGGCCGACGCCGTGGGGTCCGCAGTGCACGACGGTCTTGCCGAGCGCTTCGAAGACCGGCCTGGCCTCCTCGAAGTCTGCGGCCTCTCCGCCGACCATGATCGACAGGATCCCTTCGATCGCACCGGTCTCACCGCCCGCGACGGGCGCGTCCAGGACACGGACGTCCCGCTCGGCGGCCTTGCGGGCCAACGCGATCGAGGCCTGTGGCGCGATGGTGGACATGTCGATCAGCAGCGTCCCGGGCCGGGCGGCCGCCAGGATTCCGTCCGGGCCGTAGGCGACTTCCTCCACCTGGGGAGAGTCCGGAAGCATGGTGATGACCACGTCGGCGTCGCGGACCGCTTCTCCAATCGTCGCCGCGCTCTGCCCGCCCGCCGCCAGCAGGGGGCCACTCCTGCCGGCCGTGCGGTTCCAGCCGCGCACGGTGAAACCGGCGACGGCGAGGTTCACCGCCATGGGGCTGCCCATGGTGCCCAGGCCGATGAAGGCGATCGTCTGCAAAACAACGTTCCTTTGTCGTGGCATGCGGAAGGTGACCCCGGGTCAGGGGAGGAGGATCTGTTCCAGATCGGCGGGCGGCAGGCGGCCGACGAAGGACCCAAGGGGTAGCGGCGAGCCCGTGTCTCCGGCGAGGATGCCGCCCAGGAGCGCGCCGGTGTCCGGTCGCAGCAGGACCTTGGCGTAGCGGGTGTCGTCCTCGGCGAAGACGACTTCGAGGGCCTGGCCGTCCTCGGGGCGGGTGGTGCCGAAGGTGGCGACGTTCACGCCGAGGAGCTTCAGCGTGGTCGAGGTGGCGTCCGCGCCCTCGAAGGGTTCGGTGTCCTGTCCCAGCAGTTGGCGTGCCACTCCGTCGGCCATGCGGTACCCCGGCGCGACCAGGCCGTAGCAGCGACCCTCTACCGCTGCGCACTCGCCGATCGCCCACACCTGCTCGTCGGACGTACGGCAGTGGCGATCGACGAGGATGCCGCCGCGTTCGCCGCGCTCCAGGCCCATGGGGGCGGCCAGTTCGTCCCGCGGGCGGATCCCCGCCGCGAAGACCACCAGGTCGGCCTCCACGGCCGTGCCGTCGGAGAGGGTGACCGCACGGACCGTACCGTCGGGGTCGGCGTCGACCGACGCGGTGGCGGTGGCGCAGTGCACGCGCACACCGAGGCCGGCGACGTGCTGGTGCAGCACGCGCGCCGCACCCGCGTCGAGTTGGGCCGGCATCAGGTGGGGCGCGGTTTCCACGATGTGGGGGCGCATGCCCAGCAGTCGCAGGGCGTGGGCCGCCTCCAGGCCGAGGAGCCCGCCGCCGACCACGACGCCCGGGCGGCCGGGGCGCGCGGCGGCGCGGATCGCGTCGAGGTCGTCGAAGGTGCGGTAGACGAAGCAGCCGGTCAGGTCGCGCCCGGGCACCGGCGGGACGAACGGGCGGGAGCCGGTGGCCAGCACCAGGGCGTCGTACGGGATCCGCTCACCCGCGGCGGTCCGGACCGTACGGGCCGCCCGGTCGACGGATGCCACGGGGCAGGACAGCCGGAGCTCCACCCGGGGGTCGCTGAGCACGTCCTCTCCGGCGAGGATGAGGTCGCCCCGGCTCTTGCCGTCGAGGTACGAGGACAGGCCGACGCGGTCGTAGGCCGGGACGGCCTCCTCGGCCAGGATGACGATGCGCCAGGCGGCCCCGGTGTCCAGGGCCCTCAGCCGGTCGACGAGCCGGTGGCCGACCATGCCGTGTCCGAGGACGACGAGTGTGCGGGTCACAGGGCTTCCTCCAGTACGTTCCCGGTCTCGTGCGCCCACGAGCCGCAGAGCCCCTTCACCGTCCGGCTGCAGCCGCCGCAGCCGGTCGTGGCCCGCGTCGCCGTCGCGAGAGCCGTGACCGTGCGGGAGCCCGCCTGCCACGCCCGGGCCAGGGCCCGTTCCGTGACGTTGTTGCAGAGGCAGATCAGCGCGTCCTCGCCGGCCTCGGCGCTGTCGGACGCGGGCCGTGGCGGCAGTCCAAGGAGCAGACCCAGCCGGTCGGAGGGGAGCCGCTGCCCGCGCCGGTGGAGGAGACCGATCGTGGCGATGGCCTGTGGAAGGCCGAACAGCACGGCGGATACGACGCGTTCGTCGCGCAGCGCGAGCCGCGCGTACCGCAGGTTGGCGCGGTCGGTGAGCGTGACCAGCCGGCTGCCGGGCTGTTCGAGATCGGCCGGCGCGCCGATGCAGGACACGTCCGCCACCTGGGTGCGCAGGCGCAGAGCGGGCGGGACGGGCTGGTAGGCCGCGGTCCGGCCGGTGAGGATCTCGGCGAGGGTGTCGGCCTGCTGCCAGGCGGCGGTGATGCCCGCCATGGTCCGGCCGTCGTGTTCGGCGCAGTCACCCATCGCGTGGATCCGGGGGTCGCTGGTGCGCAGCTGGCCGTCGACCACGATCCCGTCACGGACGGCCAGCCCGGCGGCTTTGGCGAGCCGGGTGTCGGGGGCGGCGCCGGTGCACAGGACGAGCGTGTCCGCGCGGAGCGTGGTCCCGCCGTCCAGACGCAGCCGGCCCGGTGTGCGGCGCACGGCGGTGCTGCCGCCGAGCACGCTCACCCCTGCCTGCGCCAGCCGCTCGGTGAGCATGCCGCCGCAGGTCTCGCCGAGCCGGTCGTACATCGGGTGCGGGTCGGCGCAGACGAGGGTGGTGGCCGTGCCACGGGCGGCCAGCGCGCCCGCCGTCTCCACGCCCAGCGGCCCTCCGCCGAGCACCACGACGTGCTCCCCGGTGATCCGGCCGCAGTCGGCCGCGGTACGCAAGGTCGTCACGCCCGGGGCCAGGCTCCCGTCGGAGCCGGTGACGCCGGGAACACCGGGTATCAGGGGGCGGGCCCCCGTCGCCAGGACCAGGGTGTCGTACGGGTGGACGACCTCTTCCCCGTCCACCTGGGCCCGCACCCGGCGCCGTTCCCTGTCGATGCCGGTCACGACGGTCCCCAGGTGCACCCGGGCACCGGGCAGGGACGGCAGGTGTGTCGCCTCGGGGGCGAGCAGGCCGGCGACCACGGAGGGCAGCAGCGGCCGGTGGTGCGCGGGCCGCGGATCGGCCCCCAGGATGGTGAGCGTTCCGTCGTGGCCGTGGTGGCGCAGGCGTTCCGCGAGCCGGTGGGCCGCCGGGCCGTTGCCGACGATGAGGACATGACTCACGGCGTCACTCCTCGAACGGGGGCGATCCGTACGGCGCACACCTTGAATTCGGGCATGCCGCTGCGCGGATCCAGAGCCGGGTGGGTGAACAAATTGGCCCGGCCCACGCCAGGAAAGTGGAAGGGGACGAACACGGTGTCCAGGCGCATCGTCGCGTCCACCCGGACCCGGGCCGTCATGGACCCGCGCGAAGAGGCGACCAGCGCAAGCCCCCGGTCCACCAGGCCGGACCGGGCCGCGGTGTCGGGATGGACCTCGACGAACGCCTCGGGAACGGCCTCGTTCAACTCCGCGACACGGCGGGTCTGCGCCCCGGACTGGTAGTGCGCCAGGACCCGGCCCGTCGTGGCGCAGAGGGGGTACGCGGAGCTGATGTCCTCCGCCGGCCCCCGATGATCCACCTCGGTGAAGCGTGCCCTGCCGTCGGGGTGCGCGAACCGGTCGAGGAAGAGCCTCGGCGTGCCCTGATGCGGCTCCCGGGAATCCGGGCAGGGCCAGTGCAGGACCTCCCCGGCGTCCAGCCGCTCGTAGGAGATACCGGAGTAGTCGGCCTTCCCGCCCCGGGACGCGGCGCGCAGTTCCTCGAACACGGCCCGCGGCGCGGTGGGGTAGCGGCTCGCCGGCTCGCCCAGCCGCACCGCGAGGTCGTGCACGATCCGAAGATCACTGCGCACCCCCGCGGGGGGCGGCAGCAGCGAGCGGCGGCGTAGGACACGGCCTTCGAGGCTGGTCAGGGTGCCTTCCTCCTCGGCCCACTGCGTGACCGGCAGCACCACGTCGGCCATACGGGCCGTCTCGGAGGGCACGAAGTCGGCCACCACCAGCAGATCGAGGGAGGCAAGCCGCTCGGCGACGCGGGAGGCGTGCGGGGCCGAGACGACCGGGTTGGAGCCGAACACCAGAAGGCCCCGCGGCCCGTCCTCGCCGCCCAGGGCGTCCAGGAGTTCATAGGCGCTGCGGCCAGGGCCCGGCAGGTCCCCCGGCGCCACGCCCCACACGTCGGCGACATGGGCGCGGGCCGCCGGATCGGTGAGAGACCGGTAGCCCGGCAGCTGGTCGGCCTTCTGCCCGTGTTCCCGGCCTCCCTGCCCGTTGCCCTGCCCGGTCAGGCACCCGTACCCGCTGCCGGCACGTCCAGGCAGGCCGAGGGCGAGGGCGAGGTTGACGAACCCCGCCACGGTGTCCGTGCCCTTGCTGTGCTGCTCGACCCCGCGCCCGGTCAGGACGTACGCGCTCCGCGCCTCGGCGAGCATCGTCACGGCTTCGCGCTGCGCGCCCGCCGGAACGCCGGTGATCTCCTCGACCCGCTCGGGCCACCAGGCCATGGCCCGGCGCGCCGCGGCGTCGAAGCCGCGGGTGCGCTCACGGATGTAGTCCTGGTCGAGCAGCCCGTCCACGACGGCGATGTGCAGCAGGCCGAGGACGAGCGCGAGATCGGTGCCGGGAGCGGGCTGGAGGTGCAGGGCCGCGCGCTGGGCCGTCGCCGTGCGACGCGGGTCCATGACGATCAGCGCGGCCTGCTCCAGGTGCTGCATCAGGGGCGGCATGGTCTCGGCGACGTTCGCGCCGGCCAGCAGGACGGTCTGCGCTCCCCCGAGGTCGGTGACGGGGAAGGGCAGGCCTCGGTCCAGGCCGAAGGCGGCGTTGCCCGCCGCGGCGGCGGACGACATGCAGAAGCGGCCGTTGTAGTCGATCTGGCTGGTGCCCAGCGCGACGCGGGCGAACTTGCCCAGCATGTAGGCCTTCTCGTTGGTCAGGCCGCCGCCACCGAACACCGCCACCGCATCGGGACCGTGCCGGTCGCGGATCGTGCGCAGGCCCTCGGCCACCGTGTCCAGCGCGCTGTCCCAGGAGGCCTCGGCGAGCCGGCCGTCCGGGCGGCGCACCAGCGGCCGGGTCAGCCGGTCGGTGACGGTGAGGACATCGGGGGCGGTCCAGCCCTTCTGGCACAGCCGGCCGCGGTTCACCGGGAAGTCGGCCGGCCGTACTTTCACGCCGACGTCCCGGTCACCGCTCAGCCGCGTACCGCATTGCAGCGCGCAGTACGGGCAGTGGGTGTCGGCCTCCGGTATGGGAGGGGGCAATTCAGACATGGGTGTTTTCCCTGACGACGCCTGCGGCGTTCTTGTCGTGCGCGGCCGTGCGGCGCAGGTAGACGGTCCTGATCAGTGCTATGCAGAGCATGTAGTACGCGAGAAAGGCGAGGAAGGCGGGGGTGCCGGAGCCGGACCCGTCGGTGTACGAGAGCTTGAAGGCGACGTTGATGGCGGTGCCGCCGAGCCCGCCGATCGCACCGGCGATGGCGATGACCGCGCCGGACAGGCGGCGCGCGCGGGCGAAAGAAGCCTTCGGCTCCTCGGCCGTCGGCTGGTACGTCTCGGCCATGGCCGCGCTGTCCCTGATCTGCGTCCTCGCCCTCCCAGAAACCCGCGAGCGCGACCTCGACACCTGAGCCCACCCATTCCGCGATCGATGCGACGGACCCGCCCCCTCCCCCCGTAGAGCAGTCGGTGGAAACGAACGCGAGCAGGAGGGGGACCGGCGTATGGCGCGGCGGTTTGCAGGGCGAGTACGCAGAGGTGTGGTGGCCGCGACGGTCGCCGCGACGGCCATGGCGGCGCTGACCGGGTCACAGGCGCCGGGTCTCGCCGCGCGGGCCGCCGGCCCCGAGGCCGGCACGGCACCGGATCAGGACACTTCGGGTGATGGGCACTATCTGAGCGAGCTGCCCCCGCTGCGGGTGCACAACCCCGTCGGTACGCCCCCTGCCGGTGCCCTCTTCGTGGCGGACGGCGGCCGCGGGGCTCTTCCCGCCACGGTCTTCGCCGCGTACCGGCGGGCGGAGGCGGCGCTCGCGCGGTCCACCCCGGGCTGCGCGCTGCGCTGGCAGTTGCTCGCCGCGATCGGGCAGGTGGAGTCGGGCCAGGCGCGGGGTGGAAGGGTGGACGCGGCCGGTACGACGTACACGCCTGTCGTCGGACCGCAGCTGAACGGCCGGGGCTTCGCCCTGATCCGGGACTCCGACGGCGGCGCGTACGACGGCGACCCGTCCTACGACCATGCCGTCGGCCCGATGCAGTTCATCCCGTCCACCTGGGCCCGGTGGGGCGCCGACGGCAACGGCGACGGCAGGGCCGACCCCCACAACGTCCATGACGCGGCGCTCGCGGCGGGCCGCTACCTGTGCGCGGGCGGGCGCGACCTCTCCCGGCGGGAGGACCTCGATCGCGCGATCCTCGCCTACAACCGGTCCCGGGAGTACCTGAGTCTCGTCCTGTCCTGGTACGGCTACTTCCTGGACGGCCACCGCGTGGTGCCCGACCTGGGCGGTGCGGATTCCGGTGCGGATCCCGGTACGGATACGGGGCCGGCCTCGCCCTCCGGCACCGGGCGGACCGAGCGGCGCGGCCCGGGGCCCCGTACCGGCGCGGCGCCCGAGCCGACCCCCAAGCCCGCACCGGCACCGGCACCGAAACCGTCACCCGAACCGACCGCGCCCCCGGCCCCGACGCCGAAACCGATGCCCACGCCCGTGCCCAAGCCCCTGCCTTCCCTGGTCACCGAGCCTGTCGACCGGGTTCTTCCGGGCGCCGGGCGGCTTCCCGGCAACGGTTAGGACTCACTCGCGCGCCACCCCCTCCACAACACCGGGTACCCGCCGGTAACGTCCCAGGGCATGGCAACGGACATCCGTGACGACGCGGCCGACCTGCGATGGCAACGTATGTGGAGCCACCGCGAGCAGCTGCTCAAGGTGGCGCGCCGCAGGTCCATGAGCGCGGAGGACGCCGAGGACGCCGTCCAGGAGGCGATGGTGCGCGGCGCGCTCCACGCGCACCTGGACGACGAGCGCCTCGGCGCGTGGCTGACCACGGTGACCATGCGGCTGTGCGTCGACCGGCACCGCCAGGTCCGCCGCGAGGCCGAGGTCGGCAGTGCTCCGAAGCTCGCCGCCCCCGGCCCCGTCCCCGTCGAGGAGGTGGTGTGCGACCGGGCGGAGGCCAGGTGGGTGGCGTTCCGGAGCAGGGAGCTGCCCGCCCGTCAGGCGGAGGCGCTCCGGCTGAAGGCGGAGGACCGGGACGTCGACCAGATCGCCCGGGAGATGGGGCTCAGCTACCAGGCCGTCGAGTCCCTGCTCGCCAGGGCCCGGCGTACGCTGCGCAACTCGCTGGCCGGCACGCTGGCCCTTGGCCTGTGGCTGATCGGCCGCGGGCGGGACCAGGCGGCGCAGGCGGGAGTCCCGGCCCACGCCCTCGCCGCGACTTCGGCGGCGACGCTGGCGGTGGTGGGCCTGGTGGTCATCCCGTTCGCGTACGACGCGGACCCGCCGCGGTCCGCCCGCCCTGCCGTGTCGCAGCCCGGGATGGAGAACGCCGGTGACGACGCGCCGGCCACCACCCCCTCCGTACGTCCGGCACACCCGGCACAGCAAGCACCCCGGGCCGCTGACGCGTCACCCACCGTCCTCCCGCCGCGTGTGTCGCCCTCACCCCCACGCCTGCCCGTGCCGGTGAAGGTGCCCGAGGTGGCCCTGCCGGAAGCCGATGTCGAAGGCGTCCTGCCGAAGGCGCCGGCCCCACTGCCGTCCCTGCCCGCCGCCCCCGCCGCGTCGGCACCACCGCTCCCGGCCCCCGACCCCAGCGCCGTACGGAACGAAGTACGCGACGACGTGCGAAACGCGGTACGGAACGCCGTACCGGATCTCCCGCCCCACCTGCCGTAAAAAATCTTCGGTTCTCCGCGACGGACCCGGCGCCCCTCCCCGTAGAGCAGACGTACGAGCCGCTCCGCTGAAGGGTGAACCGGATGGGTGTCGAGATCTGTGTGGAAGGGTTGACCAAATCCTTCGGCCACCAGGTCATCTGGCAGGACGTGTCCCTGACGCTGCCCGCCGGTGAGGTGTCCGTCATGCTCGGCCCCTCGGGCACCGGCAAGTCGGTCTTCCTGAAGACACTCGTGGGCCTGCTCAAGCCGGAACGGGGATCGATCCGGATCGCCGGGCAGGACATCACCAAGCTCCGCGAGCACGACCTGTACGAGGTGCGCAAGCTCTTCGGTGTGCTGTTCCAGGACGGCGCCCTGTTCGGGTCGATGAACCTCTACGACAACATCGCCTTCCCGCTGCGCGAGCACACTCGCAAGCCCGAGAGCGAGATCAGACGGATCGTCCTGGAGAAGATGGACATGGTCGGTCTGATCGGCGCCGAGGAGAAGCTGCCCGGCGAGATATCCGGCGGTATGCGCAAGCGGGCGGGCCTGGCACGGGCGCTGGTCCTCGACCCGGAGATCATCCTGTTCGACGAGCCGGACTCGGGACTCGACCCGGTGCGGGTGGCCTATCTCAACCAGCTGATCGTGGACCTGAACGCGCAGATCGACGCGACCTTCCTGATCGTCACCCACGACATCGCCTCGGCCCGCCAGGTCCCGGACAACATCGGGCTGCTCTTCCGGCGCGAACTGGTGATGTTCGGACCGCGCGAGAAACTGCTCACCAGCGACGAGCCGGTCGTACGGCAGTTCCTGAACGGCCGGATGCAGGGGCCGATCGGCATGGCCGAGGAGAAGGACGCCGCCCAGGTCGAACAGGAGCTCGCCGGCCTGGGCGACGACGACCACCCCGCCCCCGCCATGACACCGCGCCTGCTGCCCAGCCCCGGCATCACCCGCCCGCCCCGCTGGCAGGCGATCGCCGACCGGGAGCAGCGGATCCGGGAGGCGGCGGACGTATGAGCCTCTCCCCGACCGGAGCCCTCCGCCACTGCGGCAGCCTCTTCGCCATGGCCCTGGACGTTCTGCGTACCCTGCCCCGACGCCCCTTCCAGGTGAGGGAGTTCATCCAGCAGGCGTGGTTCGTCGCGTCCGTGACCATCCTGCCCACGGCTCTGGTCTCCATCCCCTTCGGCGCGGTCATCGCCCTGCAGATCGGGAGCCTGACCCGGCAGCTCGGCGCACAGTCGTTCTCCGGCGCCGCCTCCGTCCTCGCCGTCCTGCGGGAGGCGTCCCCGATCGTCACGGCGCTGCTCATCGCCGGGGCAGGCGGCACCGCGATCTGCGCGGACCTCGGGGCACGCAAGATCCGCGAGGAGATCGACGCCATGCAGGTGCTCGGCATCGACCCGATCCACCGCCTCGTCGTCCCCCGGGTGCTCGCCACGATGCTCGTGGCGGTGCTGCTCAACGGACTGGTCTCGGTGGTCGGGGTGGCCGGCGGCTACTTCTTCAACGTGGTGATGCAGAACGGCACCCCCGGCGCCTACCTCGCCTCCTTCACCACGCTCGCCCAGCTCTCCGACCTGTGGGCGGCCGAACTGAAGGCGCTGGTCTTCGGCGCCATCGCCGCGATCGTCGCCTCGTACAAGGGACTGACCGCCAAGGGCGGCCCCAAGGGCGTCGGCGACGCCGTGAACCAGTCCGTGGTCATCACCTTCATGTTGCTGTTCGTGACGAACTTCGTGCTGACCGCCGTCTACTTCCAGATCGTTCCGCAGAGGGGATGACGATGACTCTGCCGAACCCGCTCGAACGGGCCGGGCGCTCCCTCGACGCGCTCGGCGCCCAGCTGGTCTTCTACGGCCGCTCCCTCGCCTGGACCGGTCGCACCCTGCGCCGTTACAAGAAGGAAGTCCTGCGCCTGCTCGCCGAGGTGAGCTTCGGCCGCGGCGCCCTGGCGGTCGTCGGCGGCACGGTCGGCGTCATCGCCTTCCTCTCCTTCTTCACCGGCACCGAGGTCGGCCTCCAGGGGTACGCCGCGCTCAACCAGCTGGGCACCTCCAACTTCGTGGCCTTCCTCTCCGCGTACTTCAACACCCGCGAGATCGCCCCGCTCGTCGCCGGGCTCGCGCTTTCGGCGACGGTCGGCGCGGGCTTCACCGCCCAGCTCGGCGCGATGCGGATCAGCGAGGAGACCGACGCGCTGGAGGTGATGGGCGTCCCGTCGCTGCCGTTCCTGGTCACCACCCGGATGATCGCCGGCTTCGTGGCGGTGATCCCGCTGTACGTGGTCGGACTGCTCTCCTCCTACCTCGCCGCCCGGACCATCACCACCGGCTACTACGGGCAGTCCGCCGGGACGTACGACCACTACTTCCAGCAGTACCTGCCGCCGGTCGACGTGCTGTGGTCCTTCGGCAAGGTCATCGTCTTCGCCGTCGTGATCATCCTGGTCCACTGCTACTACGGCTACTACGCGAGCGGCGGCCCGGCGGGCGTCGGTGTCGCGGTCGGCCGTGGCGTGCGGACCTCCATCGTGGCGGTCAACGTCCTCGACTTCTTCCTCAGCCTCGCGATCTGGGGCGCCACCACGACCGTACGGATAGCGGGGTAGGGCCGGTGCGTATCACCAGACTCAGGGTGTACGGGATCGTGTTCATCACGGCCATCGCCCTGCTGCTGTCCCTGTCCGTCGCCGTCTACCAGCAGATGTTCATCTCCGTCGTACGGATCACCCTGGAGGCCGACACCCTCGGCAACCAGCTGGAACCGCGCGCCGACGTCAAACTGCGCGGGCTGCTCGTCGGCGAGGTACGCGAGGTGACCGCCGACGGCGAGAAGGCGACGCTCGGCATCGCGCTCAAGCCGGAGCACGTCTCCCTCATCCCCTCCGACGTCCACGCCCGCCTGCTGCCCAAGACCCTGTTCGGCGAGAAGTACGTCGACCTCGTGGCCCCGCCCGGGCGCTCCTCGGCACGGCACATCCGTGAGGGCGACGTCATCACCCAGGACCGCACCACGGTCGGCATCGAACTCCAGCAGCTCATGAACGACCTGCTGCCGCTGCTGCGCACGGTGCAGCCCGCCAAGCTCAACGCCACCCTGTCCGCGTTCGCGACCGCGCTCGAAGGACGCGGGGACAAGATCGGCGACAATCTCGTCCGCCTTGAGGACTACCTGCGGCGGCTCAACCCGCACATGCCCTCTCTCAAGGAGGACATCTCCCGGTTCGCCGATGTGGCCGAGGTGTACGGCGACGCCGCCCCCGACCTCATGCGGATCCTGGACAACACCCTCACCACCAGCCGGACGATCGTCGAGAAGCGGGACCAGCTGTCCTCGCTGCTCACCTGGACCGCCACCGCTGCGGACACCACCGAGGGCGTACTCGACGAGAACTCCGCGCGACTCATCACCCTGGGCCGTGTCTCCCGCCCCACCCTGTCCCTGTTCGCCCGCTACTCACCGGAGTACCCGTGCCTGCTGGCCGGGCTCGTACGGCAGGAAGCCGCGTCCGAAGAGGCGTTCAAGGGCGGAAAGATGCGCATCACCCTCGAGTTCGTCCACCCCCGTCCCCCCTACCGACCCGGCGAGGAACCGCGCTATGCCGACCGATCGGGCCCCGACTGCAGAGGTCTGCCCCGCCCCCACGTCCCGGCGCCCGCGATCAAGCTCAACGACGGTACGTCGAGCGCGCCGAGCGGTCGTTCGCACCCTCCCGTGTCCGGCACGGCGGCCGAACAGCACGCCGTCGCCTCGCTCGTGGCCCCGGTCATGGGCGTGCCCGCCGACGAGGTCCCGGCCGTCACGACCCTGCTCTTCGGCCCGCTCGCACGGGGAACGGCGGTGAGCCACGCATGAGTTCCACACGTCGTACGAACGCCCGCTCCACAGCCCCCCAGCTCATCAAGCTCGGCGTCTTCGCCGTGGTGACCATCGCCGCGACCGCCGTCCTCGCGGCCACGATCGTCAATCTCTCCTTCACCCCCAAGGAGACCTACACCGCCGTATTCAGCGATGTCACCAGCCTGGAGGAGGGCGACGACATCCGTGTCGCCGGGGTGCGCGTCGGCGAGGTGGAAGAGATCCGGATCAAGGACCGGACCCTTGCCGAGGTCACGTTCAGCGTCTCCCGCGACCGGCCCCTGCTCACCACCAGCCGGGCTGTCATCCGCTACCGCAGCCTGGTCGGGCAGCGGTACGTCGCGCTGACGGAAGGCACCGGCAACGGCAAGCGGCTCGCTCCCGGCGGACGGATCCCGCTCTCCCGTACCGAACCGGCTCTCGATCTCAACGCGCTGCTGAACGGCTTCAAGCCGCTGTTCGCCGCCCTGAGCCCCGAGGACGTCAACCAGCTCGCCACCGAGATCGTCAAGACCCTCCAGGGCGAGGGTGGCACGGTCCGCAGCCTGCTGGCGCACACGGCCTCGCTCACCACCACGCTCGCCGAACGGGACAAGCTGATCGGATCCGTGATCACCAACCTCAACACCGTGCTGAAAACGGTCGACCGGCGCAGCACCCGCTTCTCCGATCTGCTCACGCAGCTGCAACGGCTGATCTCGGGACTCTCGGCCGACCGCAAACCCATCGGGAAGTCGCTGGCCGGCATCAACGGCCTCGCGGAGGCCACCTCGGGCCTCCTCAAGGACGCCCGCCCGCCCCTGAAGAGCGACATCGCCGAGCTGGCCGAGCTCACCGGAACGCTGAACGACCACGAGAAGACCGTGGAGGGTGTCCTGCAGCGGCTGCCGAACAAGCTCAACAAACTGACCGGCACAGCCTCGTACGGCTCCTGGTTCAACTTCTACCTCTGCGACTTCGACGGCCGGATCGTGCTGCCGAAGACCGACGAGGTCATCACCCCCGAACTCCATGTCGCCCGGGCGAGGTGTGGCGGTTGATCCCCTTCCGTGAAAAAAACCCGGTGGTGATCGGCGCCGCCGGCCTCACCACGATCGCGCTGTTCATCGCCGCCGCGTTCAACGTCGAGAGCCTTCCGCTGATCGGCGGCGGCGACACCTACAGCGCGGCCTTCTCCGAGGCCGGCGGTCTGCGGCCCGGCGACGAGGTACGGATCGCCGGGGTCAAGACCGGCAAGGTCGAGGACGTCGAGCTGGCCGGCGACCACGTCAAGGTGACCTTCCGGGTCACGGGAGACCCGGAGCTCGGCACCGCGACCGGCGCGTCCATCCGTATCAAGACGATCCTGGGCGCGAAGTACCTCGCGCTGGAGCCGAAGGGCCACGGCCGGATGAACCCGGGCAGCGAGATCCCGCTGAGCCGCACGGTCCCCGCGTACGACGTGGTCGAGGCCTTCAGCGACCTCACGACCACCACGGAACAGGTCGACAAGCAGCGCCTCGCCACCGCCCTGGACACCCTCTCCACCACCTTCGAGGACTCACCCGCGGAGGTCAGAGCCTCCATCCAGGGGCTCTCGAAGATCTCCCGTACCGTCGCCTCCCGCGACGAGGCGCTGCGCGAACTCCTCGGCCACGCGAACGGCGTCACCGGTGTACTCGCCGAACGGAAAGGGGAGTTCAGCAAACTGGTCAAGGACGGCGACAAGCTGTTCAAGGAGATCGAGTCCCGGCGCAAGGTCATCCACGCGCTGCTCAAGAGCTCCGTCGCGCTCGGCGTCCAGCTCTCCGGTCTGGTCGCCGACAACCGCGCGACGATCGGACCGGCGCTCACCCGTCTGAACACCACGGTGAAGATGCTGGAACGCAACCAGGCGAGCCTCGACCGGAGCGTCCAGCTCCTCGCGCCCTTCGCCAGGGTCTTCACCAACACCCTGGGCAACGGCCGCTGGTTCGACAGCTACATCCAGAACCTCGTCGCCCCCGGACCGGTGACGCCGCGGACAGGAGGGGCACGATGAAGCGCCTGTGGAACCGGCGGATCACCCGCCGCCTCGGGATCGTCACCGTGCTCGCGGTGGCCGCGGCGGTGGTCGTCGTACACCTGCCCCGGGAGTCCACGGTCCAGGTGACCGCGTACTTCCCCCGCACGGTCGGCATCTACCCCGGCTCCGACGTGCGGGTGCTCGGCGTCCGCATCGGAGAGGTCAAGGAGATCACACCGCAGGGCGACCGGGTGCGCGTCGAGCTGGAGTACGAAGACCGGTACAAGGTCCCGCCGGACGCCAAGGCGGCCATCATCAACTCCTCGGTGGTCAGCGACCGTTACCTCCAGCTGCTGCCCGTCCACCGGGGCGGCCCGGCGATGCGCAGCGGCGCCGTGATCCCCCTGCACCGCACGGCGGTCCCGGTCGAGCTGGACCGCGTCTTCGACAGCCTCCGTACGACGTCGGACGCGCTCGGCCCCCAGGGCGCCAACAAGGACGGTTCGCTCTCCCGGCTGCTCGCCGTCAGCGCGGACAACCTCCAGGGTCAGGGCGGGCAGCTGCATCAGACGGTCCAGGACCTTTCGCAGGCCGTCACCACCCTGTCCGACGGCCGCCAGGACCTGTTCGGGACCGTACGGAACCTGCAGGTGTTCACCGCGGCGCTCGCCGCCGACGACGCCTCCGTGCGGTCGTTCAACGACAGCCTGGCCAAGGTGGCCGAGCAGCTGGCCGGAGAGCGCAAGGACCTCGCAGCGGCGATCACGCACCTGGCGGCGGCGCTCGCGGACGTGTCCGACTTCGTGAAGAAGAACAAGAAGGCACTGACCGCCGACGTGAAGGGCCTCTCCAAGGTGACCAAGGTGCTGGTCACGCAGCGCGCCGCCCTTGAGGAGCTGCTCGACGTCGTCCCGGCCGGCCTGTCCAATCTGCACAACGCCTACAACCCCTCCTCCGGCACGCTCGACACCCGCGGCAACCCCGAGCAGCTCCAGGACCCGGCCGCCCTGCTGTGCTCCCTGCTCAAGACGGCCGGGGAGAAGGCCGGGGAGGCCGACTGCCGGAACCTGAAGAAGCTGTTCGACTCGCTGCCCGAGCTGCCCGAGGCCGATCCGCTGACCGGAGCGGCGCTCCCCGTGGCGGGAACGGCCTCGACGGACCGGACGCTCGGCGGAATCCTGGAGGCCCGCACGTGAAAGCTCCCCGAAAAGCGGCGGTGTGGGCGGCCTCCGGCTCCCTGCTCCTCACCGGCTGCGAGTTCAACGGGCTGTACGACGTACCGCTGCCCGGCGGAGCCGCGGCGGACGGCCACAGCTACCGGGTCACGGTCGAGTTCCGGGACGTCCTCGACCTCGTACCGCAGTCCACGGTGAAGGTGAACAACGTCACCGTCGGCGCCGTCGAGAAGGTGGAACTGTCCGGCTGGCACGCGCGGGTGCGCCTGCGCGTCGCCGACTCGGTCACGCTGCCCGGCAACGCCGTCGCCGAGCTGCGGCAGACCAGCATGCTCGGCGAGAAGTACGTGTCGCTGTCGGCACCGACGGACACCAAGCCCGCCGGCCGCCTCACCGACGGCGCGACGATCCCGCTCTCCCGCAGCGGCCGCAACCCCGAGATCGAGGAGGTGCTCGCGGCCCTGTCGGCCCTCCTCAACGGCGGTGGCGTCGCCCAGCTCAAGACCATCACCACCGAACTGAACAAGGCCCTGGAGGGCCGCGAGGACCGCGTCGCCGCCCTGCTCACCGAGCTGAACACCTTCATCGGCGGCCTCGACAAGCAGAAGAAGGAGATCGTCCGCGCCCTTGAGGGCATCGACAAGCTGTCCGCGACCCTCGCCAAGGAGAAGAAGACGATCGGCCAGGCCCTCACCACCATGCCGCCCGCGCTGAAGGTGCTGGCCGACCAGCGCACCAAGCTGACCGCCATGCTCACGTCGTTGTCGAACCTCGGCACGACGGGTACGAAGGTCGTCAACGCCTCGCGCGCCGATGTGATCGCCAACCTGCGCGCTCTGCAGCCGATCCTCCGCCAGTTGAACAAGGCGGGCGCCGATCTGCCCAACGCCCTGGAACTGCTGACGACCTATCCGTTCCCCCGCAACGTCGTCGACGCCATCAAGGGCGACTACGTCAACCTCAAGGTCACCGCCGACCTCGACCTGCGCAGCCTCTACGGCAATCTGGCCGACCCGCCCACGAAGCCGCAGGCGCCCGCGCGGCCCGGGAAGCCCGCGGTCCCCGGGCTGCCGGACCTGCCCGCCCCCGGACTCCCGGACGTGCCGGCCCCGACGGTCCCCAAAGCCCCTCTGCCGTCCGCGACCCCGAGCGTTCCGACGGCCCCCGGCGGCGACGGCGACCTGGAGTGCCTGCCGCTCTGCACCCCCGCCGACCCCGTCTCGTACGGCCGCGGCGACAGCCGGCCGCCGAGCGGTGTCGACCTCGCGCTCGCCGAGCTGCTGATGAAGGGACTGGTTCCGTGATCACCCGCACGGTCAGGGCGCAGCTGCTCGCCTTCACGCTCATCACCGCGACCGGAGTGTCATACGTCGGCGCCGAGTACACCGGGCTCGTCGACCGTGTCCTGGACCGCGGATACACCGTACGGGCCGATTTCGCCGACTCCGGAGGCATCTACACCGGCGCCGAGGTCACCTATCGCGGGGTGCCCGTGGGCCGCGTGGGCGATCTGCGGCTGACCGGCGCCGGCGGTGTCTCGGTGGAGCTGCGTCTGGAGGACCGCCCCGCGATCCCGGCCGACAGCCTGGCCGTGGTGGCCAACCGCTCGGCCGTGGGCGAGCAGTACGTGGACCTCCAGCCGCGCTCCGCGAACGGCCCCGAACTGCGCGACGGCGGCACCATCCCGCGCCGCAACACCCGGGTGCCGGTACCGACCACCGAGATGATCCTGAGCCTGGACCGGCTCGTGAACTCGGTGAACAAGCAGGACCTGCGGACCACGGTCGACGAACTGGGCAAGGCGTTCTCCGGCACCGGCCCGCATCTGACCCGGCTCGTGGACTCGGGCAACGCCCTGGTCGAGTCGGCGTCCGGCTCGCTCCCCGAGACGATCGCGCTGATCGAGGACTCCCGGAAGGTCCTGAAGACCCAGGCGGACCAGGGCTCGGCAATCACGTCCTTCTCGCGGGATCTGGCCGACCTCACCGGCCAGTTGAAGGCGAGCGACGGCGATCTGCGCACCCTGCTCGGCAGCGGTACCTCCGCCGCCCAGGAGGTGACCGGGCTGATGCGGGACACCCGGCCCCACCTCCCCGTCCTGCTCGGCAACCTGATCAGCGGCGGTCAGATCACCGTCGCCCGCCTGCCCGGAGTGGAACAGACGCTGGTCACCTTCCCCGTGGTGGTCTCGGGCAGCCACACCGTCGTCCCGGGGGACGGCACCACCCACTTCGGCCTGGTCGTGAACGCCGACGACCCGCCGCCCTGCCGCCAGGGCTACGGCACCCAGCGCCGCGATCCCGCGGACACCTCAGACCGCCCGGCCGACACCCGTGCCCGCTGCACCGCTCCGCGCGGCGGAGTCACCTCGGTCCGCGGCGCCCAGAACGCTCCCGGAGCGCCGGTACGGATCGGCTCGACGGGCGGAGCACAGAACGTGTTCGGAAAGGACTCCTGGCAATGGCTGCTCGTGGGACCCATGGCATGACCCGCCTACTCCTCACCCGGACGGCCCGGCTGCTGCGCCGCCGGTGGGCCGTGGCGGTACTCGGCGTCCTGACCGCCGTACTGACCGCCTCCGCCGGCTGGCTGGGCGTCCAGCTGTACGAGCGCCATGAGGAGGACCGGCGACACCAGGACATCCTGGCCGCCGCCCGTCAGTCGGCGCTCAACTTCACCTCGCTCGACCACCGGCACTACGACCGGGACAGCAAGAACGTCCTGGACGGCGCGACCGGCGAGTTCAAGAAGCAGTTCGCGGCCCAGACCGCGCAGCTCACGAAGATCGTCGCCGAGAACAAGTCGGTGTCGGAGGGCCAGATCCTCGCCGCGGGTATCGCACGGGCCGACGAACGCACCGCCCGCGTCCTGGTGGTGGCCGACAGCAAGGTCACCAACGTCGCCGCCCCCCAGGGCACCTCCCGCAACTACCGCCTTCAGCTCGACCTCGTCCTCGAGGACGGGCAGTGGCTGACGTCCGACGTCGAATTCGTCGGCTGACAGGAGAACACCGTGCCGAACCCGACCCTTCGAACGGCGACCCTCCGCGCCGCCGCCAAACGCGCCGAGCGGGCGCGGAACACGGACGGCCCGGCCGCCCCGCAGCCGGCGGGTGCGCCGCCCGAGAAGCCGGCCCGCGCCGCCACGCCGGGCGCGGTACTCGCCGTCCTGGCCGTCCTCGGCGTGATCGCCACCGCCCTCCTCGGATGGGAGTACCGCGAGGCCGAACGCACGGCCCAGGCCCGCACGGCCGCGCTCACCGCGGCCCACAAGGCGGCCCCGGCGATCCTGTCGTACGACTACCGCCACCTGGACCGCGACTTCACCACGGCCCGCGCCCACCTCACCGGCCCGTTCCTCGACCAGTACGCCAAGACCACCACCACCGTGGTCGCCCCCACGGCCAAGAAGTACCGCGGCGTGGTCAAGGCCACGGTCGCCAAACCCCCGACGGGCGACGCCTCCCCGGCGACCTCGGTGGTGTCGGCCACCCCGGACGAGGCCGTGGTCCTGCTCTTCATGAACCAGGTCACCACCAGCACCCAGGTCGCCACCCCACGCCTCGACCTCAACCGCGTACGGATGACCCTCGTCCGGGGCCCGGAGGGATGGAAGGTCAGCGCCGTGGACGCGCTGTAGGCGGGCGGGCGGACGGCGGTCGAGGCCGAGGACAGGTGCGCCAGGCGCCCGGGGACGGCGGACCGACAACTGCCCTGTACGTGATCGCGTACGACATCCACGGCCACTTGGCGAGCGCAATCGGCCCCGACGCCGAGCTGTCGTACATACGGGACCCGTCCGGCCGTATCCTGCGGGAGACCTGCAACGGCCGGGAACTGACCCACGTCTACGACGAGTCCGGCCGCCGCGTTCGCCGCATCACCCCCTCGGGGGCGGTCAGCACCTGGTCCTTCCCGGCGGACTTGCACGCCGAACTGAACGCCTCCGGTCACCCGGTGGCCTTCGAATTCGACGAGACAGGCCGCGAGAGCACCCGCCGGGTCGGCGACATCCTCGCCATCGAGCACGCCTACGACGCGCTGGGCCGGCTGACCGACCAGCGCGTACGCGGCGCAGGCGGCCGGACCGTCCAGCAGCGCTCCTACACCTACCGCCCCGACGGCCACCTCACGTCGGGTGACGACCGGCTCGCGGCCGCCGGCAGCTGGAACTGACCAGGGACGGCCGAGTCACCGGCGTGAGCGCCGACGACTGGAGCGAGCGGTACGCCTACGACGAGGCCGGAAACCAGACCGAGGCGAACTGGCCGGGCAACAGCGACGCCACCGGCTCGCGCGAGTACACCGGCACCCGTGTCACGAGGGCGGGCCGGATCCGCTATGAGTACGATGCCCAAGGCCGGGTCGTCCTGCGCCAGAAGACCCGCCTCTCCCGGAAGCCCGATACCTGGCACTACGACTGGGACGCCGAGGACCGCCTTGTCTCGGTCACCACCCCGGACGGCACGCGCTGGCGCTACCGCTACGACGCGATGGGGCGCCGGGTCGCGAAGCAGCGCCTGGCGGCGGACGGGCTGTCGGTCGCCGAGGAGACGCGCTTCACCTGGGACGGCGACCTCCTGTGCGAACAGACCAGCCATGTGCCCGGCTCAGCCGAGACCGTCGCCCTGACCTGGGACCACGACGGAGCGAAGCCCGTCACCCAGGTCGAACGCCGACTCCTGGACCAGACGGAGGCCGACCGCCGCTTCTTCGCCGTCGTCACCGACCTGATCGGCACTCCGCGCGAACTCGTCGACGAGCAGGGTGAGGTGGCGTGGCGCACCCGCGCCACGCTCTGGGGCACCACCACCTGGAACCGAGGCGCGGCGGCGTACACGCCGCTGCGTTTCCCCGGCCAGTACTTCGACCCGGAGTCCGGCCTCCACTACAACCGCCACTGCCACTGCGATCCCGACTGTGGCCGTTATGTCTCCCCGGACCCCCTGGGCCTGGCGCCGGCGCCGAACGCGGTCGCGTAAGTCGACAACCCGACGACGTCCCACCGCCCGGCTTGGGCGGGACCGCCGTGCCCCACGTCGAGGAGTCCGTCGTGCTCCAGCAGGGAGACCGTGACGACACGGTCGGGGCGGTCCTGGGCCATCTGGGCGGCGGCCGCCGCTCCGCTCGAGTGCCCGGCCACGTGGACGCGGTCGATGCCGAGGCGGTCGAGCAGCGCGATGGCATCGGCGGCGTGGTCGGCGACGCTGACCGGCCCGGCGGTGTGGGTGCTGCCGCTCCAGCCCCGCTTGTGATAGGTGATGAGGCTGTAGCGCTCGGTGAGTGCCGGTTCGGCGACGAGCGGGACAATCCGTCGGAGAGGACCGGGCTGATGAACAGGACCGGCTCCCCGGTTCCGCGGATCTCGTGTTCCAGCTGGATGTCGCTGACCGTGACGGTATCCATGATGTCCTCCACTGCGGTTACGTCTCACCATGGAGGCGTAAGCGAGACGGTTACCGCTGTAACCGGCTCGCCCGGGATCGAAGGACGCATCCATGAACGGTGCCCCCGGCGATGGATCCGCGCTGGAGCGGGCGCGGAACGCCGCTGCCTGTGGTGCGTGGGCGGACGCCTACGCCGGCTATCTGGAGGCCCGTGAGGAGGGTTGGCTCGGCCCCGCGGAGCTTGCCGACTTCGCCGGCGTCGCGTATGCCGCAGGGCATCTCGACGTGACGATCTAGACCTGGGAGCGACTCCACGGCGAGCTGGCCGCGCTCGGCGAGGACAACGGGGCGGCCGGGGCCGCCGTGCGGGCCCGAGGCGAGGAAGCTGAAGAAGCCGTGCCCACCAGCCGTCGAGGCCGTCGCCGACGGACCGGGCCGTGAGCCGGCCCGCAGAGACCAGCCGCGGCAGCTGCCCGTACACCGACAGCAGGGCGAGGAACGCCCCGAGATCGGCGCTGAACTCGGCGTCCTCGCGGCGGGCGACGTCCTTGCGTCGCGCAGATGGGCCTGGAAGGCGTCCGCCTGCAGGCCCTGAAAGTTGCCCGCACTGGGACCGGGTGTCCGCGCACCCGACCGGGCCCGCGGCGACAAGGCGTACTCCAGCCGCGCCAATCGTGCCTGCTCGCGCAAACGCTGGATCAAGGGGGAATCGGCCGGCAGGCCCGGGATGAGGGGTGCCGGGGGCGGTGGCATGGCGGACCCTGTGGCAGTGGAACGGGGTGGCGTCTGCCGACGGGGACGGGCCCGGCCAGGCATGAGGGTGTGCGCCGATTGGTCGGGGGTCGGCTTGCTGGTGTGCGGGCACTGATGAAGGATCAAGTTACGGCATGTGCCGCCTAAGTATCGTGATGCCACGATTTGCGGCGTTTCGTCCTCTGTCTGCTCGACCTCATGAGGAGTGGCCATGGAAGACAGTCCGCTCAGCCGTCGACGGCTGTTGTGGGGTACTGCGGGCGCGGCGGGTACGGCTCTGGCCGCTGTCGGGCTACGCCAGCTAATGGGCCCCGAGGAGAAGGTGAAGGCTGCGTTGCCGAGGCCGGTGGGCAAGGCCCCCGTCGCCGCCGGGCCGCCTGCGACCCTGCGTCGGGACCACTCGGTGGACTACGCCCCCGCCGTCTGGGTCGAAGCCTCCGAGTCCAACTACACGTCCTCCGACCGCCCCGAGGCGTATCCCATCGAATACGTCGTCATTCACGTGACAACGGATATTTTGCCGATGATGCTCGCCACGTTCAACGACCCCGCCGAGCGGATGTCCGCGCACTACGTGATCAGCGCAACCGGCACACAGATCGCCCAGTGCGTGCGCGAGCGCGACGTCGCCTGGCACTGCGGCAGCGTCTGGTACAACCACCGGAGCATCGGTATCGAGCACGAAGGCTGGATCGACCAGCCTGTTTACACCGACGGGATGTACGAGGCGTCCGCCGTGCTCACGGCCACGATCTGCGCGAAGTACGACGTGCCGGTCGACCGGGACCACATCCTGGGCCACGGCGAGGTCCCGCTGTCCACTCACGAGGACCCCGGGCCCGTGTGGAACTGGAACAAGTACATGAAGCTCGTCGAGACCGCACACCGGCGCATCAGGACCTGACACCGCGTCGACCCCATCACGCGGGCTTGCGGTCTCCGTAGAGCCACGAGTCCCAGATCGAGTCGAGGTCCCGGCCGGCCTTGGCCTCCGCATACGCGGTGAAGTCGTCCGTGGAGGCGTGGCCCTGGCGGTGGCCCAGGGTCCAGCCCCGCACCAGCGTACGGAAGGCCTCGTCGCGACCTGGTGCACAGATCGCATGAGTGGATCTTCGAGCGATCCGTCGTGACCGCCGGAATGATCCGACCGGGCCGGCCCGATCGGTTCGCGACTCCTCTCACGACGCCGAGTAGTCCCAGGCCACCAGTCCCTCCTCCCGTGTCGGGCAACGCATGGACGTCCCCTCATCCACAAGGCGGTTCACTGCGGCGGTACGCGTCATGACGCAGGGGGCTTTCGGTCGCCGCTGCGCACCAAGGTTCGCAGGTCGATGACGCGGTAGCCACGGTCGCTGAACGCATCCAGGATCTGCGGCAGGGCTTGGGCATCGATCACCTCGGTGCGGCCCTCGGAAGCGCCGACGTGCATCTGCACGATCGCTCCCGGGCGTAGGGCGTCCAGTGCTCTGTCTACCGCGCCCTTCACGGTCATGCCGCCCTCGGTGCCCTTCCATCCGTCGGTGTCGGTCGTGAACTCGACGACCGCAAAGCGGAGGGCGTTGACCTCCTTGATGTGTGTGGGGCTGGTCTCGCTGTAGGGAAACCGGAAGAACGGGGTGCGGGCTGCTCCCGCCCCGGCCGCGCTAAGCGCCTGGTCCGCGGCCAGCACTTCCTGTCTTCTGCCGGCCTCGGTTAGGTCCTTGAAGTAGGGGTGGCTGTGGGAGTGGTTCCCCAGTCCGTGCCCGGCGGCTGCGATCCTGCGGACCGCCTCGGGATGCCGGACGGCGAAGTCGCCGGTCAGGAAGAACGTCGCCGGCGTCCCTCGGCGGGCAAGCTCGCCAAGGACGGTCGTCAGGCCGGCGTCGTTCCACGCCGCGTTGAACGTCACCGCGACGACCCGCTCGCGTGTTTGGATCACGCGGTTCTCCGACCCGAACAGCGACTGCAGGGCCCCCTCATCCGTTGCGGCCCCCGCGTGGGCAGAGACAGGCTTCGACGGCACTGCCGTAGGCCCTGGCACCGCCGTCGGCCCCGGCTCCACCGTGCACGAGACAGCCAACAGCCCAGCGGCCGCCACGAACAGGCGACGGAACCGCAGACGGCATGCGGCGAATGGAGCATGTGTAGTCACACCGCCGTCATCGGCCGACCGACGCCTGTCCTTTAACCTCTACCTCCGTCCGGCCGCACGGAGAGCCAGAGGGAGAACCTGATGGTTGCTCCGCCTGCCGCGCTCGACTCACCGTCCCCTGAGGCGATCGACGGCCGCCAGATCAGGGAGCCGTTGCCTTCCAGGACGTACGTATGGAATATCTGACGGGCGCTCTGGAAAAACACAGCCTGACCGCCGTGGTCGGCAGGCGGGCTCTGGTTCTTGGGAGCGGCCCCGGGCTGCTGGCGCGGGGCCTGGCGCGCCCGGGGTTCGACGTCGTCGCCGTCGATCCGTCCTCCAGCGCGACTGCGATGGCTCAAGAGGCGGAGGGGCGTGAGGGCCGCGGCATCACGTACAAGACCGCAGTGGCCGAGGAACTGGGCTCCGAGTACGCCGAGTTCGACCTCGCCTACTACGCCGACACCTTCGAGATCACTCCGCGCCTTCGGCGAGTGCTGGGAGAGGCCACCCGGGTGCTCAAGCCCGGTGGCATGCTCGTCTACGACACCGTCAACCGCACCTTGCTGTCCCGGCTGATCAACCTCGGCGCGTTTCCAGGCGCTGCCCATGACCAGGATCGCGACTTCACACCCAAGGACCCGCGCAACCTGATCAAAGGTGTCATCGCCCGGTGCCGCGGGAAGATCGCCGACGAGGAGATCGCGCCGCTCGTGGACTTCGTCCTCCACCGCGACCGCGGGTGACTGGAGCCTTTCCGTATCGTTTCCCGCCACGGTCTGGACGACGCCCATGAGGCCGACACGGTGATCGTTCCAGGCATCCGGCAGAGCGGCAGCCGCACCCGCGCGTCGTGCGGCTGCTGCGCGACGCGGCATCCGGTGGAGTGCGCATCGCGTCGATCTGCACGGGGGCCTTCGTTCTGGCGCGGGCCGGGTTGCTGGAAGGGCGCAGGGCCACGACCCACAGGCGGTTCGCCAGCATGTTGGCCGACTCTTTCCCCGGTGTGGAGGTCGACCCGTCCGCCCTGTTCGTTGGGCTGGTACCTGCTCGCCACCGGCGTACCGCTGCAGATCCTCTACCCCGTATCCGGCGCGCCCGGACTGATCGTGCTCGGGCTACTGGCTCTGCTCACTTCCCGGCAGGATACAAAGGCCACGACAGCAGCAGAAGCGGAAGAGCACCGCCCGTGAACTTGGTAGGCGGTGGAGCTCGCCGGCTGCTCGAGCCGTACGGCCCCCCTCCGATCCGACCTGACGACACCTCAGAGAAGTCAGCCACGGGTCAGCATGAGTCCTGCAAGACCTGGGGAGAGCTGACCGAACATGCGAATCGTTGTAGGCTCCGGAGACCGCCCTTGACCTGCGTGAAGCAGGCAGGGAGCAGACATATCGGGAGTTATTTCATGCTTCGCACCATGTTCAAGTCCGGCATCTGACATCTGAACGTTTCCGCAGGTCAGCGGCGCGGCGACGGGGCTTTGGTCAGCAAACGGTCAGCATCAGCCCCTTGGGCTGCTCACGCAGGCACACCCGTCGGCGGTCGCGCATGCTGCTGGCGCAGGGGCCTGGTCGGCGCCCCGTGACGGTCTCTCTGCCACGTGTAGCCCGACGTCCCTGAGGCGGCGTCTGGCCCTACCCGCCGGCGACACGG
Organism: Streptomyces sp. NPDC039465; assembly: GCF_055639315.1. Classification (NCBI taxonomy): domain Bacteria; kingdom Bacillati; phylum Actinomycetota; class Actinomycetes; order Kitasatosporales; family Streptomycetaceae; genus Streptomyces; species Streptomyces sp. NPDC039465. The sequence continues at coordinate 784,033 of NZ_JBVKAP010000002.1, read as the reverse complement.
GTGTAGTCGTCCACTCGATGACGAGGGTCTGGAGCGAGGCGGCCCCCTTCCGGCTCCAGGGCTCGTACCGCAACATGAACAAGATCACTGCCCGCATCTCACCCGCCATGAACGACGCCGAACTCGCCGCCGTGATCGACGACCACTACACTGCCGAGGCCCAGACCCTCACCGCCGAGGCCGAGGCCAACCTCCTCAAACTCGCGTCGCTCCGGGGCACGCTCACCGCCGCGCAGGCCGCCCGCTGGTCGGAGGTCACCACCGCCTACCTGCGCACCCAGGCACTCGGCGGCTCCGGAGACGACCCGCTGAGCAGGGCGGTCGCCGCCCTCGGTCTCCTCGCCGACCGCATCACGGCCGTGGAAACGGCGATCAGCCGGGCGACGGACCCGCGCCATCTGCTCGCCCGTCCGGTAGGAAGCCACGCGGCAGGACCGGCAGAAGCTGCCGGCTAGGCAGCGTGAGGTGCCTGCTGCTCCATGCGTTGCTGCATGTGTCCGAAGAACTCCTCCGGGCGCGTCACGCCGGCCGTCACGCGGGCGAACTCGTCTTGTGCCGAGCGGTTCCGGGACACGGCGTAGAGGAGTTCCTGCATCTCGGGGGGTGGTGGTTCAAGCGTGGCGAACTCGGCCGTGAACTCGTAGATGCTCATCACCTCGGAGTCCCGTGTCTCCTGGCAGGATCGCATGGCTTCGTTGAAGGGCCGACGGCCGGCGAGTACGTCGTCGAGTGCTGCGGTGCACCGCTCCGCGTCCCTGAAGGCGTCTTGGATGCCCTGTGCGGTGATGGGGTCCTTCAGGTACCCGGCGTCTCCGACGAGGATCCAGCCGGGTCCGTAAGGCTTGCGGAAGTAGTTGGGGATGGCCATGCCGACGAACCGCTCGGCCTGAGTGGCCTTCGAGACCCTTTCGGCGAAGGCCGGCGCGCGGGCCAGCGTGGCGTGGTAGTTGCCTTCGATGTCACCGCGGTTGGCCTCGAAATCGCGCATGGGCCAGGCGGAGATGACCATCGTCAGGTCGTCGTTGGTGGGCCATGCGGCGAAGGCGCGGTCTTCGCGGTCGAACGCCTCGAATTTCCCGTACATCGGTAGGCCGGCCCAGTAGGTGTAGTAGTACGCGTTGATCTTCGGCTTCTCCGCATACCCCGTGGCGCCCGTTGCCTTCGCGACGGTCGAGTGGAGTCCGTCCGCACCGACGACGATCCGGGCATGGTCGGTGGAGGTCCGCCCGTCCTTGCCGTGCCCCCTTATTCCGGTGACCGTTCCGCCGTCGAACAGGATCTCCTCGACGGTGAAACCCTCTCGTACTTCGGCGCCCGACTCCGCGGCGGAGTCGACCAGGATCTTGTCCAGGACCGTGCGGCGCGGGGCGTAGGACACATCGAAGCCCTCCCCGGCAGGAGACCCGGCGATGACGAAGGGGCCCAGGTCGAACTCGTAGAGGTCGATTGCTGGGCAGCCCGTGCCGACGACCCGGTCCAGCAGCCCCCAGCGTTCGAGCGCGGCCAGTCCGGGCGGATGGATCAGATGGGTGGAGATCGTGTCGCTCGGGAACGTCGCCCGGTCGACGAGGAGAACCCGGTGACCGAGGCGGGCCAGAAGCATGGCGGTCGGGGCGCCCGCACACCGTGCGCCGACGACGATCACGTCGTAATCCTGGGTTCCTGCACCGGACACGCCGGCCGTCCTGGTCATGGACCTCACCTGCCGATCGAGCACACCGCTCGGCGGAACCGTATGCGGGCAGACGGGTGTCTGTCGCAGGTGCGGTGCGTCACTTCCACGCTAGACCAGGCTCGCGCGCCGTTCCCGCCGAGCCGTGGACGACTGTCTGCGGCCATCCCACGTGAAAGGGGTGTCACGTGCTCAAGGTCCTGACCTGCGGAGATAAGTGCACCGTGAACGGACATCGTGTCCGGATAACGGTCACGTCACGCTGGGACTTTCGAAGATCACCGTGCGTTATGTGACGTCCGTCAGGCTCCATGGCGAGTGTCGTGGTCGGAATGCGCAACTTCGCAGGTGGAACCGCACGTCGCCGCTCCTGCACAGTGTCGGCACGCACCGGCAGCACGACCAAGGTGATCACGTTCCGAGTCCGTGGACGTCGACCCTCGGGTCGCCGATCGAACAACGGCGTTCGCTCAAAGCCCGCACATCCACCGGCGCAGCCTCCCGCACGCCGGTCCTGCGTTACTGAGGTCCCCACCGTGTCACTCGATTCCTTCACCCAGTCCGTCGACAAGGCTGTCAGCGGATTCTTCGAGCCCATAGCCAAGTGGCTGGGCGAGGTCGTCTTCTACTCCGTTCCCGTCGGGGGTACGGAGCTTCCCCTCATCGTGGCCTGGCTCGTCGTCGCTGGTCTGGTCTTCACCGGCTGGTTCGGCCTCGTGCAGCTGCGCAAGTTCAAGCTCGCCGTGAACGTGGTGCGGGGCAAGTACGACGAGAAGGGGTCGGCCGGTGAGGTCAACCACTTCCAGGCGCTGACCGCCGCCGTCTCCGGCACCGTGGGCCTCGGCAACATCGCCGGCGTCGCCGTCGCCGTCTCCATCGGCGGCCCCGGCGCCACGTTCTGGATGATCCTCTGTGGCCTGCTGGGCATGGCGACGAAGTTCGTCGAGGTCACCCTCGGTGTGAAGCACCGCGAGGTGCACGCCGACGGCACCGTCTCCGGCGGCCCGATGCACCTTTCCGAAGTGGCTGTCCACCGGATGCCAGACCGGCACTGCCTGGCACGCACAGAAGCGCACGCAGGAAGCCTTCTCGCCAGAGTGAAGCGATGTTCCTCACAATCTTCGAGTCAGGCGCATGCCAATAGTAGGGTGTAGACCGCCCTTGACCTGCAGAAAGCGGGCAGGGAGCCGTCTTCTAGGAGTCCAAAGTGCTGCGCACCATGCTCAAGTCCAAGATCTAGCGTTTGGGTGTTTGTGCAGGTCGGAGACTTCCGCCCCGGCGTCGGTGAGCTGCTCGTCTCGGGACATCAGGCCGCGACGGCGGAGGCGGTCGAAGTCGGCGTCCATGTCGGCGTCGGCCCAGCCGCGGCTCGGGTCGTACGAGCGTGCGGGTAGTCCCCACCACTGCTCGGTGAGCAGCAGGATCTCCACGGCGTCGGCCCCCGACTGCCCAGGGGTCGTACACCTCCCGCACCACGCCGTCCCCGCGCTCCCGCACCCCGTCGCCCCGGTACACGCGGCGCTCCGGTCGCAGCGCACCCGCCGGATCCCGGGGGGCCGCAGTATCCCGGCGCGGTCGGCGGGACCGATGACGCACATGCGGCTTCTTTCGGCCAACCCTGCGGCCGATCACGGGATGTGACGCGTTGTCCCGCTAGCTTCGGCCGCAGTCTGGCGGAGTCGGGGGGACTCATGGGACGGGAACGGGGCACGGGTACGTACGCGCACTCCTGCGCGTCGAAAGCCGTGTGCGGAACGGGCGGCATGGGCGGGACGCGCCGGTGAGTACGCCCACACCGAGCCCAAGCCCGACCGGCACGGCGGCGCCGAGTCCCAGCCCGAGCCCGCAGCCCACCACGACACCTACACCCGGCACGACGCATCTGCCGTCGCCTGGGCAGCCGTCGGGCACGCCCAGCCCCCAGCCGACGCCGTCGCCGAGCCCGAACGCGCCGCCGACCCCGCCGGTCTCCGGTCCGCCGCCCCAGCTGCCTCCGTCGACCCCGCCCGCCGTGACCAACCCCTGGACGGGCCCCGGCGGCTTCGACGTCCAGCCGCTCCATCTGTACCAGGTGGCGACGGCCCTCGCCGTCGAGCAGCAGTCGTTCCACAAGGCGCTCGTCCAGTTCCTCGACATTCACGCCGGCTACTCCAAGGTCGGCGGATCCGGCACCGTCACAGCCGAGTTCGCCACCCAGTACGCCGCGGTCGTCGCCCTGCTCATGGAGGCACACGGAAAGGCCGTGGTCGCCATCGGCGGCGCGGCGGTCGGCTTCACGACCACGGCCAACAACTTCCGGCAGGCGGACGCGGCCACCCACCCGCTCAATCCGCCCTTCGCGCCGCAACCGTCGCCGCAGGTCATCACCGCACCGCCGGCGTACGCGGCGCCGCCGGCGTTCGGCGTCCGCGACGCCAACGCCGTCGACGACTTCCTCGACGTCTTCGACGGCGACGTCCCCGGCTCCCTCATACGCACGGTCGTCGAAGAAGCCCTGGGCGCCGGCCACGCGGTGGAGATCCTGCCGCTCCCGAACTACCTCAGGGTCAACGAACTCTCCCAGGCGTGGCTGCCGTACCAGACCGGCCTCGGCACCATCCAGGGACAGCTCACCGGCACCGTCGACGCCATCACGGACAACGCCAACGGCGACTGGCACGGAGCGATGCTGGAGTTCGTGTCGTCGCTCTGGGGCACCAAGGCGTGGGGCAAGAACACGGCCGGCTACGAGTGGGCGCACAAGCCGTCGACCGGAGCGGGTACCAGCCTTCCGGTCTTCGCCGTCCTCAGCACCACGGCGCAGATGCTGGCCCAGGCCCTCCGCTCGTACGCGGAGGCCGCCGAGAAGGTCCGCACCGAGCTGCGCGGGATCCTCTACAAGGCGATCAAGGACGCCCTGACGCTCCTTGAGGCCACCGACTTGAAGGACTTCGTGGGGACCCTCGCCGAGCGACTGAAGAAGCTGTGGAAGGGCCTGGGCGCCGCAGTGCTCCTCAGCATCGACACGGACGCCGTCAACCGGGCCGTCGCCACCTACGAGACGGAGCTGCGGGCGCAGGTGGAGGTGGTGAAGAAGCTGCTGGAGCCGCTGCGGGAGGCCTCGCGCGCGGTGCCGACCTTCCAGGCGCAGTCGGCGAGGGCGGAGGCGTTCGGGGCGCGTTCGCTCTTCGAGTTCGACCGGTCGATCGTCCCGCTCAACGAGCAGTCCCGGGACCCGAACAACAGGTTCGGCATCGACCTCGCCTCGATGGAATGGGAGACCAACCCCTACCAGGCTTCCCCGAACGACCCGCCGAGGCCGGGGAAGGACGCCCACACGATCGACCGGCACGTCGGCCTCACCCCGGATCAGCTGCGGATGCGCGTACGGGACCAGGGCGTCAGCGCCTCGGCCTTCCCGGACCTGCCGGCCGCCCAGAAGCACGTCCAGGCCGCCCTGAACGACCCCACCAACATCCGGACGATCGAGGACTGGATGGAGAAGCAGAAGCGGAAGGTGGCCAACGGGACGTTCAGCCCCGCCTCCTCGCCGGATATTCGCGTGTTCACCGTGAGGGACGCGAACGGGAACGACGTCGTGACGGGATCCTCCGTCTCACAGTCCGACTTCGCCTCCCAGGGCTTCAACGCCCAGCCGACCCAGGTCCACAGCGTGAGGCTGGTCCTCGCCTACTCACCGGAATCCGGGACGTTCTACGTCCGGACCGCCTTCCCGACCCCCCCGTAGCATGTGCCATGTGACCACGAAGCATGAAGAGTTCCTTACCCAAGGCGCGGTGGGGCTCCTGCTGCGCATCGCCGTCGCCTCCCGCAACCCGGGGGCCGCGCCACTGGAGGACGAACTCCAGCGGCTGTCCCGCTTCCTGCAGGATTCCAGGGCGATCGCCGACGTGATGCCGCTGGTGGCACTTGCCTCGCTGCTCGACCTCCTTGCCGACGAGGTCGGCACGGAGGCGTTCGAGGCCAGACCCGCTGCCTACCGTGACAGGCTGGCGCGGGCCGCCGGTGACGATGAGCCGGCGGACTTCCTGCGCTCACTGGCCGCGCTCGTCCGCGACAGCCAGCTCCGCTCCTACCCGGACCTGACGGAGCTGCCGCTGTCCGCCTGGGAAGCCGTCGGACGCTTCTCGCTGACCTCGGCCTTCATCTCTTTGATGGTCTCGGGGGAGTACGACAGCGTGGAAGAGGCCTTGGAGGAGATGCTGAACAGCGAGCACCCGGAGGACTGCCATGAGCGGCTCGGCAACCTCGCCGGGGAGCTGCAGCGCATCCTGTACCTGTTCCGCACGCCCGCCGAGTGCGACGCCGCCTTCGCCACCGTCATGCCCTACGTGACCCACGCACGCGTCCGCCTCCTCCTCGACACCGTCCATGCCCACTTCGCCGAGCAGCACTGACCCACCATCCCACCACCCCATCGCCCCGGAAGGAGCCGCCGCCATGCCCATCGAGCCCCATCTCGCCGTCTCGGACGAGGACCTGAAGCGCCTCGCGGACGACTTGGACGCCATGCGAACGCACATCGACGGGCAGGTGCGCCGGATGGACGCCCTCGTCGACCGGGCCGAGGCGCGATGGCGCAGCGAGGCGGCGACGGCGTACCGGAAGCTGCACCGGGAGGCCGGGGCCGACGCCGTGCGGGTCCGGGAGATCCTGGGAGTCCTGGCGCAGGCCGTGCGGATGAGCCGGGACGGCTTCACGCGCCAGGAGCTGGACACCCTGCGGCGGTTCCGGGCCGAGATGAAGAAGGTCGACATCGACGCCGAGGTACGCGAACTGTCCGGCGAGGGACCGGGCGGCGCGGGCCCCGGCGGCGGAGCGGCGCCGACCAGCAGGATCATCGACATCTGAAGGTGCATCCGAACATCCGTAAGGCAGGGGGAATCGTGAACGACGACGGCTCGATCACCGTCGACCTGGTCGCGCTGCGCGAGATAGCCGGCGACCTCGAGGACATCGTGAGGACGCTCAACGAGCGCTTGAGCGCGCTGTACGACCGGACGGTGCCGGTCGTCCTGGCCTGGCAGGGCGAGGCCCGCGAGGCATTCGTGGACGAACTCGACCGCTGGGACCGGCAGATGGAGGACCTGCAGGCCGCGCAGAAGTGGTTGCACGCCGTCGTCACGACCGGGCACGTCAACTACTCCGCCGCTCAGCGGGCCACCCTGCGCGGTTGGGGCGGGGCCTGACATGACGACACCTCCCGTGCCCTCCGCAACACCCGCCCTCGCCCGCGCCGACCGCGCCGCGACCTTCCCGGACCGGGCGACCGCCCGGTGGGCCACCCAGCAGGTGATCGCGCTGAACGAGCAGCTCATCCACCGGTGGCTCGCCCAGTCCACCCGGCAGCGGCTCGTGATCGAGGCCGCCTGGCCCTCGCGGACCGATCCGGTGGGCACGCTGCTCACCACCGGGATGGCGCTGGCCGGCCAGGAGCCGATCCCGGTGCGCGCCGTCCGGGTCGTGCTCCGCCGGAACGGATCCGGCGAGCCCGGCGCCTCCCCCTTCACCGTGCACTCCTCCCTGCCCGTCGACCTGTAGAGGCCTCCGTGTCCCTGAACCCCGCCGAGCACGACCGCAAGTACGGCGAGCTCGACCAGGTCGTCCGCGCTCACCTGGGACTCGGCCCGCACGCCCCCGAGGCGGTGGCCGGCTACCTGCGGCAGACGTGGCGCACCCGGCCCTGGGCCATCGCCGTCGCGGCCGAGCAGCTGCGCGTCTACGCCGACAATCCGCCGGGGCGGCTGCGGTTGCGGCTCGGCGAGTACTACCGGCTGCCCGACGTGGGGCTGCCGCCCGAGGAGATCCGGGACTGGCTCACGGGCCTCGCCGACCGGCTCGACGAGAGTCTGGCGAACGGCCAGGCGCCACCGCCTGCCGCGCCCGCGACGCCATGGGAGTGGCGGGCCCGCTTCCCCGAGCTGGCGCAGCTGCTCGGCGGCTGGTTCTCGCAGGACATGCCGGACGAGTTCGGCGACCACGAGGCCGCGCTCGCCGACTACCTGGAGGGCACCGACACGGGGCTCGTCGCCCAGCTGACGGGGGAGCTGCACGACCTCCTCGCCCTCGGCCTCGACGAGGACGGCCTGGCCCTGGCGCTGGTGACGCTCGGCGCGGAGGTCGAGCCCCCGGTGCCGTTCACCCCCGGCGCCTGGCTCGCCACGCTCGCCGTCCGGTTGCGCGGCTGACCGGCCGTTTGCGCTCCGGTCCTGGCGGGCAGGCGACACGGACCTCGTACGCGCGCCTCGCACCGGTCAGCCCCTGCTGGACGGCGGTGCGCACCCGGACCAGTCGTTGCTGCGCTTGTGTGCGTGCAGGGGCGGGACAAGGCAGGCGGAAGCCCGGACCTGCGCTGTTCTGCGTTGTCCTCCCCCTACCGCGCAGGATGGGCTGGCCGAAATTTCCCCTGTCCGAACCGGGATGCGGATGAGGACAGGGCTGCTGCTGGTTCCTGGAACACTGACGGCGGGTCGGAGTCCTTGGCCGGCTGCGCCGGACCCTGGGCTCATGGAGTGCGGCGGCCTTGGAGAAGTCAGCATTCGGTCAGTGTGAGCCCTGAAACACCTGAGGACAGCTGACCGGACATGCGAACCGCTGTAGGCTCCGAAGACCGCCCTTGACCTGCGTGAAGCAGGCAGGGAGCAGACAAAATCGGGAGTTCTCCGTGCTTCGTACCATGTTCAAGTCCAAGATCCACCGGGCCACCGTCACCCAGGCCGATCTGCACTACGTCGGATCGGTCACCGTCGACGCCGAGCTGATGGAAGCCGCCGATCTGCTTCCCGGCGAGCTGGTGCACATCGTCGACATCGACAACGGCTCCCGGCTGGAGACGTATGTCATCGAGGGTGAGCGCGGCTCCGGTGTCATCGGGATCAACGGCGCCGCCGCGCACCTCGTGCACCCCGGTGACCTGGTCATTCTGATCAGCTACGCGCAGGTCGACGACGCCGAGGCGCGCACGATGGTGCCGAAGGTCGTGCACGTCGACGCGGGGAACAAGATCGTGGACCTCGGCTCCGACGCGTCGCAGCCGGTGCCCGGCAGTGACACCGCGCGCGCTCCGTACTCCGTGCCCGCCGCGCGGGGCTGAGCGCCGCCCCTGGCCTGGGGCGAGGGGCCGGATGAGTGGCCGGGCCGGGCGGGGGAAGCCGCAGTGGGAGAACCTGGAATCAGGGCCCGCCGCGAGCCGGCGGCCATGAAACCCGAGGGGCCTGTCATGACCCAGCCGCACCCCGATCCCACACCTCCACCGGTCCCGCCGCCCGGGCCCGGCCCCGTGCCGCCGCCACCGACGCCGGGGCCGGTGCCGCCGACCCCGCCGCCGGTGCCGGAGCCGCCCCCGCCCAGCCCGGCACCCGGACCGAAGCCGGGGCCACCGCCGACCCCGCCGGACCCGATTCCGCAGCCGCCGGAACCCCCGCCGCTGCCCACCCCCGACCCGGGCGGCCCGGAGCCCCAGCCGCAGCCCTCCCCGCCCCCCGCGAGCCCGTGAGCGACTGAGCTGCGCAGGCCTGAGAGGACTTGTCATGAGCAACGCCGGAGCCGGCGCGCCGACCGCGCCGGAACAGGTCACGGACGGCCGGACCGTCCAGCTCCTCGGCTTGGATCTGCAGTTCACCATCCATGAGGAGATCTCGGTGCCGCTGCCGTCGCCGGGCGCCGACGCCGTCGAGCCGTTCGTGCTCAAGGAAGGCGTGGAGTGCCGGGTGGTGATCAGATTCAAGGTGACCGGCCCCTCGGTCACCGGACTGCGCGTCCTGGACGTACGGGAGATGGAAGGGGCCGAGATCAGCCGCCGGGAGGTGCACCTCGGTGACTTCCGCCAGGGCGGGCCCTACGAGCTCGCGCTGCCCCCGGAGCGGATCCCGAGCGGGCGCCGGGCGCAGGGGCGGTACGACGTCCACGCCTCACTGCTGGACGCGGACGACCGCGTCCTCGACGTACGCGACTTCTGCTTCGAGGTCGGGCGGGACTGGGGCTGACCCGAGGCCGAGCGCGCTGCGACCGGCCCCGTTCCTCGGGGCCGGTCCACTCGATACGCGCGCCTTATGCCGACTGCTGCTTGTTCCCGGGGCTGTCCGGGTGATCGGGGTGGGTCTCGTGAGGCACCTCGTTGCCGTGGCCCCGCAATTCGTAGGGCATCAGCCGCGAGCCGTCGTGCGGGAACTCCGTCTCGGCATGGCTGCCGGACTCCTCGATATGTGTCTGATGATCCGGCGGGTGCGGTTGCTCCTCGGGGCGCGGTACCGGCAGCTCCTGGCGCCGTTTGCGCATGCCGAGCCAGACCGCCCCGATCAGCATGGCCGTGATGGCGACGCCTGCGATGAACTGGCCGAGGCCATGCAGAAGCTCCCTGGCCGCGAGCTCCGCGGCCAGATCCTGGAGTGCGCTCGGTGTAGTCATACAAAACCCATACCCGACATGTCGGAACCTATGTTTCACCCGCATAAATGTTTACTGCTCATTTATCCGGGAAATCGGGTCGACGGAATTCCGTGTTCCGTCAACTGGCCGAAATCCATAGGGGTTTGAGTGGCTGTCCGCCCTCTTGTCGTCGCCGGTTCCCAGCCCATATTTTTGGCGGCTGCTGAATGTGGAACCGCACCAAGGGGGGCCCATGGCCGGACGACACCGCCGGTACCAGCCGAGCCGCATCAACCGGGCTTCGCTCACCGTCACGGCGGGCGGCGCGGGCATGGCGCTACCGCTGATCGGGGCCGGCACCGCCCACGCCGCGTCGGTCGACGTGTGGGAGAAGGTCGCCGCGTGCGAATCCACCAACAACTGGCAGATCAACACCGGCAACGGCTACTACGGCGGCCTGCAGTTCAGTCAGTCGACCTGGGAGCAGTACGGCGGTACGCACTACGCGCCGCGCGCCGATCTCGCCTCCAAGGACCAGCAGATCGCGATCGCCGAGAAGGTGCTCAAGGGGCAGGGGCCGCGCGCCTGGCCGACCTGTTCGGTACGGGCGGGACTCACCCGGGGCGGGGACTCGCCCGACATCGCCCCCCACCAGCGCGACGGCGTGGGCAAGCAGTCCCAGCGCGGCGCCGGCCCCAAGGCGCCCGCGAAGCCCGCCGCGAAGCCCGTGGTCAAGACCCCGCCCGCCGGGCCGACCACCGTGCCGACCGTCCGCGAGAGCTATACGGTCGCGCCGGGCGACTCCCTCTCCGGCATCGCGCAGGCCAAGCGGGTCGGCGGCGGCTGGAAGGCGCTGTACGAGGCGAACCGCACCGTCGTCGGGGACGATCCGGACCTGATCCACCCCGGCCAGAAGCTGACCCTGCGGATCTCCGCCCCGCGTCCGCCGGTCACCGCCCCGAAGGGCCGGCCGAAGACGACGGCGAAGCCGCCCACACAGGCCCGGCCCGCCCCCCGGCCGGCCGTCCGCCCCGCGGCGAAGCCGGTGGCCAAGCCGGTCGCCAAACCGTCGGCCCGGCCCGCCGCCAAACCCGCCAAGCCCGCCGCCAAGCCGGTCACCCAACCCGTCTCCAAGCCGCGCGACACCCAGCAGGCCGGCTTCAGCGCCCCGGTGTCCGCGAGCATCGGCACGCCGTACCGCAAGGCGGGTTCGTCCTGGTCGAGCGGCTACCACACGGGTGTCGACTTCCCCGTGCCCACCGGCACCTCCGTCATGGCCGTGGCCCCCGGCCGGGTCGTCTCGGCGGGCTGGGGCGGGGCCTACGGGTACCAGATCGTCATCCGCCACGACGACGGCCGCTACAGCCAGTACGCCCACCTGTCCGCGCTGAACGTCCGGGAGGGCCAGACCGTGGGCAGCGGTCAGCGGATCGCCCGGTCAGGATCCACCGGCAACAGCTCGGGGCCGCACCTGCACTTCGAGGTGCGGACGGGACCCGGATACGGGTCCGACATCGACCCGCTCGCCTACCTCCGGTCGGGAGGCGTCTCCCTCTGAGCCGGGCAGCGGCCGAGCGGGCCCGGCCGACCGGGAGACGTCCTGGCCCGTACCCGGCCGGGACACGTCCTGGCCCGTACCTGGCCGGGAGGCCTCGGGGCCGGCGTCCGTCCCCGGCGGCGCGGCGACCGGGACCGGCCGCTGGGTGGTGAGCAGGACCAGTCCACCCGCCGCGACGACACCGAAGCACACGGCGATCGCCGTGCCCGCGGCCCCGAACCGGAAGTCCTCGCCGAAGAGCGTCAGACCGATCGTCGCCGCCACGACCGGGTTGACGACCGTGACCGTGGCCAGCGGGGCGGCCAGCCCGGCGCCTCGGTAGGAGGCCTGCGAGAGCAGCAGACCGCCCACGGCGAAGCAGGCAGTCGCGAGCATGCCCGGCCACTCGCCCAGCGGCGCGTCCAGCGTGAAGTCCGTCGCCACGATCTTGGTGAAGACCGAGGCGAGACCGAAGGAGATGCCCGCCGCCGCGGCCAGGACCATGCCCCGGACCACCGGTCGGCGGATCCGCGCCGCGGTCAGGAAGAGGGCGGCCACCGCGCCGAAGGCGCAGGCGGCCAGCACCAGCCGGTCCCCGCCGGGCAGGGAGAGCGCCTGCGAGCCGCCGGTGAGGGCGAGCAGACCGGCCAGGCCGACCGTGGCCGTCACGGCGCCGCGCCAGGCGGTGGAGCCCGCCCGGCGCCCCGCGAACAGCGCCGCCATCGGCAGCGCGAACACGATCGTCAGGGCGCCGAGCGGCTGGACCAGACTCAGCGGTCCATAGGCGAGCGCGGCCACGTGCAGCACCGCGCCCACCCCGTTGAGCAGCACCGACACCCACCAGGCGCCGCTGTGCACGGGCGCGTAGGCGCCGACGGCGGAAGCCGCCACGCGCTCCTGCACGATCGCCGCGGCCGCGTAGGCGACGGCGGAGACCAGGGACAGGAGCACGGACAGCGCGAGGGGACTCATACATCAACTGTGACGCGTGGGGTGCCTCCGCGTCGTCGTCCCTGAGTGGGCATCGGGGCGTACTGCCACAGGACTACAGGACTACACCCTGCGGTGGTGCGACGACGGTTCGAAGGTCACATGGCCGGTGTCCAGGTCGAACCGGGCCCCCACCACCAGTGCGCCGTCGAAGGTGGAGTCGGAGGCCAGCTCCTCCTGGATCCGGGCCACGTTGGCCCGCACGGTGTTCTCCACCCAGTCGCCCGGCAGGTGCCGGGTCTCCTGGGCGGCCGGGGCCATCTGCTCGACGATCTGGGCGAGGGGGCCCTCGACGGGTGTGCCGGTGCGGACGTACTCGACGGCCGCCTCGGCCGCCCCGCAGCGCTCGTGGCCGAGGACCACGACGAGCTTGATGTGCTTGACCTGTACGGCGTACTGGATGCTGCCGAGCACGGCGTCGTCGAGGGCCTGGCCCGCGGTCCGTACGGTCATCAGGTCCCCGAGTCCCTGGTCGAAGACGATCTCGGGCGAGACACGGGAGTCGAGGCAGCCGAGGACGACCGCGAACGGATGCTGGGCGGCTGCGACCTCCTTGCGGCGGGCGGCGTCCTGGTGCGGATGCGCCTGGCGCAGGGCCGCGTAGCGGGCGTTTCCGGTCTGCAGCAGGGTGAGCGCCCGGTCGGGGCTCACGGGCGTGGTGGAGGGGGCGGATAAGGTCCGGGCACCCGCGGCCGGGGCCGGGGATGTCGGTGCCGGCCGCGCGGGGGTCGCGGCGCGGGCGGCGGGTACGGCGGCCGTGAGGGCCGCGGCGGTGGTCATGGTCAACATGGAGCGTCGGCTGCGAATATTCACTCGGCAAGCCTCATGTTGATCAGGTGTTCGATCAAATGGTTTTTGTTCGGCAATTGCCGGACTATTGCGGACTGTTGACCTCCGGAAGGGAGCGCGGGTGGGCGGGGTGGAGCTGAAAGAGACGGGGTCCGTGGGAGGGTTCTTCGCCCTGCGGACCGAGCCGCCCGAAGGCGGGGCGCATCTGCCGCTCGCCGAGGTCTACGCCCAGCGGCCACCGGTCGCGCTCGGCGCCCGGGTGGACCGGGTCGCCGCCCGCCTCGGCGCCGCCGAACGGCGCGTGGGTGCCTCCGTCGCGCAGCTCGGCCTCGCCGCCCGCCTCTGGTCGGTCTGCCTCGGATCGGCCGCCCTGCACGGCTCCTTCCCCGACATCACCCCCGCCGCCCTGCACTGGGACGGCCGGCTCACCTCCCCGGACGACCTGTGGTGGTCCGGCACCGCCGCCCGGCCCGGCACCGCCGACGAGATCCGCACGGTCGTGCAGTACGGCCATCTCGTCCCGCTCGCCGACGCCCTGCGCCACGACGGCGCCGTCGCCGCGCGGCTGCTGTGGGGCAACGCGGGCTCGGCCCTCGCCGGAGCCGTACGCGAACTGGCCCGCTGGTCCCAGGCCCAGGGCCGCCCCGAGGTGGCCCGCCGCGCCGCGGACCTCGCCCGCGAGCTCTTCGCCCACCCGGACCTCGCCGGGACGGTCCGGGGCCCTGCGCTGCGCCGCACCAGCTGCTGCCTGTACTACCGCTGCCCCGGCGGCTCGCTCTGCGGCGACTGCGTGTTCGACCGCCCGCCCACCAGGCCCGCCGCACCCGCCTGACCAGGGCGGGTTTGGATCCATGCCCTCGGCTCCGTACAGTTTCACTTTTGAAACGTGACCATTCGAGTGACCGAGGAACGGCGACGGCATGACGGTGACTGAAGAGAACCAGGTGTACGGGCCGGGTATCGACCCCGAGCGCCTGGCCGTCTGCCTGAGCGTCCTCGCGGAGCTCGACGAGCTGGACGTGGACCACCCCGACGCGATCGCCGTCCGGCGCGCCACCGCCGGGATCTACCGGACCGTGAAGCAGCGCCGCCGCCAGGAGCGCCGGGCCGCCAAGACCGCCCACGACAAGGCCGTCACCGAGGCCACCGCCACCGGCTCCGCCCAGCGGATCGACGACGAGACCGAGGGCCTGCTGCCCTCCTCCGTCACCGAGGCCGGCAAGATCGCGGGGATACTCCAGCGCCCCCGGTCCTGCTACACCTGCAAGACGCGGTACGTCGAGGTCGACTACTTCTACCACCAGCTCTGCCAGGAGTGCGCCGCCCTGAACCGGGGCAAGCGCGACGCCCGCGCCGACCTCAGCGGCAAGCGCGCGCTGCTCACCGGCGGCCGCGCCAAGATCGGCATGTACATCGCGCTGCGGCTGCTGCGCGACGGCGCCCACACCACGATCACGACCCGCTTCCCCAAGGACGCCATCCGCCGCTTCAAGGCCATGGAGGACTCGGCGGACTGGATGCACCGCCTGGAGGTCGTCGGCATCGACCTGCGCGACCCGGCTCAGGCGGTCGCCCTGGCCGAGCAGGTCACCGAGCAGGGCCCGCTGGACATCCTCATCAACAACGCGACGCAGACCGTGCGCCGCCTGCCCTCCGCCTACGCCGCCCTGGTCGAGGGCGAGAGCGCCCCGCTGCCCGCCGGCGAGCTGCCCGCCCACCACGTCATCGGCGCCTTCAACTCCGGCGCGGTCGACGGCCTGGCCGCGCTGCCCCTCGGGGTCAGCGGCCTGGACGCGCAGAAGGTCGCCGACCTCGCCCTGGTCGCGGGCAACGCGAGCGTCGAGCGGCACCGCGACGGCAGCGCCATCGACGCGGGCGGCCTGGTGCCGGACGTCGTCGAGACCAACACGTGGGTGCAGACCATCGAGCAGATCTCGCCGGTCGAGCTCCTGGAAACCCAGCTGTGCAACTACACGGCGCCGTTCATCCTGATCAGCATGTTGCGGCCGGTGATGGCCGACGCCGCGAAGAAGGCGGCCAGCGGGCGTGCCTACGTCGTCAACGTCTCGGCGATGGAGGGTGTCTTCAGCCGCGGCTACAAGGGCGCGGGGCACCCCAACACCAACGCCGCGAAGGCCGCCATGAACATGGTGACGCGGACCAGCGCCCAGGAGATGTTCCAGACCGACGGCATCCTCATGACCTCCGTCGACACCGGCTGGATCACCGACGAGCGTCCCCACTTCGACAAGCTCCGCCTGGCCGAGGAGGGCTTCCACGCCCCGCTCGACCTGGTCGACGGCGCCGCCCGCGTCTACGACCCCGTCGTGCGCGGCGAGGCCGGCGAGGACCTCTACGGCTGCTTCCTCAAGGACTACGCCCCGGCCAACTGGTAGCCCCAGGGCTTTACACCCCCCGGACGCACTCGTGCCCCCGGCCGTGACGACGGCCGGGGGCACGAGTGCGAAGCGAGCAGCTCAGTCGATGCCGGGCAGGATGTGCGGCTCAGCGAGGTCTTCCTCGTAGCCGGCCAGCCTGATCGGGGCCGACCTGGCCCACACTTCGAGGCTGCCGAGTTCACCGGAGGGCTTCTTGCTCCGGTCCCGGCGTTCCGCCGGGCGCTGCTCCTGCTGGGTCAGTTCTGGTGTCACCGCGCACTCCTTTGTGTCGCGTACCTAAGAGGACAGGGCCGTTCGGTCGCGGTGGCGCCGTTCTTCGGGCGGGACCGCGGCCCGGTTGAAGGCCTGTCCCCGGGTCGGATCTGGGGTTTTTGTGGAGCCCCGTTGGCCGACCGTACGCCCCAGAGTAACCAAATGAGCATGTGCGTGCTCGATGGGGCCCATGTCTGGGGTGCAATCCGGACACACTTCCGGAAGTACGGGGTGGGCTCCGAAACGGGGCCGGACGGGGGTTTTCGGGGGTGGTGACCGGCCCACCGCGACACGCCGGGAGGCTCGGCCGTTGGAGTGAGAATCGTGGTGGCACACAGCCCGCGGGGGAGGGTCAGCGGTCGGCCGGGGTGCGCAGCCGGGTGGTGGGCAGGTAGTCACGCAGATACGTCCGGTGCCACCAGGCTCCGGTGGCCCGCAGTTCCCGCCAGGTCGTGTAGCGGTAGCGGTAGAGCCGGGCCCGGATCAGCACGGGCGGGGCGTCGGGGAAGGGGTTGTGCCGCAGCAGCTTCAGCGTGTCCCGGTCCCCGTCGAGCAGCCGCTCGACGAACGGCCCGAACCAGTCGCGGGCGTAGCCGGGGGAGAGCGCGGCGAACCACATCATCCAGTCGAGCCGCAGGTGGTACGGGGCGAACTGGCGCGGCATGCGCCGTACGTCGCCCGGTTTGCCCTTGAACTCGTACTCCCGCCAGACCGTGTCGGGGCCGTACGCCGCGTCCGCCGAGCCCTCGATGACGATCTCGTCGCGGATCCGGCCGACGGTGCCGAAGGCGCCGTAGGTGTTGACGAGGTGGAGCGGGTCGAAGGAGCGGTTCATCGCCTGCCGCCGGGAGAGCAGATTGCGGGCCGGGCGGTAGCTCAGGGCGAGCACCAGCGCGGTGACGGCGCAGACCAGGACCACGTACCAGAGCGGCGGGTCGGCGAGCGCGGGGGCGGTGACCAGGAACGACGTGTCGACGGCGGACAGGGCGAGCACGATCGTCAGCCAGTTCAGCCAGGAGAAGTTGCCGGAGAGGACCAGCCACAGCTGGGTCACCACGATCACGGCGGCCGCGACGCTCGCCACCGGCTGCGGGGTGAAGAGCAGAACCGGAACGAGGATCTGCACCACATGGTTGGCGCCGGTCTCCACGCGGTGCAGGGGGCGCGGCAGATGGTGGAAGAACCAGCTCAGCGGCCCCGGCATCGGCTGGGTCTCGTGGTGGTAGTAGAGGCAGGTGAGGTTGCGCCAGCAGGGATCGCCGCGCAGCTTGATCAGTCCGGCGCCGAACTCCACCCGGAACAGCAGCCAGCGCAGCAGCCACAGGACCAGCGCAGGCGGCCCCACCCGCTCGTTGCCGAGGAAGATCGCCAGGAAACCGGTCTCCAGGAGCAGCGACTCCCATCCGAAGCCGTACCAGGTCTGGCCGACGTTGACGATCGAGAGGTAGAGCCCCCACAGCGCGGCCCACAGCAGCATCGCCACCGGCAGCGGCACCGCGTCGCCGGCGCCCGCGACCAGGGCGAGCGCCACGGCCGCGCCGCCCCAGGCGCAGAGCGCGAAGAGCCGGTCCGAGTAGTGCCAGCGGAAGAGGGTCGGTGCCCGGCGGGCGGGGACCCGGCGCAGGTACTCCGGCACCGGCAGCATGCCGCGCTCGCCGATCAGGGCCCGGAACTGGAGAGCGGCGCCGAGGAAGGCGACCAGATAGAGCCCGGCGAGAGCCCGCTGGAAGACGATCCGGCTCAGCCAGTAGTCGGGGGCGGTGAACCACTCCATCAGCTCCAGTATCGCGGGCGGCCCACGCCCCGTCCCGGCGTCGCCGCCCCCAAGGTCAGGGCGTGGCGATCCGGATGAGGGTCCGGCCCAGATGCCGGGCGTAGGCGCGCTGGAACACCGGGACCAGCGGTCCGGCGAGGCGGGTGTACCAGACGGCGGGCCTGCTGAACGCGGTCACCGTGAACCAGACCGAGCCGTCCTCAAGGAGGTCCACGACGAACGACTCCTCGCCGCACTCCGGGTGCCCGGTCCGCGTCCCGTACGCGAACCCGATGCGGTTGCCCTCGTACGCGATCCACACCACCTCGCAGGGGGCGATGACGCGCAGGGGGCCGAGGCCGAGCGAGACCTCCAGGGCGACTCCCGGTTCGGCGCGCGCCGCGCCGGTGTCGATGCGGGCTCCCGAGCGGCGGTGCATCCGCCAGGTCAGGACGGCGGCGCCGGCGCTCTCGAAGACGTCCCGTCCGTGGCCGACGCGGACCATGTGGTGCAGGTGGTGGTAGCCGGAGGGGAGCGGGGCGGCGGCGGTGGCGCCGACCTCGGGGTAGCTGAATACGCGCGGGGCGGGCGTGGCCGCCAGGTCGCGCAGGAGTCGGGTCATGCCACTGTCTCCTTGAGTCGTCGCCAGGCCAGCACCGAGCAGAGTGCGAAACCGAGGGCGTTTCCGAGGCCGTGGGTGGCGGCCATCCAGGTCAGGGTGGGGTGGGGCAGTCCGGTGGCCTCGCCGAGCGCCCAGCTCAGGGCGAGCAGCATGGTCGCCACCAGGACGACGGCCGAGACGGCGAGCAGGCCGGCGGTGAGCCGCCCGGTCCCGGGGGTACGGATGTCGCGCCAGGTCACCCGGGCGACGGCCCACATCCCGGCGGTCAGGACGAGGGCGCCGGCCAGTTCGGTCCAGTCGTCGACGAAGTAGCCGACGAGGACGAGGAGGGTGCCGAGCGGCACGCTGAGCGCGGCGAACCGGGCGGTGGGCCCGTCGGCGGCCCGGCAGACGAGCCCCGCCACCAGCGCGGCGGCGAAGCCGGCGAAATGGAAGTGCGGCACGGTCAGGGCCAGGATCTCCAGGTCGAAGCCGAGCAGCTGGTGCCCCGAGCGCTCCGCGACCAGCGCCAGTCCGGCGACCGACGGCGTGACCAGGGCGGTGAGCAGCGCGGTCTCGGCCGGGGCGCGCCGGCGCAGGCCGGGCCCGCGCAGTGTGCGGGCGAGGTGGACCGGTGCGTAGAGGGCGAGGGCGAGGGTGCCCAGCGCGTAGAGCGCGGCGAGCGTCGTGGCGAGGGGCCCGCGCGGCAGCCACAGGGCGACGGCACCGGGCACGGCCCACAGCGGCCAGAGCCTCCGGATGGCGCAGAGCCCGTCCACCTCCATCAGGGCGAGCCCCGCCGGGACGATCACCAGCATCCCGGTCATCACGATGAGGCCGACCAGCACGGTCATCGCACACCCCCCCTCCTTGAACGCGTTCAATTCGCCTGAAGCCGAGAGTAGAGGGTTTCTTGAACGCGTTCAAGTGGCGGTTCGGGGAGCGTTCCGTTTGCGCGCGCACGGGCGATCCGGCACAGATGGGAGGGACCACTCGGGGCGGAAGGCGGGAGATTCTGGTGGCCTCATCGACGTACCGTCGGCGCACCCTGCTCGCGACCCTGGCGGCCGCCGGAACCCTGCTGGCCGGCTGCGGCGACGACGACGGCGACGCCGCCGGGCCCGCGTACGGCACCAAGAGCGTCACCCTCCAGCCCGCCGCCGCCCCGGGCCCCGACCCCTTCACCCCCTCCACGGTCACCGTCCCAGCCCCGCCCCCCAAGACGCCGCCCCCGCCCACCGGCGCCGCCCGCCCGGACGCCGCCCCGGCGATGCGGGCCGTCAGCGGCGCCACGCCCGGTATCTACGGCGGCACACGCGCCCGGGGCAGCTGCGACATCGAGAAGCAGGTGCGCCTGCTCGCCGGGGACACCGCCAAGGCCGGCGCCTTCGCCCGGAGCGCCGGGATCAGCGACGCGGCCGTCGCCGACTGGCTGCGCGGGCTCACCCCCGTGACCCTGCGCGTCGACACCCGGGTCACCGGCCACGGCTACCGCGACCGGGCCGCCACCTCGTACCAGGCGGTGCTCCAGGCCGGTACGGCCGTCCTCGTCGACCGGTACGGAACCCCCCGCGTCCGGTGCGCCTGCGGCAACCCGCTGCGCAGCCCGGTCGCCGTCCCGGGCGCGGCCCAGGGGCGGCCGTGGCCCGGCTACCAGCCCGCCCGGGTCGTGGCGATCACGCCGACCCGGGCGATCGTCAACCGGCTGGTGATCGTGAACGCGGCCGACGGCAGCTGGATCGAGCGCAAGACCGGCACCGGGGGAGAGGCGGACACCCGCCCGGCCGAGGACCCGCCGTGCGGCCCCGACGAGTGCCATCTGGCCGGCCCCCGCACCCCGGCCGCCTCGCCCACCCCGGACACCCCGCGCACCCCCGAGCGCCCGGCCCGCCCCGAGAGCACCCGTACGCCCACCACCCCCGGCCGGTCCGCCGGCGCCGACCCTTCAAGGGCCCCCTCCCCGGACCGCGAGGACCTCCCGCCGCAGCCGCCCGCAGAGCCCCTGCCCGAAGACCTCGTCCCCACCGCGCCGGACGCGCCGCCGTACGACATGCCCGAGCAGGTCCCCGACGGGCCCTCGACCTTCGAGGGCTGACGCGGCGGCCCGTGAGGCGAAGGGGCCCGGCTCGGCCTAGCGTGGGGCCATGGACGCGGGCAGAGGGGGCGGCGGGACGGCCGAGCCGTGCCGCTGCGCCACGCCTGGGGCCGCGGACCGCTGCTTCCTCGCGCGGTACGCGGCCGAGTTCCGCATGGGCACCTTCGACTGGGACCTGGACACCGGACTGCTCGACGCGGACGCGGCCGCCCTCGCGGTCTTCGACATGGACCCCGCCGACTTCGACGGCCGCCCCACCAGCCTCGGCCCCCGCGTCACCCCCGACGAGGGCAGACGCCTGGACTCGCTGGTCACGCAGGCGCTCAAGGACGGCAGCACGCACTACGGGGCGTACTTCCGGGTGCGCCGGCGCGACGGGCGGCTGCGCTGGACCCACACCCAGGGGATCATCCGGCGCGACGAGACCGGCCGCCCGCGGCGGATCATCGGCATCGTCCGGGACGCGACCCGCGAGCTGGCCGACTCGGCCGCCCGGCTCGGGCTCGACGAGGAGCGCCGCCGCCGGACCAGCGTCGTCGAGTCGACCACGGCCGCCCTCGCCCATGCCCGTACCGTCCAGGACATCATCGATCTGCTGAACGACTCGCACGGCCTCGCCCACTTCGGCGCCACCAGCCTCGTCATGGGGCTCCTGGAGTCCGGCCGGATCCACCTGGTCGCCGAAGGGCCCGAAGGGGCGTTCGTCCCGGGCACCCGCTTCACCCGGGTGGATGAGCAGTACCCGATGAGTGAGGTCGTCAGGACCCTGACGCCCCGTTTCATCGAGTCCGCCGAGGACTTCGCCGACTCCTATCCCGTGCTGTGGCCGCACATCAGCGGGCTCGGCATCACCGCCGCCGCCTATCTGCCGCTGATCGCCCAGGCCCGCCCCATCGGCGCGCTCGGACTCCTCTACAGCGACAAGACCGGCTTCACCGACGACGAGCGCAACGTCCTCGTCGCCCTGGGCAGCAGCATCGCGCAGAGCCTCCAGCGCGCCATACTCTTCGAGCGGGAGCACGACCTCGCCGAAGGGCTCCAGCAGGCGATGCTGCCGCGCCGCATCCCCGACGTACCCGGCGCCCACATCGCCGTCCGCTACCGCTCGGCCCATCTCGGCCAGGACATCGGCGGCGACTGGTACGACATCATCCCGCTGCCCGGCGGCCGGGTCGGCGCGGTCATCGGCGACGTCCAGGGCCATGACACCCACGCCGCCGCCGTCATGGGACAGCTGCGGATCGTGCTGCGCGCCTACGCGGCCGAGGGACACACCCCGGCCACCGTCATGGCCCGGGCCTCCGTCTTCCTCCATGAACTGGACACCGACCGCTTCGCCACCTGCACCTATGTCGAGGCGGACCTGACGACCGGGGTGGTGCAGGCCGTCCGGGCCGGCCATGTGGAGCCGCTGCTCCAGGACACCGACGGCAGCTGCCGCCGACTGCCCGTCGAGGGCGGACTGCCGCTCGGGCTCTCCGCGGAGTTCGGGCGGCTCGACTACCCGGTCACCACGCGCGAGATGGACCCCGGCCAGACGCTGCTGCTCTACACCGACGGACTGGTCGAACGGCCCGGCCTCGACCTCGACGAGGGGACGCGGTGGCTCTCCGCACTGGTCCGGCGCGGCCCCCGCGACCTCCAGGAACTCGCCGACCATCTGTGCGAGGTGGTCGACGAGAGCGGCGGCGACGACGACGTCGCCATCCTGCTGCTGCGCCGCAAGGGCGCCTACTTCCCGCAGTCCGGGGGACGGCTCCAGCAGCACGTCGCCCAGAACGACCCGGAGGCGCTGAGCTCGGCGCGCCATATGATCCGGGCGGCGGTACGGGCCTGGGGCGCCAAGGAACGCGCCGACGAGATCGAGCTCGTCGCCGACGAGCTGATCACCAACGCGCTGATGCACACCGACGGCGGGGCGATCGTCACCCTGCGGATGCTCGCCGGTCCCGAGCAGCGGCTGCGTGTCGAGGTCGAGGACCGCTCCAGCGCGCTGCCGCGCCGCCGCGAGGCGGGCGAGGCCGGGGTGTCGGGGCGCGGGCTCCTGCTGGTCGACCGGCTCGCCGATGTCTGGGGTGTGGACTCGCGCGGCAGCGGCAAATGCGTGTGGTGCGAGTTCATGGTCCCGAATCAATCCGTTAACTGAGCGTAAATGGACCATACTTGACCGTAACCGACCGGAACCGATTGACTGCGGTCTCCCAGCGCTCTCCAGAACATGAGGAACCCTTGAGCAGCGAGCTTCTCGCACCGCTTGACCTGGCATTCTGGCACCTCGAATCCACCGACCACCCGATGCATCTGGGCGCCCTCGTCCACTTCGCCCCCGCCCCCGCGGCCGTCGCCGACCCGCCCGGGGACCTTCTGGAGCTGCTCGCCACCCGGGCAGCGGCGATCCCCCGGCTGCGGATGCGCGTCCGGGACGTCCTGCTGCCGGTCGGCGGCGCGGCCTGGTTCCCCGACCAGGACTTCGACGTCCACCGCCACGTCCGGGAACTACGTCTGCACGGCGGCGACTTCGACGCCGAAACGGCCCGGGTCGCCGGGGAACTGATGGAACGGCCGCTCGAACGAGGACGGCCGCCCTGGGAGATGTACCTCCTCACCGGCCCCGACGACGGCTCCTTCGCCGTCCTCGTCAAACTCCACCACGCCCTCGCCGACGGGATGCGCGCCGTCGCCATCGGCGCCGGGATCTTCGACGAGATCGCCGCCGCCCGCACCCCGGCCGCCCGCCCGAGGCGCCCCCGCACCCGCCCCGTACCGCCCGCCCTGCCCGGCGCCCGCGGCCTCATGGACCTCGCCCGGGCCCGACTCGAGGAACTCGGCCGGGCCGTCGGGGTCGGCGCGTCCGTGGTCCGCGCCAGCCGCCTCGACCCGCGCGGCGCCACCGCCCTCGCCGCGCACTCCAGCGGTACGCGCACGGTCGCCACCGTCACCGTCGACCTGGAACGCGTCCGGGACGTCCGCCGCGTCGCCGGAGGCACCGCCAACGACGTCCTGCTCGCCACCGTCGCCGGCGGGCTGCGCAGCTGGCTGGCCGAGCGCGGCGAGAGCCCGCCGACCGCCGACCCGCGTGCCCTGGTCCCCGTCTCCCGCCGGCGGCCCGGCGCGCCCCCCGGCTCCGGCAACCGCTTCTCCGCCTACCTGCTCGACCTGCCGCTCACCACGGCCGACCCGACGGCCCGCCTGCGGGCCGTCCGCACCGCCATGGACCGCAACAAGGCCGCCGGGCCGCTGCGCGGAGCCGGGGCGCTCGCCGTCCTCGCCGACCAGCTGCCGCCGCTCGCCCACCGGTTCGGCGCGCCGCTGGCGGGCGGCGCGGCCCGGATGCTCTTCGACCTCTTGGTCACCAACGTGCCGCTGCCCCGCTCGGCCCTCTCCCTCGGGGGCAGGCCGCTGCGCGCCCTCTTCCCGATGGCGCCGCTGGCCCGGGGCCAGTCCCTGGCCGTCGCCATGTCACCGTACGGCGGCGACGTGCACATCGGACTGGTCGCCGACGGCGCGGCCGTACCCGACCTGGACCGGCTCGCCGCGGCGCTCGCCGAGGAGCTGGACACCCTGGTCCGAGCGGCCGGGGCGGCGGTGAACGAGGGCCGGTGAACGCGCGGCCGCCGCGCGCCTGCGGCAGGGTGGAGGCATGCCCGAACTGCCGGAAGTCGAAGCGCTGCGGGAGTTCCTGGCCGAGCACCTGGTCGGCAAGGAGATCGCCCGCGTCCTGCCCGTCGCGATCAGCGTGCTCAAGACGTACGACCCGCCGCTCTCCGCGATCGAGGGCCGCACCGTCACCGCCGTGGCGCGGTACGGGAAGTGGCTGGCCATCACGGCGGGCGCCGGGCCGGACGCGGCGGGCGGGGCCGAGGGGCCGCCGCTGCATCTCGTCGTCCATCTCGCCCGCGCGGGCTGGCTCCAGTGGAAGGACGTCCTGCCGTCGGGGCCGCCGCGCCCCGGCAAGGGCCCCCTCGCCCTGCGTACGGCGCTCACCGGCGGCGACGGCTTCGACCTGACCGAGGCGGGCACCACCAAACGGCTCGCCGTCCATCTCGTCCACGACCCCGCCGAGGTCCCCGGCGTGGCCCGGCTCGGCCCCGACCCGCTCGCCGAGGGCTTCGACCGGGACGCCTTCGCCGCGCTGCTCACCGGCGAACGGCGCCAGATCAAGGGCGCGTTGCGCGACCAGAGCCTGATCGCGGGCATCGGCAACGCCTACAGCGACGAGATCCTGCACGCGGCCCGGATGTCCCCCTTCAAACCCGTGCAGAACCTCGGAGAGGACGAGATCACGGCACTGTACGAGGCCCTGCGCACCACCCTGCGCGAGGCGGTGGAACGCTCGCACGGCCTCGCGGCCGGCCGCCTCAAGGCGGAGAAGAAGAGCGGCCTGCGGGTCCACGGCCGCACCGGCGAGGCCTGCCCGGTCTGCGGCGACACCGTCCGGGAGGTGTCCTTCAGCGACTCCTCCCTCCAGTACTGCCCCACCTGCCAGACGGGCGGCAAGCCCCTTGCCGACCGCCGCCTCTCGCGCCTGCTCAAGTAGTGCGAGGACCAGGGCCGCACCCGCTCACGGAGTGAGCGACACCAGAGCCCCGCCGCCGCGTTCCCGGACCACCAGACGATCGATCTCCCCGGCCCGCAGCGCGGTCGCACCCTCCACCACCGGCGCGGTGTCCCCGCCCGCCGGGACCGACCAGCTCATCACCGGGTGCTCCCGGCCGTCGCGGCCCACCACCACCAGATCGCAGACCCGCGGCCCTGCGACGCCCGAGACCCGCAGCGCCATCTCCGTACCCCAGGCGTGCTCGCTCCAGGAGGCCGCCGCCGTGACCCCGGTGACCGGGTCGGTCGCCGAGGCCCGCGCCGCGGCCGGCGGGGCGTCCCCCTCGCGCAGCGCGAGAGCGGCCGAGGGCACCGCGAGGGCCAGCGCCGCGGCCAGCGCGAGCAGCCGCGCCCGCCCCCGCCCCCGCCGCCGGGGGACCGGAGGCGGAAGCGGCGCGAGCGGCCGCACCGGCTCCTTCAGCTCCGCGAGGCACCGCTCCAGCCGGGCGAACTCCGTCAGCCACCGCGCACAGCGCGGACAGTCCTCCAGATGGTCCGCGCAGCGGAACGCGTCGCCGGGCTCCAGCACCCCCAACGCATACGCCGCCACATCCCGGTGTCGTTCCCGCAGGCTCATCGGTCTCCCTTTTCGTACCCTCCTCACATACGCACACCACCCCCGGCGTACTCAACGCCCCTGCCCCTACACTCCGCAGCATGCTGCGCGTACTGGCCGTCGACGACGAAGAGCCGGCCCTCGGGGAACTGCTCTACCTCCTGCGCTCCGACCCCCGGGTGCGCAGCGCGGAAGGAGCCACCGACGCCACCGAGGCGCTGCGCCGCATCGGCCGCGCCCTCGACGCCGGGCCCGACGGCGACGACGCCATCGACGTCGTCTTCCTCGACATCCACATGGCCGGACTCACCGGCCTCGACGTCGCCAAGCTCCTCGCAGGATTCGCCCGCCCGCCCGCGATCGTCTTCGTCACCGCCCACGAGGGCTTCGCCGTGCAGGCTTTCGACCTCAAGGCCGTCGACTACGTCCTCAAACCCGTCCGCCGCGAACGCCTCGCCGAAGCCGTCCGCCGCGCCGGCGAGCAGGTCCTCGCCACCCACGCCCCGCCCAGCACCACCGCCGACCAGATCCCCGTCGAACTCGGCGGCGTCACCCGCTTCATCCCGATCGGCGACATCGCCTACGTCGAGGCCCAGGGCGACTACGCCCGCCTCCACACCGACGAAGGCAGCCACCTGGTCCGTATCCCGCTGTCCACCCTGGAGGAGCGGTGGGCGGCGCGCGGCTTCGTCCGTATCCACCGCAGCCATCTCGTCGCCCTCGGCCGCATCGACGAACTGCGCCTGGACGGCGGCGCGACGACCGTACGGGTCGGCCGGGCCGAGCTCGCCGTCAGCCGCCGCCACGCCCGCCAGCTGCGTGAACTGCTCCTGCGCCACGCCCGCGGCTGACCGTTCGCCGCACCCGGCGCGCCGCTCACCGACGGCGGGCGGTGTTCGCCCGGCCACCCCCCGCGCCCTGCCTACCCTTGATCCAGAAACCCAGGCGTCCGCTTCACCGGGAAAGGGGGCCGTGACCGATGCCGGAGAGCGACCCGCCGCTGCACGCGCTCCTCGCCGAACTCGGCGCGCTCAGCGCCCTGCCCCACCTCGCGCCCCGGGCCCCGGCGGAGCTCGAACCCCTCCTCGCCCGGGTCCGCAGCGTGGCCGGGCACTGGGCCGACGTGCTGGACGAGCTGCGCGAGTCCGCGCAGGGCTTGGCCGGGCCGGGCACCGCCGCCGCCCTGGAGCTGGCCTTCCGCCGCGCCGAGGAGTCCTACGTCGAGCTGGAGATCGCCCTCGGCGCCGCCACCACGGCCTCCCCCACCCCGCCCCGCCACAGGGCCTACCGGGCGTAACGCCTTCTGCGTAGACTCCGGGCGATGTCAGCAGAGCACGACCCGATGTCCGCCGGTCACGGCCCCGCGCGCCGCCCCCGGCGCGAGACCGTCACCGGAGTGCCGCGCTCCGCCCGCCGGCCGCCCGGCCCCGCGCCCGCCCGCTCCGAGATCAGCGAGCAGACCACCCTCGGCCACACCTACGTCCGGTCCCTGATGCGCAGCCAGCTGCGCGCCGCGCTCACCGCGCTCGGCGCCCTCGCCCTGCTCGTCGGCTCCCTGCCGCTGCTCTTCGCGCTGCCCGCCGCCGTGGACGGCACCGCACTCGCCCCCGCCCCCTTCGTCTGGGCCGCGCTCGGCGCCGGCGTGTACCCCGTGATGTGGGTGACGGCCCGCTGGTACGTACGCCGGGCCGAGCGCAACGAACGCGACTTCACCGGCCTCGTGGAAGGCCGGTGAACCACACCCACGCGGTGGCCGCCGTCACCGCCGTCGTCCTCGCCACCGTGCTCATCGGCGCCCTGGGCCTGCGCATATCCCGTACCACCTCCGACTTCTACGTCGCCTCCCGCACCGTCAAGCCGGGTCTGAACGCCGCCGCCATCAGCGGCGAGTACCTCTCCGCCGCCTCCTTCCTCGGCATCGCCGGACTGGTGCTCCTCCAGGGCCCCGACATGCTCTGGTACCCGGTCGGCTACACCGCCGGATACCTCGTCCTGCTCGTCCTCGTCGCGGCCCCGCTGCGCCGCTCGGGGGCGTACACCCTCTCCGACTTCGCCGAGGCCCGCCTCGAATCCCCGCTGGTGCGCAGGCTCGCCAGCCTCTTCGTCGTGGGGATCGGCTGGCTCTACCTGCTGCCGCAGCTCCAGGGCGCGGGGCTCACCCTCCAGATCCTCACCGGCGCCCCCGACTGGCTCGGCGGAGTCGTCGTCGCGGTGGTCGTCACCGGCGCCGTGGCCGCCGGCGGCATGCGCTCCATCACCTTCGTCCAGGCCTTCCAGTACTGGCTCAAGCTCACCGCGCTGCTGGTCCCCGCCCTGTTCCTGGTCACCGCCTGGCTCGGCGACGACGCACCCCGCGCCCGCTTCGACGCGCCCGCCGTCTTCCGCGCGCACACCGAGGTACGGATCGACGACACCGTACGGATCGACGTCGACGCGCCCCTGACCCTCACCGCCACCGGCCGCGTCGACCACGTCCCGTACGACAAGGGGCGGCTCACCCTCACCGAGGGCACCCACCGGATCGAGGCAGGCACCACCCTCGGCTTCCCGGCCGGCGCGCCCGTGCCCGAGCGGACCGCCAGCGACACCGACCCTCTCGGCTGGTCCCAGCCGCTCGCCGGGGGCCGCGACGGCTACCAGCTCTACGCCACCTACGGCCTGATCCTCGCCACCTTCCTCGGCACCATGGGCCTGCCGCACGTCGCCGTCCGCTTCTACACCAGCCCCAACGGCCGCGCCGCCCGCCGCACCACCCTCGTCGTCCTCGGCCTCGTCGGCGCCTTCTACCTGCTGCCGCCCGTCTACGGCGCCCTCGGGCGGATCTACGCGCCCGAACTGGCCCTCACCGGAGCCGCGGACGCCGCCGTGCTCGTCCTGCCCGACCGGATCGTCGGCGGTCTCGCCGGGGACCTGCTCGGCGCGCTCCTCGCCGGCGGCGCGTTCGCCGCGTTCCTGTCCACCGCGTCCGGACTGACCATGTCGGTGGCCGGCACGCTCACCCAGGACATGCTGCCCGGGCGCGGAGTGCGGCACTTCCGGCTGGCCACCGTCCTCGCCATGGCCGTACCGCTCGCCGTCAGCGTCGTCACCGCCAACGTGCCGGTCGCCGACGCCGTCGGGCTCGCCTTCGCCGTCTCCGCCTCCTCGTTCTGCCCGCTGCTCGTCCTCGGCATCTGGTGGCGCGGGCTCACCCCGCCCGGCGCGGCGGCCGGTCTGCTCATCGGCGGCGGCAGCGCGCTCACCGCCGTGATGGCGACCCGCGCCGGGCTCGCCCCCGCGGGCTGGCCGCACACCCTGATGGCCTGGCCCGCAGTCTGGTCGGTGCCACTCGGCTTCCTCACGATGGTGGTGGTCTCCTGGCTCACCTCCCGCCACGTCCCACCCGGCACCCAGGCCATCCTGGCCCGCCTCCACCTCCCCGAAGACCTCGCTCCACAAGCCCTCGCCCCTGAAGCTCTCGCACCCGAAGGCACCAGATGAGTGGGACCGACCTGGCGGTGCTGGCCGCCGCCGCTGCCGTACTGCTCGCCGGCGGGTTCGCCGTGGGGCGGCTCACCGGCCGCAGGGGGAGCGGGGTCGACCTGGACCTCGGCACCCCGGTGGAGCGGGCCACGTTCCAGACCCTGCACACCGCCTCGCTCGCCGCGCCCCCGCTGCGCGCCGGGCTCACCGGCGACACCGCCCGCAAGGCCGCCCGCCGGCTGCGTTCCCTCCTCGGCACGGAGGCCCTGTGCCTCACCGACCGGAAGTCCGTGCTCGCCTGGGACGGGCCGGGCGGGGACCACCACCGCGAGCAGGTCACCCAGCTGGTCGCCGAGGTCCTCGACTCCGGCCGCAGCCGCAGCGTCCACACCGGCTGCGCGGACCTGGAGTGCCCGCTGCGCTGGGCCGTCATCGCGCCGCTGACCGGCGAGGAGGGCGTGCTCGGCGCGCTCGTCGCCTACGGCTCGCGCGAGTCCGCGGTGCTGGTCAGGGCGGCGACCGAGGTCGCCCGCTGGGTTTCCGTACAGCTGGAACTGGCCGAGCTCGACCGCTCCCGGACCCGGCTGATCGAGGCGGAGATCCGCGCCCTGCGCGCCCAGATATCCCCGCACTTCATCTTCAACTCGCTCGCCGCGATCGCCTCCTTCGTCCGCACCGATCCCGAGCGGGCCCGTGAACTCCTCCTGGAATTCGCCGACTTCACCCGCTACTCCTTCCGCCGGCACGGCGACTTCACCCAGCTCGCCGACGAACTGCGCTCGATCGAGCAGTACCTGGCGCTCGCCGGGGCGCGGTTCGGCGACCGGCTCAAGGTGACCCTGCA
Source organism: Streptomyces sp. NPDC039465 (assembly GCF_055639315.1). Lineage (NCBI taxonomy): Bacteria > Bacillati > Actinomycetota > Actinomycetes > Kitasatosporales > Streptomycetaceae > Streptomyces > Streptomyces sp. NPDC039465. The sequence continues at coordinate 754,120 of NZ_JBVKAP010000002.1, read as the reverse complement.
GATCGCCCCCGAGGTGCTGCCGGTGACCCTGCCGTTCCTCTGCCTCCAGCCGCTGGTGGAGAACGCCGTCAAACACGGCCTGCAGGACTCCCGCGGCGCCTGCACGGTCACGATCGCGGCCCGGGACGCGGGCTCCGAGGCCGTGGTCGTCATCGAGGACGACGGCGTCGGCATGGAGCCGGAGGTGCTGCGCGCGATCCTGTCGGGGGAGCGGCCCCCGTCCTCGGGGATCGGGCTCTCCAACGTCGACGAGCGGCTGCGGCAGGTCTACGGCGACGACCACGGGCTGGTCGTGGAGACCGGCGTCGGCGCGGGGATGAAGATCACGGTACGGATCCCCAAGTACCGCGCGGGTGTCCACCGGGCTCCGCACGGCCCGGCCGGTGCTCCCTAGCCGGTGCTCCGCGGCTGCGGCCCCGGGGTCAGTACAGATGGATCGCGAGATGCCCGAGCGGCAGCCCCAGCCGCCAGGCGGGGGTCCACACCTGCGCCGACTCGTCGACGGGCCGGCCCGTGACGGTCAGGTCGGCGGCGAGCAGTTCGGTCGACTCCAGACGGCGCCAGGTCCGCCGGGCGAGTAAGAGATCGGGCCCGGGCCCGCCGTGCGGCTCGCGGGCCGCACGGGCGGCGAGCCGCTCGCGTACCCACTGGGGCCAGAGGTGGCCGTGCGAGGTGCGTGAGAGCCACTCGTCGATCCGGGCGACGGCGCGGACCCCGGCCAGCGCGCCGCTCTCGTCGCAGAGGTAGATCGTGAGCGCCAGCGTCTGTCTGCCGGCGAGGTATTCGAGCGAACCGGGGGCGACGAGCCGACCGGTGCGCAGCAGTTCGTCGGCCATCGACTCGGCGCTCCACCAGGCCATCGGTACGACCTGCTCGCCGCCTCCGCCGGTGCCGTTCGTGCTCTCGGGCAGCAACGTTCCCACCTTCTTCCGGACGTCGTGGACAGGGCCTCACGGACCTTGACGACGAGCCTGACCCGTGGGACACGGGTGTGGGCGGGTCTTTACCCAACTCGCCGGTGTGGTTTCCGATACGTATCCCGTCCACCGCGTGGCGTGAGAAAGCCGGTGCGGCGAGGGTGACTCAGGTGGTGTCGAGTGGCGTTCCGCAGACGCTTTCTGACGGTACGTCAGCCAAGTAGGGCGTACACGGCGGTCGCGTGTGCGGCCGTCTCGCCGGAGCCGTCGGCGCGCAGGGTGATGTCCGCGAACGCCATGCGCCGTCCGGTCTTCGTCAGCCGGGCGTGCACCAGCACATCCGCCCCGGTCACCGCGCGCTGGAAGCTGATCGACTGCTGGACGGTGGTCATCGGGACGAACCCGCCGCGCGCGGCGGCCACCGCGACCACCGTCGCGGTGTCGGCCGCGGCCATCATGGCCTGTCCGGACAGCCCGCCGCCCTCCCGGGCCAGCCGGTCCGACCAGGGCAGCCGCAGAACGGCCTCCTGGTCGCCGACCGTCATCACCGTCAGCCCGAGATCCAGGACCCAGGGGGCGAAGTTGTCGGCGAGGACCTTCTCGGCGGCGGCGGTCGTCAGCGTCACACGGTCATTGTGCGGGTGGCGCGCGGCGCGTGGGAAGAGCGGATGCGGCTGTATCCGGGCAGCCGGGGGCCGAGCGCGCGCAGCGCGTAGTACGAGCGGGACTTCACGGTCCCGGCGGGGATGCCCAGTTCCCGGGCGGCTTCGTTGACGGTCAGTCCGTCGAAGTAGAGCCGTACGAGCACGGCGCGGTGCTCGGCGCTCAGGCCCCGTACCGCCGCGCGGACGTCCAGGGCGACCGCGGCCGACTCGGTGGGGTCCGACGGGTCGGCGGCGGCCGCGAGCGCCCCGTCCCCGATCTCGGTGGGGCGGGCCATCCGGGAGCGGCGGGCGTCGATCGCCAGGCGCCGTCCGACGGTGAAGAGCCAGGGCCGCATCGACTCGTAGGGGGCCTCGAACGCCTCGGGGTGCTGCCAGGCCCGCACCAGGGTCTCCTGGAGCAGGTCCTCGGCCCGCTGCCGGTCCCCGTAGGTCAGGCCGAGCAGGAAGTTCAGCAGCGCGGGACCGTGCTCGCGCTGGAGCTCCTCCAGGGCCCGCTCGTCGGTCGTCGCCGTCGTCGCCGTCGTCATGTGCCACACCTCTTCCGCCCGCTCGTCGTCCGTGGCGTATCCGAACGCATTCGGTCGGCGAGGAACAGATCGCGTACCGCGGTGTGCGACGAGCGGTCGCACCGAGCGGCGAGTGGTGCGGCGAACGGTCGAGCGGAGCCGGTGTGTGCGCGGCGGGTCCGCTCTGGGGGATTCGAGTGTTTCACCCGTCCTGCCCCTTGACGCGGACTCATCCACCCTGTGGGGTCATAAATACGGATTGTCATACTCATTATGTGAGGGAGTCCGGCCCATGACCCAGCGCATGCGCCAGGGGGTGGTGGCCTTCGCCGCGGCCCTGCTCGCGGCGGCGACCGGCTGTTCCGACGCCCCGCACGGCCCCCTGCCCGCCCCCTCCCAGGAGCCCGCCGCACCCTCCGCCGCGGGCGCCGCCGCGCCGACCGGCTTCACCCTGGTGGCCTCCGGCGACGTCCTGCCGCACAACTCGGTCATCCGCCAGGCCGCCGCCGACGCGGGCGGCGCCGGCCACGACTTCCGCCCCATGTTCGCCGGGGTGCGCCCCGTCGTCTCCGGCGCCGATCTGGCCATCTGTCACATGGAGACCGTCTACGGCAAGGACGGCGGACCCTTCACCGGCTACCCCGCCTTCAAGTCGCCGCCCCAGGTCGCCGACGCCCTCGCCGCCACCGGTTACGACTCCTGCTCCACGGCCTCCAACCACACCCTGGACGATGGGGCCGCGGGCCTGGCCCGCACCCTGGACGCCCTCGACAAGGCGGGCGTCCGGCACGCCGGATCGGCCCGCACCGCCGCCGAGGCGGCGAGGCCCACCCTGCTGAAAGCCGGCGGCGCCACCGTCGCCCAGCTCGCCTACACCTACAGCACCAACGGCTACCCCCTCCCCGAAGGACAGCCCTGGGCGGTCAACCTCATCGACGAGCGGCAGATCCTCGCCGACGCCCGCACCGCCCGGAACGCGGGCGCCGACGTGGTCGTCGTGAGCCTGCACTGGGGCACCGAGTGGCAGACCGCCCCCGACTCCCAGCAGCTGAGCCTCGGCCGCTCCCTGACCGCCGCCCGGACCGGCGACCGCCCGGACATCGACCTCATCCTCGGCACCCACGCCCATGTCCCCCAGGCGTACGAGAAGGTCAACGGCACCTGGATCATCTACGGCATGGGCGACCAGATAGCCGGACCCATGGTCAACTACTCGGGCGCCTTCGACACACGGGGCAACCAGAGCTCCATCGGCCGTTTCACCTTCGCCCCGCCCCGCAGCCCCGGCGGGCGCTGGGAGGTGACCCGGGCCGAGTTCGTCCCGCAGTGGTACGACACCGGCACCGGACGGGTGGTCAACCTAGGCGCGGTGAAGGACGGTGCCGCCCTCGCCTCCGTCCGCGACACCATCCGGGACGTCGTCCTGGGACGGGGCGCCGCCAAGGACGGTCTGGTGATGGGGGAGTAGCCACGGAGGAGCGGCCGCCGGCGAAGCCCCGGCCGTCCGGGTGCGGGCCACCGAGCGCCTCCTTAGAGTCGGGTCATGAGTGTCCGCGCGGAGCAGCAGGCCTCTCCTGCACCCTCCCCGGCCGGCCCGGCCGGCCCCTCCCGGCGCTGGACGAGCGCGGTCCCGAACGTCTTCGCGACCTTCTTCGTCGTACTCGGCCTCTTCTGTGTGGTCCTCTCCCTGCTGCCGTTCCTCAGGCCCGCCCTCCGTCCGATCGCCTGGTTCGTGGACCGGGTCACCATCCCCGTCAGCGCCAACCTCGCCTACGCCGTCTTCCTGCTGCTGCTCGCCGCCGCCATCGGCGCCCGCAAGAAGGCCGCCTGGTGGCTCTTCGTCGCCTATCTGGCCCTCCTGATCCTCGCCGACGTCCTGCTGATCGCCCTCGACCGCGACCTCAGCTGGATCCCCAACCTCGTCCTGTCCCTTGCCGTGCTCGGGGTGCTGGCCCTGGCCCGGCACGAGTTCTACGCCGAGACCCGCCGCGGCGCCCTGCGCCGGGCGCTGCTCGTCCTCGTCCTCGGGCTCGCCGCCGGTGTCCTGGTCGGCTGGGGACTGGTCGAACTCTTCCCCGGGACGCTGCCGCGCGGCCAGCGGCTCGGCTGGGCCGCCAGCCGGGTCTTCGGCGGACTGGTCTCCGGCGCCCGCTTCGACGGCGCCCCGCCCCGCCCGCTCCCCTTCGTCCTCGGCCTCTTCGGCGCGCTCGCCCTGCTCGGCGCCGCCGTCACCCTCTTCCGGTCCCAGCGGATGGAAGCGGCCCTGCACGGCGACGAGGAACCGCGGATCCGGGCCCTGCTCGGCGCGTACGGCGCCCAGGACTCGCTGGGCTACTTCGCCACCCGCCGTGACAAGGCCGTCGTCTTCTCACCCAGCGGCAAGGCCGCCGTCACCTACCGCGTCGAGACGGGCGTATGCCTCGCCAGCGGCGACCCCGTCGGTGACCGGGAGGCCTGGACCCCGGCCATCGAAGCCTGGCTGGACGTCGCCCGCCGCTACGCCTGGGCCCCCGCCGTCATGGGCGCCTCCGAGGAGGGTGCCACCGCCTACGCCCGCTGCGGGCTCGGCGCCATCCAGCTCGGCGACGAGGCGATCCTCGACGTGGCCCGCTTCGACCTCGACGGCCGGGACATGCGGGTCACCCGGCAGGCCGTCAACCGGGTCGCCCGCACCGGCGCCACCACCGTCATCCGCCGCCACTCGGCCCTCACCGAGGACGAGATGAGCCGCATCATCGACAAGGCCGACACCTGGCGCGACACCGAGACCGAACGCGGCTTCTCCATGGCACTGGACCGGCTCGGCGACCCCGCCGACGGCGACTGCCTGCTCGTCGAGGCCTTCGACGCACAGGGCGAACTCATCGCCCTGCTCTCCTTCGTGCCGTGGGGCCGCGACGGCATCTCGCTCGACCTGATGCGCCGCGACCGCGGCGCGCCCAACGGCGTCATGGAGTTCATGGTCGCCGAGCTGTGCGCGCACGCCAGGAAACTCGGCGTCCGGCGGATCTCCCTCAACTTCGCCGTCTTCCGCTCCGCCTTCGAGGAGGGCGCCCGGATCGGCGCCGGACCCGTGCTGCGCGTCTGGCGCCGGCTCCTGCTCTTCTTCTCCAAGTGGTGGCAGCTGGAGGCGCTGTACCGCTCCAATGTGAAATACCAGCCCGAGTGGTATCCGCGCTTCCTCTGCTACGGGGACGCCGGCTCCCTCGCCCGGATCGGCCTCGCCTCCGGGATCGCCGAAGGGTTCGTCTCCGTACCGAGCCTGCGCAAGCTCTGGGGCAAGGGACACGCACGGCCCCGGGGCGGCGTCACCACCCCCGCCACCACCGAGGGCCTGCCCTCGATCGAGGAGCTCGGCCTGCCCGGCGGCCCCGGCGCACCGGCCGAGCGGCGCCTGCCCGAGCAGGTGCGCATCCGGCACCGCACCCTGGAGCGGCTGCGCGCCGAGGGCGTCGACCCCTACCCCGTCGGCGTCGCCCAGCGCACCGCCACCCTCGCGGAGATCACGCCGGAGCGGACCGGCGACCAGGTCACCGTCGCGGGCCGCGTCATGACCGTACGGGACCTCGGCGGCGTCGTCTTCGCCGTGCTGCGCGACTGGTCCGGCGACCGCCAGCTCGTCCTCACCCGCGACGGCTCCGGCGCCACGGTGCTGCGTACGTTCACCCGTGACATCGACCTCGGCGACCATGTCACCGCCACCGGCACCGTCGGAAGCAGCGACCGCGGGGAACTCTCCGTCTTCGTCACCACCTGGCAGCTCACGGCCAAATGCCTGCGCCCGCTGCCCGACAAGCGCCGCGGCCTGGCCGACCCCGAGGCCCGCGTCCGCCGCCGCTACCTCGACCTGGTCGCCCGCCCCGAGGCCCGCCGGATCGTCCGCGCCCGCTCCACCGCCGTCCAGGCGCTGCGCCAGGGACTGCTCGACCGCGGCTATCTGGAGGTCGAGACACCGATGCTCCAGCAGATCCACGGCGGAGCCAACGCCCGCCCCTTCACCACCCACATCAACGCCTACGACCTCGACCTGTACCTGCGGATCGCGCCCGAGCTCTATCTCAAACGCCTCTGCGTCGGCGGCCTGGAGAAGGTCTTCGAGATGGGCCGCACCTTCCGCAACGAAGGCGTCTCCTACAAGCACAACCCCGAGTTCACGATGCTGGAGGCCTATCAGGCCTACGCCGACTACGACGTGATGCTCGACCTCACCCGTGAACTCATCCAGGGCGCGGCCACCGCCGCCTTCGGCGCGCCCGTCGCCCACAAGGCCGGCCCCGACGGCTCCCTCACCGTCCATGACATCTCCGGCCCCTGGCCGGTCAGGACGGTGTACGGCGCGGTGTCCGAGGCGCTCGGCGAGGAGGTCGGCGCCGACACCGAGGAGCAGGCGCTGCGCCGGCTCTGCGACCGCGCCGGAGTCCCGCACACCCCCGACGACACCCGCGGCGACATCGTCCTCGAAATGTACGAACGCCTCGTCGAGGAACGCACCACGCTGCCCACCTTCTACAAGGACTTCCCCACCGACGTCTCCCCGCTGACCCGCCAGCACCGCCACGACCCGCGCCTGGCCGAACGCTGGGACCTCGTCGCCTTCGGTACGGAACTGGGCACCGCCTACTCGGAGTTGACCGACCCGGTGGAGCAGCGGCGGCGCCTGACCGCGCAGTCCCTGCTCGCCGCCGGCGGCGACCCGGAGGCCATGGAGCTCGACGAGGACTTCCTCGACGCCCTGGAGTACGCGATGCCGCCCACCGGCGGTCTCGGCATCGGGGTCGACCGGCTCGTCATGTTCCTCACCGGCCTCACCATCCGCGAGACCCTGCCCTTCCCTCTCGTACGGCGCACCTGATCCGTTCATCGGCTGATCGGCTCATCGGGTGTTTTCGGTGGCGGGCCCCGTGTTGCTGCGCCGTCCGGGCCCGCGCCGTGCGTGCCATGAACCATGAGGAACGATTCGATGCCCACACGCCGCCGGGCGGTGCTGCGCCTCGCCGCCGCGCTCGGTGCCACCGCCACGGTCGGCGTCTTCGCCGGCGATCGGGCCACCGCGCCCGGCCCGCCGCCCGGCGCCACCGCCCCCGCCGCGGGTGCCCCGAGGGCGGCGGGCCGGCCGAAACCGTCGGCGTACCGGCTCCAGCCCATGACCGCCTACGCGCCCCCGCGCCACCGGCGGGCCCTGCCCCCGTCCCGTCAGCGCCCCTTCCTGCGGATGTCCGGGGTGGGCAACGCGATGGTGCTCACCTTCGACGACGGGCCTGACCCCCGCTACACCCCGGCGATCCTGCGCACCCTGCGCGCGTACGAGGTGCGGGCCATGTTCTTCGTCTGTGGCGAGATGGCCGTGGCCCACCCCGACCTGCTGCGCGAGATGGCCGACGACGGCCATGTGGTCGGCAACCACTCCTGGTCCCATCCGCTGATCCCCACCCTGCCGCCCTCCCGGATCAGGGACGAACTGGGCAGCACCAGCGACATCGTGGAGAAGACCCTCGGCAGCCCGCCGCTGTGGTACCGCGCTCCGTTCGGCGCCTGGAACCGGCACTCCTTCGAGATCGGCGCCGAGCTCGGCATGGAGCCGCTCGCCTGGACCTGCGACAGCCTCGACTGGAAGGAGCCCGGCACCGGCTTCATCGTGCGCCGCGTCCTCGACGGCGCGGGGCCCGGCGTCGTGGTCCTCTCCCACGACGCGGGCGGCGACCGCTCCCAGAGCGTGGCCGCGCTGCGCCGGTATCTGCCGGAACTGCTGCGCGCCGGCTACCGCATGATGGTCCCGCGCCGCTGAACCGGCCCGCCCCGCTGAACGGTCCGGGCTCGGCCGTTCAGCGGGTGGCGACCATCCGGGCGTAGACCACGACGTTGCCGGTGTAGCCGTCCGTTCGCGAGTAGCCGCCGCCGCAGGTGATGACCCTGAGCTCGGCGTGCCCGGTGTCGCCGTAGACCTGCGCGCCGGGGAAATCCTCCTTGGAGTACACCTCCACGCCGTACACCTCGAAGACGGCGACCTGGCCGTCGTACCGCTCCACCTCGACGAGCCGGCCCTTCTCGAGCGCCCCCAGACCGTAGAAGACGGCCGGTCCGGAGAGGTTGTCGACATGGCCGACGACCACCGCCGTGCCGCGCTGGCCGGGCGCCACGCCGTTCTGGTACCACCCCGCCAGATTGTGGTCCTGGGCCGGCGGCGCCTCGATCCAGCCGGAGGCGTCCAGACCCACGTCCATGATCGCGGCGTTGACATTGATCGCGTCGATCCTGATCCGGGACGCCGGTGCGTACGGAAGCGTGCGCAGCGAAGCCCCCGGCGTGGGGGCGGCGTCGATGAGGCGGCTGTCCGGCGCGGACGCCGCCGCGGGCTGCGGCGGTCCCGCGGTCGGGTCCACGCCGTTCCTCATCATGGCCAGGCCGGAGAGCATGGCGAGGGCGAGGACCCCCCAGGGGGAGCGCCTTTTGAGGACAGAGCTGAAAGAGACCGAGCTGAACGCCGAGCCGCCGGGGTGCGGGCCCATGGTTCTCCCTTCGTGGCATCTGTTTCGCACGGTAAGGGCGAGCCGCCAGGACGGCGATCAGGGAGGGGCGAACGGGTGGCGGGGGTGGGGACGCCCGCGCTCCGGCCGGGCACGGACCGGCGGGTGGGTGACGGCCGGATGATCCATCCGAGTCATCACCATATAAAAGTTCTGACGGCGTGTGACCTGCGCGTCCGTCAGGTTCCGGAGCCCGGCCCCGGCGTGTCGCCTCACCGGGGTGGCCGAGCGCCGACATGCGAGCTTCGTCCCCTCTTGTGAGGGTGCGTCATGAGAGGCGTACTCGTCGAACTTCCCGGAGCACCGCTTTGGGGCGCCTTTCACAGGAGGTTCCACAATGCGTGCTGCACGCGCTCTGGCGGTGGCCGCCACCGCCTTCGCGGCTCTAGGGCTCATGGCCCCGGCCGCCACCGCCACCACCGGCGGCCCCCCCGCAGGCGGGGGCGACAACAGAGGCCCCAATTTCGGCGGGGACGACAACCGAGGTCCCAACGCCGGCGGGGGCGACGGCAGAGGTCCCAACGCCGGCGGGGGCGACGGCAGAGGTCCCAACGTCGGCGGGGGCGACGGCAGGGGCCCCAATGCCGGCGGGGGCGACGGCAGGGGCCCCACCGATGTCACCGTCAACCCCTTCTCGGTCCACCAGGGGGCGACGCTCACCATCACCGTGCGCGGCTGCGACCGCGGCGGCACGGTCTCGTCCAACGCCTTCCCGACGACCAACCTGTCGCAGCAGCGTGGCGGTCTGTCCACCGCGGTGGCCCGCATCCACGACCAAGCCACCCCGGGCGACTACAACCTCGCCGTCAGGTGCAACGACAGCAACCGCGTGGCCACGGCGCAGTTCCGGGTCCTGGCCGGCCGGGGCGCGCAGGGCGGCCTCGGCGGTTCGCTCGGCCCCAGCTCCACCGAAATGGCCGTCGGCGGCGGGCTGTTCGCGGCGGCCGCCCTGGGCGGCGGGATCTTCGTGATCCGCCGCCGCCGTATGCACGACTCGAAGGCCTGACCGGCCGACGAACCTCCCGGTCGGCCGAGTACGCCCGTCGCCCCCGAGTCCTGGCGTGGACTCGGGGGCGACGGGCGTACTCGGCCGTGTTCCTGGCGCCGGCTCAATGACGGCGTGCCGCGCGCCGGCGCAGCGTCCAGAACAGACCCGCGGCGGCCGCCACGACCAGAGCGCCGCCGGCGGCGATGGTGCCGGCGTCCATGCCGGCCTTCGAGCCGCCCAGACCGCCCTGGACGCCACGCGGCGGGGTGAGGGCGGTCGAGCTGATGGTCGGGGTGGCGGTGGCGCCGCCGGCGATCCTCAGATCCAGGGTGCCCGTCGGGCCGCCGGTGCAGACGAAGGAGACCGTGTACACGGCGCCGCGCCGGGCGTCCCAGTCGACCGTGGCGGTCGTCGAGGAGCCTGGCGGGATCGTGGCGGTGTCGAAGACACCCGAGGACGCCGTCGCCGTGCTGCGGCAGCCGGGCGCGCTGAGCGTGACCCGGCCGCCGGGGGCGACGGTCGACGGCGACAGGGCGAAGTCGCCCGGGGCCTTGGCGGTGTCGGCCGCCACGGCGGCCGGGACGGGAGCGGTGAGGGCGAGAGCGGCCGCCCCCAGCAGAGCGGCTGTTGCGGCACGTATCGCGCGCATGGTGAATCCTCCGGGTCCCGAGGAGCAGCTGCGGAAGCGATTTCCACATAGGACGGGATATGCACCTCGATGCCGGACACGCTAGGAGCGCCCTACCACACTCGCGATCTCAGACGGGCGAACGGGTCATCCATGTCACCCGAACGGCCGGGCCCCGCCGCCCGGCCGGACCTCGGCTCAGTCCCCGGTCCGCGGGAACAGATCGGTGAACGGTGTCGCCGTCGCGGAGATGCCCCGCCCGAACGGCGCGTCGAACGCCCAGATCAGGAAGAGCAGGAACGCGATCAGGGCGCTGAAGAGACCGGCGAGCAGCAGTTCACGGAACGTCCGCCGGATCTGGAGCGTGAAGATCAGGCCAACGGTCACCAGGGCGCCGGTGATCAGACCGAACCACACCACCCCCGGCATCGTCGCCTCCGCGTTCTCGCCGCGCGCCCCCCGGGCGTCGTCGACCACCGCCACCTGGTCCACCAGCGGCTGATACGCCTGCCCCTCGTGGTCGTCGGCCGGCCGGTAGTCGGTCACCGAGCGGCGCAACTTCGCCAGCAGCTCCGTCCCCCGGTCCGTCAGCTCCCCGTGCTCCGCCATGTGGGGCCACTCCTTGGTGACGACATGGTCGACGTACGCCTCGGCGTCCGCGCGGATCCGGTCGCGCACCGCCGGCGGATAGACCTCCACCCGCTCGGAGATCTCGTGCAGCGCCTGGGCCTCGTGGCGCACGGTGTCCTGCGCGCCGCCACGGGCCTCCCACACGCCGGCGATGGCCAGGCCCAGGACGATCGCGTAGATCACGCCGATCATCATCGTCATGTACTCCATGACGTCCGGCGTCTGGGTGGGGTCGTCGTCCTCGCCGAGCCGACGGTCGACCCGCCGGTGGTTGATGACGACGATCGTCAGCACGACGGCGCAGGCGGCGGCCATCGCGATGGTCAGAACAAGCCATTCCGACAAGGAAATCCTCCGGCTCAGCGGGATCGGGGGCGCAGGGCGGCGGTCGCGAGCACCGCGGGGGCGGTGACCAGGAGCATCAGGTGGACCAGGGTGGGGCCGCCGCGGGGTTCGGGGCGCTGGATCCGCCGGTAGGAGGGCAGCGCGACCGGGGTCGGGGACGGGGGCCGGGGGCGCACGGTCGGCTGCGGCTCCCGCTTCGGCTCGGGGCGGGGCTTCGGCCTGGGCGCCGGTGCCGGCGGCTCGGGCGCGGGCGGTGGTGGCGGTGGTGGCGGCGGGGGAGGCGGGGGGACCTCCCGTACGGGCGGGGGAGGGGGAAGGGGCGCGGGCGCCGGGGGCGGCTCCGGCGGGGGAGGGGGCGGCGGCTTCGGCACCGGCGAAGGACCGGTTCTGCAGACCGCGGAGCCCGCCACCGCGACCGCCGTCGTCTCCTCCTCCCCGATCGTGGCGATGGTGCAGCTGTCCGCGGGGGCGACCGCGAAGACGGGGGCCGGACCGGCGAGCAGCCACAAGAACGCGGCCGCCGCCAAGGACCGGGCGACGTGTGATCCGTACACGCCGATCAGCATGGTCAACGGCATCGGCCCCTACTCCGTATGCGGCGCGGATTCCCCGGATGGAGGGGTTCGCTGGCACATGTGTGTGGGGCGTCCGGAATTTTTTTCCGCGGCGTTGAACACGGCCGCCACCCCCGCCCGTACATAGGGCCATGAGCGGCACACAGAGCGCCGCAACGGGACTCGACCCAACGGGAGATGACATGAACACCTGGCGCAACGCCTCGCTCGCGCTGACCGCCGCGGCCGTTCTCGCGCTGACGACGGCGTGTGGTCAGGACAACGGGAACAACCTCGGAGGGCAGTCCGTCGGAGCGGCCAACCCGGCCGCCGCCGGTGCGGAGAACGGCTACGGCTCCGACGGCGGTTACGGCTCCGGATCCGGCGCGCAGACCGCCAAGCCCGCCGGTCAGCTCGCCCTCTCGGACACCAAGAAACTCGGCAAGGTCGTCACCGACAGCGAGGGCTACACCCTCTACCGCTTCGACAAGGACAGCGCGAGCCCCCCGAAGGCGACCTGCGAGGGCGAATGCGCCAAGGCCTGGCCGGTGGTGGCCGCCGACGACGCCAAGGCGGCCGCCGGGATGGACGCCTCCCTGCTCGGCGAGGTCACCCGCGCCGACGGCAGCAAGCAACTGACCCTGGCCGGCTGGCCGCTGTACCGCTATGCCAAGGACACCAAGCCCGGTGACACCAACGGGCAGGGCGTGGGCGGCACCTGGTTCGCCGCCGCCCCCGACGGCAAGAAGGCCGCCGGCGGAGGCGCGGGTGCCGAGGAAGGCGCGGAAGAGGGCGCGGAGGAGGGCGCCGAGGACGAGGGAGCCCAGCAGGCCGACCTCGCCGGCCTCTCGGTCCGCAAGGACCCCAAGCTCGGCGACATCGTGGTCGACTCCAAGGGCATGACCGTCTACCGCTTCACCAAGGACTCGGCCTGGCCGATGAAGACCGCCTGCACCGGCGAGTGCCTGGAGAAGTGGCCGGTCGTCGCCCCCGTCGACAAGAACGACACCGAGGGCATCACGAAGAAGGGCTACGTGACCTTCTCCCGCCCCGACGGAGTCAAGCAGCAGACCATCGACTGCTGGCCGCTGTACACCTTCGCGGCCGACAAGAAGCCCGGTGACACCAACGGGCAGGGCGTGGGCGGCAGCTGGTACGCCGTCGACCCCGAAGGAAAGCTGGTCGGAGCGCCCAAGTAGGTCCCCCACCCCCGCGCCTCCGGCCCGAACCGGCCCGCCGTCCAGCCCCTCCCGGCCGACGGCGGGCCGGTCGTCCGTGCGAGGGCACGGACCCTCTGTGGCACCGCACATGACAATGGCGTGTGACCAAGAACGGACCGCGAATTTCCGTTTCTGCTCGCTCTCCCGGCGGGCGATCAGTAGCCTCGGCTCGAACACCCGGCCACGCGCATGGCCGTACCGTCCGTACCGTCCGTGGCGACTTGTTGGAGACTTCGATGGAGCGTCCCGCCTGGGCCCCGCCGGGCATCGATCTTTCGGTGCCGAGCGTGTCCCGCATGTACGACTACTACCTGGGCGGTTCGCACAACTTCGAGGTCGACCGGGAAGCCGCCCGCAGGGCGATGGAGTTCATGCCGGGGCTGCCCAAAATCATGCAGGCGAACCGGGCGTTCATGCGGCGCGCCGTCCGCCACGCCGTCGACGAGGGCATCACCCAGTTCCTCGACATCGGCTCCGGCATACCGACGTTCGGCAACGTCCACGAGGTCGCCCAGGCCGCCAGTCCCGACGCGCGCGTCGTGTACGTCGACCACGACCCGGTCGCCGTCGCCCACAGCCAGGCCGTCCTGGCCGGCCACGACCGGGCCACCGTCGTCGCCGCCGACCTGCGCAAGCCGCAGGACATCCTGACCGACCCGAGGACCACCGCACTCCTCGACCTCGACCGGCCGGTGGCACTGCTCCTCGTCGCCGTCCTGCACTTCCTGGAGGACGAGGACGAGCCCGCGCGCGCCGTCGCCGAACTGCGCGACGCCCTCGCCCCCGGCAGCCTGCTCATCCTCAGCCACGCCTCCTTCGAGGGCATCCCGCTGCCCGAGGAGCAGGCGGGCGGCACCGTCGGCGTCTACCGCTCCATCCGCAACCCGCTGGTGATGCGCTCGCGCGCGGAGGTCACCGCGTTTTTCGACGGTTTCGAGATCGTCGAGCCCGGCCTGGTGTCCATGCCGCACTGGCGGCCCGAGGGGCCGGTCGACCAGGAGGATCCGTACGCCTTCTCGGGCTTCGCAGGGGTGGGGCGCAAGGCGTGATGATGCCGGCTCAGGCGTCCGGGACCGCGGCGGAACCGGACGGCCTGGAGGACAGACTCAGACGGTTCGCGACGATCTGGAGCCGGGCGATCTTCCCCGTCACCGCGACGTCGCTGACCCGCCCCGAATTCGAAGAGCATCTGCTGCCGCTCGCCCGCTCGCTCCGCGACGCGCTGCACCGGCGCCCCTTCGACGCGAGCCCCGCGCAGCGCGCGGGCGCCGCCCTGGTGGCCGCCCACTGCACCGACACCGACGCGCTCACCCGCACCCTCGGCGTCATCGAGTCCTACCTCGTGCTCTACTGCGGCGCCCTCGGGGACACCCCCGCCGAGGAGCTGCGGGCCCGCTGCGCCCGGCTCCAGCACGCGCTGGCCGGCGGGTTCGCCCAGGCCCTGCGCGAGCGCACGCTCGTCGAGCAGGAGGCCATCGCCCGCTCGGCGCTGGCGGCCCGCAGCGACGCCCAGGAGGCCCTGCACGCCACCGAGACGCGGTTCCGGGCCGTCTTCGAAGGCGCCGCCATCGGGATCGGGATCGCCGACCTCGACGGCAACGTGGTGGAGGTCAACGAAGCCCTCACCCGGATGTTCGGCGGCCTGGAGAGCAGTGTGCGCCGCCGTAACGTCAGCGAGTGGGTGCACCCCGAGGACGCCCCGCACGTGTGGAAGCTCTACGGCGAACTGGTCCGCGGCGAACGCGACCACTACCGCGTGGAGAAGCCCTACTACCGCGGCGACGGCACGGTCCTGTGGACCAACCTGACGGTCTCGCTGCTGCGCGACGCCGAAGGCCGCCCGCAGTACCAGCTGGCGCTGATGGAGGACACCACCGAACGCCGGCTGCTCAATCTGCGGCTGCGCTACGAGGCCACCCATGACGCGCTGACCGGACTGCCCAACCGCACCCTCTTCTTCGAACGCCTGGACAAGGCCGTCTCCGCCACCGACGGCAGCCGCTTCGGCCTGTGCTACCTCGATCTGGACGGGTTCAAGGCCATCAACGACAGCCTCGGCCACTCCTCGGGCGACCGGCTCCTGGTCGAGGTCGCCGACCGGCTGCAGAGCGTCGCCACCCGCCCCGGCGAGATGGTCGCCCGGCTCGGCGGCGACGAGTTCGTCGCGCTCACCACCGGCCCCGACACCCAGACCGAGGTCGCCGAACTCGCCCACCGCATCCTGGGCGCGCTCGCCACCCCCGTCCGGCTCGACGGCCGGGAGCTCACCGTGCGCGGCAGCGTCGGCGTGGTCGAGGGCCCGGCCGGCGAACGTACCTCGGCGGAGGTGCTGCGCAGCGCCGACATCACGATGTACCGGGCCAAGTCGGCCGGCGGCAACCGCTACGAGTACGCCGACCCGGAGGCCGACGCCCGTGCGATCACCCGGCACGGGCTCACCACCGCGCTGCCCGCCGCCCTGGAGCGCGGCGAGTTCTTCATCGAGTACCAGCCGCTGGTGCACCTGGGCGACGGCAGTGTCCACGGCGCGGAGGCGCTGGTGCGCTGGTGCCATCCGCAGCACGGCGTGCTCGGCCCCGACCGGTTCATCCCGCTCGCCGAACACACCGGCCTGATCGTGCCCTTGGGCCGCTGGGTGCTCCAGGAAGCCGTACGCCAAGCGCGCTACTGGCAGACCCGGCACGCCGACGGCGGACCGCTGCGGATCAACGTCAACCTCTCGCCGACCCAGCTGCACCACCCCGGCCTGGTCGCCGACACCGTCGACGTCCTGGAGCGCTCCGGCCTCGAACCGGGCGCGCTGTGCCTGGAAGTCACCGAGTCGGCGCTGATCGGCGCGGACGAGGACCTCCTCAAGCCGCTGCGGCAGCTCGCCGACATGGGCGTGGACATAGCGCTCGACGACTTCGGCACCGGCTACTCGAACCTGGCGAACCTGCGCCGGCTGCCGGTGAGCGTGCTGAAACTGGACCGCTCCTTCACCCAGAGCATGCAGCAGCACCCGGCGGACCCGGTCGATCTGAAGATCGTCGAGGGGATCGTCTCGCTGGCGCACAGCCTGGAGCTGGCGGTGACGGTGGAGGGCGTGGAGACCGGCGCCCAGGCGGAGCAGCTGCGCGAGCTGGGCTGCGACACGGCCCAGGGCTGGTACTACGCCCGCCCCGGCGCCCCGGACCGTATCCACTCACTGGTCCTGGCGGACGCGGTGCAGTGAGCGCGCGCCCCGTGTGGGCCCAGGGACACCGTCACGTGGAGCGCAGGAGCATGCGCTGGAGCTCCCGGGCGGCCCTGGGTGGCGCCACGTCGCTGCGGTGGGCGAGCGCGATCGTCCGGCGCAGTCCCGGCCGGGCGAGGGCGGTGACCCGCAGGTCGCGTCCCGCCCGGGCCGCGACCATCGCGGGGACCACGGCCACCCCGAGCCCGGCCCGTACGAAGCCGAGCACGGCGTCCATCTCGCCGCCCTCCACCGTGAACGACGGCTCGAACCCCTCGGCCCGGCACGCCGCCACGGTCAGCTCCCGCAGGTCGTAGCCGTGCCGGAACATCACCAGCGGCTGGTCGCGCAGGTCGGCGATCCGCACCGGCCGCCCCGGCGCGGGCCCGGCCGCCGAAGAGACCACCACCAGGTCCTCGCGCAGCAGCTCCACCGTGGTCAGCGCCGGTGACGGCGTCGGCAGCGGCAGCACCACCAGCGCCAGGTCGAGCGCCCCGCGGGCCAGCTCCCGTACGAGGTCGTGCGAGCCGCCCTCCTCGATCAGCAGCCGGATCCCCGGATGGAGGTCGTGGAAGGCGCGCAGCACATCGGGGAGCAGGCCGGTGCACAGGCTGGGGGTCGCGCCCAGCCGGACCCGGCCGCGCCGCAGCTGGGCCAGCTCCTGGACCTCGTGGCGGGCGGTGTCGGCGTCCGCGAGGATCCGCCGGGCCAGCGGCAGCAGCGCCTCGCCCGCCTCGGTGAGCGCGATGTTGCCCCGGGCCCGGCTGAACAGCTCCGCGCCGAGCTCCTGCTCCAGCGCTCTGATCTGCTGCGAGAGGGACGGCTGGGAGACGTGCACCTGCTCGGCGGCCCGGGTGAAGTGCCGGGTCTCGGCCACCGCGACGAAGTACAGAAGCTGCTGGAACTGCATACGCCCAGCCTAGCCACCTCCATAGCCTGTGCCTATCGATATGAGCCGGACCATGTCTTGGACCACTCGGCACCTTCGGCCCTAGCGTCTGATGGCATGGCTCTGGCAACGCGGACGGATCGGCGCCCCGACCGAAAACCGTCCCACACACGCGGCTTCTGGGGATCGACCGTCGGCAAGAAGACGGTCATGGCCATCAGCGGTCTGATCATGCTCGGCTATCTGGTCGCCCATGTGATGGGCAATCTGAAGGTCTTCTTCGGCCCCGGCGAGTTCAACGCCTACGGACACTGGCTGCGCACCATGGGCGACCCCGTCCTGCACTACTCCTGGGCGCTGTGGCTCGTACGGATCGTGCTGCTCGCGGCCGTCGCCGCCCACGCCGTCAGCGCGTACCAGCTCAGCCGCCGGGACATCAAGGCCCGCCCCACCGCCTACGTCCACCGCCGCAAGGGCGCGAGCTACGCCACCCGCACCATGCGCTGGGGCGGGATCATCCTCGCCCTCTTCATCGTCTGGCACGTCCTCGACCTGACCACCGGCAGCGTCCACGCGGGCGGGTTCGAGGAGGGCAAGCCGTACCAGAACGTCGTCGACACGTTCTCCACGTGGTACGGCAACGTCATCTACATCGTCGCGATGCTCGCCGTGGGCCTGCACGTCCGGCACGGCTTCTGGAGCGCCGCCCAGACCCTCGGCGTGGGCAGCGCCCGGCGCGACCGGACCCTGAAGCTGCTCGCGAACGGCCTCGCGCTGGTGCTGACCGTGGGCTTCATCTCCGTACCCGTCGCCGTCATGACCGGAGTCGTGAGCTGACATGAGCTATTTCGCGTACACGACCGGTGAGCCGGTCAAGGACACCAAGGCCCCGGGCGGCCCGGTCGCCGAGCGCTGGGACCGGCGCCGGTTCGAGGCCAAGCTGGTCAACCCGGCCAACCGCCGCAAGCACACCGTGATCGTCGTCGGCACCGGCCTGGCCGGCGGCTCGGCCGGCGCCACGCTCGCCGAACAGGGCTACCACGTCGTCCAGTTCTGCTACCAGGACTCGCCGCGCCGCGCCCACTCCATCGCCGCGCAGGGCGGCATCAACGCCGCGAAGAACTACCGCAACGACGGCGACTCCGTGCACCGCCTCTTCTACGACACGGTCAAGGGCGGCGACTTCCGCGCCCGGGAGTCCAACGTCCACCGGCTCGCCCAGATCTCCGTGGAGATCATCGACCAGTGCGTCGCCCAGGGCGTGCCCTTCGCCCGTGAGTACGGCGGCCTCCTCGACACCCGCTCCTTCGGCGGCGTGCAGGTCTCCCGTACGTTCTACGCCCGCGGCCAGACGGGCCAGCAGCTGCTGCTCGGCGCGTACCAGGCGCTGTCGCGGCAGATCGCCGCCGGGAACGTCGAGATGCATCCGCGCACCGAGATGCTCGACCTGATCGTCGTCGACGGGCGGGCCCGGGGCATCGTCGCCCGTGACCTGATCACCGGCCGGATCTCCACCCACTTCGCCGACGCCGTCGTGCTGGCGAGCGGCGGCTACGGCAACGTCTTCTACCTCTCCACCAACGCGATGAACTCCAACGCGACCGCCGTGTGGCGGGCGCACCGGCGCGGCGCGTACTTCGCCAACCCCTGCTTCACCCAGATCCACCCCACCTGCATCCCGCGCACCGGCGACCACCAGTCCAAGCTGACGCTGATGAGTGAGTCGCTGCGCAACGACGGCCGGATCTGGGTGCCCAAGGCGAAGGGCGACCAGCGCCCGGCGGCCGAGATCCCCGAGGAGGAGCGCGACTACTACCTGGAGCGCATCTACCCCTCCTTCGGCAACCTCGTCCCCCGCGACATCGCCTCGCGGGCCGCCAAGAACGTCTGCGACGAGGGGCGCGGGGTGGGCCCCGGCGGCCAGGGCGTCTACCTCGACTTCGCCGACGCCATCCGGCGCATGGGCCGCAAGGCCGTCGAGGAGAAGTACGGCAACCTCTTCGACATGTACGCCCGGATCACCGCCGAGGATCCGTACGAGACCCCGATGCGGATCTACCCGGCCGTGCACTACACGATGGGCGGACTCTGGGTCGACTACGACCTCCAGACCACCGTGCCGGGCCTGTTCGCGATAGGTGAGGCAAACTTCTCCGACCACGGAGCCAACCGGCTGGGCGCCTCCGCGCTGATGCAGGGCCTCGCCGACGGCTACTTCGTCCTGCCGTCCACCATCAACGACTACCTCGCCCGCCACCCCTCCAGCGAGCCGCTCGACGACACGCACCCGGTGGTCGCCGAGGCGCTCGCCGAGACCGAGGACCGCCTCAGCCTGCTGCTCGCCGTCGACGGCGACCGCACCCCCGACTCGTTCCACCGCGAACTGGGCGAGCTGATGTGGGAGTTCTGCGGCATGGCCCGCAGCGAGGAGGGGCTGCGCAAGGCCCTGGAGCGGATCCCGCAGATCCGCGAGGAGTTCTGGCGGCGCATCAAGGTCCCCGGCACCGGTGAGGAGTTCAACCAGTCGCTGGAGAAGGCGAACCGGATCGTCGACTACCTGGAGCTCGCCGAGCTCATGTGCCTGGACGCGCTGCACCGCGCCGAGTCCTGCGGCGGCCACTTCCGCGAGGAGTCCCAGACCCCCGACGGCGAGGCCGCGCGCCGCGACGAGGAGTTCTCGTACGTGGCCGCCTGGGAATTCACTGCCGGCGAGGCCCCCGTCCTGCACAAGGAAGACCTCGTCTTCGAGTACGTCCACCCCACTCAGCGGAGCTACGCATGAAGCTCACCCTGCGCGTCTGGCGCCAGAAGAACGCCGACACCCCGGGCGCCATGGCCACCTACGACGTCGACAACATCTCCAGCGACATGTCGTTCCTGGAGATGCTCGACACCCTCAACGAGGAGCTCATCCTCAAGGGCGAGGAGCCGGTGGCCTTCGACCACGACTGCCGTGAGGGCATCTGCGGCGCGTGCAGCCTCGTCATCAACGGCGACGCGCACGGCCCCGAGCGCACCACCACCTGCCAGCTGCACATGCGCTCCTTCCAGGACGGCGACACGATCGACGTCGAGCCCTGGCGCGCCGCGGCCTTCCCGGTCGTCAAGGACCTCGTGGTGGACCGTTCCGCTTTCGACCGGATCATCCAGGCCGGCGGCTACATCAGCGCCCCGACCGGCTCGGCGCCCGAGGCGCACGCGACGCCCGTGCCCAAGGCCGACGCGGACTTCGCCTTCGAGCACGCCGAGTGCATCGGCTGCGGCGCGTGCGTGGCGGCCTGCCCCAACGGCTCGGCGATGCTCTTCACCTCGGCGAAGATCAACCACCTCAACGTGCTGCCGCAGGGCGCCCCGGAGCGCGAGACCCGGGTCCTCGACATGGTCGCCACCATGGACGAGGAGGGTTTCGGCGGCTGCACCCTGACCGGCGAGTGCGCCACCGCCTGCCCGAAGGGCATCCCGCTGCCGTCGATCGCGGCGATGAACAAGGAGTGGCTGCGGGCCACCCGCAAGGCCCGCCGCTGACCCCGCCGCCGACCCTGCCACGGCGCCTGTTTCCGGCCACGTTCCCGGCGTGACCCGGACCACGCCCAGCGCCCCGGAACGGAAGATCCTTCACGAGACCGTCACATTCTCCGCAAGGTTTTCGCTCCGGGGTGTCCGGCGGGGCGCCGACAGCAAGATCAACTCCGTTCAACTCTGCACTATGTATGGGGACATGTCCGCATCACGGCCAACCACTCCCCGGAGATTTCCGCGGCTCACGGCGGACCAGGTAGGTATGGCTCCGCCGGGGGACACGACCAGCCCCCGGCGCGTCCATCACCACCGTGTTTCTCTGGGGGGTTCTCCATGTCCACCATCACCCGTCGTCAGGCGCTCGGCGTCGCCGCGGTGGCCGCCGCGGGCATCGCCGCCGCGGCGCCGGCCGCCGCCCGTGCCGTGCGCACACCGGGCGCCGCCCCGGCCGCGGCCGCCGGACCGGCCGCCTTCGACGAGGTCTTCGAGGGGCGCCGCATCAAGGGCGGACCGTCGCACGGCGGCGGCCACCACGGGGGCCACCACGGCGGCGGCTACGCCGTCCACATCGACGGCGAGGAACTGCACGTCATGCGGAACGCCGACGGCACGTGGATCAGCGTGATCAACCACTACGAGCCCCTCGCCACGCCGCGCGCCGTGGCCCGTGCGGCCGTACGTGAACTCCAGGGCGCCCCGCTCGTCCCCCTCACCCTCGTCTGATCCGGAGCCGTCCGCACCATGACCGTACGCAAGAACCAGGCCCTGCTCACCGCTGCCGAGAAGAAGCGTTTCGTCGACGCCGTCCTCGAGCTGAAGCGCAACGGCCAGTACGACACCTTCGTCACCACGCACAACGCCTTCATCATGGGGGACACCGACACCGGTGACCGGGTCGGCCACCGCTCGCCCTCCTTCCTGCCCTGGCACCGCAGATTCCTCATACAGTTCGAACAGGCCCTCCAGGCCGTCGACCCGGCCGTCGCCCTGCCGTACTGGGACTGGACGGTCGACCGCACCGCCCGCTCCTCCCTGTGGGCGCCCGACTTCCTCGGCGGCACCGGCCGCACCCGCGACGGCCAGGTCATGGACGGCCCGTTCGCCCGCTCCGCCAGCCGCTGGACGGTCAACGTCCGCGTCGACGGCCGGGACTTCCTGCGCCGGGACCTCGGCGCCGGCGGCCGCCAGCTGCCCACCCGCGCCGAGGTGGACACCGTCCTCGCCATGTCCACGTACGACACGGCGCCCTGGAACAGCTCCTCCGAGGGCTTCCGCAACCACCTGGAAGGCTGGCGCGGTGTCAACCTGCACAACCGCGTGCACGTCTGGGTCGGCGGCCAGATGGCCACCGGTGTCTCCCCGAACGACCCGGTGTTCTGGCTCCACCACGCGTTCATCGACAAGCTGTGGGCCGACTGGCAGGCCCGCCACCCCGGCTCGGCCTACCTGCCCGCCGCCGGCACCCCGAACGTCGTGGACCTCAACGACACCATGCGGCCCTGGAACGACGTGACCCCGGCCGACATGCTCGACCACACCAAGCACTACACCTTCGACACGGCCGCCTAGGGCCTGGCCCGGCCCCCGCCGCTCGTGGGGGCCGGGCCCGCCGGTCTAGGTGTGCGCGCCGGTCAGCCCGGTGATCCGGGCGAGCCTGCGGTACGAGTCGAGCAGCGCCGCCCGGTCGTACGTACTGGTCGTCACCAGGAGCTCCTGCGCCCCGGTCTCCTTCACCACCCGCTCCAGCGCGTCCCGCACCTGCTCCTCGGTGCCGTGGACATGGCCGCGCAACCCGCCCTCGAAGTGCTCCCGCTCCTTCGCCGTCATCGTCAGGCCCGCGATCTCCTCGGGTGACGCGAGCGGCGGGAAGGAACCATGGGTGCGCGAGTACGCCAGCGACCACGCCTCCGGCATCAGCAGCCGCCGCGCCTCCTCCTCGCTCTCGGCGACCGCGACCGTGCCCGACACCACCACATACGGCTCCGCCGCCCACACCGACGGCGAGAACAACTCGCGGTAGCGCCCGACGGCCGCCAGCAGCTTCTCCCGGCCGCGTAGGTCGCCGATCACCAGCGGCAGGCCCGCCGCGGCCGCGACGGCTGCCCCCTCGCCGGTGGCCAGCACGAACGGCGGCACCCGCAGCCCCTCCGCCGGCCGGGCGTGCACCTGCCGATGGGCGCTCTGCTCGCCGGTGAACCAGCCCAGCAGCTCCGCCAGCTGCCCGGCGAAGTCGCCCGCGTCGCGCTTGTCCCGGCCCAGCGCCCGCCGGATCCCGTCCGTGAACCCCACCGAGCGGCCGAGCCCCATGTCGATCCGCCCCGGGAACAGTGCCTCAAGGACACCGAACTGCTCGGCCACCACCAGCGGTTGGTGGTTCGGCAGCATCACCCCGCCCGTACCGACCCGGATCCGGGAAGTCGCCGCGGCGACCGCCGCCGCGAGGACCGTCGGCGCGGACCCCGCCACCCCCGGCACGCTGTGGTGCTCGGAGACCCAGAAGCGGTGGTAGCCGTATGCCTCCAGCTCCCGGGCGAGACGGACGGTGTCCCGCAGCGCCTGCGGGCCGTCCTCGCCCGCCCGGATCCGGGAGCGGTCCAGGACGGAGATGCGGATCGAATCGCCGAGAGTGCTCACGCAGGGTTCAACGCCCACACCGCGCGAGGATTCCCGCGGCGCCCATTGCCTAGGCTTGGAGCCGTGACGCGCGACAGCAGGCCACTGGCCGTATTCGACCTGGACGGAACCCTCTCGAACTCGGCGCACCGCCAGCACTACCTGGAGCGCTCACCACGCGACTGGGACGCCTTCTTCGCCGCCGCGCCCGAGGACCCGCCGTTGCCCAGGGGAGTGACGCTGTGCCTGGCCGCGGCGGAGGAGTGCGAGGTGCTCTACCTGACCGGCAGGCCGGAGCGCTGCCGCCGGGACACCGTGGACTGGCTGGCCGCCCACGGCCTGCCCGAGGGCCGCATCCACATGCGCCGCGACCACGACCGGCGGCCCGCCCGGCACACCAAGATGGAGATCCTGCGCCGACTCGCCCGGGACCGGGAGATCCGCATGCTCGTCGACGACGACGAACTGGTCTGCGACGCCGCCGAACGGGCCGGCTTCAGGGTCGTACGCGCCCGCTGGGGCGCCGCCTCCCAGGAACTGCGCGACGCCCAGGAGAAGGAGGGCCGCACCTGACGCCCGGCCCGGGCGGACCTCAGGGGCACCGGGCGGCTCTCAGGGGCACCGGGCCCGCCCGTTGGTCGCTGTCCCGCTACTCGCTGTCCTCGATGCGGAAGCCGACCTTGAGGCCGACCTGGTAGTGCTCGATCTTCCCTTCGGCCAGATGGCCGCGGACCTCGGTCACCTCGAACCAGTCCAGGCCCCGGGTGGTCTGCGCGGCCCGGGCGATGCCGTTGCGGATGGCCTGGTCGACGCCCTCGTGGGACGTGCCCACGATCTCGATGACGCGGTAGGTGTGATGGGACATGTCCGTCCGCCTCTCTGATCTGGTCCCCTCCACCGTGCCCCACGCGGCCCCGGTTCGCGATCCGGGAGATCCCGCTGGATCCGGGGCTTGACCCTCCCGTTGGTCCATACCAAAATCCAGGCCACAAGCCCGTGCGAACGCACCGTTCGCCCCCCACGTCGGGTCTGTCCTCCCATGCTGAAACGCAGAAGGTGACCCACACGTGAACAACCGCTTGCCCCTCTCGGCCCTCGCGCTCCTGTCCGCCGCCGCGCTCAGCGGCTGCGGACTGATGCCGGGCGGCGGGACCGCCACCCGTACGGTCGACGTCTGGCTGATGAAGGACAGCGTCACCGACGACTTCCTCCAGCGGTTCACCCGGGAGTACGAGGACCAGCACCCCTCGGTGAAGCTCACGTTCACCTTCCAGGAGTGGACCGGCATCGGTAAGAAGGTCACCGCCGCCCTCCAGGGCGGGGGCGGGCCCGACGTCATCGAGGTCGGCAACACCCAGGTCGCGCAGTACGCCGAGACCCAGCGGCTCTTCGACCTGACGCTGGAGTCCGTACGCGACCTCGGCCGCGAGGAGTGGCTGCCCGGACTCGCCCAGCCCGGCAGCATCGACGGCATCCAGTACGGCATCCCGTGGTACGCGGCCAACCGGGTGGTCATCTACCGCAAGGACCTCTACGCCGAGGCCGGCATCACCGCCCCCGCCAAGACCCGCGCGCAGTGGCTGAAGGACACCGAGAAGCTCAACACGGGCGGCACCCAGGGCATCTATCTCGCCGGGCAGGACTGGTACACCCTCGCCGGTTTCATCTGGGACGAGGGCGGCGACCTCGCCGTCGACAAGGGCGGAGAGTGGACCGGCGCGCTGGACAGCCCGGCCGCCCTCAAGGGAATGGCGTTCTACAAGGAACTCCAGGCGCTCGGCTCCGGACCCAGGAACGCCGACGAGCAGACCCCGCCGCAGTCCGACGTCTTCGCCACCGGCAAGGTCGCCCAGATCATCTCCACACCCGGCGCCGCCGCCCTCATCCACAAGGCGAACCCCGAGCTCAAGGGGAAGATCGGCTTCTTCCCCGTGCCCGGCAAGAAGGCCGGCAAGCCCTGCGCCGTCTTCACCGGCGGCTCCGACCTGATCATCCCTGAGAACGCGCCCGACCGCGGCGCCGCGATCGACGTCGTCAAGGCGCTGGCCGGCGAGAAGTGGCAGTCCGACCTCGCCCGTACGATGAGCTACGTCCCCAACAAGACCTCCCTCGCCTCCGCGGTCGGCGGCGACGAGGCCACCGCCGCGATGGCCGCGGGCGCCGCCCGGGGCCGGGCCACCCCCAACTCCCCGCAGTGGGCCGAGGTGGAGGCCGACAACCCGATCAAGCCGTACATGACGGCCGTGCTCCAGGGCCGGGACCCCGAGCTCGCCGCCCAGGCCGCCTCCCAGAAGATCACCGCGGCGCTCGGCCGCTGACTCGCCGCCGCGGCCGCCGGGCCGCCGTCGCGCCCCGCCGCCCGACGACCCGTACGCGCCCCACCCGCCCCGGGCCTTCCCGTCACCGGGTCCGGGAATCCCGGCATTCAGCGTTCGCACATCCACGATCCGCCGTGCCGTCATGTCGAATCCAGCCGGTCACGGAAGAAGTAAGGAGGCCGGGCCGCCCACCCCGCGGTCCCGGCCTCCAGACCTTCCGTCCGCCGGAGGAGACCGACATGTCCGCACCGACCGCCGCCCTCGTCGCACCACCCACCGAAGCCCTGCCCCGCTACACGGTCTCCCTCGCCCGTGACCAGGAGGAGGTCAGGGCGGCGCAGCGACTGCGTCACCTGGTCTTCGCGGGGGAGCTCGGCGCCCGTCTCGACGGACCCGAACCCGGCATCGACTCCGACGCCTTCGACGCGTACTGCGACCACCTCCTGGTCCGCGAGGAGGCCACCGGCGAGATCGTCGGCACCTACCGGGTGCTGCCGCCCGACCGGGCCCGGATCGCCGGACGCCTCTACTCCGAGAGCGAGTTCGACCTCACCCGGCTCGCCCCCATCCGCGACGACCTCGTCGAGGTCGGCCGCTCCTGCGTCCACCCCGCCCACCGCAACGGCGCCGTCATCGCCCTCATCTGGGCCGGCCTCGCCCGCTACATGACCAGCACGGGCCACAGCTGGCTCGCCGGCTGCTGCTCGATACCGCTCGGCGACGGAGGCGCGCTCGCCGCCGCCACCTGGGACACCGTCAAGGAGAAGCACCTCGCGCCCGAGGAGTACTGGGTCACTCCGCACAAACTCTGGTCCCCCGAGGGCATCACCCGCCCCGCCGGCCGCACCGATCTCCCGCCCCTGCTCCGCGGCTACCTCCGCCTCGGCGCCTGGATCTGCGGAGCCCCCGCCCACGACCCCGACTTCGGCGTCGCCGATCTGTACGTCCTGCTCTCCCTGCGCCGCACCAACCCGCGCTATCTGCGGCACTTCCTCTCCCTCGCCCCCGTCGCATGAGCCTCTGGCTGCCCACCGCCCCCTGTACCCCCGCCGGCTGCGCCGCACCCCAGGGGACCAAGGGGCGGGGAGCCACCGCCGCCCGGCTGGCCGCCGGCGTCACCGCCGTCCTCGCCGGAGTGCTCCTGGCACCCCTGACCGCCCTGCTGCCGGCCGCGGGGCGCCACCGGCTCACCCGGCTGTGGGCGCGCTCGGTCCTGCGCGCCTTCGGGGTACGGATCCGGGTCACCGGCGTATCCCCGGCCACCCGCGGGCCCGTGCTGGTGGTCGCCAACCACATCTCCTGGCTCGACATCCCGCTCGTCGCCGCCGTCCTGCCCGGCCGGATGCTCGCCAAGACCGAGGTCCGCCACTGGCCCGTGCTCGGCCCGCTCGCCGCCCTCGGCGGCACCCTCTTCCTCGACCGGGACCGGCTGCGGGCCCTGCCCGACACCGTCCGGCAGATCGCCGACGCCCTCACCGGCGGCGCCCGCGTCATCGTCTTCCCCGAGGGGTCCACCTGGTGCGGCCGGGCACAGGGCCGCTTCCGGCCCGCCACGTTCCAGGCCGCGCTCGACGCGTCCGCCGCCGTCCAGCCCGTACGGATCTCCTACACGCCCACCGGCCCCGCCGCGTTCGTGGGCGACGACCCGCTCACCGCCTCGCTGTGGCGGATCGCGGCCACCGGCCCGATCACCGCCGAGATCCGGATCCTGCCCCCGATCCCGCCCGGCCGCCACCCCGACCGCGGGTCACTGGCCCGGGCCGCCCAGCGCGCCATCGGCGGGGACGGCCCGGACCAGCGGCCTCAGCGGACCGTCGCCAGCGACAGCGCGAACCGCCCGGCCGTATCCGTCCACCAGTGCGTCAGCTCCAGCTGGGCGGCCGCCAGCTCCGCCCGTACGCCGTCCTGACGGAACTTCGCCGACACCTCCGTCCGCAGCTCCTCACCCGCCGCGAACGGCACCACGAGATCCAGCTCCGGGATCTTCACCGTCAGCTCGCCGCGGGCCCGCAGCCGCATCTCGATCCACTCCCGCTCCGCGTCCCACACCGCCACATGCGCGAAGTCGTCCGGATCGAAGTCCGCGCCCAGCTCCCGGTCGATGACCGACAGGACGTTCTTGTTGAACGCGGCCGTCACCCCGGCCGCGTCGTCGTAGGCGGCGACGAGCGCCGCCTCGTCCTTGACCAGGTCCGTGCCGAGCAGCAGCGCGTCGCCCGGCGTCAGCATGGCCCGTACGGAGCCGAGGAACGCCGCCCGCTCCGACGGCAGCAGATTGCCGATCGTGCCGCCGAGGAACGCCACCAGCCGCGGCCCCGGCGTCCCCGGCAGCACAAGACCACGGGTGAAGTCGGCCACCAGCGCGTGCACATGCAGCCCCGGCCGCTCGGCGAGCAGCACCTCCGCGGCCCCGCGCAGCGCGCTCTCGCTCACGTCCACCGGCACATAGCTGTCCAGCTCCGGCAGGAGTGCGTCGATCAGGAACCGGGTCTTCTCCGACGACCCCGAACCGAGCTCCACCAGCGTCCGCGCCCCGGTCGCCGCCGCGACCAGCGGGGCACGGGCGATGATGATCTCCCGCTCGGCGCGGGTCGGGTAGTACTCCGGCAGCCGGGTGATCTCCTCGAACAGCTCGCTGCCGCGCGCGTCGTAGAACCACTTGGGCGGCAGCTCCTTGGGGGTGCGGGTCAGCCCGTGGAGCACATCGGCGCGCAGCTCGGCGCCGACGGCGTCCTCCGGCAGGGTGCGGGTCAGCAGGAACGGGCTCACGCGTCGATCTCCTTGAGCGGGTGCAGGGACACATCGGTACGGGTGGCCGTCAGCAGGCTCAGCGGGGGGACCTCCCGCCATCCCGGATCCTCGTCGTACGGCTCCGAGGCGACGACCACCCGCTCGCCCGGGCCGGCCAGGAACCACAGCGAGTCGCCCCAGGTGGTGGCGGTCACCGTCCGGCCGTCGGTGAGCAGCAGGTTCAGCCGGGACCCGGGCGCCAGCGCGGCGACCTCCAGGACCGTCGCCGCCAGCGCCCGCCCCGCCTCCTCGCCGTCGCGCAGCCGCCGCAGCACCAGCGCCCACACGAGCGCGGAGTCGCAGCGCGCCTCAAGCGACAGCAGCTCCGTCGGGGGCAGGCCGCTCGCCAGGGGGCCCATGGACCGCGGCCAGCCGTGGACCGAGCCGTTGTGGCTGAACAGCCACGGCCCGTCGGTGTACGGCGCGGACGCCGCCTCACCGTCCGCGCCGGGCTCCGTCGCGTCCCGTACGGCGGCCAGCAGCGCGCCGCTGCGCACCACCCGCGCCAGATCGGTGAAGGACAGGTCGGCCCAGATCGGCCCGGCCCTGCGGTAGCGGGCGGGTACCGGATCGCCCTCGGCGTACCAGCCCACGCCGAATCCGTCGGCGTTCACCACACCGGACGCCTGCCGGCGCGGCTCCCACGCCTGCCGGTACAGCGCGTGCCCGGGCTCCACCAGCAGCTCACGCAGGGCCGTCGGCGGCCCCAGAAAGGCTAGATGACGGCACATCAGACATCCTCCGCGTCACGGGCGGTACGGAAACCGGAGAAGATCTGCCGCCGCACCGGCAGGTCCCAGTTGCGGAACGTGCCCCGGCAGGCCACCGGGTCGACGGCGAACGACCCGCCGCGCAGCACCTTGTGCGCGCTGCCGAAGAACACCTCCGAGTATTCGCGGTACGGGAAGGCCGCGAACCCCGGGTACGGCAGGAAGTCGCTGGAGGTCCACTCCCACACGTCCCCGATCAGCTGGCGCACCCCCAGCGGCGACGCCCCGGCCGGATACGCCCCCGCGGGCGCCGGCCGCAGATGCCGCTGCCCGAGGTTGGCGTGCTCCTCGGTGGGGTCCGCGTCGCCCCACGGGTAGCGCAGCGAACGCCCGGCGACCGGATCGTGCCGGGCCGCCTTCTCCCACTCGGCCTCCGACGGCAGCCGTCGGCCCGCCCAGCGGGCGTAGGCGTCCGCCTCGTACCAACTGACGTGCAGCACCGGCTCGTCGGCCGGTACGGGCTCGGTCACCCCGAACCGGCGGCGCAGCCACTGCCCGCCCTCCCGCCGCCAGAACAGCGGCGCGGTGAGGGAGTGCCGCCGCACCTGCTCCCAGCCCTCGGCCGCCCACCAGCGCGGCTCCGTGTACCCGCCGTCTTCGATGAAGCGCAGGTACGCGCCGTTGGTGACGGGCACGGTGTCGATGAAGAACGCCGGTACGAACCGGGCGTGGGCCGGGCGTTCGTTGTCCAGCGCCCACGGCTCGGTGGAGGTTCCCATGGTGAAAGGGCCACCGGGGACCCGTACTTCGGCCGGCAGCCCCGACACGTCGGGGGCGGCGGGCGGTTCGGGCGCCGACAGCGCGGCCGGGCCCCTGCGGAGCTGGTGGGTGATCAGCATCGTCTCGTCGTGCTGCTGTTCATGCTGGGCGATCATCCCGAAGGCGAAGGCCGCGTCCGTCAGCCGCCGCCCTTCCAGCTCCACCCCGTCCAGGATGTCCAGGACCCGTCCGCGTACGTCCAGGGCGTAGGCACGGGCCTCGGCGGGGGAGAGCAGCGGCAGCGTGGGGCGCAGCGCGCGGGGGTGCTCGAACGCGTCGTAGACGGAGTCGATCTCGGGGCGCAGCGCGTCCCGGCCGCCGACCGCCCGCCACAGCCACTGCTCCTCCTGGTTGCCGATATGGGCCAGGTCCCACACCAGCGGCGACATCAGCGGCGAGTGCTGCGCGGTCAGGTCACGGTCGTCGACACAGTCGGTGAGCACCGCCGTACGGGCACGGGCGGCGGTCAGCGCGTCGAGCGCCCGCCCCCGCAGCTTCTCCGGATCGGTCATGAGCCGGTGTCCTTCCCGGGTGCGGGCGGATGAGGGGTGTCGGCCGGGCAGAGGCCCGGCACGACATGACGCTCGTGGAACGCGGCCACCTGCGTGAGGACCGCGTCCGTCGCGCCGAGCCGGGGCAGCGCCTCCAGGGCGAGGTCGAACGCGGTGACGGCCGCCGCGTGCAGCTCCGGATCGGTCAGCGCGTCCCGCGCGGCGCTCTCCCACAGCGCGTTGCGCGGGGCGGGCCGCGAACCCGCCGTCTCCACCAGCGGTTTGACGGCCCGGTAGACACTCTCCGTGGCCGCCGGGTCCTCGAACAGCGCGGCGGTCACGGCCAGCGGCACGATCCAGCCGTCGTCGCCCGGCTGGGCGTCGATCATGCGCAGCTCCAGATGGCCGCGGGGCCGGACGGGCGGGAAGAGCGTGGTGCAGTGGTAGGCGAGGTCGGCGGCGGTCGGGGGCTTGCGCCGCCCGCCGCGCAGCCAGTCACGGAACGTCAGCCCGTCCGGCACCTCCCAGGGCCCTTCGGAGGCCCGCACACACATCACGGGGGCGTCCAGCACATGGGCGGCCCAGGCGGCCCGCGGCTCCTCGAAGGGTGGCGGCGCGAGGCCCCGCACGGGGTCGATGTCGGTCCACAGCGCCTGCCGCATCGACCGCCAGCCGCTGCGGCGCCCGCCGTGCACCGGCGAGTTCGCGAAGGCCGCCACCAGCACGGCGCCCAGCAGATGCGCCAGCTGCCAGCGGCGCCCGTAGCCGAGCGGTCCCGGCTCCTCGTGCCCGGCGTCCAGGCATATCTGCACGGAGGCGGATTCGCACATCATGGCCCGGCCCGAGGGGCCGCTGCGGTTCAGGGCCTCCTCCATGGCGTCGTAGCGCGGCTCGCGCAGCAGTCGGCCGCGGGGCGCCTGCCAGGGCTCCACGCCGTGACCGGCCAGGGCCAGACCGCGCGGGCGCAGTGCGGTGCGTACGGCCGCGAGGTCGGCCGACACGGTGTCCACGCACTCCATCAGGGACGCGGCGGGCGGCGAGCTGAGCTCCAGCTGACCGCCGGGTTCGAAGGTGAGGGCCGAGCGCAGCGGTACGGAGCGCAGGCCGTCGAAGGCCTCCTCCAGGCGCCGGCCGGAAACGGCGAGCCGCGGATCACGCAGCTCGTGGACGAGCCATTCCACCTCCACACCGACCGTGCGGGGCGGGCCCGTCTTGAAGCAGATACATCGCAGCAGATCCTCGGCCTCGTCCTCGGTGAGCGGCGGGCCGCCCTCGTCGGTATCGCTGGGCGACATGATTCGGATCCTCCTGTCGAAGGCGCTGAATCCACCTAAGGCCACAGCGGCCACCCGCACAAGTGCGCCCCCAAACCACCCTCCGCCACCATCGGTCACATGGTGTGACACCGCCCTGGCCTGGGAAACCTGGGAAAATCCGATGGCGGCGACCGGGAATGCGCCGCCATGATCACGGGTATGAGTGCACGACTGCGCGCCATCGCCCACGAGACCGAGAAGATCGTCGCGGCGGGCCGCTACACCACCCCCGACGGCCAGGATGTGGACCTGCGCGCCGCGCTGGACACCGCCCTGACCGGGACCCGGATGTACGGCCCCGAGCCGCTCCCGGTCACCCCCGACACCGACCGTACGACCACCGTCGAGGTCACCCCGGAATCCACCACCGAGGCCGCCCGGCGGCTCACCTCGGCCGCTCCCGGCCCCGTGGCCGCCCTGAACTTCGCCTCCGCCCGCAACCCCGGCGGCGGCTACCTCAACGGCGCGCAGGCCCAGGAGGAGGCCGTCTGCCGGTCCTCCGCGCTGTACGCCACGCTGCTGCGTGCCCCGGAGTACTACGACCACCACCGCGCCGAGCGGGACCCGTTCTACTCCGACCGGGTCATCCTCTCGCCCGGCGTCCCGGTCTTCCGCGACGACAAGGGACGCCTCCTGGCCTCCCCGTACACCGTCGGCTTCCTCACCTCGCCCGCGCCCAACGCCGGGGTGATACGCCGCCGCACCCCGGAGCGGGCGGACGGCATCCGGCCCGCCCTGGACGCGCGGGCCGAACGGGTCCTGGAGACGGCCGTGACCGGCGGCTACCGCCGCCTGGTCCTCGGCGCCTGGGGCTGCGGCGTCTTCCAGAACGACCCGGCCGACGTGGCGGCCGCCTTCCGGACCCTGCTCACCGGCGACGGCCGCTTCGCGGCCCACTTCGACAAGGTCGTCCTCGCGGTCCTGGACCGCACGCCCGCGCAGACCACGCTGGGGGCGTTCCGGGCGGCCTTCGCGGCCTGACCGCGCGGCAGCCCGGCCGCGGCTACGTGGTTTCGCCCGACTGCTCGGCGGAGCGGGAGCGTCGATGGGCCGCGACCCGCTCACGGGTCGCGCACCGACGTGAGCAGTAGCGCCGTTCCGGACCGCTGCCCTGGGCGATGAAGACGTTCTGGCAGCTGGGTGAGGCGCAGATCCTGCCGGGCGGGCGTTGACGGTCCCAGAGGAGGACTGTCAGGGCCATGCAGGACGAGGCGAGGAGCCACTCGTCCCAGGGGGCGTCGTCGTCGCGGTCGAGGTGAGGATGCCAGGGGGTGCCGCCGCCGTGCGAGGTCAGGCGGAGCGGTCCGGTGTGTTCCCGCAGGAGGCGGTTGAGCGCGGCCGCGGCGCCGTCGGCGTCCTCGGCGGCGAAGACCTGCCGCAACAGGGCGGCGGCGGCCCGCATGTCGGCGACCTCGCGGGGGGTGAGGTCGATGGGGTCCGCCTCGCCGTATGCGCGGAGCACGGCGGCGACGTCGGCCGGGTCGGGGCGGTCTTCGGCGAGAGCGTTGACCAGGGCGGCGGTCCGCTGAGCCGTCGTCAGCACGGAGTGCCGGGTGGACCAGTCGTCGAGGGAGGACACCTGCGCAATGTAACGCACCTTGCTGAGTTTTGAGTTACCTTCGTAACGTTCCGCTGATGAAGAAGCGTTACGCGATGGGCTCCTATCTCGCCGGAGCGGTAGCAGCCCGTGCTGGTGACGAGATGTCAGGACCGGCGCTGATGCTGGCAGGATTCGCCCTGGCCGGGTCCACCGCCGACGCGTCGTCGCTGCTCGCGGGCATCACGGTCTCCGCCGCCGTCGGAGGGCCGGTGCTCGGGGCGCTCCTCGACAGAGCGGTACGGCCGGGACGCCTGCTGGCCGGGGCCGTCGCGCTGTACGCGGCGGGCCTGGGCGTGATTCTCGTGGGCCTCGACCGGTTGCCGTTCGCCCTCACCCTCGCGATCGCTGTGACGACAGGGCTGCTGGGGCCGGCCCTGTCGGGCGGATGGACGGCCCAACTGCCCCATGTGGCACCCGGCGACCGCCTGCCCCGCGCGAACGCGCTCGACGCCATGACGTTCGGCGTGGCGAGCCTGGCCGGTCCCGCTCTCGCAGGCGTCGCGGCCGAGGCGCTGGGAGCCCCCACGGCCGTGGTGGTGTCCGCGGCGCTCATCGCCGTGGCCCTGCCCGCCGCGTGGATGCTGCCCGCCCGTCCCAAGGGGGCACGGAGCGCTCGGGCAGCCTCGGTGATCAGCGACCTGGCTGCCGGAATGCGGGTCATCGTCGGAAGACCGCCGTTGGCCCGGGCGACCTTCACCTCGGTCGTCTCCTGTGTCGCCCAGGGCATGCTGACGGCGTGCATCCCGCTCCTGGGCGAGCGCGTTCTGGGCGGAGCCGGCTGGGGCGCGGTGCTGCTCTCCTGCGCGGCGATCTCCGCCCTGGTGGCCACCGCCGCACTGGCCCGCTTCCCGCGCTCGGTCGCCCCCGACACGATCATCCGGGCCAGTGCTCTCATCCAGGCTGCCGCGCTGGCGCTGGCCACGTCGGGTCACCCGGCCGTGCTCATCGTGGCCGTACTCATCCTGGGGATCGGTGAAGGGCCGCAACTGGCCGCCTTGTTCGCGGTGCGCCACCGGGAGGCCCCGGAACACCTGCGGGGCCAGATCTTCACCACCGGCGCCAGCCTGAAGATCACCGGATTCGCCCTGGGGGCGGCGGTTGCCGGACCCGTCGTGTCCTGGTCCCTTTCCGGCACTTTGGCACTCGCCGCGAGCGTGGCGGTCGTCGCGGCACTGGCAACCGTGCGATGGCACAGTCACCTTCGTGCAATGTGACATACATGCCCCCGGTCGCTTGCGCCGCATTCCGCGCCGGTCGGTTAATTTCCGGCATTGAACGATCAGGGGCGACAGGGGAGGGCATGGGCGGCGAGACCTGGGAGTTGTTCCGGATCGCGGTCGGCGTGCGCGCCGAATGGCTGGTGCTGCGGCTGCGCGCCGACGGGGCGGCGGGCGTGTACGGGTACGGGGAGTGCTCGGACGCCGGGCCCCTGACGAAGGTGGTCGCCGTGCTCGACGCCGCCGTCCGGCGGGGCGCCGGCGTCCAGGGGCCGGCCGACCTCCGGGACGCCGTCGCCGCCCTGGACGACACCGAGTTCGGGGAGGTCCCCGACCGCCGCACCGAGCCGAGCTTCGCCGGAGTCACCGTCGCCGGCGGGATGGCGCAGGCCCGTACCGACCTCGCCGCCCGGCTCGACGGCGTGCCCCTGTGGTCCTGGATGGGCGGAGCCGCGCCCGGGCCCGTCGAGCTCTACGCCAACCTCGACCGCGCCCCCGGCGGCAGCACTCCGCACGAGGTCGCCGTCACCGCCGAACGCGCCCTCGCCGACGGCTTCGACGCACTGAAGGTCGCCCCCTTCGACGCGCACGGCGACCGGCCACTGCCCGAGCTCGGCCTGGCCCGGCTGCACGCCGTACGGCAGGCCGTCGGCGGCGGCGTCCGCCTCATGGCCGACGCCCACGAACGGCTCACCTTCGACGAACTCGTCCCTCTGCTCGGCCCGTTGAGCGAGCTAGGACTGCACTGGCTGGAGGACGCGGTCTGCATCGGCCGCCCCAGGGAACTGGCCCGCCTGCGGGCCAGGACCGCGATCCCGCTCGCGGGCGGCAAGTTCGCCTGCGACCCGGCCGAGGTGTGGAGCGTGGACGGCTTGATCGACATCCTGCTGCCGGACGTCAAGCACGCCGGCGGCGCCCTGGAGGCGGCCCGGCTGGCCGCCGCCGGCACGGCCCGGATCTCCGTCCACAACCCCACCGGCCCGGTCGCCACCCTCCACTCCGCCCACCTCAGTTCGGTCCGCGGCGCCGCCGAACCGATGGAGTACGCGTACGGTCTCACGGCCTGGCGCTCCGAGCTCGTGCGCGGTGCGGAACGGGTCGAACGCGGCCGTCTCACCCTCCCCGACGCCCCCGGCACCGGCCTTGAGCTCGACACCGCGCACCCCTCGGTCACCCGCGTCTGGAGCGGACGCCTGGAGGCGCACCGCTCCGGACAGAGGTGACGAGGGATCAGATCCAGCCGTCGAGCGCGGCCATGAACCCGGCGAAGTCGTCCCGGTGGATCGTATGGCCCGCGCCGGCGACCGTACGAACCTCGAAGCCGCGCTCCACCAGCAGCGCGGCCCGCTCCGGGCTGATCAGGACGCTGCCGTCGGCGAGGGTGACCAGCGACGGCACGGCCGGCTTGGCGGGCAGCAGGTCGACGCCCGCGAACGGCCCCAGGGCATGGGCCGTACGCGTGTCCCACAGCTTCAGGGTCGCCAGCTCGATGTCGACGTCCTCGGCCTCCCAGCGGGGGTTGAACGCCGCGATCTGCTCCCGCGTCCACGACGTCGCCCGGGTGAACAGCTCGGGCCTGAACGGGTCGTCGCCGCCCGCCAGATGCCAGGCCGGATCGGAGAAGACGGCCCGGCGCGGGGCCAACCGCTCCACCGCGAGGGCCAGGGTCATTCCTCCGAGCGAGTGGCCCACGGCCAGTTCGGCGCCCGCGGGAAGGGTTTCGACGACGTCGTCCGCGTAGTCCTGCGGGGTGTAGCTGTCGGCCCGGCCGCTCGCGCCGTGTCCGCGCAGGTCGACCGCGATCACGTGGTAGCCGTGGTCCGCGAGGGCCGGACCGACCCGCCGCCAGGTGCGGTGGTCGGCCATGATGCCGTGGATCAGCAGGGCGATCCGGTCGCCGGTGCCCCAGGTCGTGGTGTGCAGCTGCACGTCGGTGCCTTTCGTCGGATACGGATACGGATACGGGTGAGGGTGGGGGTGGGGATGGTGGTGGCGCTGTTCAGCGCACAGTACGGATCGGACGCACCGCGAGCGCGCCGAGGACCGACAGCACCGCGGCGACCAGGAACAGCGTGGTGTAGCCGCCGCTGACCGAGACGACCAGGGAGGCGACGAACGGGGCGACGATCTGCGGCCCCGCGTTGGCGACATTGAGCACGCCCATGTCGCGCGCGGCGTTCTCCGCCTTCGGCAGCACCATCGTCACCAGCGCCGTGTCGACCGCCATGTAGCAGCCGAAACCAAGGCCGTTGACGACGGAGAAGGCCAGCATCGCCGGCCAGCTCGTCGACAGCGCCGGGATCAGCAGGGCGACGGCCGCCAGCGCCGCCGACGCCCCGACGAACAGCTTGCGCCGGTCGAAACGGTCGGAGAGCCAGCCCCCGACGACGGTCGACAGCGCCATCGCGGCCGCGTTCACCGGCATGAGGATCGCCACCGCGTCCTCGGGCCGCAGCCCGGCCGGGAGCGCCGTGTGGTCCTTGAGGACGTAGAGCTGGAAGCCCGCGACGCAGAAGTAGCCGAGGATCAGCAGCGCCCGGCCGATGAAGGCCCAGCGGAAGTCGTGGTCCCCGAGCGCGCTGCCGAACGCCGCCAGTTGGGCCTTCACCGGCAGCGGCTGCCGCGCCGGCATGCGCCGTTCGGGCGCGCAGGTCGAGAAGAGGAGCGCCGCGACCGCCACGATCGCGCCGAAAACGAGGTAGCCGGTGCGGTAGTCCTCCGAGAACGCGGCGCCCAGCAGCGCCCCGGCGGTGGACCCGAGCGGCAGGCCGAGGCCCACGGCCGCCGAGGCCCTGCCCCGGGCGGCGAGCGGCACCCGGTCCGGGACCACCGACGTCAGCGCGGCCTGGTAGACGTTCATCACGGCCTGGCCGAGGCACCAGGCGATCGTCACCAGCAGCACGGTGTCGACGCTGCCGAGCAGCAGCATCACCGGCAGTGCGAGCAGCCCGCCGGCGAGTATCCAGGGGTTGCGGCGCCCGGAGCGGTCGGAGAGCGCCCCGGCCACCGGGTTGAAGACCGTCGCGAAGATCGCCGAGACACCGGAGACCAGACCGAAGTTGGCCACCTTCCGCTCCGGGTCGATCTCCTCGATGTGCAGGGCGAGGAGGACGCCGGGGACGCCGATGTACAGCGCGTACATCGCGAAGTTGCCCGCGAGGAGCAGGGACAGCAGCCCCCGGGTCGGCCGGGAAGCGGGGGTCGGGGCGGCGCGGGACATGCCGGTGCCGGGGGAGGAAAGGGCCACGGTGCCCTCCTGGGGGAGGTCGGGGGACGAGGCGGAATGCGGCCGGGGACGCCCCTGGACGCAGTAAGATGACACGTGTCACTGACACGTGTGAGCACTGTGTAGCACTCGAATCAGGCCATCCGCCAGACCCTGGATCGGACGGGTCTGGAAAGATGCCGAGGGCGATGAGCCAGACACCTCACCCGAGCCCCCGCCCGACCCGCCCGGCCACCGGAAGCTCCGCCGGGCGTGCCGTACGGTCCGCCGAGCGTCCGGTCCCGACCAGCGCCGATGTCGCGCGACTGGCCGGCGTCTCCCGGGCCACCGTCTCCTACGTGCTCAACAACACCTCGGCCGTACGCATCAGCGAGCCCACCCGGCGCCGTGTCCGGGAGGCCGCCGAGGAGCTGGGCTACGTACCGCACGCGGCCGCCCGCAGTCTGCGCGCCGGGCACAGCCGCATGGTGCTGCTGCCCGCCTCGCACGTCCCCGTCGGCCCCCTCTACAGCCGTTTCTTCAACGAGCTCCAGTGGGCGCTGCGCCGCCTCGACTACACCGTCGTGCAGTACGGCAGCCTCGGCCTCGAGGGCGACGAGGCGGCCCGCGCCTGGGCCGAACTCCGCCCCGTCGCGGTGCTCTCCCACGGCGAGGTCGACCTCACCGCGCACGGCGTGGAGGTCCTCAAGCGCTCCGGCGCGAAGGCCGTCATCACCCTCGGCCCCCAGCGCGTCGAGGGCGCCCACTCCCTGGTCATGGACCAGCGGGAGATCGGCGCCTGCGCGGCCCGGCACCTGATCGAACGCGGCCGCCGCAGGATCGGTGTGGTGATGCCCGAGGAGCCGGGCCTGGAGATGTTCTCCGGGCCCCGGCTCGACGGCGCGCGCCGCGCCGCCGCCGGTACGGACGCGGTGATCGAGCCGCTCCCGCTGGCCTACGAGGAGGAGCCGGCGGCCCGGCTCGCGGCCGGCTGGCGTGAGCGCGGCCTGGACGCCGTGTACGCCTACAACGACGAGTACGCCATGCTCCTCATGCGCGCCCTCCAGGACGCGGGCGTGGACGTCCCGGGCGAGACGGCCGTGATCGGCTCGGACGACCTGCTCCTCGGCAGGCTGCTGCGGCCCCGCCTGAGCACCGTCCAGATCGACCTGGTGACCGGCCAGCACCTGGCCGAGCTGGTGGACCGCGTCGTCCGCGACCCGGACGGGACGCCGGAGCGGCACGATCTGATGGGCGCGCGGGCGATCCACCGCGAGTCCAGCTGACGGCGAGTTCAGCCGGCTGGCTGCGGCTGACCCAGCTGACGTCTGGGGCTCCAGCCGGCCCCCGTGGGTCCGGCTGATCCGGCGGGTCTGGCCGTCCCTGTGAGTCCGGCCGATGTCCGAGAGTCCAGCCGATCCCCGCGGGCCGGCTGACCCCCTGCGGGTCCGGCCGCTCCCCGTGGGGCCGTCGGCTGACCGAGCTGACGTCCGGGGCTCAAGACGACCCTGCGGGTCTGGCTGACCCCTGCGGGTCTGGCCGCTCGCCGTGGGGCCGTCGGCTGACCGAGCTGACGTCCGGGGCTCCAGTCGACCCCCGTGGGTCCGGCTGATCCCTGCGGGTCCAGCCGCTCCCCGTGGAGCCGTCGGCCGATCTCCGAGAGTCCAGCCGATCCCCGCGGGGCCGGCTGGCCCCCGACGGGGCCGGCCGCCCCCGCGGGTCGGCTGATTCCGGCGGGTCCAGCCGATCCACCCGCCGCCCCGGCGCGCGTACGGCCCCGGCACGACTTAGCGTCACGTACATGAGCACCTTGCCCAAACGCTTCGAGATCCTGCTGGTGCCCGAGCACGTGGAGGACCGCGGCGACGCCTCCGTGCGCGACAGCGCCATCCGCTCGGCGGTCGT
The DNA here is from genome assembly GCF_055639315.1 of Streptomyces sp. NPDC039465. Lineage (NCBI taxonomy): Bacteria > Bacillati > Actinomycetota > Actinomycetes > Kitasatosporales > Streptomycetaceae > Streptomyces > Streptomyces sp. NPDC039465. The sequence continues at coordinate 714,537 of NZ_JBVKAP010000002.1, read as the reverse complement.
CGAGCTCACCGGCGAGATGGGGGCCTCCGGCTACCCCCGGTACGCCGGCCACGGCATCGTCGCCGACATCGACCCGGCGACCCGGACCGTCGAGGCGATGCTCGTGGACGGCTCGGAGCTGGACTACGGCCTGACGGCGCTGGTCTGGGACCTCACGCGCGAGGGAGACGGCGGCGGATCCTCGTACCGTTGACAGGCGGGGCCGCCCGGCGCAGACTCGGGCGACGCCAGTTCCGAACGATAGTTCACCAGGCGAACGCCGGGTGACTGTGGGAGAGATCCGATGAGCATCCGCGACGTGTACATCGTCGACGCCGTCCGCACCCCGATCGGAAAGTTCGGCGGCGCCCTCTCCTCCGTACGCCCGGACGACCTCGCCGCCCATGTCGTCAGGGCCCTCGTCGACCGTACGTCGCAGCTCGACCCGGCCCGTATCGACGACGTGTACTTCGGCGACGCCAACGGCGCCGGGGAGGACAACCGCGACGTGGCCCGCATGGCGGTCCTCCTCGCCGGTCTGCCGACCTCCGTGCCCGGCGTCACCGTCAACCGGCTCTGCGGCTCGGGCCTCGAAGCCGTCATCCAGGCCGCCCGGGCCATCGCGCTCGGCGACGCGACCGTGGCCGTCGCCGGCGGCGTCGAATCGATGTCCCGCGCGCCCTGGGTGCTGCAGAAGCCCGAGCGGGCCTTCCCCGCGGGCCACCAGCAGATGTACTCGACCACGCTCGGCTGGCGCATGACCAATCCCGCGATGCCCCCCGAGTGGACGGTCTCCCTCGGCGAGGGCGCCGAACTCGTCGCCGACAAGCACGCCGTCACCCGCGAACAGCAGGACGCCTTCGCGCTCGCCAGCCACCGCAAGGCCGCCGAGGCGTGGGACAAGGGGCTGTACGACTCCGAGGTGGTCCCCTACCCGGGCGTGGAGCTGGGGCGGGACGAGTGCATCCGGGACTCCACCTCGATGGAGGCCCTGGCCAAGCTGAAGCCGTCGTTCCGCGCGGACGGGGGTACGGTCACCGCCGGCAACGCCTCGCCCCTCAACGACGGCGCCGCGGCCCTACTGCTCGTCGACGACGAGGGCCTGCGGGCCTGCGGCCGCGAGCCGCTCGCCCGGATCCGCGCCTCCGCGGTCACCGGCATCGAGCCCCAGCTCTTCGGCCTCGGCCCGGTCGAGGCGGTCCGCCGCGCGCTGGACAAGTCGGGCCGTACGTTCGCCGACCTGACCACCTTCGAACTCAACGAGGCGTTCGCCGCGCAGTCGTTGGGCTGCCTCGCCGAATGGCCCGAGCTGGACCCGGCGGTCGTCAACCCACGCGGCGGGGCCATCGCCATCGGCCACCCGCTCGGCGCCTCGGGCGCCCGGCTGGCCGGCTCCGTCGCCCACCAACTGGCAGCGGCGGGTTCGGGCACGGGCCTCGCGGCGCTGTGCATCGGCGTCGGCCAGGGACTGGCACTCGTCCTGGAACGCTGAACGCGCTAGCGGGACGCGGAATGCGGGCGCCGAACGCCCGAGCGTCCGGCCCCGCCCGCCCGACCGGGGCGGCGGGTCGCGCGGCGGCCCGCCGCCCCGGTCGTTCAGCTCGCGGCGGCGCCGCCCTCCGCCTGCTTCGCGGCCTCGACGGACTTGCGGACCTCGTCCATGTCCAGCTTGCGGGCCTGCCCGATGACGTCCTCCAGCGCGGCCTCGGGCAGTGCGCCCGGCTGCGCGAACACCGCGATGTTGTCGCGGACGATCATCAGCGTGGGGATCGAGCGGATCTCGAACGCGGCGGCGAGCTCCTGCTGCGCCTCCGTGTCGACCTTGGCGAAGACCAGATCGTCATGGCGCTCGGACGCCTGCTCGAAGACGGGGGCGAACTGACGGCACGGACCGCACCAGGAAGCCCAGAAATCGATGAGAACGAATTCGTTCCCACTGACGATCTCATCGAAATTGTCCTTGGTGAGCTCGACAGTGCTCATGCTTCCTACCTCTTCCCGGTCGTCATCGACTCGCCCCGCTCAACGGCGCACACGGCCCCGCTATTCCGGACCGTCCCATCCGCATGCCCCCATGGCAGGCGGCCACACCTCCCACCAGACTGTCGGGTATGACACGAGCCGTGGAAGTGGAACATGACGTAGTCGTCCTGGGCGCCGGGCCGACCGGGGAAAACGTGGCGGACCGGACCCGCGCGGCGGGTCTGAGCACGGCCGTGGTGGAGAGTGAACTGGTCGGCGGCGAATGCTCCTACTGGGCGTGCATCCCCAGCAAGGCGCTGCTGCGTCCGGCCCTCGCCCGCGCCGACGCCCGCAGGGTCCCCGGACTGCGCCGGTCGGTGGACGGCCCGCTGGACGCCGAGGCGGTCCTCGCCCACCGCGACTACTTCACCGGCGACTGGAAGGACGACGGCCAGGTCTCCTGGCTGGAGTCCACCGGCGCCCGGTTCTACCGCGGACACGGCCGCCTCGACGGCCCCCGCCGCGTCACCGTCACCGGCCCCGAGGGCGAACACCACGTCCTGACCGCCCGCCACGCCGTCGCCGTGTGCACCGGCACCCGCGCCGCCCTGCCCGAACTCCCCGGCCTCACCGGCGCCAAGCCCTGGACCAGCCGCGAGGCCACCAGTTCCCACCGCGTCCCGGGCCGCCTGGCCGTGATCGGCGGGGGAGTGGTCGCCACGGAGATGGCGACCGCCTGGCAGGCGCTGGGCGCGCGGGTCACGGTCCTCGTACGGGGCGGGGGCCTGCTGCCCCGGATGGAACCCTTCGTCGGCGAGCACGTGGCCGCCGCACTCGCCGAGGCCGGGGCCGACATCCGTACGGACACCGCCGTCGCCGCGGTGGTCCGCGACGGCGGCACCGGCCCGCTCACCGTCGTCCTGGAAGGCGGCGACCACCTCGACGCCGACGAACTCCTCGTCGCCACCGGCCGCGCGCCCCGCACCGACGACATCGGCCTGGAGAGCGTCGGCCTGGAACCGGGCTCGTGGCTGTCCGTGGACGACAGCCTGCGGGTGACGGGCAGCGACTGGCTCTATGCCGTCGGCGACGTCAACCGGCGCGCTCTCATGACCCACCAGGGCAAGTACCAGGCCCGGATCGCGGGCGCCGCCATCGCGGCCCGCGCCCGCGGCACCGCCCCGCTGGAGACCGACCGCTGGGGCGCCCACGCCGCCACCGCCGACCACTCCGCCGTCCCCCAGGTCGTCTTCACGGACCCGGAGGCAGCGGCGGTCGGCCTCACCCTCGCCGAGGCCCAGAAGCAGGGCCACCGGGTCCGCGCCATCGACTACGACCTCGGGAACGTCTCGGGCGCGGGCCTGTACGCCGACGGCTACCGCGGCCACGCCCGCATCGTCGTCGACGAGGACCGGCGGACCCTCCTCGGCGCCACCTTCGTCGGCCCTGGCGTCGGCGAACTCCTCCACTCGGCGACGATCGCGGTCACCGGCGAGGTCCCCCTCGACCGTCTGTGGCACGCGGTCCCGTCCTTCCCGACGATCAGCGAGGTGTGGCTGCGGCTGCTGGAGACGTACCGCGGCTGAACGGCGGCGCGCGACAAGACCGAGGAGGTCGCCCGGGCTACCGTGAGGAGTGGGGCGATCTTCCCGGAGGGCCGAGCCGTGGCGTCACCCGCGCACCGCTTCCTGACGACGGACGACCTCGGGCCGCTGCTGCGTATCGCCGCCCACGAGGACAACCGGACTCTGCGCACCGAAGCCCTCGCCGCGTGCGCCGCGCTCCCGCTGGACGGACCGGCCGCGGCCGAGGTCGCCGAGCTGGTCCTCAGCCGCTTCCGGGCCGAGCCGCTGGTGCCCGACTCCCTGGTCGAGGCGGCCGGACACCTCCCGGTGGGGGACGTACGGGCCGTCCTTGAGGAGTGGGCCGCCGACGACGCCTCGGCCCACCAGGACGCGGCGCGGCGGGCCCTCGCGGTCCCGGAGCGGGCGGTGGAGGGGCCGCCGGAGGCACGCGTGCCGGGCGAGGAGGCGCACGTGGCCCGGGAGACGGCGGCGCTTGCGGCATGGCATGTCGGCGACGGTCGCGGGTTCCCCTCCGACCTGTCGCCGCTCGCCTCCCTTCCGGAGTCGGAGGCACCGCGCCTGCTGTCGTGGCTGGTGGACGCGGTCGCGCGCGCCGTGGACAAGGACGACGATGTGCTGCGTGCCGCAACGGAGCGTCTCTGGCAGGTCGTCCACGTGCTGCCGGGCACGGTCGCTGCGAGCCTGCCCACGATCAAGGGCCCCGTGCCCCGCGACCGGGCCGAGTGGCTCGGCGCCGTACTCACCCTCGTGCCGCCGGCCGAGGTGGTGAGCAGCGTCGTCGAACGGCTACGGGAGGAGGGCCCCGACGAACGCCTCGCCACGCTTCGTGAGCTGTCCACGGTGGCCCCTCACCTCGGCCGCCCTCCGGTGCGGTGGCCGGAGCCGTCCTCCCACCCCGGTGAGCTCGCCCGCCTCGCGTGGCTGCTGGAGCCGGAGGCCGGCTACGGGGAGGGCAGCGAGCCGACGACGCCCGCGCAGGTGTCCGGCGGACCGATGGTTGCGCCGTCGCCGGAAGCGTCGGACGAGCCGGCATCACCCGTCCCCGCCGGAATTGGCGGGGCCGAGGCGCCACCTCTCCCGCCCCCGCCGCGCGAGGAGACCGCGCAGCCATCGGGCCCGCTGACAGGGCCCGTTGCGCCGCCCCCGGAGGACGGGTATGCGGGAAGGTGGGCACGGACGGGCCGCCACCGCTTGCCTCGTCGCCTCCGGGACCGGTTCAGCCGCCGGCACACCGAGCGCCAGGGCCTCGCCCGGACCGAGGGGACCACCCCCTCCCGCCAGGCCTACGCCCGCCTCGACGCCCCCGAACACGTCGCGCCCCGCGAGGCGTTCGAGCTGCGGGTCGGGCTCGCACCGCTCCCCACGCCCGAAGTCGTCCAGCCCGCCCCGCTCACCGTTCCCGCCGGGGAGTTCACGCTCGACGTCGCCGTCCTGGCGCACGGCTTCGACGTGATCGGCGAAGACCGGCTGACCCTGCGGATGCGGGCCGGCCCCGACGACCCGTACCCGTACCGCATACTCAGACTCCGGGCCGTGGACGACCCGTCCCTGGCCGCCGATCGGGTGATCACCGCGGTGTACACGGTCGGTGGAAGCGTCATCGGGGTCGCCCACCGGATCGTACGGGTGGGGGAGGCGCCCCAGGAGCCGGGCGGTGAGGAACCGCGGGCGGAGGCCGCCGGAGGCGTGTGGGTGCTGCCGGAGGAGGTGGACGCCGGCACCCAGCCGGATCTGGAGATCGTCGTGGCGCCGGGGAACGACGGCGACGGGCGGCAGCACTGCTGGCTGTACCGCTCCCCGCACCCGGGCGTCGGCGCCTGCGACAAGCCGCTCGTGACCACTCTCGGCGGCGAGGCCGACTGGGCCCGCTCCGTCATGCGCGGTGTGCAGGACCGCAAGGACGCCTACGACCTGGCCCATTACCTCAAGGGGGTCGGCCGCGAGGCGCGCGACGCCGTGCCGCCGGAGGTGTGGGCCGCCCTGCGGGCCGCCGGGGAAGGCTCCCGCCCGCCGAGCCTGCTCCTGGCCACCTGGGACCCGTACGTCCCCTGGGAACTGGCCCTGATGCCCGAGCCGTTGGACGCGGCGGCCCCCGCCCACCTCGGCGCCCAGGCGGTCGTCGGCCGCTGGATCTACGGCGACCGGCAGCGCACCCCGGCCCCGCCCGCACATCTGCGACCCCGCACGATGTCCGTGGTGACCGGCGACTACGCCGTCGCCGAACTCAAGCAGGCGAAGGCCGAGGCCAAACACCTCATCCGGCACTACCGCGCGAACCCCGTTCCGGCCACCACCGACCAGGTGCTCATGGCCCTGGAGGGAGAGCAGGGGCCGGACATCCTCCACCTCGCCGTGCACGGCAAGTTCAGCACGGAGGAGTTGGAGGACGGTCTGCAGATGGTGGACGGCACGTACCTGAGCCGACGGTCCGTCAGCGGTGTGGAGAGCAGCGGGGTGCGGCTGGTGTTCCTCAACGCCTGCCAGGTGGGGCAGGGCCGCAGCGCGCTCGGCGCGTACGCGGGCATGGTGCCGGCCTTCCTCGGCATCGGGGCGCAGGCGGCCGTCGCCCCGCTGTGGAACGTCGACGACAAGGTCGCCAAGAACTTCGCCCAAGGTTTCTACAAGGCCGTACTGAAGGACGGCACGGCCCCCGCCGAGTACCTGCGCATGCGGCGCGCCGGAACGTTCGGCGCCGCCGGGGCCGATCTGTCGACCCCGCTCGCCTACCTCTTCTTCGGCCACCCCCGGCTGACCGTGCGGTGGACCGCGGACCGCGCCTCGGCAGGACAGGAAGGAACGGACGATGCCTGATCTCGAACGCGACGGACGCAGCGAACTCCCCTACGGTCTGGTCCTGCGCTCCTCGGAGGTCGGCGGGCGCGTCGGCGAGGTCCGCCGATGGGCCGCGGCGGGGGCTCCGGTGCGCGACGCGGCCCCTGGCGGGCTGCCGGAGCAACTGCTCGCCGACCACGTTCCCGAGCCCGCCGCGCGCCTGCTGGGGACGGCCGCGCAGGAGGCCGGGATGCGGCCGGTGCTCTCTCTGCCGCTGAGCGACCTGACCGTGCCACGCCGGCCCGCAGGTCCCGACCGGAGCGGAGCGCCCGGCCCCCACCTCCTGGTGGAGGCGCCCGCGCCCCCGCCGGGCGAGGGCCAGGTCCTGCTGGAGGCCGACGCGACCGGCGTCGTGCGCTGGGTGTTCCCCGAGGAGGCGGTGCGGGGTGGCGGCACCGACCGGGCCGCGGGGGCCCAGACGTTCCATGTCCCGATGGAGCAGTTCACGCTCCCCGCGGGCGGGCCGGCGGCGGACCGGGGCATCGTCGGGTTCGGCGTCGGGAAGGTCCTGCACCTGCTGCGGTTCCCGATCGAGCGGGCGGCCGGTCTCGCGGCCGACTTCGCGGTGAGCCGGTGGGAGAAGAGGCACCGGCCGTACGGGCTCCGGCTGACCACCCCGCAGACGTTCCTCGCGGCGGGCGAGCAGGCGGGCGGACAGGCGGGTGACGGGGCCGATGAGGGGTCCGGCGTGCAGGTGACCGCGGGCCGGCTCGCAGAACTCGCCGACCGGCCCTTCCTGCTCTTCGTCCACGGCACGTTCAGCAGGTGCCGCACCGGCTTTCGCGGCCTCGCCGACGACGAGCGGCTGCTGCACGACCTCCACCGGCGCTACGACGGCCGCGTCCTGGTCTTCGACCATCCGACCGTCCACCTGGACCCCGTCGACAACGCGCGCTGGCTCCTTGAGCACCTGCCCGCCGACCGGCGGCTCACCCTCGACGTCGTCACCCACTCCCGGGGCGGTCTCGTCGCCCGCCACCTGGGACGGGACGGCCTGGCGGGCGCGGGACGGCCCGCCCCCTCGGTTCGTACGCTCGTCCATGTCGCCACCCCCAACGCGGGCACGGTCCTCGCCGAGAGGCAGCGGCTGAGCGATCTGCTCGGGGTCTTCACCAATCTGCTCGGCCTGCTTCCGGACGAGCTGGTGAGCACCACCCTCGAGGTCGTCCTCGAAGTCGTGAAGCACGGTGCGACGGGTGTCCTCGGCGGGCTGGACGGACTGGCGGCGATGGACCCGTCGTCGGAGGGCCTCGGCGAGATCAACGCCTCCGCCGTCCCGTCCTCGGGTTCGGTGCGCGCGGTGACGTCCGACTTCGAGCCCGCCCAGGACGCGGGGGTGGCGATGCGCGCGCTCGACGGGCTGGTGGACCGGCTGTTCGGTGTCGGCAACGACCTCGTCGTACCGACCGAGGGCGTCCACCGCGCCGGTTCGTACGTCGTCGGCGATCCGCTCCTCATCCCGTCGGCGGGCGCGGTCGCCCACAGCGGCTTCTTCCGGGACGCGCGGGTCCGCGCGGGCCTCGCCGAGTGGCTGCCCGGGAGCTGACCGGGAGCCGGCGGGGAGCTGACGGGAGCGGCTCGGCGCCGCGGACGTGCCGTTGGCCCGGCAGGGGAGGATCCTGGAACGCAGGGGAGGGGAGACGCCCCGCGTCGCCCCGGCGCGGGTACGACAGGCGCAGCAACACGGCGGACTGCAAGGAGGCGGGCGGCCATGACACGCACCCATCAGTGGACGGTCGGCCTGAATCTGGTCGAGGAGGACGGCACCACGAAGGCACGGGCGGAACTCGACACGGGCACCTCGACGCTCACCGGCAAGGGCACCGCACGGTGCAACCCTTCCGATGTCGACGTCCCCGCGATCGGCGACGAACTCGCCGCGAGCCGCGCGATGAAGGACCTCGCCACACAGCTCATGCGTGCGGCGGACCGCGACATGGAAGCGGCGGGCGCGGTGACCGCGCCCACGAAGGAGGGGACGGAGTACGGCTGGTCGGACACGGCGAAGTGAGGCCCGAGGCGAAGTGAGGTACGAGCCGTCGGCCGGGGCCCGTGCGCCCGGCCGGCGGCTCACCGACCGGACTCCTGCACCGGGAGTCAGCGGCCGGGCCGTCAGCGGCCGAGCGTCATACGGAATCCGCTGCGGGGCCGCGTCGGGATCCGGCGCAGCGAGATCCGCAGGTCCTGGTCGGGCACGGTGTGATCCAGGGTGGCGAGCTCCGCCGACAGGGCCTTGAGCACCGCCACGGTGATGTCCTCGCCCGGGCAGCGGTGGCCGGTGGCCGTGTCGCCGCCGCCCTGCGGAATCATCTCGTCGGCGCCCGGCGTCCGGCCGAGGAAACGGTCGGGGCGGAAGTGGTACGGCTCCGGCCACAGGGCCGGATCGTGGTTGTGCCCGTAGACGTCGAGCAGGAGCATCGTGCCCTCGGGGACGGGCGCGCCCTGCCAGGTGGTGTCGCGGGCGGCGAGGCCCCCGAGGAACGGCGCGAACGGGTAGAAGCGGCGCACCTCATGGGCGAAGGCGAGGGCGTACGCGGGCTCGTCGGCGAGCCGGTCCCGATGCTCCGGCCAGCGGTGCAGCGCGTGCGCGGCGAAGGTGACGAACCACGCGATCGCCACCGTCGGCCGGACCACGTTGAGCAGTTCGACGGCGGCGGTGCGGGCGTCGAGGAGCGTCCCGTCGGCGTCCCGGTGCCAGGTCACCGCGGACAGCACCGTGGGCGCGGGCCCCGGTCCGCCGCCGTGCGAGCGCCGCCGGGTGACGAGCCGCGCGATCCTCCGCTCCTGGCGGGTCCGGGCCACCCGCGCCCGCAGATGGCGCGGGCCGGGGGTGGCGAAGCCGTCCACCATTGCCACCGCGTCCCGCGCCAGCCGCCGCGTCCACGCCTCGGAGAGCCCGATACCGGCCCACGCCGAGACGGCGCGGGCCAGCACGAGCGCGGTCTCGTCGAAGAGCACCACCGTCCCGCCGCGCGCCTCGAACGCCTGCCGCCACTCCTCCCGTACCCGCTCCACCAGCGCGGAGACCGCCTCGGCGTCGGTGAGCCGCTCGACGAAGAGCGCCTTGCGCACGCGGTGGGCCTCGCCGTCCAGGGTGTGCACCGCGCCACGCCCGAAGAGGGTGTCGAGCACGGGCCCCGGCAGCGCGCCCCCGCGCCGTACGTTCCGCTCGTCGTAGAAGAACCCGACGGCCTCCGGGCCGTGCAGGGCGAGGGCCGGCCGACCCAGCAGGCGGGCCCGCACCGGCCCGCCATCGCCGTGGCGCAGCCGGTCGGGCAGCCAGGTGTAGCCCTTGAGCAGCAGCGCCGCCGTGTTCCGCAGATCCGATACCGAGGCCGCCATGCACCACGCGTACCCCGGCCGCACCGGGACGTCACCGCGGCGTTCCCCCGATCACCCGCCAGGGCGCGCCCGGACACGCCGAGCGGCCCGCACCGCGGCCGCCGCCGCGCCCCCCGCAGCCACCGCGACCAGGGCGGTATGGCGGGCCAGGGCCGTGTACGGGGAGTGGCCTGCGGCCTCCTCGTCGAAGCGGCCGTGCGCCCCGAAGTCCCGCCCGGTCTCCTCGCCGTCGACGGCATCGACTGCATCGACGGCATCGTCAAGGGGATGCCACAGGTTGTGCGGGCGGCCGGGCGGGGCCGCGGTGCCGGTCTGCTGGGAGGCGTAGCCGGTCCGGGCGAGGTGACGGTCGAGGAGCGCGGGCGCGACCTTGTGCGCGAGGACGGCGGCGGCCGTCGACGCGCCCACCAGATACTGCTTACGGCGCGGATGCCGGGCCGCGTACACCAGCGCCCTGGCCGCCACCTCCGGTTGGTACACCGGCGGCACCGGCCGGGGCAGGCCGGGCAGCCTGGACAGCACCCAGGAGAAGTGCGGGGTGTTGAGCGCGGGCAGCTGCACGACGGTGACGGCGACCCGGCTGCGCCGGTGCAGGAGCTCGATGCGTACGGAGGCGGTGAAGCCGTTGACGGCGTGCTTGGCGCCGCAGTAGGCCGACTGGAGCGGCACGGACAGCTCGCCGAGCGCCGAACCCGCCTGGACCACGGCCCCGGCGTCCCTGGGCAGCATCCGCCGCAGCGCCGCCCGCGTCCCGTTCACGTACCCCAGGTACGTCACCTCGGTGACGCGGGCGTACTCATCGGCCCCGATCTCCGGGAAGGGCGCGAAGACGGAGGTGAAGGCAGCGTTCACCCAGACGTCGATCGGTCCGAGCGCGGCCTCCACCCGGTCGGCGGCCGCCTCGACCTGGGCCGGGTCCGCCATGTCCACGGGCACGGCCAGCGTCCGGCCGCCCGCCGCCTCGATCTCCGCGGCGGCCGCCTCAAGACCCGCCCGGCCCCGGGCCAGCAGCCCCACCCGGGCGCCCTGCCGGGCGAACTCCCGCGCGGCCGCGCGGCCCGTCCCGGCACTGGCGCCGGTGACCACGACCGTCCGGCCCGCCATCGGCCGGTGCGATCGTGATCCACGAGGGGTGGTCCCCGACGTCAGCCTGGACACGGCGTCTCCCTTCCCTGGCGGCAGACTTCCCGTAGAGCGCCTTTCCGGAAAACGACCGCCGATGCGTCGCCCGAAGCGTCGCCCGATGCGTCATCCGAGAGGCCGGTCGGTGCCCTCGCCGCCGAGGCGCAGTTCCCGCTCGCCGAGCGGCGCGAAGTAGCGGGCCACGTCCGCGTCCGTGACCTCGGCGAGCGTGGGCGGCGACCAGCGCGGCCGGCGGTCCTTGTCGATCACCTGCGCGCGGATGCCCTCCACCAGGTCGGCCGAGGCGAGCGCCGCACAGGAGACGCGGTACTCCTGCTCCAGGACCCGCTCCAGCGAACCGAGCCGGCGGGCGCGCCGCAGCGCCGCCAAAGTGACCTTGAGAGCGGTCGGGGACTTCGCGAGGAGGGCCGCCGCGGCCTCCTTCGCCGCGGGCCCGCCGTGGGCGTCGAGCCGCTCGACGATCTCCTCGACCGTCCCGGCGGCGTAGCAGGAGTCGATCCACTCCCGCTGCGCCGCCAGCTCGCCGTCCGGCGCCGGGCGGACGTGGCGGGCGAGGACCGCGGCGACCGGGTCCCGCGTGAGGTCTTCGGCGAGCTGCGGCAGCAGCGTTGACGGTACGAAATGGTCGGCGAGGCCGCACAGCAGCGCGTCCCCGGCGCCCACCGCCGTGGCCGTCAGTGCCAGATGGGTGCCCAGCTCGCCCGGGGCGCGGGCGAGCAGATACGTACCGCCCACGTCCGGGACGAAGCCGATCCCTGTCTCCGGCATCGCCACCCGGGAGCGTTCGGTGACGATCCGTACGCCGCCGTGCGCCGAGATCCCGACACCGCCGCCCATCACGATGCCGTCCATCACGGCGACGTACGGCTTGGGGAAGCGGGCGATCCGCGCGTTGAGGCGGTATTCGTCGCGCCAGAAGTCCGCCGACGCCGACCCGCCGGAGCGGGCGTCGTCATGGATGGCCCGGATGTCGCCGCCCGCGCACAGCCCGCGCTCACCGGCGCCGGTGACGAGCACCGCCCGTACGGCGGGGTCCTCCTCCCAGGCGCTCAAGGCGTCGGCGATCCGCCGCACCATGGCGTGGGTGAGGGCGTTGAGGGCCTTGGGACGGTTGAGGACGATGCGGCCGAGGTGCCCCTCGGTCCACACCACCACGGTGTCCAGGGAGGCCTCCGGGGCGCCGGCCGGCGCGGGGGAGCCGCTCGTCACCGGGCACCCGCCGGGCGCCGGAGGGCGATGCGTCGCATGATGTCGTCGCTTCCTTCCAGGATCCGACGTCCGCGGACCGCGGACGATCACCTGGACACCGTAGGCGCCGGGCCGCGCGGCCCGACCGGCGGGCTAGCTCGCCCGGGCCCGCGGCCGCGACACGTACAGACGCGCGTAGTAACGCCCCTCGCTCTCCCGCCCCGTCGGGTCCTCACCGGCGCGCCGGACCCGCTCGACCGCGTCGGCCTGCTCCACGGCGCTGGTGAACAGCCGCTGCGGGTACGTCCAGGCCGGGTCGGTCTCGGTGACCAGGCCGTGCGCCTCGAAGAGTTCGGCCACCGGCCGGTAGCTGACCGTACGCAGCACGAACGCGCACACCCACACCGGCGTGCGGGCGGCTTCGAGCAGGGCGCCGAAGGTGCGGTGGGTGATGTAGCTGCCGCCTCCGGTCAGGGTGATCAGGCCGGTCGTCGCGAGGGTGCGCCGCAGCGCCGCGCCCGGCGGGCGCTCCTCCAGGTTCTCGGCGTACGCCTCGTCGAGCAGTCCGACGTCCAGGGCGTAGCGCAGGGCGTTGCCCGCGGTGTCGAGGCCGATGACCCGGCCCGCGTCGGTGCGGCGGTGCTGCCGGTAGAACGCCTTGTCCCGGTCGACCAGTTCGGACCGTGTCAGCGTGAGCGCCTCGGCGCCGGTGTAGTGCGCGTAGAGGTCGTCCAGGGTGAGGTCGTGGTTGAGCAGAGCGGCGTTGATCCCGTACGAGCAGCACACGTCGAGGACCGTGACGGGCACGCCGCCGGAGGCCGCCGACCGCTCCTCGCGAATCCGGCGGAAGACCTCCTGCGCGTGGTGCGGGATCTCGTACGCCAGCGGGCCGAGCCGCTGGAAGTAGGCGCGCGGGTCCGGCCGGTCGTAGATGTCGTCGAACCGCGTCTTGCCTGGTTCCGAGCTGCTCGCGCTTCCGCCCATGCGGGACCTCCACTGGTGAGGGACAGTCGTCCGCCGGTCTACCCCACCGGTGCGTCGACCGGCCAGGGGGCACCTGACGGAACCGGACAGCTGCCCACTCTTGGACCGTATGTCTGCTTCGGGGCGAGTGTCCAGGTCTGCGTGTCGCCCTCGGGGGCCGGGGGGCGCGAGGCGATGATCGTCCCCTGTCCTCACGACGCATTCACTGACGCATTCACTACGGACGTGGTGCGGAATCGGTACGGAAGAGGTGAAGGCCCATGCTGCTTGAGGGCAAGGTCGCCGTCGTCTACGGCGCGGGCGGCCCGATCGGCGGGGCGGCGGCCCGCGGCTTCGCCCGCGAGGGAGCCAGGGTCTTCCTGGCCGGGCGGACCGGCGCGAAACTCGGCCCGGTCGCCGCGGACATCAGGGCGCACGGCGGCACCGCCGCCACGGCCGAGCTGGACGCGCTCGACGAGGCGGCCGTCGACGCGTACGTCGACGGCGTGGTGGAGGAGGCCGGACGGCTCGACGTCTCGTTCAACGCGATCGGCTACGGAGACGTCCAGGAGCCGCTGACGGAGATCTCCGCGGACGACTTCGCCCGCCCGATCGTCACCGCGACCCGCACCCACTTCCTGACCACCAGGGCGGCAGCCCGCCATATGATCCCGCGCGGCACGGGCGTGATGCTGGCCTTCGGCGGGGGCGGGCCCCAGACGTTCCCGGGCCTTGGCGGCTTCGTCGTCGCCCTGGACGCCGTCGAGAGCCTGCGCCGCCAGTGGGCCGTGGAGCTCGGTCCGCACGGCATCCGGTTCGTCACGCTGAAGTCGGCGGGTGTCCCCGAGGCGCTCGCCGAGGCCTTCCCGGGCCGGGACGGCATCGCCGCCGAGATCGAAAGCGCCGCGCTGCTGAACCGTACGGCGACCCTCGCCGACGTCGGTGACGTCGCCGCCTTCGTTGCCTCGGACCGGGCCCGCACGATCACGGCGGCGGACGTCAACATCTCGTGCGGGGCGATCATGGACTAGCCCGGGACGGGACGGCGGGGGCCTTGAGGGTCAGGCCTTGAGGTCAGGCCTCGGGGTCCGCCTTGAGGTCAGGCCTGGGTGTCGGCCTCGAGGTCAGGCTGCCGCGTCCCGGACGACCGGCTCGCGGCGCAGCAGGCCGGGGCGGCCGTCACTCCACGGCACGAAGCCCCACCGGCTCAGCAGCCGCGCCTGGAAGGACGCCGGACGGCTCGCGTACGCCGGCTCCCCCGCCTCGTCGATCAGGCCGAGGACGGGCGCCAGCACGGCCCCGGCGGCCTCCGGCCCGCTGTCGGCGGTCGTGCCCAGGGCGGCCAGCAGCCAGTGGTCGTCGTCCGGCTGGAGACGTACGGGATGGTGCGCGGCCGGCGTCCGCTCGGGCGGGCCGATCTCGTGCAGCCGCAGCAGGGCGCGGTACTCACCCTCGTCGATGACGGCGCCCGGCGGCAGCCACACCGCCGCCGCCTCCAGCGTGCCCGCCGGCGACTCGGTAACCCACACCTCGCCGGTCTCCAGACCGAAGTGGGCGAGGGTGAGACGCAGCTCGGGCTGCGCCTCCTCGGCGAACTGTCGCCGACCACCGGACAGCAGCCGGACGATGGCGTTGACGTCCTGCAGGCGTGCGCGTCGAGCCGTGGCAGGACGCGAGGAGACGAGTGGCATGAGCAGCCGTGCCTTTCGGTCGTTCCTCGTGAGGCGATCGAGGGCACCCTCGTCCGCCTCCCGTCTGTGACCCACGTTACCCATACGCCCGTAAGAGTGGTGTCGGTAAGGCGGACCGGATTTTTGTCGGGCCGTGTCGGCCCCCGGCGGCGACGGCGGGAAAAAGACGTCGCAGGCCGGCCCCGAGGCGTGTTCCGATCATGCCCATGGACATCGTGACCGCCCCCGCACGCGCGGGGGAACAGGAACTGCCGGACGGAAGGACGCTGGGCTGGGCCGAGTGGGGCCCGCCCGGCGGGACGCCGGTGCTGTGTGTGCCGGGCGCGGCGACCACCCGGCGCCTCGGCTTCGGCGCGAACGCCGTGGAAGGGCTCGGCGTCCGGCTGATCAGCATCGACCGGCCCGGACTGGGGGCCTCGACGCCCGCCCCCGGCCGTACGTTCGCCGACTTCGCCGAGGACATGCGGGCCTTCGCCCTGTTACGGGGGCTCGGCCGGCCCGCGATGGTGGGCCACTCGCAAGGAGCGCCGTTCGCGCTCGCCTGCGCCGCGGCCGGAGTGGTCGGCGCACTGGCCGTGGTCTCCGGCGCGGACGAGATCGCCGCGCCGCACTTCGCCGCGGCCCTGCCCGCCGACCTGCGCCGGCTGGTGGAGCTGACGGCGGCCGATCCCGGCGCCGCCGAGGAGGTCTTCGCCCGCTTCACCCCCGACGCCATGTGGGACATGGTCATGGCGGGCAGCCCGGAGGCCGATCTGGCGGTCTACGGGGAGCCCGGCTTCGCCGCCGCGTACCGCGCCGCGCTCGCCGACGCCTTCGCCCAGGGCCCGCTCGGCTACGCCCGCGACACGGTCCTCGCCATGGGCCGCTGGGGGATCGCCCTGCGGGAGGTCACGGCGCCGGTGGACCTCTGGTACGGCGAACTGGACCTCACCCACTCGCCCGACCAGGGCGCCTGCCTGGCCGCGCGCATCCCCGGCGCCGTGCACCACCGTGTGCCGGGGGCGGGCGGGGCCCTGCTTTGGACGCACGCCGAGGAGATCCTCGGCGTCCTCCTGGGGCGCCTGACCGCACCCTAGGACCTGTCTGATAATTGATCTTGTGGTGGGTCGTGGTGAGCTGAGAGATCACCGCTCTCGGTTGACGCCCGACGTTGACGGCCCTGACCTCACGTCCCTCACACCTGGGCAGACACGCACCAGGTCTGGCCCCAGACGGGCCTGCGCTGCCCGCTGGTTCGCTCGATTACCGGGTCAGTCCAGCTTTCGCAAGGACTTCATCGAGAGTCAGCGTCGAGGCCAGGTCGTGGATCCAGGCTTCAGGCGGTGCTGCGAAGACGTCGCCCAAAGCGGCCATGAGCGCCTCGAATTCATTCTGGAAGTGCCTGTACACGGCGTCGCGGTTGGCCCACTGCTCGATGATCACGAAGGTATTCGGCGCTTCGAGATCTTCGGCGATCTGATAGCCCTCGCAGCCCTCCTCAGCACGGGTCCGAGCCGCGTTGCCGCGAATCACCTCGAGCCAGTGCTCACGCTGCTCCGGCTTGATCGATGCTCTGACAATTTGGAGAACCATGCACTGCTCCTTACCTCGCCCGGCGCCGCGTCTTCCGGGATCGCTCAGTTTGGTGCCCTGCCCCAGTAGACCGCCCCGGGCAACCGACCACCTGTCGTTGTACGCCGCTCGTGTCAGGCGCTGGGGCAGTCGGCCGCTCTCGACCATGGCCCGGCCCCCAACCCGGCGATCGTTACCGGTCACACCACTAGGACCTGTTGTGGAAGTCGATCTTGGGCGTGAAATGATCACGTGCTGTGGCGCGTGGAGACCTGACGGACGAACAGTGGACCCGGCTGGAACCGCTCTTGCCGAGGGCAAGAAGTCCGGCCGGCCGCCGATATGGCCCCGGCGGCAGTTGATCAACGGCATACGGTGGCGGACCCGGGCCGGGACACCGTGGCGGGATGTGCCCGAGCGGTACGGGCCGTGGGACCGGGTCTACGACCTGTTCCGGCGCTGGCAGCGGAACGGCACCTGGAAGCAGATCTTCACCCAGCTCCAGGCCCGGGCGGACGCGACGACCTGATCACCTGGGATGTGAGCGTCGACTCGACGGTGTGCCGAGCCCACCAGCACGCTGCCGGAGCGGTCAAAAGGGGGGGGTCTCCAGAAGGAGCCGCCCGGTGGCGTTGAGACCGAGCGGGACGACCACGGCCTCGGGCGTTCACGGGGCGGTCTGACCACCAAGCTCCATCTCGCGGTCGAGCAGGGCCAGAAGCCAATGTCGATCGTGATCAGGGCCGGGCAGCGCGGGGATTCTCCGCAGTTCGAACCGGTCCTGGAGCGCATCCGGGTGCCCCGACAAGGGCTGGGGCGGCCGCGCAAACGGCCCGACGCGTCCTGGCCCGGATGCGCTGGGACACTCGCAACCGCGCCTACGTCGACCGCCGAGTCTGCGAAGGCAAGACACGCCGCGAAGCCATTCGCTGCCTCAAACGCTACGTCACCCGCGAGATCTACCAGACGATCATCACGCTCCGACCGAGTACGGACGAGCCAAGATCAGCTGCTTGACATCCATAGGGGCATCAAACTTGCCGTCCGCTACGAGACCACCGCCCTCGTCGCAGCCATCAACGAGTGGCTGTGATGCGTGCGTCTGTCGGCTGAATCACGGCTCGTACAGGGGAAGGAAGTGGATGACCGCTTCCTCGTACGGGTGGGCATCGCGGACCGCTTGCTGGACGGCGCGGGCTTGCTCCGCATCACAGACGGATTCGATCCTGCATTCCTCACCGTGCTGCACGACGCCCACCTCGCCGTCATACGGCTGCGAGCCGGGCAACGGCTGCCAGTTGCCGGTCACCCTCCATACGCTGGAACACCGCGCGTACTCGCCGACCCGGCCCGCCCCAGCCGCATGGAGAGCCTCGATCACTACATCTGCATGACTCTCCGGGACGGATATCTCAATCTTCAGACGCACCATGACCGGACCCTAACAACCCGCCTACCAGCACTTTCACACAGGCCCTAATGGCCGCGAGATCGTCGCCGTCCGGCGGCGGACGGTCGGCGTGCTGGTGCTGCGGCACCGCAGCTGCCGGCTCCCAGGAACGTCGGGCCAGCCCCAGCAGGTGGCCAGGGATGTGGAAGGCGTCGGCGATCTGCTCGAACACCGTCAGCTTCTCCACCCGGCTCTTGCCGTTCATGTAGTCGTACAGCCGCCCTTGGGCGATGCCGACGTCACCCGCGATCTGGCGGGTGGAGATGCCTCGGTTGTTGAGCAGCCGGAAGACGGTGCCCAGGCTACTTTGCACCGTGGGTCAGAGATAGGACACCGGGGCCGTCATGCCCGGTCCAAGGGTTCTCCGCCCGCAGCGGCGGGCCCGCCGTACGGGTGACGCCCCCGTCCCGAAGACGCGGCGCGGTCGTCGTGACGGGGCTTCCGGCCGATCGGCCGAAGCCCCGCATCCTGTGATCTGCGCGTGTTCACCGGCTTCATCGGTCAGACCCAGGTGTAGTTCGCGTCGGTGACGGCGTCCAGGGCGGCGCTGGCGACGGCGGCACGGGGGCCGGCGAGGGCGGCGAGGGCGGGGCCGATGGGCGGGAAGATCGGCAGCTCGGCGGTCTTGCGGTAGTCGATCCACTCGATCACGCCGACTTCGTGGCTTCCGTCGGGCAGCTCGTCCAGCTCCTGCTCGGCGAGCGTCGCGCGGACGTCGGGGCTGATGTGGAAGCGGTAGATCAGGTGGAGCTTGCGCGGGGGCGGGGTGGGGCCGGGGCGGGTGACGCGCTGGTCGACGACCCACAGCAGGTCCCCGCCTTCGGCCTGTGGCGTGTCCAGGCCGAGTTCCTCGGCGAGTTCACGGGCGAGGGCGACGCCGAGGTCTTCGCCGTCCTCGACGTTGCCGCCGGGCGGGGTGTAGTGGGTGGAGTCAGCGCGGTCGCGTCGGATGAGGGCGACGTCGTCGCCGCAGAACACCAGCGCCCCGGTCCGGATCTTGATCCGGGAGAACGGGGCGGGTGTTGGGTTGTTCGTCATGGCCGTCAGTATCTCGGCCGCCTTCGGGGGCCGGGCGGGCTTTGCCCCGGCTTCACCCGCCCGGGCCCGGGGCTGTTTCTGGTTCCGGAAGGTCAGGCGGCAGGCAGACCCGGCAGGGCGTGCGCCTCGCGTCCCTCCTTCATGCTGGTGTGCTCGATCCAGCCGTCCGGCAGACGCAGAACCTGGCGGCGCAGCCGGCAGCCGGTGGCGCGCATCACCGGGGAGTGGTGGCAGGGGTCGAGCTCCTCCACCAGAAGGCTCGGCGCACTCGCGGCCGGGTTCTTCTTCCCCGCCACTGCGATCGGCAGGTGCCCAGTGGGGGTGAGCGGGACCGGAGTGATCCGCCAGATGGGGCCGCGGACGGTGGACAGGCTGGCCTGGCCGAAGCCGCGTTCCTCCCGTGGGGTCATCGGCTCACCGTTGGTGGCGGCGAGCCCGCGGAACAGGTTCTCGGCGCGGCCTTGGTTGACGATCTGGCTGGTGTCGATGGCGAAGGTGCGGGAGAAGAACAGGCGCGGCGGGTAGCCCGCCCGTTCCAGCGCCGCCGCGTACGCGGCGACCTGCGGGTGGATCTCCTCATGCAGGTGCTTGGCCGCCGCGGTGTCGACCGGCTCCAGTTCCTCGGCGCGGGCGGTGAGCGCGGTAAGGACGGCGTCGACGTCCGCACCGGTCGGCCACCCGGCTGCCGATCTTGCCAAGGCCCAGCAGACCGAGCCGGCGGCCGTACAGGTCGGCGCCGACCGTGCTCTGCCAAGGGCCGCCCGCGCGCAGCGCGTTGTTCTCCGGGACGATGCCCCGGGACAGGCCGAGCAGCAGCGCCCAGGTCAGCTCGACCGGAGGCGTCGAAGAGCTGGCGGTGCCGCACACCGTCACCCCACCCGCCTCGGCGGCCGCGTAGTCGATGACGGAGTTGCGCATGCCGGAGGCGACGAGCAGCTTCAGCCGGGGCAGCCGGGACAGCAGCGTGGCGGGGAAGGCGACGAGCTCGCGCAGCGTGACCACGATGTCGAAGTCGACCAGCGCCAGGGCGAGTTCGTCCTCGGTCGGTGGTGCGCGGCGAAGGCGACGACCTCCACCCGATCAGCGACGGGAGACCAGTCGGTGACGGTCGTCGCGGCGTTCTGATAGTCGTCGAGCACGGCGCAGCGCAGGCGCATCTGGGTTCCCCCCGGAGTCGGTACGGGCCATTGTGGCGGCTTCCGCGAAGGGGCGGCCGCCAGGCGGGTGCCCGGCGGGCAGTCGGTATCGGCGCATGGTCGCGGCTGCCGCGAGGGGGCGGCCGCCAGGCGGGTGCCCGGGGCAGTCGGTAACGGGGCATGGTCGCGCCTGCCGCGAAGGGGGCGGCCGCTCGGCCCGGCCGTAAGGCCCGCGCCGCTTGGCGCAGCCATCGGCTGCCCCGAGACAGGGCGGCCCGGCCCCCGTGCCGCGGGGGCAATCGGTAACGGCGCATGGTCGCGGCTGCTGCGAGGGGGCGGCCGCTCGGCCCGGCCGTAAGGGCCCTGCCGCTCGCCGCCGCCATCGGCCGCCGCCCCGTCCGGCCTCAGGCTCGTGCCCCGGGGGTCAGGTGGTACGTGAACCAGTCCCGTGCGAGGCGGGCGACCGCGTCCAGGGCGCCCGGTTCCTCGAAGAGGTGCGTGGCGCCGGGGACGACCTCCAGGCGTTTCTCGCAGCGCAGTTCCGCCTCCGCCTGCCGGTTGAGGTCGAGGACCAGGGTGTCTCGGCCGCCCACGACGAGCAGCGTCGGCGCCCGTACGTCCGCGAGCGCGGGGCCGGCCAGGTCGGGGCGGCCGCCGCGGGAGACCACGGCCTTGACCGCCGCGTCCGGCGCGGCGGCGGCCCGCAGCGCGGCCGCGGCGCCCGTGCTCGCCCCGAAGTAGCCGATGGCGGCATGCCCACGGCCCCTCAGCCAGCGCGTGGCGCCCCGCAGGCGCTCGGCGAGCGTGTCGACGGCGAAGACGTGGGCCCGGTCCGCCTCCTCGGCGGGTGTGAGCAGGTCGAACAGCAGCGTGCCGAGCCCGGCCCCATTGAGGGCCTCGGCGACCGCCCGATTGCGGGGGCTGTGGCGGCTGCTGCCGGAGCCGTGCGCGAACATCACCACCGCCGACGCCCCCGGCGGCAGCGTCAGATCCCCGGCCAGCCGCAGCCCGTCGCCGACGTCCACCTCGACCGGCCCACCCACGTCCCCCGCCTCCTCCGGGGCGGAGCCCCGTGCTGTGTCCTGCTCTACCGGCACCCACGCCGACGCCTCCGCGAGCAGCGCGAGCACCTCCTCGTCCTCCGTCTGGGAGAAGTCCTGGTACCACTCGCCGACGGCGCGGAACCCGGCCGGTGTCGACAGACACACCACCTCGTCGGCGGCGGGCCGCAGCCGGCTCACGGCGTCCGGCGGGGCGACCGGCGCGGCCAGCACGACCCGGGCGGCGCCCTGGGCCCGTACAACCTGGCAGGCGGCGGCAGCCGTGGCACCGGTGGCGATGCCGTCGTCCACCACCACGACCGTACGGCCGCTCAGCGGGACCCTCTCCCTGGCCTGCCGGAACCGGGCCGCCCGGCGCTCCAGTTCGGCCTGCTCGGCCTCCTCCACGGCCATCAGGTCGGCGCGGTCGCTGCCGCTGCGCCGGACGATGTCGTCGCTGACCACCCGTACCCCACCCTCACCGATGGCCCCGAAGGCCAGCTCGCGGTGGTACGGCACCCCCAGCTTGCGGACGACGATCACATCGAGGGGCGCGCCGAGCGCGTGGGCCACTTCGAAGGCGACCGGTACCCCGCCCCTGGGCAGGCCCAGGACGACGGGGTCCTCCTTCTCCAGATGCCGCAGCGCCTCGGCGAGGCGGCGGCCCGCGTCCGTCCGATCGGTGAACAGCACGGTGGTTCACCCCCAACCAGGGGAACAGACACCACGTCCACACCTACTTCGACGCAACCCCATTTGCGCTCCCCGCGCAAGTCGGCAACGGTCGGTTCCATGGAGAGTACGCAGCGTGCGCCGTCGGACCCGGGTCCTGTCCGGGCGCTCCTGATCGACGTCGACGGCGTCCTCACCGTCTCGTGGAAACCGCTCCCCGGGGCGGTCGCGGCGATGGAGCGGCTGCGCGCCGACGGCATGCCGCTGGCGTTGGTCACCAACACCACCTCGAAGACCCGCGCTGTGATCGCCGAACGGCTGGCCGGAGCCGGTTTCCCGGTCGGCGCGGACGACATCCTGACCGCCCCGGCGGCCACCGCCGCCTACCTGCGGGACCATCACCCGGACGCCCGCTGCCTCCTGATCAACACCGGGGACGTGACGGCCGACCTCGACGGCGTGCGGCTCGTCGACGCGGTGGAGGCGGACGCGTCCGGCGCCGACGTGGTCGTCCTCGGCGGCGCGGGCGCCGACTTCACCTACCAGGCCCTCAACCAGGCCTTCCGGCACGTCCAGCACGGCGCCCGGCTCGTCGCCATGCACCGCAACCTCTACTGGCGCACCGCCGAGGGGCTCGACCTCGACACGGGCGCCTTCCTGCTCGGCCTCGAACGGGCCGCCCGCGTGGAGGCCGAGATCACCGGCAAGCCCTCGGGCGCGTTCTTCGCCACCGCCCTCGCCCGGCTCGGCGCGGACCCGGCGGACGCCCTCATGGTCGGCGACGACGTCGAGTCCGACGTCCTGGCCGCCCAGCGCGCGGGCGTCACCGGCGTCCTGGTCAAGACCGGCAAGTACCTCCCGGAGGCCGTCGAGGCGGCCGACGGCACCCCGGACCACGTCATCGACTCCTTCGCCGACCTGCCGGCCTTGCTGGACCGCCTCGGCGGGACCTGAACCCCTCAAGGCCCGGGTGCCGGCGGTCGGCGAGGTCAGGCGTCCGGGCCGGGCGGCTGCTCCCCGGACATCGCGGCGGCGAGCCGCAGATGGGGCGCGGCCTCGGCGGCCCGGCCCTGCCGCTCCAGGGTGCGGCCGAGCATCAGCCGGGCGTAGTGCTCGACCGGATCGCGCTCCAGGACGGCCCGCAGCTCGGTCTCCGCGCGCCCCAGCTGCGCCGAGTGGTAGTAGGCGCGGGCGAGCAGCAGCCGCGCCGAGGTCTGCTCGGGCACCTCGGCGACGAGGCCGCGCAGGATCCGTACCGCCGTGAGGTACTCCTTGGCGTCGAAGAAGAGCTGCGCGCGGTCCCAGCGTTCGGCGGCCGTTCCGTACTCGTAGTACGTCCCGCTGCTCGTCTCGCTCACGGACGCCTCCCATGTCGCTTGGTTCGTACCTTCCGCACCCCTCAACCCGCCCCGCGTGGTTGAATATTCCACTACTATTTTCGCGTGGGTACCGGCCCGTCGGAGCCCCTCTCGGGAATAGGTTGAGCGTCATGAGCAATCTTGATCGCCAGGCCGCGCTCTCCGTGTGCGGCGGCCGCGGTTTCGTCGCGGCCGAGCCGGTGCGGGAGCTCCTCAGTCCCCGCCACGTCCAGCTCGGCGAGTCGACCGAGGTACACCGTCTGCTCCCCAACCTCGGCCGCCGCATGGTCGGCGCCTGGGCGTTCGTTGACACTTACCCCAAAGCACAGACGCGGCAGGACGGGCTCTCACCTGCGTAAACAGGTGAGAGCCCGCTCTCTCACCGGACGCGGCCGCGAGGCTTGAGCGGTACGGGCGGAAGCTCGGGCGCCGACAGCCGGTCGCCGTCGTAGCCCTTGACCTCGCCGAAGCGGGTGCCGGTCATCCAGTCCGCGCGCGCCTGTTCGATCTCGTCTTGCGTGCGGCCGATGAAGTTCCACCACATGATCAGTTCCTCGGCGAAGGGCTCGCCGCCGAGCAGCATGATCCCGGCGTCGGACTCGGCGCGCAGGGGGAGTTCGGTGCGGCCGCAGCCGAGGTAGAGCATCGAGCCGGGCAGGACTGGGACGCCGTCGACGTGTACCTCGCCAGACATGGAGAGCACGCCGTACTCGAAGTCGGGGACGAGCGGCAGACGAGCCTCGGCGCCGCGGGCGAGCGTGAGGTCGGCGCCCACGATCGGGGTGTACGTATGGCCGGGGGACTCTGCGCCGTCGAGCTCGCCGAGAATCACGGTGGCGGTCAGGCCCGGGGCGGTCACCTGAGGGAGGTCCGCGTGGTGTTGAAAGTGCGGCTCGACGTGACGGTGGGCCTCGGGCAGGGCGACCCAGAGCTGGGCGCCGTGCAGGAAGCGGGCGTGGGGGCGGGGGCTCTCTTCCGAGTGGCTGATCGCCCGGCCCGAGGTCATCAGCCCGAGCTCGCGGGGGCGGATCGTCTGCAGGCTGCCCGTACTGTCGCGATGCAGCACCTCGCCCTCGTGGAGCCAGCTGACGGTCTGGAGCCCCATGTGCGGGTGCGGGGGCACCTGCATGCCGGGCTCGTCCGCGATGTCGTCGCGCCCATAATGATCAACAAAAGCCCATGCAGCGATCATGCGGCGGCCGAGGTTGGGGAGCAGCCGGCGTACCTCTGTTGACTCGCCGAGCTGGACGCGGCGAGGGCTTAGCAGCTCGCGCACCGGCTCGGCGACGACGAATCCGCGGCCGCCGCAGAGGGTCGGCGCGGCCTGACGGTCAAGGTTGCTCATGCCGCACAACTTAGCCCGGACAGTGGGCCGGGGCACGGTTGTCGCCCTTCCAGTGTGGAGCACCGTTGGGGTGACATCGTGTCGTCGCCCAGCCGTGCGAGTGTGATGAGCGACGCAGTTTTCTACCGGCGGATTTGACGACCTCTCAAGCGAAGCACGTGCCTGCCTGCCACACCCTTCAACCGCATATGCGCACGCCATAGGTTCGGGTGAGCGTGAGACGCGGTTGCCACCGCGAGGGTGTGTCTCTACGCGGGCAGGGACCAGGAGGGACCGTCCGGTGTGCCCATCCATACGCGCTGTACGGCGCCGCGGACGGTGAGCCCGAAGTCGGTTGGTGGTGGCGCATCGGCCGCGTGCCACAGCGCGAGGGATTCCTCGACCCGGTCCCAGAGTCGGTCCGCGCCGCCCTGCCGCACGATCCACGTGCCGTCGTGGTTCTGCGTGAGCACGGCGAAGGCGTGGGTCACCGCGTCGAGGACGTACGTCCTGGTCGTCCCGTCCTCGTCCTGCATCGCGAAACAACGGGCGTCGGAGAGAGAGCTGTGCGACGAACCCGCTGTCGGTCATGCTGAGCAGCTCGGGGCTGTACGACGTTTCTCGCGCCTCGCCTCGTCCGCCTGCGGGATCATGCCGAGGGATGTCGGGCCCGACTGCTGCCGCGCAATCATGAAGGTCGGGCCCGGATCGAGGAACCGGCCCTCGGCGTTTTCGTCGGCGCCGGCTGTGAGCCGGACAAGTCCAAGCGAGAGGTCCTCCTGGGCGCTGTCGGGGTGGCGAAGCTGATGCGGTTCACCCGCGCTCCGTGATGGTCGGCTTCGTCAGGCGCGGTGGCGGCGCGACGGCGACGGCCCGCCAGTTGTACGGGCGGGCCGTTCCGGTCAGTGTGTGCGGGTCAGACGCTGGGTGCGGTTCTGGAAATGGTCCAGCGTTCGTCCTGCGCGCTGTTGCAGGTCCACTGGATCAGCTGGCTGCCCTTGGTGGCGCCGGCGCCCAGGCCCAGGCACTTGTCCGAGTGGACGTTGCGCAGCTCGCGGGTGGTCTCGCTGTACGTCCACTTCTCGTCAGCGGCGCCGTTGCAGGTGTACTGGATCATGCCGGCGCCATTCGCGGTGCTGCTGGCGGTACCCATGCACTTGCCCGAGTAGATGTTGCGGAGGAAGAAGGTGCCGTTGCCGTCCCTGGTGTCCTCGAGCTTCCAGCGTTCGTCCTTGGCGTTGTTGCAGCCCCACTGGATGACCGGCGTGCTGTTGTCGATCTTGCTTGCCGCGCCCGCGCACAGGAGGCTGTACTCGTTGTACACGTAACGGTAGTCGTCCGCTTCCCGGGGGAGCAGAGAGAAGACGACGCGGTGGTTGGTCTGCTCGTTCATGCCCCACAGTCGGCCCGATTGGGTCGAGTAGGAAAGGTTCTGCGTCAGGGCGGGTGCGCGGGTGAGGATCGAGACGGGGCCGCCGTCCGCATCGGCCTGCCAGATGCAGGAGTAGGAGAGGTTGTCCTCAGTGTTGCCGTCGCCCATGTAGCCCGTGTCGCATTGGGCGGACATGTAGTAGTACTTGCCGTCGGTCGCCACGCCTTGCAGCTGATGGACGGGAGCCGCGAAGGCGGCTGTCGCGGAGACCGTGGACGTGCCGTTCTCGACGAAGGGCGCGATCGGCCAGCGGACGACATCGCGCGCGTCTGCGGTCTTCCCGTAGCGTCCGGACACCAGTTGCGGCGGTGACACGGTGCGGTCCAGGCTCAGGGCGTTCAGACACGTCCTGACATCGCAGTTCATGTTGCTGCTCTTGTCGAGGTCGGGCTTGGGATTGTACGCAGCGTCCTGCTCGGCTTTGGTGCGGTTCGAGTAGCGGGCGACCATGGGAAGGACCCACCTGTGCCCGTCGTAGTTCACCTTCCACAGGTGGTTCAGGTCGTAGATCTGCAGCTCACCGCCGTTGGCGACGAACAGCCTGTCGCCGTACCAGACCATCGCGTCGGCGTGGACGTCGGTGACCGCGGTGTATCCGGGGTTGGCCCGGCTGCCCGTGGGGCGGACGAGCAGCACGTGCCCGTAGGTCCACTGCGTGCCGGTCGACTTGAGGATGGAGACCCGGGCCTTCTTGTTGCGGCTGCTGTCCGGGCCCGCAGTGCCGTAGTACCAGGTCGCCATGTACAGGTGGTGGCCGTCCACCGTGCCGCTGGCGTCGGCGTCGTGCGAGGCGGTGAACCCCTGCGGATGCCAGCCGCCCTGTTCGGACCAGGCACTGCTGGCATCATCGCCACCGCTCCAGCAGAACCCGTTGTACTTGAACGTTCCGTTCAGGCCGGTGCTGTGGCACAGGGGCCGGCCGGCGTTCTCGTTCGACTGCGCGACGCTCGCCGGCGACACCCGCGTCACGAGGCCCTTCGCCTCCGCCGCCTCGATCACCCCCCGCGCCGTGTCCCCGGCGTCGACACCGGGCATCTCACGCGGATGAAGCGTGAACGGGGACGCAGACTGGGCCGTGAACGGCCTTCCTTCGTCCTTGATGGGGGCCGGGTCGGCGGCGAGGGCCTGCTGACCGCCGGATACCAATGCCGCCAGCGAGGACAGAGCAACGAGTGCCGCTCTGATCCGACCCCGGCGTCGGGGCTGCGGTTGGGTGATCATAGGGCCGGACATTAGCTGACCCGCGTCAGGGCACCGAACGAGGGATTGAGGGCCGTACGCCTGAGCCCTGACGTACGGAGTTCCAGTGAGCGGCCCGCACCACCCAACCGTACGGACCTGCGCCAGGGCAGGTGCAGCCGTTCCTCAACTGTCGTGAGTTCGCGGTCTCGTGGCGGTGGTTGTGAGTCGGTCGCCGAGCGTGCTTCTCCGGTACAACACAACCCGTCCGTCACGTGTCCTGGTGACCAGTCCTGTGGTGTGAAGGACACGCAGGTGTTGGGAGACAGCGCTTGGGGTGACCCGGAGACGGCGGGCGAGCTCTACGGTGGGCAGCGGCTCTTCCAGGAGGCTGAGCAGTCTCGCTCGGGATGAACTGAGCAGAGACGCCAGGGCGGTTGGGTCGGCGGTCGGCATCTCCGAGCCCCACAGCGTGGCTACTCCCCGGCTGGGATAGACGAGGCTTGGCGGCTCGTCCGGGCTGACGGGGGGCGCGGGCTTGTGTGCGAACACGGACGGGAGGAGCAACAGCCCCCGGCCGGACGCCGTAACCCGGTGCCTGCCGGCCGTCTGGTGGACCGCTACGGCCCCGACCCGGTGAACCTTGGCTGCATGCTTGGCGCCCTCGTCTCGGCCGCCACCCTCACCCTCGGCGCCCGGGGCGGCGCGCTGGGTCTGGCCGCCCTGACCCTCGGCACGCTGCTCCTCGACACCGCGATGCAGTCCGGCATGGTCGCCAATCAAGTCCGCGTCTACGCCCTGCACATCGACGCCCGCAGCAGGCTCAACACCGCCTACATGACCTGCGCCTACCTGGGCGGCAGCGCAGGTTCCTGGCTCGGGATACGCGTCTGGAGCAAGACCGGCTGGTGGGGCGTGTGCGTGCCCGTCGCGCTGCTTGCCGCACTCGCCCTGGCCCGCCACCTGTTGGCGCACCGCGCCGGCCCCCGTGGTGGGACGCCCCACGCGAGAATCACTCGGCACGGATCCCACTCCCGCGACGCCTCAGCTTCCCGCCGCCGGGCAAGGTGCCGGCGAGGCACCACAGCAGGGAGCGGGGGGTGGAGAACGAGGGTCAGAGCGGTGAGCCCCCAGATGGTGGTGTGGTAGACCGCCGTAGAGGGGGCATCGGTGGGGCAGCAGGCGGCCGCCATTTGGCCGCTCGACGCGCCCATCCGCAGGCGACACCGCGCGCCGCGCCCGACGGGTACAGGCAGCAGGAGCAGCAGTATCTGGCAGAGGCGCGAAGGCCCTCGTCCAGCTAAGGAAGTCGCTATGCCGTCGATTGCCGTGAACGAGACAGACCTCTACTACGAGCTTCGGGGCGCCGGCCCTTCGGTGCTGTTCATCTCCGGCGCGACCGGCGATGCCGGATACTTCGACCGAGTCGCGGACTTGCTCGCCGACGAATTCACCGTGGTCACCTACGACAGGCGCGGCAACTCCCGCAGCCCCCGCCCCAGCGGGTGGGAGACCACCTCTGTAGCTGAGCAGGCCGACGACGCCGCGGCACTTCTTACCGCGCTAGCGCTCGCTCCCGCCGCCGTGTTCGGCAACAGCTATGGGGCGGTCACCGCCCTCGACCTGCTCATCCGCCATCCCGGTGTCGTCCGCGGCGCCCTCCTGCACGAGATCACGCTCTTCTCGGTGCTGGAGGACCCGGGCGAGGCCCAGGCCGTCGTGAGGCCGGTCGTCGAAGCGGGGATGGCCGCCGGGGGGCCTCAGGCGGCCGTAGAGCACTTCATGCGATTCGCCGCGGGCGACGACACCTGGGATCGCCTGGACCCGGACCTGCGCCAGAGGATGGCCTCGAACGGGGAGACCCTTTTCGGCGTCGAGATGGGGCTGTTCGAGTCCTACCGCCCCGACGATGTGACGCTCGCCGGCATCATCGCCCCCGCCCGGGTCTTGGTCGGCCAGGAATCACCGGGTTACTTCCAGGAAGCAGCCGCCTGGCTCGCCGCCCGACTCGGGACCGAGGTGGTGCGGACCCCGGGCGCACACACGCCGCAGTTTGATCGCCCCGAGGAACTCGTCCGCACCATCAGGCCATTCCTGCGCGCACTCTCGTAGCTGACCTGCATGGGGCAACAGTCCGGTAGTGGGTCGTCAGGCGCCCGGTTTCGTCCAGGACGTGGAAGGCGAGCCCCGGCGGAAGATCGAGGTGGACGTGGTCCATCGGGTGGCCGTGGGGCTCCCATGGGAGCCTGAGGGCCGAGACGACGCCGGGCGCCACCAGGAGCGGACGGCCGGCGAAGGTGGTGGCGGCCGCGGTGTGGGCGTGCCCGCAGAGGAAGGCGGCGACCTGGGGGTGCCGGTCGACGACGGCGGCGAGGCGCTGCTCTCCGTACTGGCGAAGGCCGTCGACGTACGGGGTGTGCAGCGGGACCGGCGGGTGGTGGAAACCGATGAGGGCGGGTACGTCGCTCGGGCTCCGGGCGAGAACGTCTTCCAGCCAGAGCAGGGTCTCGTCCTCGATGAACCCTTCGTCGGTCCCGGGTACCGACGAATCGCACAGGATGATGGAGATACCGGCGGCGCGATATGACCGGTTGATGGGCTCCGTCGATCCCGGCCGACCGAGCAGACCCCGCCGGAAGGCGGCGCGGTCGTCGTGATTGCCCGGGCAGACCAGCACCGGGTGGCGGGAGCGCAGCAACTCCCGGGCCTGCTCGTATTCGGCCAGGAGGCCGTGGTCGGCGATGTCTCCGGTCACCACGAGGGCATCGAGGTCGTACGGCAGGGCCTCCAGGTAGTCCATCACCGCCTTGGTCCGGGCGATGCTCCGCTCGTCGTCGATGTGGATGTCACTCACGTGGGCAATCACGGCCACGGCTCAGAGTCCTTCCGTCCGTTCCCCGGATCTCGGGCGCTGGTACCCGCGCTCTGCGTGCGGGCTGTGATGTGAACCTAGAGAGCGACCGGACCATAAGTAAGATCCAGTTTCATGCCGAATCATTGGTCCAGTACCGGGTTCGACCTTCACCTTGAGGTCGCTGCCGCGGGCGGGCGACGGCTGGGCCTTGAGTCCGCCCTACGTGAAGCGGTTCGGACGGGGAGGCTGGCTTCAGGGGCGCTCCTGCCCTCCACGCGGGGGCTGGCGAAGGAGCTGGGACTCTCGCGGGGCACTGTCAGCGCCGCCTATGACCAGTTGGTCGAGGAGGGCTACCTGACCACTCGCCCCGGTTCGGGCACCAGCGTCGCCGACGTGCCGACCTCCCGCCCGCCCTCGCTGAATCCTCTCCCCGCATCGACAGCCCCTCGCCACGACCTGCGCCCTGGGCTGCCCGACGTCAGTGCCTTCCCCGTTCGCGCCTGGCTCGCTGCCACTCGACGGGTGCTGGCATCGGCCCGGCCGGATGTCTTCGGCGTCGGTGACCCGCAGGGACGGCTCGAACTGCGTGCCGCGCTCGCCGAGTACCTCGGACGGACCAGGGGAGTGATCACCACGCCGGACCGGATAGTGGTCACTTCCGGTTTCTACCAGTCGATCCAGCTGCTGAGCGGTGTCCTCGGATCACACAGGGCCGTCGCGATGGAGGATCCCGGGCACAACGTGTACCGGGAACTTGTCCAGCGAGCCGGACACACCACCCGGGCGCTGGCCGTCGACGGCTGGGGCGCGCGCGTGGAGACGCTCGCGCCGGGGACCGGAGCAGTGATCGTCACTCCGTCCCACCAGTATCCGACCGGAGTTCCTCTGCATCCTCAGCGCCGTCATCAGTTGTGTGAATGGGCGCGTTCCACAGGTGGGCTGGTCGTGGAGGACGACTACGACGGCGAGTTCCGCTACGACCGTCAGCCCGTCGGCGCCTTGCAGGGATTCGCTCCCGGCCATGTCGTCTACTGCGGCACCGCGTCCAAGACCCTCGGGCCGGCCCTGCGTCTGTCCTGGATGGCCCTGCCACCCGATCTCGTGGGTCCTGTGGTGAAGGCGAAGAAGGAGACCGATCTCCACACCGAGACTCTGGGCCAGCTCGTCCTCTCCGACCTGATCACCACTCGCGCCTACGACCGCCATGTCCGCGCGGCGCGCCTGCGTTACCGGCGCCGGCGCGAACTCCTCCTCGAACGATTGACTGCCATTCCCGCCGTTACTCCCCACGGCGTCCCGGCCGGCCTGCACACCCTCGTCACCTTCCCCGCCGATGGCCCTGCCGAGGACCGGCTCCTGGCCGAGTGCGTGAACCGGGGTATCGCGCTCCGAGGCCTCGCCGAGCTTCGCCACGGGCCGACGGCCGGCGTGCCGGGCCTGCTTGTCGGCTTCGCCGCCGCCACCCAGCATGGCTATCCCCTTGCTGTGGACGCCCTGCTGTCGGTCTTGGCCGACAACGCCCGCTGATCCGTGAGGAGTTGCCGGTCGCCGCTTCCCACGGCGGGCAGACCGTCGGGCATGATGGCCGTCCGGGCCGGCGCCGTGTGTGAGAGGACGCGTTGTTCTCGGGACCGGACGTGTACGTGATCACTGCGCTGACCGCCGGTGAGGGGGGACCACATGCACCTTCAGCTCTTCGACGTCCAGTTCGACGACCCCTTCTACCTCGACTTCCTCGTCGAACAGGAGAGGGCGTACGCCCGGCGCGGCCACGAGGCGATGGTGAGGTTCGGCAAGGGCGATCCACGCGTGGGCGCCGACGCGCTGAGCTGTGTGGCGGCCGTCGACGACGGCCGGCTCCTGGGCGGCGTACGTATCCACCACGGCGTCCGAGGGGAGCTGCCCTCCGAGATCCATCTGCGCAGCCCGGACGTCGCGTCCGCCGTCGCCCGGGCCCGCGCCCGGGGGGAGGTGGTGGCGGAGATCGGCGGAGCGTGGGTGGCGCCGGACTGGCGGGGACGCCATCTCGTCACCGCGCTGGTGGCCGCCGGGATCGCCGCCGCCGAAGCCCGTGGTGCCACGGCGCTCCTCGCCAGCTGCTCGGCCCGGCTGACGGGGACGTACGAACGCTGCGGCTACCGATGGCGGTGGGAACACCCGCTGGCCGACGTCCCCTTGCCCGGCGTCACCTCCTACTGGTCCCTCGACCCGATCGAGGCGTTCCACCACCGCGAGGCGCGGCTCGCGCGGGCCTTGTGCGCGCTGGGCGAGGAGTGGAGGAGCACCCGCGGGCGCATACCCGAGCCGGTCCTGCGCGCCTGCGCCGACCAGCTCGGTCTGCGGCTCTTCGAACCCTCGCTGCTCTCGCCGGAACCCTGACACCCGCCCGCCCCCTCGCCCCGACCCGACCTGCCGAAGGTGCCCGATGAGTCTGGAAGCGCACATCAACTCCGCCGCCCGGGCGGCCGACGGCGAACGCCCCTGGCGTCCGCGGCTGTTCGCCGCGAGCGCCCCCGGGCAGCGGTCGGAGCTGACCGGGATCCTGGCCCGCGGTGAGGCGACGGCCGTACGGGACACCCTGGCCGAACAGCTGGCGGAGCTGCTCTCCGCCCGCCGCCCCGCCTGGCGTCCGAGCGCCGAAGAGCTCGCCACGGCGGTGGAGGCGCACCTCGACGGGCAGCCACAACTGGAGTACGGGACCTGGGTCTGGTACCCGTGGTCACGGCAGCTCGCGCACGTCCTGCCCGAGCCGGAGTACCGCGAGCTGCGCCAGTCCCGCAACCAGTACAAGATCACAGCGGCGGAACAGGCCGGCCTCACCGGCAGGACGATCGCCGTCGCGGGCCTCTCCGTGGGCGCCGCCAGCGCGTACACCCTCGCCCAGGAAGGCGTCGGCACCCGCTTCCGGCTCGCCGACTTCGACCGGCTCTCCCTCTCGAACCTGAACCGCCTGCGCGCCGCGGTCACCGACATCGGCCTGCCCAAAGTGGTCATCGCCGCACGGCAGATGTACGAGATCGACCCCTACCTCGACATAGCGATATGGCCCGAAGGCCTGACCGAGGACAGCGTCGACGCGTTCCTCACCGGCGACGGACGTGCCGATCTCTTCATCGAGGAGTGCGACGACCTCTACATCAAGGTCTTCGCGCGGGAACGGGCCCGGGCACACGGCATCGCGGTGCTGATGGAGACCAACGAGCGCGGCATGCTCGACGTGGAACGCTACGACCTCGAACCGGACCGGCCCCTGCTGCACGGCCTGATCGACGGGGTGGCCGCCGCGGACCTCAAGGGGCTGACGGTCCGCGAGAAGGTGCCGCACGTCCTGCGGATCCTCGGCCCGGAGAACCTCTCCCCGCGCATGGCACCCTCGCTCATGGAGATCGGGCACACGCTCTCCTCGTGGCCCCAGCTCGCCTCGGGGGTGGCCCTCGGCGCCGCCGTGCTCACCGACACGGCCCGCCGTGTCCTGCTCGGGCAGTTCACCGCCTCGGGGCGCTTCTTCGTCGACCCGGCGGAGCTCGTACGCGACGGAGCACAGGCCCACCCGGCGCCAGCCGCGCCGCCCAGCCCCGAGACAGGCGCCGGGGCGAAGAGCCGCACCTCCCCGCTCGTCCTGCCCGGCCCCGGTGACGTCCTGGGCGAGGAAGGCGTCCGCCGCCTCGTCGCGTACGGAATCCAGGCCCCCTCCGGGGGGAACGTCCAGCCCTGGACGTTCCTCGCCCGCGGTGACGTCCTGCGCTGCCGCACCGACGACACACAGCCGCGGACGCTGCTCGACGTCGAGGGGAGCGCCACCCGGCTGGCGATCGGAGCGGCCGTCGAGAACATCGACCTCGCGGCACAGGCCGCGGGCTGGGCCTGCCACGTACGCCCCTTCCCCGACCCGGCCGACCCCGGTCTCGTCTGCGAACTCACCTTCTCCCGGGCCCCGCACACCCCACGGCCCGAGCTGTTCGACTGGATCGAGCGCCGCGCCACCAACCGGCGCCACGGCCCCGCCCGCCCCCTGGACGAGCCCCACCGGCAGGCCCTCCTACGCTGCGCGGCCGACAGCGACGCACGTCTGCACCTGATCACCGACCGGACCGAGCTGGCCGAGACCGGTCGGATCCTGGGCGCCGGCGACCGGCTGCGCATGCTGTCCCCGCGCCTGCACCAGGAGATGATGAGCGAACTGCGCTGGACCCCCGAGGAGGTGCGGACGACCCGGGACGGCATCGACATCGCCACCCTCGAAGCGGACGGCGCGGACCTGGCCGGCCTGTCCCTCGCCCGTCACTGGCCCCACCTCGCGTTCGTCCGGCACATGGGCGGCGGCCGCGCCTTCGAGGAAGGAGCGCGGAGGAGCGTCGCGGCATCCTCGGCGGTCGGCTGCCTCACCACCCACAGGACCAGCCCCCGCGCCCACTTCGACGGCGGCAGAGCCCTGCAACGACTCTGGCTCACCGCGGCATCCCTGGGCATCGGCTTCCAGCCCGTCACCGCCCTGCTCTACCTCTTCGCCCGCATCGAGCGCGGCGACGGCGACGGCACCGGACTCGACGCGACCGAAACCGCCACCCTGCACACCCTGCGCAAGCGCCTCTCCGCCCTCGTCCCCCGGCACCCGGACGAGACCGAACTGCTTCTGTTCCGCCTCTCCTACGCCCCGCCGCCCACCGCCCACGCCCTGCGCCGGGACGTCGACACCGTCCTCCGCTTCGACCGCCCGGGCACGCACCGCTGACGCCAGGTGCCGGCCGGCCCGGGGGTCGGGCCGGCCGGCGGGCCGAAGGGGCGTGGTGTGCGGTCAGCCCACGAGGTGGCTCTCGCGTGCGGAGTGCGCCGAGGGCGCCGTGGGCCGCTGCGCCAGCTTCTCGCCCTCGACGTCGATGTTCGGCAGGAGCCGGTCGAGCCACTTCGGCAGCCACCAGGCGGACCTGCCGAGCAGGGCGAACAGCGCGGGCACGATGGCCATGCGGACGACGAAGGCGTCGAAGAGGACAGCGGTCGCAAGGCCGAAGCCGATCATCTTGACGAAGTCGTTGTCCTCCATGATGAAGCCGGAGAAGACGCTGGTCATGATGACCGCGGCCGCGCTGACCACCCGGCCGCCGTACCGGAATCCGGTCACGACCGCCTCGCCGGGGCGGGCGCCGTGGACGTACGCCTCCCGCATCCGGGACACCAGGAAGACCTCGTAGTCCATGGCCAGGCCGAAGACCACGCCGATCATAAAGATCGGCAGGGTGCTCATGACGGGGCCCGGCTGGTCGACGCCGACGAGGTCGGCGAGCCAGCCCCACTGGAAGACGGCCACGACCGCGCCGAGGGCCGCGCCCACCGACAGCAGGAACCCGAGGGCCGCCTTGAGCGGCACCAGCACGGAGCGGAAGACCAGCATCAGCAGCAGGAACGCGAGACCGACGACCAGGCCGAGGTAGGGGAGCAGCGCGTCGTCCAGGGTCTGCGAGAAGTCGATGAACATCGCGGTCTGACCGGCGACCATGATGTCGGTGGCGCCGGTGCGGGACTCGAGCCCGCCCGCCATGCCGCGCAGCGCGCGCACCAGGTCCTCGGTCTTCGTGTCCGTCGGACCGGTGCCGGGGATGACGTTGACGAGGGCGGTGTCGCCCGACGGGTTGGTGGTGGCGGGGGAGACGGCGTCGATGCCGCGGACATCCTTCAGCGCCGTACGGACCTGCTCCGATGCCGTCTTCGCGTCCTTCGCCTCGACGGTGACCGTCAGCGGCCCGTTGAAGCCGGGCCCGAAGGAGTCCGACAGCATGTCGTAAGCCTTGCGCTGGGTGGTGTGCGGAGCCATGGTGCCCTCGCCCGGCAGCCCCAGTTCGAGGCTCGCGGCCGGCACGGCGACCGCGCCGAGACCCACCACGCCGATCAGGAGGACGGCGACCGGGTGGCGCAGCACGAGCCCCGCCCAGCGGGCGCCGAGGTTGGGCTTGCGGCGGGCCGCGCGCTTGTCGGCCTTGCGCTGCTGACGCTTCGACAGCGGCTTGCCGGTGTACTGCTTGCGATCGCGGCGGGCGAGGACCCTGACGGGAGCGAAGCCGAGGAGCGCGGGCACGAACGTGATCGCGACGAGTACGGCGACGGCGACCGTGCCGGCCGCGGTCAGGCCCATCTTGGTCAGCATCGGGACGTTCACCACCGCGAGACCCGCCAGGGCGATGATCACGGTGAGTCCGGCGAAGACGACGGCCGAGCCCGCGGTGCCCACGGCGCGTGCGGCGGCTTCCGCCCGCTCACGCCCCTCGGCGATCTCGGAACGGTAGCGGGAGACGATGAAGAGGGCGTAGTCGATACCGACCGCGAGGCCGATCATCATCGCCAGCGTCGACGTGGTGGACGACAGACCCAGCGTGCTGCCGAGCGCGGTGATGCCGCTGATGCCTATGCCGACGCCGATCAGGGCCGTCAGCAGCGGCATGCCGGCGGCGATCAGGGAGCCGAAGGTGAGGAGGAGGACGACGGCGGAGATGAGGATGCCGATCTGCTCGCCCGTACCGCCCATCGTCTGCTCGATCTTGACGGCGTCGCCGCCCGCCTCGACGGCGAGTCCGGTGTCCCGGGCCCGCTCCATCGCGTCGGTGAGCCCCTTGTGCGCGGCGTCGGTCAGCTCGGTCGCCTGCGTCTCGTACGTGACGTACGCATACGTCGTCGTACGGTCGCCGCTCACGGCGTTCGCCTTGAACGGGTCGGCCACACCGGCGACTTGAGGCGCCTTGGCCAGATCGGCGACGAGCGCTTCGACCTGTGCCTTACGGGCGGGGGAGGTGATCTTCTCGGCGCCGGGGGCGCGGATGACGACGCGGGCGGTGGCGCCGTCCGCGCGGGCGTCCGGGAACTTCCGCTGGAGGAGGTCGAACGCCTTCTGCGACTCCGTACCCGGCATCGAGAAGGTGTCGGCGGGCGGGGCGGGGGCGGCCTTGGCCGCGAAGCCCGCGCCGAAGAGGGCCAGAAGCCACAGGACGACGACCAGGCCCCGCCGCCGGAAGGCGAAGCGGCCCAGATGGGAGAGGAAGGTAGCCACGATGAAGGAGGTCCTGTCGGTGAAGGTGAAGGTGAAGATGGAGGTGGTGAATGGGCGGGGGCCGGGCGGGGTGCTCCCGCCGCCGGCGGTATACGCGAGGTGCCGTCGGCGGCGGGACGGTGATTCCGAGAGGTGCTCGGTCGCGCACCCCGCGGGCTGGGCCGCATCGGGTGTCGGCCGGGGGCCTGGGCGGCGGTGTACGGGCGGAGTCACCCGGGGCGGTGGTGTGAACCGCTGCAGCCGGGGCCCGGCGGCGGGGAGTTGCCCGCGGGGAGAGGCGGTCGCCCCGGGGGCGACGCGCGTGGAGGGGGCCGCGCCTACGAGGCGGTGGAGGTTCCCCGCTCCGTGACGGTGATGGCCGCGGCGGGGCACACACCGGCGGCGATACGGACCGCCGCGTGCCGCTCCTGCGGCGGGCGGGCGTTCAGGAGGACGACCAGGCCCTCGTCCTCGTCCTGGTCGAAGACCTGGGGGGCGTTGAGGGCGCACATTCCGGCCCCGATGCACCGGTCGCGATCGACACGGACGTCCATGGGATCAGTCCTCGTCCCACGTGACCGGCAGCCGGTGCACACCGTAGATGCTCATGTCCGTCCGCAGCGGCACCTCTTCGGCCGGGACGTCGAGGCGCAGCGTGGGGAACCGGCCGAGCAGCGCGGGCAGGGCCACCATCATCTCGACGCGGGCCAGCTGCTGGCCCAGGCACTGGTGGATGCCGTGCCCGAAACCCAGGTGTCCCGTGGCCTTGCGGTGCAGGTCGAGGACGTCCGGGTCGGGGAACCGCTCCGGGTCCCGGTTCGCGGCCTCGAACGAGATGGTGACGCTCTCGCCCGCCTTGATCACCTGGCCGTCCAGCTCCACGTCCTCCAGCGCGGACTTCACGCTGGTGTGGGCGATGGTCAGATAGCGCATGAGCTCCTCCACGGCCTGGGGCGCGAGGTCCGGGTCGGTGCGCAGGGCCTCGGCCTGGGCCGGGTTGCGGAGCAGCGCGAACGTACCGTGGGCGATCATGTTGGCGGTGGTGTCGAGACCGGCGGCGAGCAGGAACCCGCCGACGCCGACCAGCTCCTCGTCGGTGAGGTCGGAGTCCTGGGCCAGGTCGCCGAGCAGGTCGTCGGAGGGCGCGGCGCGCTTGGCGGCGACCAGTTCGGCCATGTACTCCTGGAGGCCGACGATGGCCGCGTACCGGTCCTCGGGCGGCACATCCATGGACATGATCGTGTGGGCGTGGTTCTGGAAGCGCTCGCGGTCGGCGTACGGGACGCCGAGCAGTTCGCAGATCATCAGCGCGGGGATGGGCCGGGCGTAGGCCTGCACCAGGTCGGTGCCGGGCCCGCGGCGCTCCATGGCGTCCAGGTGCTCGGCGGTGATCTCCTCGACGCGCTCGGTGAGTTGGCGCATCCGGCGGACGGTGAACTTGCCCATGAGGAGCCGCCGGAAGCGGGTGTGCTCGGGGGCGTCCATCCCGGTCATGTCCCCGACGGGGGCGGGCGGCAGCGGACCCTCGGGCCCACCCGGGAGGGGGTGGTGCATCAGCTCGTACCGCGAGCTGAAGCGGGGGTCGCCCATGATCGAGCGCACGGTGGAGTAGCCGGTGGCCAGCCAGCCGACGTGCCCGTCGGGGTACGTCATCCGGGTCAGCGGCCGCTGCTCGCGCAGCTCCGCCAGGCCGGTCGGCGGGTCGAAGGGGCAGCCGGCGGCGCGCTGCGTGGGGAGCGTAACCGGCTCGGTGAGCGACGGTTCGTGCTGCATGGTGTCCTCCGTGGGAAGTGGCGTGCGGTGAACTGCGGTGTCCGGTCCATGGGTTGAAGGCAAGCGGTGGTTGCTACGTGGCGGTGCGGCCGAAGGCGGAACGCGCCCAGAGGTAGCCGACGAGGGTGAGGCCGACGCACCAGGCGAGCGAGATGTACGCGCTGTTGCCGATCTCGGTGCCCATGAGCAGGCCGCGCAGGGTCTCGATGGCGGGCGTGAAGGGCTGGTACTCGGCGAACCAGCGCAGTCCCGTCGGCATCGAGTCGGTCGGGACGATGGCGCTGCCGAGGAAGGGTAGGAAGGTCAGCGGCATCGGCGTGTTGCTCGCCGACTCCGGCGTCTTGGACACCAGGCCGATGCCGGCCGACAGCCAGGTCAGAGCCAGGGCGAGCAGCGTGAGCAGGCCGATCGCGGCGAGCCACTCGACGACGGAGGCGTCGGGACGGAAGCCGATGGCGAGCGCGACACCGATCACCAGGGCGATGGCGACCAGGGTCTGGATGACGCTGCCGAGGACGTGCCCGGTCAGGAACGCGGCGCGGGAGATCGACAGCGTACGGAACCTGTTGACGATGCCCTCGGTCATGTCGACGCACACACCGACCGCCGTGCCCACCGCCCCGGCGGTCGCGGTCATCAGGATGATGCCGGGCGCGACGTAGTCGATGTACGAGCCGCCGCCGGCCGGCCCGCCGGAGATGCCTGCGCCGAGCGCTCCACCGAAGGCGTAGTTGAACAGCAGCAGCATCATCACGGGCATGATGACGACGGACAGGGACATCGCCGGATAGCGCTGTGCGTGCTTGAGGTTGCGCCGCAGCATGGTCATCGAGTCGCTGACGGCGTACGCGAGGGAGCTCATCGGGCCATCTCCGTGGTGGTGTCGGGGGTGCCGTGACCGGTGAGGGTGAGGAAGACGTCGTCCAGGTCGGGCGTGTGCACGGTCAGGGACTCGGCCCGTACGGCCGCGTCGTCCAGGACGTCGAGTACGGCGCGCAGAGTCGGGATGCTGCCGTCGCTGGGGATCCGCAGCGTCAGCTCCTCGGGATCGCGCGCGGCCGCGCCGAAGTGCCGTGCGGCGGAGTCGAGTTGGGTGAGATCCGCGAACCGGAGGCGGATGTGCCCGCCGGGGATGAGGCGCTTGAGTTCGTCCGCCGTTCCCTCGGCGACCAGCCTGCCCTGGTCGAGGACGGCGATACGGTCGGCGAGCTGGTCGGCCTCGTCCAGGTACTGCGTGGTGAGGAAGATCGTCACGCCGTCGGTGACGACGAGGTCGCGGATGATCTCCCACATCGTGCGGCGGCTGCGGGGGTCGAGGCCGGTGGTCGGCTCGTCGAGGAAGATGATCCGGGGGTTGCCGACCAGGGTCATCGCCAGGTCGAGCTTGCGGCGCATACCGCCGGAGAAGGCGCTGACGGGCTTGCGGGCGGCCTCGGTCAGCTCGAACCGGCGCAGCAGCTCGGCGGCCCGCCGCCTGCCCTCCGCGCGGGGCACGTGCTGAAGGTCGGCCATGAGGAGGATGTTCTCCTCGGCGGTGAGGAGGTTGTCGACGGCGGCGAACTGGCCGGTGACGCCGATGGCGGCGCGTACGCCGTCGGGTTCGCGGGTCAGATCGCGTCCGGCCACCTGGGCCTGGCCGCCGTCGGCGGCGATGAGTGTGGACAGGATCTGGACGGTGGTGGTCTTGCCGGCGCCGTTGGGGCCGAGCAGCGCGAAGATGCTGCCCTCGGGGATGCTCAGGTCGATGCCGTCCAGGACGACCTTGTCGCCGTAGGACTTGCGCAGTCCCAGGGCGGAGATCGCCGACGGGGCCGTGAGGGTGGGCGCGGTCATGCGGTCACATCTCTCTGTGAGGTGTGACATGTCACCGTGACATGCCACACGGGCCTGTTCGTGGTGTCACTGGTGGTGCGAGAGGTGCCTGGTGTGATTGTCGGGTGGTGCGGGGGAGAGAGATCAGGCGCGTCGGATCACGATGTCGCCGGTGCCGGTACGGGCGTGGATCTCGACGGTGTCGTCGGAGGAGCCGGGGCCTTCGGCGGCACCGAGCGTGTTGCGGACCTTGCCGATCTTGGTGTGGGCGTCCAGCCAGGCGGCGGTGGACTCCCGGATGCCGACCTCGATGTCGTGGGCGGCGGCGTGGAGCTTGATCACACCCCGGGCCACCTCGTCGACCCGGATCGCGCCGTTGGCGGACCGGGCCTCGACCGAGGCGTGCGCGACGCCCACCGTGATGCGGCCGTTGGCGGAGTTGACCTTCAGATCACCCCTGATCTCGCCGATCTCGGTTTCGCCGTTGCCGTTCTTGACGGTCGCCCCGCCCGTGATCTCCCCGATGTCGATCCGGCCCGCCCCATGGATCTCGGCCTCGCCCACCGCCCGGTCGACATGGATGTCGCCGTGGCTGGTGCGCAGATTCACCGCGGCGCCCTCGTCGAGCCGGATGTCGCCAAGCGAGGTCTTGATGCGGCATTCGCCGAGCGGTCCCTCGCAGACGTAGTCCCCCATGGGGGAGGTGGCCCGGATCTGTGAGCCCGCGGGGAGTTCGACGGTCACCTCGATCGATCCGCTCTTGCCGAACACGGAGCGCTTCTTGGGCCCCTTGACGGTCAGGGTGCCGCCGGCGTACGTGACCTTGGTCTGCTGTACGGCCCGTACGTCGGTGTCGTCGGCGCCGTTGCTCGGCAGCACCTCGACGACCGTGTCGGCGCGCTTGCTCGCGGCGATCCGCACGGTGCCGAAGTCGAACTCGAGGATCGCGGTGATGGGTTCGGGGGTTTCGTAAGAAGGCATGGCTGTCCCGTCCTCGTGGCTTCGATGGGTAAATGCGCAGGTGGGGCGGTGGTGCGGGAGATGGGGGCGGCTAACGGACCCAGCCCTGGTAGCTCTGACCCGGGCGCGGGGGGCGGGCAGCCGGCTGTGGTGCTCCGCCGCCCGGCTCCAGGGCAAGGGCCACCGCCCGTACGAGCCAGGCGTTGACCGACAGCCCTTCCTGTCCGGCCGCCTCCTCCACGCGGGCCTTGAGGTGGGCCGGGAGCCGGAAGTTGATGCGGGCCGTGGCGCCTTCCTCGCCGTCCACGGCGGATGGCGCCACTGGCGCCATCGATGGTGCCATCGGTGAGGTCATGTGGGCCGGTCCCTCGGCGGACTCCTCCGCGGCGGGCGGCGCCGTCACCACGAACTCGGGATCGAGACCCCGCAGCCGAACGTCCACCGAGCCCGGGGCCAGCTCGCGGGTGATCTCCACCGAGGCGGCGGACAACGCGTTCAGGAGGGTCAGCCGGGCGGCCGACTCCAGCGGCGCGGTCAGCCGTTCGGCCAGAGCGCGCGCCTCGTCCCCGCCGGCGGCCGCGGCGACCGCGAGCTCGCCGCGGAGGTGATCGACATAGGGGGTCAGGTCCATGTGTTGATAGTGGCACCAAAATGGCGCCATGGCAAGCCGATGTGGCGCCATGTGGCACCAGTCGTGCGCCAAGTGGCGGCTCGGTGGCGCCGCGCGGCCCCGCATTGGCGCCACAGAGGTCCCTTGGGTGCCAGGCGCCAAGGATCCGTACGGACCGCGGGCCAGGGCGTCAAGATCGCGCGAGGGCGGCGGGGCGGTAAGCACGCTCGGTCTGAGCGGACCGGACACGAAAGGGATCAGGGATCAACGAGATGGCCGTCCTGACCGCCGAGAGCGGTGCGCGGTGCGCCGGGACGCGGACGCGGGCGTGTGCCGACTGCGGCTCCGGCTCGCGCGTCGGCCAACGCCGCCGGGTCCTGGGGTAGATCGTCGGCTCGCCATGCCACATGGCCGTCCGGGCGGACCAGCACGAAGGACCGTTCGTAGAGCTTGGCGACCTCCCCGTCGCCGCCGCGCACGGTCAGCGGCACGCCCCGATCGGCGAACGCCCGCTCCAACCCGGCGAGTTGAGCGTGCTCGGCGAAGCACAGCAGGACGAACCCCTGCCCGAACAGGTCGAGCGTGGACGTGGTGGCGTCCCACCAGGCGTGCGCGACGCGGTATCCCGGCTCGCTGCCGGGGCGCCAGTCGGCGTCCGGCCTGCCA
Source organism: Streptomyces sp. NPDC039465 (assembly GCF_055639315.1). Taxonomy (NCBI): domain Bacteria; kingdom Bacillati; phylum Actinomycetota; class Actinomycetes; order Kitasatosporales; family Streptomycetaceae; genus Streptomyces; species Streptomyces sp. NPDC039465. The sequence goes on along the minus strand of NZ_JBVKAP010000002.1, from coordinate 671,981 downwards.
TGGCGTACGGGCACGGCGGGGTCTTCGACGACGGTCGGGGAGCGGTAGCGCAGCCCGAAGTGGATCTCCGGGGCGTCGAACTCCCGCTGCGCACCGCTGCTCTCCAGCCGCCTGGCCAGCTCCGTACGGGCCCACTCGCCCTCGGGCCCGTCCAGGTGGATCTCGGGCGGCACCTGCCTGCGCAGGGTGCGCTGCAGGTTCAGATTGGCCTCCTCCAGGCTCTCCACCGCGATCGGCCTGCGCTCGCTCTCGTACGTGTCGAGCAGCCGGGGCCCGGCCCAGCAATCCACCGTGGCGGCGAGCTTCCAGCCCAGGTCGGCGGCGTCGGCGATGCCGGTGTTGAGCCCGAAGCCGCCGGAGGGCGACAGCGTGTGCGCGGCGTCCCCGGCGAGGAAGACGCGCCCGGCGCGGTACCGGTCGGCGACGCGGTGGGTGAGATGCCACTCGCCGTGCCGGGGCACGGCGGTCCGCCCCTGTGGGTGAACCCTGCCGACGGGCGGGCCGTACCGACGGCCTGGCGGGACCTCGTATTCGCCCCGTCGGCCCAGCGGGGCCACTTCCGGATGGCGCAGTGCTGCGAAGTACGCACTAGTTGTATTCACGTGCGCTTTCCAGCGCGTCACGAGACAGCCACGGTGGACGCCTACCGGATGTTCCACGAACGGAGCCCGCTCATGACACTCAACCCCTTCAGCATCAATCCGGCGGAAGACGACGGAATACGGAACGCCGAGACCGCCCCCGCGCTCGACCCGCAATCCGCCGTCCCCCCGCACCCGGCTCCCAGCACGCCAGGCACCCCTGCCCCGCCGCCTCCGCCGCTTGCCCCGCCAGCCCCGCCGTCCGCGGTGCAGAGCGCCTCGTCGCCTCCGCCCGCCACCCCGCCGGCCCCGCCGCCTGTGGCGCAGAGCGCCCCTCCGGCCCCTCCGGCGTCGCCGCCCCCGCCGCCTCCGTCGGCTGCCCCTCCGGCCTGGTCGCCCCCGCCGACTGCCCCGCCGGCCCCGCCGCCTGTGGCGCAGAGCGCCCCACCGGCCCCGCCGCCTGTGGCGCAGAGCGCCCCACCGGCTCCGCCGACCCCGCCGGCTGCCCCGCCGGTCTGGTCGCCTCCGCCGGCCGCTCCTCCGGCCCGGCCGCCTGTGGCGCAGAGCGCTCCTCCGGTCTCACCGCCTGAGGTGAAGAGCGCTCCTCCGGTCTCACCGCCCGTGGTGAAGAGTGCCCCGCCGGTCTCACCGCCTGAAACGAAGAGCGCTCCTCCGGTCTCACCGCCCGTGGTGAAGAGCGCCCCGAGGAGTGCCCCTCCGGTCTCGCCGCCTGTGGTGAAGAGCGCCCCGAGGAGTGCCCCGCCGGTCTCGCCGCCTGTGGTGAAGAGCGCCCCGAAGAGCGGCCCTCCGGCCTCGCCGCCTGTGGTGAAGAGCGCCCCGAAGAGCGGCCCGTCGGCGTCGCTGTCCGCGGCGAAGGGCGCCCCGGAGGCGTCGGACAAGAACGAGAACGGCGACGAGGCGATTCACACCCTTCTGTGGACGGCGGCAACCGAGCGTCCGGTGGACGAGGTCGCCTCGCTGGTGTCGCGGCTTCAGGAGACCGGTGAGCTGTCCTGCCCCGCCGACGTGGCGCTCCGCGCGGCCGCCGTCTCCCGTCCCCTGGACGAAGTGCGGCAACTGGTCGTGCTGCTCAACGCCTCGGGGTACGACCTGGAGCAGGCCGAAACCACCCTGCGCGCCGCGGCCGTGGGCCGGCCGATCGAGGACGTCGTGAAGCTCGTGAACATCATCGGCCACGACAACGTCGACTGGCTGCCCGTCGCCAGGAACGTCGAGGAGCCGGCGGGCGGCCCCAGCCAGGACGACCGCGCGAACGCCGACACCGACCAAGTCCCCGCAGCCGCCCCGAAGCGGCGACGGTCTGTCACGTGGGCGCGGTCGGCCCTCGACGGCGCCCTGGCCGCGGGTCCCGGCAGCCACACCGCCTCCTCGGCGCTGCGGTCGGTGCTGCGCTGGCCGGCGGCGGTCGCGCTGATCGTCTGCGGCCTCGTCCATGTGCCCGTGGACCTCGCGGACCTGCGCGCCGGCGGCTCGGCGGAGGCGCTCTCCGGGATCGTCACCGTGCTCTGCCTGCTCGGCGGGGTATGGCTCGCGGTGCGGGACGCCGTGATCGTCTGGGCCGCCACCGCGGGGCTCGCCGCCGGCGTCATCGTGCTGCACGCACTGGAAGGCGCCGGGACGATCAATCTGCTGAGCAGCAGCCCCGGCTTCACGTACACCTGGGCGAAGGCCATAGCGCTGCTGGGTGCCGTGGTCGTGGTCCTGCTGGCCGGCGCGACCCTCGTGCGCTACACGAGGACGACCGGAGCGGCGGACAGCACCTGATCAGCCGCGAGAGCGCGGCACCACGATCACCTCCGCCCGGGCAGCCCCGCTGCCCGGGCGGAGCCGTGCTCCCGATGCCGTGTCCGGGACAGTGTCGAACACGCAGGTCCGGATGGGTGCGGTGTCCCGGACAGGGCGCCCGGGGGCCGATGCCTTGTCGGCGGGCCGGGGACATGGCGACGATCAGGACCCCGTCACGGCACCCGGCCGTGACGACTCGTCAGGAAAGGTCCTCGTCGATGTATTCCTGTCCACCCCGCCCCCACGCCGTCTCCGACCCAGCCGCCTTCGTGGCCCGTATGCGGGCGCTCAAAGCATGGTCGGAGCTGACGTACCGGGAGATCGCGGCACGTGCGCAAGAGAACGGCGACGTGCTGCCGCCCAGCACGCTGGCCACCGTGCTGAGCCGCGCCACCCTGCCCCGGGAGGACGTGGTGCGGGCGTTCGTACGGGTCTGCGCGGGCGGGGACGAGCTGGACGTGTGGCTACGGGCACGGGGCGGCGTCGCCCGCGCCGCCTGGAGCCAGGACCAGGGCCAGGGCCAGACACAGGCCTGGACCCGGGGCTCGGGCGGCGCGGCCGTCGAGCCGTTATCCGACGGCGCCGTACGCGCCGCTCAGGACGGCGAGGACCGGCGCCCCGAGGTGGCGGGCAGGGCCGTCGCCGCGCTGTTCGTGGCCGGCTGCGTCACCTCGTGGTGGTGCGGCAGGCGCCTCGGCGCCAGGACGGCCCGGGGCTCACAGGGGCGGGGCAGCTTCCGGGCCACCACACCGAACACCTCGCTCACGGGGAAGTAGCCGAGCTGGCGAGAATCCACACTGGCGGGGGCGTTGTCGCCGAGCAGCACCACGCGGCCCAGCGGAACGCACTCCTCAGCGGCCTCAGCGGTCTCAGCGGCCTCGCGGGGGACCGAGCCGCGCGGCACCGGATCCCCCTCGACGGCCGCCACCCTCTTCACGATCAGTGAACTGCCCCTCGCCTCCCGCCAGACGGCCGCGGACCGGGGCTTGCGCACCACCACCACCTGCCCCCTGCGCACCAGCAGGCGGTCCCCGTCGAGGTGCCCCACGGCGACGAGGAAGACCGCGGTGAGCAGCATGGCGACTCCTTGTAGGCACCCCTTCGTTCCCGGCGGGAACGAAGGGAATTCGGACCCGGCCCGCTGGCGGGCGGGGCTGAACGGCGACGAGTCTGCGACCGGCCGCGGCGGCCGGGCAACGCCGAGGCGGCGCTCCGACATGTTCCGACGCGTCCCGAACAGATCGGCGTGTACGGCGAGTTGATCGGGCAGTATGCGTGCCGGGAGTGTGGCGGTCGGGTGCGGGGGAGGCGGATGGTGGTGCGGGTTCTGGCCGGGCGGTACGAGCTGGTGAGGTTCGTCGGCCGCGGCGGCATGGGGGAGGTGTGGGAGGGCCGGGACCAGGTGATCGGGCGGCGGGTGGCGATCAAGCTGCTTCCGCACGACCGGCGCGACACCGCGGGCGCCGAGCTGTTCCTGCGTGAGGCCCGCACCGCCGGCGCGCTGAACCATCCCGGTGTGGTGACCGTCCACGACTTCGGCCAGGACGATGCGGACGGGGCGCTCTTCCTGGTCATGGAGTTCCTGGAGGGGCGGGACCTGGACACCGTCCTGAAGGAGGACGGGCCACCACTTGTGGCGACCGCGGTCGAGTGGGCGGCGCAGGCGGCCGCCGCGCTGGCACGGGCGCACGAGGTGGACGTGGTCCACCGGGATCTGAAGCCGGCGAACCTGATGCTCACCCCCGGCGGCCAGCTCAAGATCCTCGACTTCGGCATCGCCCGGTTCATGGAGTCGCTGCCGTCGAGCAAAGTCATGGGAACGTTCCCGTACATGCCCCCGGAGCGGTTCGGCGGGCATCCCGGCGACGCCCGCTGCGACCTGTACTCCCTCGGCTGCGTCCTCCACGAACTCCTCACCGGGCGGCTCCCGTTCCACGCCACCAGCCCGGCGTCGATGATGCACGCCCACCTGACCCAGGCCCCCGTGCCCCCGGGCCGGATCCGGCCCGGGGTGCCGGCCTCGCTGGACGGCCTGGTCATGGAGCTGCTCGCCAAGGCCCCCGAGGACCGGCCGGCCTCCGCGGCCGAGGTCGGCGACCGCCTCCGCCGCCTCCCCGGCCTGGCCATCGCAGAGGCGCCCACGCGCACCGCCGACGCGCCACGACCGCACGTACCCACCCTGCCGGGCGACCCGCCGGAACCGGCCGCGGACGCCACCGGACTCCTCACCCGCCGCAGGGCCCTGTGGCTCGGAGTCGCCGCCACGGCCGCCGCGGCCGTCCCCGCCGGCTTCGCCCTCCTCGACCCCGCCGGCCGGGGCACCTCCGCCGGCTCCGGGGACGGCTCACCGTGGTTCCACGCCGAGGGGTCCACGCTCTCGCCCCTGACGGTGGCCGGCGGGGTCGTGTACGTCAGCGCGGTCGACACCCGGGACGGCACCGTCCACGCACTGGACGCGGTCGACGGGAGGACGAAGTGGTCCCACCGCATCAGCGGCGCCGGGCACGAACGGGCCGACGTGGGCGACGCGTTCGTCCCCTCGCCGGTGGTGGCCGGCGGGGCGGTGTACGCCGTCGGCATGGACGGGAACCTGTACGTGCTGGACGCGGCCACCGGCAAGAAGACGTGGGCGTACACCGTCGGCGGCGTCCGGCTGCTGGCGGTGACCGGCGGCGTGATCTACGTGTACGTCCACCACGAGGACGCCGTCCACGCCTTCGACGCGGCCACCCGCACCGAGAGGTGGGTCGCCCGCGGCCTCGGCGGCATCGTCTACTGGGAGACGGGCGCGGGAGCGGTGCACGTCTACATCGACGACCAGGACCGCTTGCGGGCGTTGGACGCGGCCACCGGCAAGAAGAAGTGGGTCTTCGCCGACCGCAGCACCGAGCGGCTGTGGACGGCGGGAAGCCTCGTCTACACCCGCTGCACCGACGACCCGCTGGGCGTGTACGCCCTGGACGCCGCCACGGGCACACGGAGATGGGAGTTCCGCACCCGCTACAGCGTGTACACGGGCACGGAGGTGGCCGAGGGCAGGGTGTACGTCGTCGGGGAACTCGGCGAGACCACGGACCGGTGGGTGCACGCGCTGGACGCCGCCACCGGGAAACGGCTGTGGTCGGCGAGCCCCGAGGACAATGGCGCGTGGAGCACCCTGAAGGCGGGCGAGGGCGCGGTGTATGCGCCGGGGTCCGCTCGGGTGCACGTCCTCAACGCGGCCACGGGAAGGACGAAGTGGTCGTTCGGCAACATCGACCGCCTGGAGCTGGAGGTGGCGCGCGGGACGGTGTACGTCAACGGAACCGCCGACGACTCCCACGTACAGGCCCTGGACGCGGCCACCGGCCGGCGGAAATGGACGTCGTCCGTCACCGGCGGCGGCACCCTGGTCATCGCCGACGGGACGCTGTACGTCAGCAAGGGCAAGGACAGCGTGTACGCGCTGGACACGGCCACCGGCGCACGCCCCGCCCGGTAGACGCGCACCCCCTACCGGCCGCCGTCCCGGAGCCAGGCCAGCTTCTCCTCGGCGGACCGCTGACGCGGGTGCCCGGGCCCGTAGATACGCCGGTAGTCGCGGACGCAGCGGTCGAGGAGTTCGGCCGCCTCGGCGTGCCGTCCCACGTCGATCAGGACGTTGGCGAGGTTGTCCCGGGTCGACACCGTGGTCGGATGGTCCTCGCCGTTCAGGGCCACCCGGCCGGCCAGGACCTCCCGCAGGACGCGAGCGGCGTCCTTGTAGCGCTCCATGGCGTGCAGGACGGCCGCCAGGTTGTTCCGCGCGGTGAAGGTGGCTTCGTCGTGCGCCCCCACGGTCGCCTCGAAGGACCGGATCACGGCGCGCAGCTGCGTCTCCGCCTCGGCGTGCCGGTCCAGCCGGACCAGTACGGCACCGAGATTGGCCCGGGCGGACGCGGTGCGCTCATGGTCACGCCCGTAACGCTGCTCCAGCCGGGGCACGAGCCCCCGCAGCACCCGCTCGGACTCCTTGTGGCGGCCGCACTTGAGCAGCGACGCGGCATGGGAGTTGGCCGCGTTCAGCACATCCGGGTGGTCGGGCCCAAGGAGCCGGGTGCGGCGCTGCAGCACGTCCCGCTGCAACGGCTCGGCCTCCGGAGCGCGCCCGAGGTCCTCCAGCACGGCCGCCAGCCCGGCCGCGCTCCGCAGGGTGTCGGGATGATCGCGTCCAAGGGTGTCCGCCTGGCCGCGGAAGGTGTCGCGCCAGGCCGATTCGGCCAGCTGTAGCTGTCCGGTCCGGTGGAGCACGCCGGCGAGTTCGGCGGACGTGAGCAGGGTCTCCTGGTGGCGGGGCCCGAGGACGCTCCACTGGCCCCGGGCCACCTGCTGGTAGAACGTCACCGCCTGCTCGCCGCGCCCGGGGGTCGAGGCGAGGACCCGGGCAAGTTCGCGCACCGCGGCGAGCGCGTCCGGGTGCTCGGCGCCCAGTTGCTCGATGGCGGCCCGGGCGCGCATGGTGTGCCACTCCTCGGGGGAGACCTCGATCCGCGTGACCTCCTCCTCCGGACGGCCCTCCGTCACCTCCGTGATGACGATCTGCCCGCCGGTCGGCCGCCAGACCCGATCTCCCTCCTGCCCCTGGCCCGGCCCGCTTGCTGCCTCCGCTCCGTCCGCGCCGCTCCCCGCGTCACCCTGTGCGGCCTTGCGCCGCCACCACCGGCTCATCGCGACCGTCTCCTCTTGTCCGTGTGCGTGTCTCAGGCGCCCGCGTGCACGTGGGCGGCCCACAGGCTCGGGCTGGCGGTGAAAGCGGCGCGGCATTCCCGCACCGCCTGGTGCAGCGCGGCTGCCGTCCGGCTGTCGTCCAGGCGTGGCCCGTCGTCGCCGTCGGCGGTACGGAGCCCCCGGTACAGGAGGCGGGTGACGCGGACCGCCACGGCGTCGTGCACCGGCCAGAGCGTGCCGACGGCGTGGGCATATCCCGCGAGCTGGAACGCGGAGGTGATGTGGATGGACTCGTCGGCCAGGTCCCCCTCGGCGCGCGCCGTCTCACAGGCCGAGAGCACCGCGAGCCGGGCGGCCGGCAGGTCGAGCCGGGCGATCTGCCGGACCGTCAGCGGCCGCGTCGGGTGGTCGTGCACGAGGAGCCGGCCCGCCGAGGGGTCGTCGGGCTCGCTGACTCCGTGGCAGGCGAAGTGCACATGAGGGTGATCGGGCAGGGCCGCCATGACCTGGTCGAAGGTGGCCCCTTCCCCGTACAGCACGTCGGTCGGCAGCAGCGCGCGCAGCGCCTCCACCTCCCGGCGCGCCCCACCGAGCGGCCGGGCCCCCGGCGTCTGGGGGAGCGCCACGGCGAGGAGCCGACCGGGCGGCCGTGGGGCGGCGGCCCGCGCCCGGGCATACCGCAGAGCCCTGACGGTCGGCGTGTACGAGGACACCACCCGATCCATGACGGCCTGCGGGACCGCACCGGCGCGGGCCTCCGGCGCCGCTCCTGCCCCGGCCTCCAGCCCCGCCCCCGCTCCTGTGCCGGCCTCCGGCCGCGGCACCGTACCCGCGCCGGCCTCCCGCCGGCGACCCGCCCCCGCCCCGGTCTCCGGCCGCGGCACGAGTCCCGCGCTCTCGCCGTGGTGACCCGCCGCGTGCAGCGGCAGGGCGGCCAGTGGTCCGCCCGGCGACCACCACAGGCGGGGCAGGTCGCCCCCGGCGCCGGCAGCACCGTGCAGCCCCAGCCGGTCGAGCACAGGGCCGGTGACGTGGTCCCACGTCCATGCCAGGACCTCGGCGACGGTCCGCTGGGCGGCCTTGTCGCGGGTCGGGTCCATCGCGTCGACGAGCGCGCGCCGCAGCCGGTCCGCCTGTTCGCCGACCGCGTGCGGCGTGGCTCCCGGCAGCGGTACGAGCAGGACGCCCCCCGGACGCAGGATCAGCGCGTCGCTGCGGTAGCCGCTGCAGTAGGCGAGGACCACCGGGCCGTCTTCCGCGCACGCCAGCAGGGCACGCTCGTCCGGCGCGGTGAGGAAGTCGGAGAAGCCCGGTGCCTCGCGGATCTGAGCCACCAGCTCTTCCAGCCGGCTCGCGAGCCGGTGCCGCTGGTCCGAGGAGCTGTCCGGCAGCCGGCCGAGAGCCGTGTCCGCCGCGTCGACGGCCTCCAGCGCGTCGAGCCGGTCCCGGACCTCGACGAACCGCTCGGCGAGCTCCGGATGGGCGCCGCGCAGCCGTCCGAGCCCGTCCCGGGTGGCCATGGCCCGGCTCAGCAGCACGCCCCGGCCCTGTTCCAGGAGCGCCACCGCGCGCTGCGGCCGCCCTGCGTTGACCGCGCACGCGGCGGCCTCGGCGGCAAGACCCCGCACCCGCGACAGACCGCGCTCCTGATCGCTGCGAGCCAGCCGGCCGGAGGCGGCGAACGGCAGCAGTTCCAGGGCCACCTCATGCCCGCGCAGCGCTTCGTCCCAGCGGAGACCGGCCGCCGCGGCGGCCCCCCAGTCCCAGGCCGCGAGCACCCGCTCGTACGCGGGCAGGGCCTTCATGCCGGCCGCCTCCCGGTAGGCGTCCTCGGCGGCCCGCAGGACCCCCGGGTCGCCGTCCCGGCGGTGCAGGGCGCGTAACGCGTCGCCGTACGACCGCAGATACGTGCCGTGGGACGAGCTGCCCTCCGTGGTCGACCAGACGGCCCGGCCCAGATCGCTCACCGCCTGCTCCAGCAGCCCTTCGCCGCCGCTGTGGTGATGCAGCGTCAGCCGCGCGGAACCGAGATTGGAGAGCACGAGCGCCAGCGCCGGATCGCCGTACGGGGCGTGCTCGGCGGCCTCCTCAAGCAGGGCGACGGCCTCGTCCAGGTCCGCCGGGTCCGCGGCGGCCTGGAACCGCGCGCGCAGCGCGTTGGCCAGGTGGTTCAGCCGGTCCAGGCGGGGCAGGCCGGTTGCCGGGCCCAGTGCCAGGGCCTGACGGGCCACGCGGATCGCCTCGTCGGCGGCGGCCGTGTCACCGGTCGTCTCGTGCCAGCTCTGCAGCACCACACCGAGGTTGCCCAGGCGCGGGACCCGCGCCGTGGGGGAGGGCGGAGCCGCGTCGAGCGCCTCCCGGGCCAGCCGGGTGGCCGCCCGCAGCGAGTCCAGATCGTCGGTCTGCAGGGCGCGCTCTCGCAGGGTGACGGCGAGATTCGCCAGGGTGTCGGCGTACGGACGGGAGCCCGGCCGCTGTCGGGCCAGGGCGGACCGCAGGACGGCGATCGCCTCGTCGAGCACGGCTCCGTCGCCGGTCGACTGGGCCAGACGGTGCAGGGTGTTGCCGAGACTGTTCATCCTGATGGCCCGCTCGGGGGCGTCGGGGGCGTACAGCGGCAGCGCCTCGCGCAACAGCTGCGCGGACTCCCGCAGCAGCGCGGCGTCGCCGGTGCCTTCGGCGGCCAGCCGCAGCGCGACGCCCAGACCGGCGAGCCGCTCGGGGCGGTGCGGGTGGCCGACGCGCGTCTCGGCCAGGGCGGTGCGGTGCACGTCCAGCATCTCCGCCCGGTCCGACTCGTCGGCGTCGTGTGCGTGCCACTGGCGAAGGCCCTGGGAGAGGTTCCCCAGCACGAGCGGGCGCACCTCACTGCCCGGCGGGCTTTCGCGCAGCACGGCCCGCCACAGGTCCAGGGCCTCACGCAGGGCGGCGGTGTCGCCGCTGTGCTCGTATGCGCTGTGCAGCGCCGTGGCGAGGTTGTTGTGGTAGCCGGGCCGGTCGGTCGATGCGGGCGGCAGGATCTCCAGTGCGTCCCGTAAGGCGCTCACCGCCCGGGCCAGGTCCCTCCCGTCGGCCGTGCCCGGGCCCCCGCCGTTTGTGTGCCGCTCCTGCAGGGCCTCGCCCAGGGACGCCAGCACCTGCGCGCCGGTGTCGGCCGTCTGCGGAATGTCGGCCGCCCGGTCGAACAGCTCGATCGCCTGGTCGAGATCGCTCGCGTCCCTGAGGAGGTCGAAGCGCCGGCGGTACGCCAGGGCGAGGAGGGTCACGTCCTGCGCGCGTACGCGAGCGACGGACGCCCGTTCACGACCAAGGGCGATCAGTGCCCCCAAATCAGCTGTGTCACCGGTGAGTTGCCACCGCCGGTACAGGGCGATCAGGAGATTGCCGGCGCGGCCCGGCACGGCAGCGTCGCCGGGCGCCAGGGCCGCGAGCTCCCGGCGGTACGACCGGATGGCCTCGTCGAGCGCCCTGCCGTCGCCCGTCGACAGATGGTGCATCAGCAATTGATCGGCCCCGAGCCGCGCGCCGGAACCTCCGGCCGCCGTCGCATCCGCCGCGCTGACCACGACCACCCCCGGTTTGACGCCGCCCCGGACCGCGTGACTGGAACACGCCTCTCCCGCGTAGCGTCCACGTTACGGCCCGTGTTCACGATAGCCAAGGAGCCGTCGTCCACGCCGACTTCCGGCCGTACAATCGCCCCGAACGGGCAACCGGCGTCCGAGGGGGAGCGGGAGCGTGGCGAACACGGCCGACGGGGCGGGCACAGGCGACGGGGCGCACGCGGCCGACGGGGCCCACACAGGCAACACGCGGCTCGGAGAGCTCTGCCGTCGGCTCGCGGACCCCTCGTCCTCACCGGTGCTCGGCGCCCTGGGCGAGCCGGGCGCGCGGCTCGTCGAGACGATCGTCGCCGCCCTGCGCGACGGCCGTTCCCCCGAGCAACTCGAAGACTCTCTCGACGAGTTGGAGGAGCTGCTGCTGGCCGCGGGACACAGCGCCGGGCTCGGCTCGTACCGCACCACGCCCCCACCCCCCGGCGCCCCCTTCCAGTTCCAGAGCCTGCCGGTGGCCGGGCATCCCGCGCTGTACGTACTGGCCTGCCCCACGGGCCACTGCGGGCGGGTGGAGGCGCCGGACGCCGATGCCCCGGACCGGCCCGCCTGCGGCATCCTCGGCCGGCCGCTGAACGCGGTGCCCCTCCGGTGACCAGCGCCTTCCTCAGTGCGCTGGGCGGCAAGATCGCCGAGCGGTGGCTGACGCTGCTGGCTCTGCCCGGACTGCTCTTCCTCGCCGCCGCCACCACGGCGACGGTGCTCGGCCACGAACACTGGGCCGACATCGGGAAGGTGCGGACCTGGCTCGACACGCTCGCCGCCACACCCTCGTCCCGGAGCGCCGGCGCCATCGCCCTCGTGGCGCTGGGCCTGCTGCTCGGCGCGGCCGCGATCGGTACGGCCGCCCAGACCCTCGGCGCCGCCGTGGAACTCCTGTGGTGCGCCGAGCCCCGAGGACCCCTGCTGCGGCGCCTCGCCGACCGCCGGCTGCGCCGCTGGCGCGCAGCCGACGCGGCGTTCCGCACCGCACTGGTCACGGCCGGCCGCGCCCGTATCGCCGGCGCGGACGACGCCGACCGGCTCGCCGGCCTCGCGGAGAGCCACTACGCCGACCGGGACCGTATCGCGGCCGCCCCACCCCGCCACCCCTTCGCGATGGGCGACCGGCTCGCCGCCCCCGGCCAACGCCTCTGGCGCACCTACCGCCTGGACCTCGCGGCCGCCTGGCCCCACCTCTGGCTCCTCGCCGCCGACGGCACCCGCGCCGAACTCCACGCCGCCCGCGTCCGCTTCGCCGCAGCGGCGCGCCTGTGCGCCTGGGGCGCGGGCTATCTGGTGCTGGGCCTGTGGTGGTGGCCGGCCGCCCTGATCGGCCTCACCGCCACCGCCACGGGCCTCCACCGCGCCCGCGCCGCCGCCCAGTCCTTCGCCGAACTCACCGAGGCCCTCGCCGACCTCCACCTCCGCGATCTGGCGGCGACCCTGGGCCTCCCCTCCGAAAGCCCCCTGGACCGCACCCTCGGCGAACGCCTGTCCCAAGCCCTCCGCAAGCCCTCCTGACCGGCCCGGCGCCGCTCCACCGCCCTTGCCCCTCAGTCGTCGGCCGGGCGTACGGGCTCCACATCGACGGCCGCGCGGCGGTCGTAGGAGCGGCGGGCCGTGAGCACGGCATCCTCGTGGTCCTCGGACCAGGACTGGATCGCCGTCAGCAGGCCGGTGAGGCTGTGGCCGAGTTCCGTGAGTTCGTACACGACCTTCGGCGGGATCGTGGGGTAGACGGTGCGGGTGACCAGGCCGTCGCGCTCCAGGGTGCGCAGTGCCTGGGTCAGCATCTTCTGGGTGACGCCGTCCAGCAGGCGGCGCAGCGCGTTGAAGCGCAGCGGGCCCTGCTGGAGGGCGCCGACCGTGAGCAGGACCCACTTGCTGGTGAGCAGCGGCAGCACCGCGCGGGACGGGCAGGTCTGGAAGTAGGCGTCGGCGCCGCCGAATTGCCGCAGGTCGGTGCAGGTATCCATGAGGAACCTCGATACCAGTGAGGTGCCTTCTTCTCAAGTGCCGCCTCTCCGGCGCAGGCTGGTGTCCGCCGCGCGGCGACCATGACACTTCAGCGAGACGAACAGTAAGAGGGGTGCACCCATGGGTGTGCGTATGCGTGCCGTCAGCCAGACCGCCTTCGGCGGGCCGGAGGAGCTGCGCGTGGTGGAGGTCGACCGTCCGGAGCCGGTGACCACCGAGGTGCTGGTACGGGTCCGGGCGGCCGGTGTGAACCCGGTCGACGCGAAATACCGTACGGGCGTGGTCCCTTGGGGCACGCTGCCGTTCATCCCCGGCTGGGACGTGTCCGGGGTCGTCGAGTCGGTCGCGCCCGGCGTCACCCGCTTCGCGCCCGGCGACGAGGTGTACGGCCTGGTGCACTTCCCGTGGCGCGGCGGCGGCTACGCCCAGTACGTCACCGCGCCGCCGCGCCACCTCGCCCCCAAACCCGCCACCCTGACCCACCCCGAGGCCGCCGCGCTGCCGATGGCCGCGCTCACCGCTTGGCAGGGCCTGGTCGACACGGCGCGCCTGGCAGCCGGCCAGCGGGTGCTGATCCTCGGAGCGGCCGGCGGCACGGGCCACCTCGCCGTCCAGGTCGCCAAGGCGCTCGGCGCGTACGTCATCGGCACCGCGCGCGCGGAGAAGCACGCGTTCGTGCGGGCCATGGGCGCCGACGAGGTCCTCGACTACACCACGACCGATGTCGCCGCGGCCGTACGAGACGTCGACGTGCTCCTCGACCTGGTCGCCGGCGACGACGCGGCGCGCGCCGTGCCCACGCTGCGGCCCGGCGGAATCCTGGTCAGCGCCACACGCGCGGCGGCCGTACCGGGCCTGGAGGCGCCCGGCGCCGCCCGTTTCGCGAGCCTCGGCGTCGAGCCCGACCACGCCGCCTTGGAGAAACTCACCGCGCTGGTCGAGAGGGGGCGCCTGCGCGTGCACGTCGACCGAGTCCTGCCCCTGGCCCGTGCGGCCGAGGCGCACCGCCTGATCGAGACCGGCCGGGTGAAGGGAAAGATCGTCCTGACGCCGTAGGGGCGCACCGCTCGGCGGTGAGACCGGACGGCCGGCCGGTCGGCCGCCGGGGTCGGGCTCGGCCCGGAGTCGGTCGCGCCGCGGGCGGTCTTGCCGGGTCCGTCCGGTCTGGAGCCGGCCGCTCCGCGGGCCGTCCGGGCCGGAGTCGTGCGCCCCGGGCGTGTCCTGCCGGGATCCGTTCGGGCCGGCGCCGACCCCCCCGGGCGCCGCCCCCGGGCCCGGCAGCCGGCCCGCGCCCCCCCGCCGAGACCCACCCGCATATGCCCCCGGCCGATTCGCGCGCACCCCTGGTGTCCGTCCCGCCGAAGTGGCAGGGTGGCGGCAAGCGGTCCTCCTTCCCCCGTGGAGGACCGCTTCTCATCCCGCCCGGCGCAGCCGCGTGCGCAGCCTCAGCGCGGCCGTGCCGCAGCGGCGCCACTGGCAGCGTGGGATTCGGGCCCGGTGGCCGCCGCCCGTGATCAGGGCGTTCACCGGGGTCAGCGGGTCCGCCGCCATCGCCTTGGCCATCAGGACGCCGACGGCCAGCGGAAGGATCGCCGCCGCCAGGGCGGTGCCGGCGCAGGTCATGTGCTGGACGCGGACGTGCCGCGAGGCCTTCGAGGTCATGGCCCCATTCCACCGCCCACCCCGCCCCGCCGGCATGGGGCGGCGTACTCACCTGCCCCGCTCCCCGTACTCACTCCCGCCGCGCCGCGGGCCGTCCGCGGGGATACGGTCGGCGGCATGGATGGTGATCGTCAAGGGTGGCTCCGATGCCTGCTCGGCGGGGCCGTGTTCGTCGTGTGCATGGCCGGTACCACGCTGCCGACCCCGCTCTACCCCCTCTACCAGGAGAAGTTCGGGTTCTCCGAGCTGATCGTGACCGTCGTGTACGCCGTGTACGCCTTCGGGGTCATCGGCGTGCTGCTCCTGGCCGGCAACGCCTCGGACACGCTGGGCAGACGGCCGGTGCTGCTGTCGGGCCTGGGGTTCGCGGCGGCGAGCGCCGTGTGCTTCCTGATCGCCACCGGCCTGGGCTGGCTCTACGCGGGACGGCTGCTGTCGGGCCTGTCGGCGGGCCTGTTCACCGGCGCCGCCACCGCGTACGTGCTGGAGCTGGCCCCACCCGGCGGTGGCTCCCGGGCGACGTTCGTGGCGACGGCCGCCAACATGGGCGGACTGGGCTGCGGCCCGCTGCTCGCCGGCCTGCTCGCGGAGTACGCCCCCGCGCCGCTGCTGCTGCCGTTCGCCGTACACCTCGCCCTGGTCGCCGCGTCCGCCGCCGTCCTGCTGCGGCTTCCGGAGACCGTACGCGAGCGGCGGCCCCTGGCTGCCGTACGGCCGCAGCGGCCGGCCCTGCCCGCGCGGGTAAGGGCGGTGTTCGTGCCCGCGGCGATCGCCTCGTTCGTGGGGTTCGCGCTGTTCGGGGTGTTCACCTCGGTCAGCCCGGCGTTCCTCGCCCGGTACCTGCACGTGGACAACCACGCCGTGAGCGGCCTGGTCGTCGCGCTCGCCTTCTTCGCCTCCACCGCCGGGCAACTCGCCGTCGGCCGCGTCGGGGTGGCTCGGTCCCTGCCCCTGGGGTGCGCCGGACTCTTCACCGGGCTGCTCCTGCTCGCGGGTGCGCTCCACTGGGACCTGCTGGCGCTGGTGGTGCTCTCCGCCGTCGTCGGCGGCGTCGGCCAGGGCCTCGCCTTCCGCGGCGCGCTCTCCGCCGTGGCCGAGGCCTCGCCGGTCGACCGGCGCGCCGCGGTGATCTCCACCCTCTTCGTGGTCGCGTACGCGGGCATCTCGGTCCCGGTGATCGGCGTGGGTGTGCTGGCCGACCCGATCGGCCTGGAGGGCGCGGGGCTGGTGTTCATCGCCTGCATGCTCGTGCTGGTCACCTCCGCCGCCGCCTACCTGCTCCGACGGCCGGTGAGGACGGCCCCTCACCCACGGGTCTGACGGCCCGCCGCGCCGCACGCGCGCGTGGGTGGCCGCGGGGCCGGCCGGCGAGGATGCCGAGCAGGACCAGCAGCAGCCCGGCGACCTGGCGGAGCGTCAGTGTGTCCCCGGCAAGGAGGACACCCAGCAGGACGCCGGTCACCGGGTTCAGCAGGCCGATGAGCCCGACGGTCGCCGCCGGCAGGTGCTTGAGCCCGGCGAACCAGGCGGTGAACGCGAGTGCCGTCGCCACGACGGAGACGTACGCGAACGCCGGCGCCGCCGCGCCGCCCAGCCCGGGCGGCGCGCCCTCGACGACCACGGCGGCGGGCAGCAGCAGCATGCCGCCCGCGATCAGCTGCCAGGACGTCGACGCCAGCACGTCCACCTCGGCGCTCCACCGCTTGGCCAGGACGTACCCGAAGGACGCCGAAAGCAGCGCCGCGACGGAGGCCAGCACCCCCCAGCCGTTCGGCGCCGTGACGCCGCTCAGGAGCAGCAGCCCCACCCCGGCGATCCCCACAGCGGCGCCCAGCAGGGCCCGTACACCAGGGCGCTCCGCGGTGATCGCCCACGCCAGCAGCATCAGGGCGAGCGGGGACGTCGCCATCAGCGCCGACGCCACGCTGGTGGGCAGCAGTTGGGCCGAGACGTAGACGAGGGCGAAGAAGGCCCCCATGTTCAAGGTGCCGAGCAGGGCGGACTTCCACCACCAGGAGCCGTGCGGGAGCCGCCGGCACAGCGCGAGGAGCAGCAGCCCCGCGGGCAGCGCCCGGATCGCCCCGCCGTACAGAGGTGTGTCGGCGGGCAGGTGCGCGTGCGTGACGTAGTACGTCGTCCCCCACGCGATCGGCGCGACGGCCGTGACCAGCATCCACCGTAGAATGCCTTCCATGGAAGCTAATGTACCTTCCCGGGAAGCTATGGGCGATCGGGTCGCCCGCATCCAGACGGAATGGGCCCGCGAACGCCCCGACCTCGACGTCTCACCCCAGGGCGTGATCGGCCGGCTGCACCGCGTGGCAACCCTGCTCACCGACGAACTGAACGTCGTCTACCGCCGCTACGGCCTCGCCGAAGGAGAATTCGACGTCCTCGCCGCACTCCGCCGGGCCGGCGCCCCCTACGAGCGCGCACCCGGCGAACTCGCGGCGTTCACCATGGTCACCACCGGCGCCATGACCAAACGCATCGACCGCCTCGAACGCGCCGGCCTGGTCACCCGCCGCCGCGCCGCCGACGACGGACGCGGCCGGGTCGTCGCCCTCACCCCCGCCGGCCGCGACCTCATCGACCAGGCCTTCACCGCCCACATGCACAACGAGAAACGCCTGCTCGATGACTTGACCACCACCGAGGCCGCCGAACTCCAAGCCCTCCTCACCACCTGGCTCGCCCGCCTGGAGGCGCCGAGGCACCCCGCGCCCGAATCGCCCGCCGACGCCTGACCCCCGACCCCCGACCGCCGTCCCGGCTGTCAGCGCCTCCTCATAGGATCGGCGCATGTCCGGACCTCGAACAACGGTGCGTCACATCCTCCGGTGGTCGCGTCGGCTCATCGCCGCCACCATCAGCCTCTGCGCGCTGCTGGGCGCGGTGCGGCTGATCGCCCCCGCCACCGCGGGCACGGCCGCCGAACCCCCAGGGGTCCAACGGCAGTTGGCCTTCCTCCGCGCGGAACTGGACCGCGGCGCAGGAGACGAGGCCCAGGCGATGTTCCCGGAGGGATACTTCTTCCTGCACGTGCTGTACGGACTCAGCTGGACCGAGATCGGCATCCGGCAACCGGCCGACGAACGGGCCACGGCACTGCGCGAGGCCCGCTGGGCGCTGGAACGGCTGGACGGGCCCTCCGGCCGCGCCCCGTTCAGCGCCGACCTCACCCCCTCGTACGGCATCTTCTACCGCGGCTGGAGCAACTGGCTGCGCGGGGGAGTGCTCAGCCTCCAGGAACCCTCCCGGCGCGACCCGGCCGAACTGCGCCGGTTCGCCGACGACTCCGCCGCCATCGGGGCGGCGTTCGACGCCTCGGCGACGCCCTACCTGCCGGCGTACCCCGGCCAGGCCTGGCCTGTCGACTCCACCGTCGCCATCGCCTCACTGCGCCTGCACGACACCCTGCGGCCCGACCGGTTCACCGGCACGGTCGACCGGTGGCTCACCGAGACCCGCCGACGGCTCGACCCCCGCACCGGCCTCCTGCCACACCGGGCCGACGCCACCACCGGCGCCCCCGCCGAAGTCGCCCGAGGCACCTCCCAGAGCATGATCCAGCGCTTCCTCGTCGACATCGACCCCGCCTTCGCCCGCGAGCAGTACCAGCGCTTCCGCGACCAGTACGTCGGCACACTGCTCGGCCTCGGACCGGCCGTACGCGAATACCCCAACGGCATGGACGGCCCGGCCGACGTCGACTCCGGCCCCCTCCCGCTCGGCGTGAGCCTGTCGGCCACCGTCGTCACCCTCGGCGCGGCCCAGGTCCACGGAGACGCCCCGCTCGCCGGCGCACTCGCCAACCACAGCGAACTGGCAGGCCTGCCGGTCGGCACACCCTGGACCAAGCGGTACGCCTTCGGCCTGCTCCCGGTCGGCGACGCCTTCCTGGCATGGTCGAAGACCGCCCGCCCGTGGGTGGAGCCAACCCCGCCCGCGCCACCGGCGAGCATCTCACCGTGGTGGCGGCTGCCACTGCTCTCGATACTGCTCCTGCTCGGCGCCGCGCCCTGGCTCCCCGCACTGGTCCGCCGCCTGAGAAGCCGCCGCCTCCGGCGGCCCGCCTGAGGGGCCCGGCGGGGCGTAGCTGTCCCGCACTGTTCCGTACAGCGGAACACGTTGACCGGGCCGGACCGCGTCGATGAAGCTCTGCCGTGCCACGTTCGCCTCAGCCCACAGGAAAGGCAACGACCATGCCCTTACGCATCCTTCGGACCGCACTGGCCGCCACCGTCCTCGCCGGATCCGCCCTCACCCTGACGGCCACCCCCGCGCAGGCGGCCAGTGCCTGCAAGACGCTCTACGCGCCCAGCGGCGGCAGCGCCTACATGTGCAAGAGCTGGACCTCCGTCGGCGGCGGCTACTACGACGGCAGGTGGTGGAGCGAGGGCCCCGTGCCGACCAAGGTCTTCCTCAAGGTGGTCGAGGACGGCTGGGAGCACGATGCGGACTTCTCCGGCACCTACAAGCACCGCGCGTACGTCCAGCTCAAGCTCTGCTACTCGCTGACCGGCAAGTGCGGGACTCCCTGGTGACGGCGGCACTGCTCCGTCTGGCGGCGGCATGCGCACTCGCCCTCACCCCGGTCGTCGCCGCACCCACGACCGCGGCCGCCGCACCCGTGCCGTACGGCGACTGCAAGACCTGGAAGGACGGCAACACCTTCGGCGCCGCCTGCACGGGCGGCGGCCGGGCCGCCTACCGGGCCGTGGCCGTCTGCAAGAACGGCGAGTCGGTCGGCGGCCGCGTCATGGACGGCGAGAGCGGGCTGTGGAGCTACGCCTACTGCACCAGCGTCGGTTCCTCACTGTCACGCGGCTACGTCCAATGGTTCCTCTGACGCCGGCCCCCTCTCAGTCCTGCCAGTAGAACAACAGCGTGTGGACGTCGAGCGGGTCGCGCCGGCCGAAGTGGTAGACACCGAGGCCGGTGACCCGGATCGCGCCGGTGGAGCCGTCGATCCAGCGCAGGCCGGCCCCTTCCAACGCCTCGCGGACGGCCGGGTCGTCCTCGTGGTCGCCGGCGAATCGGCCCAGCGTGCTGACGAACACCTCGCCCCCGTCCTGGCCGTACCCGATCACGTGGTACGTACCGCCTCCCTGCTGGTTCGCCTCGCCACAGGAGACCGGCGGCCGCGGCGCGAGCCCCGCCGCGGCCAAGGCGGACACGGCCACCCCCAACTGCTCCTCCACATCAAACGGTTCCGGAGGCTCGGTGCACAGGGCCTCGATCCGCCAGCGCGGATCACTCCGCCCCTCGCACCCCGGACCGTACTCGTGCACGATCGCCCGGCGCAGCTCCTCGTCCAGCCCCTCGACCTCCACCCGAGGCCGCCCCAGCGCCTCGTACACGGCCCGTGTCTCGGCCACGTCGCCGGTCAGCCGGTGCAACGCGTACGCGGCCCACAGGGCGGAGTCCACCGTCGGAGCCCCGGCGAGGTGGCGGCGGATCCGGTCCGGATCGCTGAGCAGCCACTGCGCGAGGTGGGCGACCCGCGGGTCGGGATCGGCGAGCGCGTCGCGCACGTCCTCGCCCGCGCGGGCCCGCAGCCGCACGGCGTAGGCGCGATCCTCGGGCCGCCCGCCGCCGAGCCCGGCGAGTACCGCCGCGGTCCCGTGGCGGTCGGCGAGCGCGTCAAGACCGGCCTCCCCGAACTCCTGCTCATGCCGCCACTCACTGAACGCCAGCGTCGCCAACTCGCCCGCCGCCGAAAGGTCGCCGAGGGCGCCGCGCGCCTTGAGCACCGCCTCCGGCATGCCGTACGCGGCCTCGGAGCGCCGGTCCTCGTGCCGCAGCCACGGCAGGAGCTCCTCCCGGTCCGCCAGGATGTTCAACAGCGCCCTGCGTACCTCGCTCACGTCCCTGGGATCGCGTACGCGGGCGAGCAGTTCGCCGACCCGCGCCTCGGGCACCCGCCCGGCCAGCGCGCCGACGCAGGCCGTCCGGCGCCACCACGGCTGCGCGCGGTCGGCCGCGCACCCCGCGAGCACGTCGGCGTCCTGGGCACGGAGCCCCGCGGAGTCGACAGCGCCGGCTTCCGGTGTCAGCAGTTCGATGTTCGACATCCGCGGATGCTACGTCGCAGGCGGCCGCCACCGCCTCAGGGATTTCTCATACGGCATTCAGCCACGCCTCAGCCCCGCCGCCCACAATGAGCCACCGTCGGTCATGAAACGGGGCCGCGAACAGGGAGAGGGATCCATGAACAGTGTCCGTAAGCGTGCGGGTCTCGCCGCGGGAGCGGCGGCTCTGGCCGGCGTCGGCCTGGTCTTTCCGGCCGTGGCCTTCGCCGAGGACTCCGAACGAGCCCCCGCCGCCCGGCAGGAGACGCGGCCGGAGCCCGGCAAGGCGGCCGAAGAGCGGGAGAAGCGGCAGAAGGCGCTGGCCGAGGCGCTCGCCAAGGATCTCGGTGTGCCCGTGGAGAAGGTGAGCGCCTCCCTGGAGAAGTTCCGGGCCGCGCAACGCGAGGAACGGCGCGAGGAGCGGGCCGAGATCCGCGAGAAGCACCGGAAGGAAGGGAAGGAAGGGAAGGTCTGGAAGGACCGCGAGGGCAAGCGGCCGGACGAGGCCACGCTGCGGCAGAAGCTCGCCAGCCGGCTCGACCAGGCGGTCAAGGAGGGCAAGCTCACCCGGGAGCAGGCGGACGCGATCCTGGCGGCCGCCAAGGCCGGTGTGCTGACGGGCCCGTTCGGCGGGCACCGCCCCCAGAGCAGCTGACAGATGACGATTGGCAGACGACGACTGACAGATGACGACTGACAGTCGACAGCTTTTGACGGACGACTGACAGCTGACGGCTGACAATCAACGGTCGGCAGGTGAGCCGGAGGCGGCGCCCGTCCGCCGCCTCGCGGCCCGCGCACGTCCCATCCCTCGGAACTCGCTGTCATCCATGGGCAATTGAGATGGATGATCGAGCGTCGCGCAATCCAGGGGGGATGACATGTGCCTGTCCGGACAGAAACCCTTGCCCGCCGGCTTCGAGGGCTCCCTCGGCCCCGCGGACCTGTGCCCGGAGGGAATCGAGGTCTACCGCACCGCCCTCGGCCGGGGCAGCGTGCCCGGCCCCGTACCGTCGTGCCTGACCGCGACCGGGCTGCTCCGCCCCGGCCCCGACGGCTCGGCCGACTTCGTGCCCGTACCACCGGACATCGCCGCGCACGGACTGTCCCGGCCCGTCGAACAGGCCCTGGCCAACGGGCGCTTGCAGTTGCTGGCCATCAGGCGGACCATCGCCCAGGCCGAGGCCGTCTACCGGGAGGAGGGCCGGCGGGGCGGCTCCCCGATCCGGCTGCTACGCGGAGCCGCCGTCATCAGCGCCACCCTCCGCACGCTCAGTGCCACCTGCCGGCACGAACTGCAGGCGGCCCAGCCTGGCGGCCCCCGCCCGCAGGACATCCTCGACGAGACCCTAGCGCCGCTCCTGGCCCTGCTGCGCCGGGGCGTACAGCACCGCACGCTGTACCAGCACACGGTCCGCACCCACCCCTCGATGCTGGAGTACATGGCGGCCGCCCACAGCGCCGGGGGGCAGTTCCGCACGCTGGACGCGCTCTTCGACCGGTTGATCGTCTACGACCGGTCCGTGGCGCTCATCCCCGACGACCGGTACGACAAGCCCGAACACGCCCTGCTCATCGAACACACCGGGGTCGCGCGGTTCCTCGCCGGTGTCTTCGACCACGCGTGGGAGAGCGCCCAGCCGGTCGATCTCGACGCGCCGCACGCCAGGCCCGCGCCGCTGACGGACGAGAAGCGGCGCACCGTCCTGCGCCTGATGGTCCAGGGGTACACGGACGCGGCCATCGCGGCGCGGCTGGGAATGAGCCCCCGGACCGTGGCGGCGCACATCAAGCGGGCCTCCGACGAGCTGGGCAGCCGCAGCCGGGCCAATCTGGCGTACCTGCTGGCGACCGGCGGCCACCTCCACGAGGGGTGAGGGCGACCATGCGTCCATCGGTCCGCCTAGGTCCCCATTGCCCGCATCTGGTCCCGTGTGACACGAGATCCACCCCCTGCGGTTTCCTGCACTGCGCATTCCCCCCGCCCGTCAACCCGCCGGTAGCGGCCGGCCGCGGTCCATGATCGCCGGGTGCCGTCCTCCAGGCGGCACGCGATGCGAACAGGAGGACCGTGGTGCACCACGAAAAGGTCACTTTCTCCGCCGACTCGGCGGAACTGACGGGCAATCTGTGGCTTCCGGACACGGCCGAGGCGGCGTCGGGGACGCTGCCGCCGGCCGTGGTCGTGGCCGGCACCTGGACCAGCGTGAAGGAGATGATGGCCGACCGCTACGCGCGGCGCCTGGCGGATCGGGGGGTGGCGGCGCTCTCCTTCGACTTCACGGGCTTCGGGGAGTCCGGCGGCGAGCCGCGTGACGTCGAGTCACCGGCCCGCAAGATCGAGGACATCCGCGCGGCCGTGACGTTCCTGTCGGGTCGCCCGGACGTGGACGGCGAGCGCATCGGGGCGCTCGGCATCTGCGCGGCGGCGATGTACATGTCCGCCGCGGTGGCCGCCGACGACCGGATTGGGGCCCTCGCGCTCGTGGCCCCCTGGCTGCACGACCCGGCCATCTGCGAGGAGGCGTACGGCGGCGCGGCCGAGGTCGTCACCCGGATCGAGGCGGCCCGGGCAGCCCGCGCCCGCTACGACGCCGGTGGCGAGGTGGAGTACGTGCCGGTGGTCAGCGGGACCGACAGCCGGGCGGCGATGCCCTACGCGATCGACTTCTACCTCGACCCTCAGCGGGGCGCCGTGCCCGCCTGGCCGAACCGGTTCGCCGTCATGGCGTGGGAGGAGTGGCTGACCTTCGACTCCCTCGCCCGCGCGCCGCACGTCCGCGTCCCCACCCTGCTGGTGCACAGCGAGGACGCGGCCATCCCGCAGGGCGCGCGCCGCTTCCACGCGGCCCTGGGCGGCCCCGCCGACTTCTGGTGGACGACGGGCACGCAGTTCGACTTCTACGACCAGGAGCCGCAGGTGACTTTCGCGACGGACGCCGCCGTGGCCCACTTCGACCGCCACCTCGCCGGCGCCGGGCAGCAGGGAGGTGCGGCGTGAACCGGACAAAGGAAGCGTCACGGGCCACGACGGCCCGGCGGCGGGCGGCGCTGCTGGCCGCGGCGCTCGGCCTCGTGCTGGTTCCGGCCGCGGCGGGCGGGCCGAGCGCGCAGGCGACACCCGGTACCGCCCCGCGGCCCGTCACGGCCGCCCCAGCCGTCCCGGCCGCCGATGCCACACCGGACGCGGCCGACCCGCTGGCCCCCGGCCCCCAGCACCGCAGGCTCGACCCGCTGGTCGGCACCTGGCGCGCCACGAAGTACAACTGGGTCCTGGGCACCGGCGGTGAGCCCCTGGTCTCCCGTGACATGGTCGTCAAGGTGCGGTGGATCGAGCGGACGGGCGGGCGTTTCCTCACGGAGGAGACCCGTGGCACGCTCGGCGGCCGGCCGTACTTCCGGCTGGGCGTGCTGGGTTACTCGAACATCGACCGCCGCTACGAATGGACCACGTTCGACAGCGTCACCCCGACCACGATGACGTACCGGGGCACGCCCGACCCGGCGCCGGGCGAGGAGATCTCGATCCCGGGTGAGTTCACCGACCCGGGGGTGCTGGGCCCGGAGTACAAGGGCAAGACGATTCCCATGCGGACGGTCATCCGGATCAGCTCCGACCGCCGCCACACGGTGGATCTGTACTTCACGCCGCCGGGCCAGTCCGAGCGGCTCGTCGACCGGGTCGTGTACGAGAAGAGGCGATGACGGCGACCTGGGAGGAGGGCGCCCGGGTCTGACCCGCCGATCCGCAGGTCGCCGTGGCACGTCCCGTCGTACGGGTCGGGCCACGGCGACCTCGTACGTTCTGAGCCCCGGGCCTGCGTGCCCCTCAAACCCCTCTCAGTGTCGCGGCGATCGCCGGGGCGAGGGTCGCCTCGATCTCGGCCGGGGTGAGGGCGGTCACCGCCGGGAGGCGGAGCAGATAGCGGGACAGGCCGAGGCCCAGGAGCTGCGCGGCGACCAGTCCGGCGCAGCGCCCCGCGCGCTCGGGCCCCAGGGCGGCCGCGAGGGCCGGGGCGACCTGGGACGCGAAGATCTCGTGCGTGCGGGACGCCGCGTGGTCGTTGGTGACCGCCGAACGCAGCAGGACGAGCAGCGCGTCGTCGGCCGGATCGCCCTCCCAGCGGCGGAGGAAGTGGCGTACCAGCGTCGCGGCCAGGTCGTCGGCCGGTACGGCGCTCAAATCCGGCAGCCGCAGGTCGATGGCGAGCGCGGCGTCGAAGAGCTGCGCCTTGTTGCCGAAGTAGCGCATGACCATCGACGGGTCGATCCGCGCGTCCGCCGCGACGCCGCGGATGGTGGTGCGCTCGTATCCCTGCGCGGCGAAGCGTTCGCGCGCCGCGCGGAGGATCGCCGCACGGGTGCGGTCGGAGCGCCGTTCGGTCTCTACTGCCTGATCCATGCCAACAAATGTAGGCCAACACCTGTTGACTTCTCCAGGGGATCGGAGCACCATCAAGTCAACAAGCGTTGGCCAACAACCGTTGGCACCCGGGACCGAGCCAGGAGCATCGACATGACCGCACTCCCCGCCCGCACCCTCCCCGCCCGCACCGAAGTCGCCGTCGTCGGCGCCGGTCCGACCGGACTCGCCCTCGCCGTGACCCTCGCCGCCGCGGGGGTGGACTTCGTCCTCCTCGACCGGCTCGCCGAGCGCCACGCCACCTCGCGGGCCGCCGTCGTCCACGCCCGGACCCTGGAGGTCCTGGACGAGATGGACGCCACCGGCGCCCTCTCCGCCGAGCTCGTCGGCCGCGGCCTGCGCCTCGACCGGTTCACCGCCCGCGACGGCTCCCGCCGACTGCTCGGCGTCTCCTTCGCCGGGCTGCCCACCCCGCACCCGTACGCGCTGATCGTCCCCCAGTACGAGACCGAAGACGTCCTCCTCGAACGCCTGCGGGCCCTCGGAGGGGCGGTCCACCGGCCGTACGAGGTCGCCTCCGCCGTCCAGGACGCCGACGGCGTGACTCTCACCATGACCACCGGGGAAACCCTGAAGGCGGCCTACGCCGTCGGCGCGGACGGCATGCACAGCGTGATCCGGGAGTCGGCGGGCATCGGCTTCGGCGGCCATGCGTACGACGCCTCCTTCGTCCTCGCCGACGTGACGATGGACTGGGCGCCGGGCCCCGCCGAGGTCTCGCTCACCTTGTCGCCGGCCGGTCTCGTCGTGGTCGCCCCCCTGCCCGGCGGCCACTACCGGGTCGTGACCACGGCGGCGCAGGCCCCGGCGGAGCCCGGACTCGACTTCGTCCAGCGCCTCCTCGACGAACGCGCACCCGGACAGGCCCGGGTCCACACCATCGGCTGGTCCTCGCGGTTCCGGGTGCACCACCGCGTCGCCGACCGCTACCGCCAGGGACGGATGCTGGTCGCGGGCGACGCCGCCCACGTCCACAGCCCGGCCGGCGGGCAGGGCATGAACACCGGCATCCAGGACGGCTACGCCCTCGGCCGCGCCTTCGCCGCCGGCCGGCTCGACACGTACGAGGCGCTCCGCCGTCCGGTCGCCCTGCGTGTGCTCGCCTTCACCGACCGGATGACCCGCGCGGCCACCACCCGCAACCCCGTCCTGCGGGTCCTGCGCAACGCCGGCATGTTCCTCATGGGCCGCGTCCCGGCCTTCCGTACCCGCCTCGCGACCGAGCTCGCCGAGCTCGACTACCGCTGACCCGGTACCCTCCGCCGAAAAAGATCTTGGAGGAGTTCGCGTGCCGGCGATGAGTTTCGATGCGGTCGGCGGTCTTCTCTGTGACAGCA
Source organism: Streptomyces sp. NPDC039465 (assembly GCF_055639315.1). Lineage (NCBI taxonomy): Bacteria > Bacillati > Actinomycetota > Actinomycetes > Kitasatosporales > Streptomycetaceae > Streptomyces > Streptomyces sp. NPDC039465. The sequence goes on along the minus strand of NZ_JBVKAP010000002.1, from coordinate 645,839 downwards.
CGGCACTTGAGGAGACATAGATGACCCAGGTTCAGACGGAGACGCGCACGGTGGAGGCGCCCGGCGCCACGCTGACCTACGACATCCACCGCGGCCCGGCGGGCGCGGACACCGGTGAACCCGTCCTGCTGCTGGTCGGCTCGCCGATGGACGCCACCGGCTTCACCACACTGGCCTCGCACTTCACCGACCGGACCGTCGTCACCTACGACCCGCGGTGCGTGGGACGCAGCCCTCGGACGGACGGCGCGGCGGAGACGGCGCCCGAGGAGCACGCCGACGACCTGCGGCGGGTGATCGAGGCGCTGGGCGCGGGGCCGGTGGACGTGTTCGCCAGCAGCGGCGGGGCGATCAACGCGCTCGCTCTGGTGGCGCGGCACGGAGAGCTCGTACGGACCCTCGTCGCGCACGAGCCGCCCACGGCGCAGGTCCTCCCGGACCGGGAGGAGGCGCTCGCGGCCTGTGCGGACATCCACACGACGTACCTGCGCGAAGGCATGGGCCCCGCGATGGCGAAGTTCATCGCGCTGACGAGCCACAAGGGGCCCTTCCCGGCCAACTGGGCCGACCAGCCCGCCCCTTCGCCCGCGAACTTCGGCCTGCCGACGGAGGACGACGGCTCGCGCGACGACCCGCTGCTGGGGCAGAACATGCGCGGCTGCACCTCCTACCGGCCCGACTTCGCCGCCCTGCGCGCCGCGTCGACGCGTGTGGTCATCGCGGCGGGCGTGGAGTCCGAAGGGGAATTCTCCGCCCGCGCCGCGGCGGAGATCGCGGCCCAGCTCGGCACGGAGCTGACCATGTTCCCCAGCCACCACGGCGGCTTCCTGGGCGGCGAGTACGGCCAGCACGGCGCCCCGGTGGAGTTCGCGAAGGCCCTGCGCGAGGCGCTGGGGGCGGGCCGCTGACGGTCGCGGCCCGCTTCCGCTCCTCGGGGCCCGGGTATACCGATCGGGACCGTGGGATACGGGGGAGGGGCCTGAGGTGGGGCGAAGTGGCGGGGGAAACCGGGCGGGGTGCGTGGTTCTGGCGGTGGTGTTCCTGCCGTTCGGGCTCGGCCTGCTCTATGTGCTGGCGATGATCGTCTGGCGGGTGGGCGGGGCCCTGTGGCGTACGGGCATCCCCCTGCTCGTCGCGGGCGACCCGGCGGCCTGGACGGTCGTCGGGGTCGCCAGCCCCGTGGTCGGGGTGCTCGTCTTCATCGTCTGGCACGCGGGCCGGGACGGCCCCAGCCCCCGCCCGGGCCGCAAGGTCCACCAGGGCGAGGACTGGTACTGGGTTCCGGAGCGCCAGGACGTGCCCCGTACCCGCCCCGGCTCCCGCTCCGCCACGGACCGGGACGAGCCGTCGCCGTGACCCCGTCTCCGTCACCCCGTCCCTGTGACAGGTGGCGGGGGATACCGGGCGGGGTCCCGTACCGCCGCCTGGGCGGCACCATCGGAATGACTTCTCCGGCCCACCTCGCGCCGCCCCCGCTCGCCTCCGGCCCGGCGGCCGGAGCCGGGCCTACCCTCCGAAACAGCCCGCCCGGAGACCCGGGCGCCACCTGAAGGAGGATGAGATGCCCAGTCCGCCGCAGCCGTTCGGCACGGTCGTCAGCAACATCGGCGTCAACATCAGGAAGTTCCCGAGCACGGACTCCGCCGTCATCGGGAGGATCAACCACGGCGTCGAGGTCGGCCTGCACAGCAAGGTGCACGCGCAGAACATCGACGGCAACGACATCTGGTACCGGCTGAGGGACCAGCTCGCATGGGTGGCGGCCCGGCACGTCAAGAACACCGGGAACGTCCCGCTGTCCATTGACGTCGACGGCGGTGGCGGCGGGGGCGGCGGCTGACCTCCGCCCACCCGCGACGGCCGGTGACGGCCGACGGGGGCAGCCTCGCGGCTGCCCCCGGATTCTCCCCGCGCCTCAGCCTCCCGTGGGCAGCTTCCAGGTGCCGCTCTCGTGGCCGTCGGTCGGCGCGAAGGAGATGTCGAGGTACGGCGACGAGGCGAGCGGCGCCACGGCGGTGACGCAGGTGACGCTCCGGCCGGGCGGAACCACCTCCGGGCAGACACCGAGCCGGCCGTCCTTGCGGCGCGCCGCCTCGGTGCGCGCCTCGATGAACGCGCCGAGCACGATCTGCTCCTGGTCGCCGACCGAGAGATCGGCGTGCCGCAGCCCGAACGGCTTGCCCGTCGTGTTGGTGACCGTGACCGTCACGCGGTGCGCCCGCTCGCCGCGCAACAGGTGCGACGGATCCTCGGGGCGCGGAGTGAACGGCTCCGGCGCGGCCACGCCGACCTCGATGCCGTCCGCGTAGACCACCGTGCCCGGCCGGGTCGCCGGCTTCCACGGATGCCCGTCGTCACCGGTGATTTCGATCTTCGCCGGTGGCGTGTACGAGGGGGTGTCGCCGTTGTCGAACGCCGTGTCCAGCATCCACAGGACCCAGCACACCAGGCCGACGGTGGTCACGGCCGCCACAGCCCCCAGGGCGATGCCGGTACGCGCCCCGCGGGCGTCGACGAGGTCGCCGCGTTCCGCGCGGTGCAGCGCCCAGAGGCCGCGGACGACGGCCCAGAGGCCGAGCGGCAGGGACACCAGCACGACGGGCGGGAAGAGCCAGACCGTCACGAGGAGCGCGCACGCGACGATGCCCCACAGCCGGGCATCCCTGCCGGGTCGGTCCACCGCCGGGGCGTGTTCGGGCTCGGTCGCAAGATCGTCGTTCATGCCCCCGACGCTAACCGCCGCCTCCGGCCGGCACGTCGGCGGCCGTACTCAGAAGCCCTGAGTAGCTGTGCCCGTTCCCGCCGCCCTCCCCGGCGGAACGTATCCGCAGCGTCACCGTGCGCTACGCTCGAAGGTCCGGCACGACCCCCGGAACTCCCGTCAGGAGCACCCGCTGTGGCCACGGAAGCCCCCGTCCCCGCCCCGGAACTCTCCCCGGCCGTTGTCCGGCAATGGCGCTCCGCCGACGAGCCGTTGATCGAGCGGCTCACCCGGGCCCACGCCGTCGGCCCGGTCTGCGTGCTCCGGCTCGGTACGACCACTGCCGCCCTGCTCACCGACCCGCAGGGCGTCCAGCACGTGCTCGCCCGGCACCCCGACCGGTACGTCAAACGCTCCCACCGGCTGCGTGCCCTGCTCGGCGACGGAATCGTGTGCGCCGACGGCGAGCCGTGGAAGGGCCAGCGCCGTTTCCTGCAACGGCACTTCACCGGGCGTCACCCACCGCGACCCGAGCATCTGGCCGGAGCCTGAGGCGTTCCGCCCCGGGCGCTTCCTCACCGGCGAGGACCGCCCCACCCGGCCCGGCGCGTACTACCCCTTCGGTCTCGGCCCACCGCGCGTGCCTGGGCGCGCAGTTCGCCCTGCGGGAGTCGACCGCGCTGCTCGAACACCTGCTGCCGGCCTACGTCCCCACGCTCCACGGCGCCCGGGCCGAGGCGACCTTCGCCGTCACCATCAACCCTGTCGGCCCCGTCACCACCACCCTCGCTCGGGACCCCGCGGCCTGACCGGGCCGGCCGGGTCCTGGAAGCGTGCCTCGGCGACCCGTACCTCCACGGTGTACCGGCCGCCCGCCCCGCCGTCCGTACCGGGCGGCACGACCCGGATCCCGGCCGCCGGCACCCCCCGCCCCTGCGGGGCGCCGTCCGGGCCCGGAGCGTCGGTACCGGCCGGCAGCCGCCGGTCCGGCTGCACGGTGGGCACATGGCCGCCCGGCAGCATGCCGCCGTCGGCCAGCAACGACGTGGCCACGATGAGGCCGCCGACCGCACCCACCCCGCACACCCCGGCGAGCTGACCCCGCCGTCCCAGCGGAGGCCGCCGCCTGCGGCCGGGCGCGCCCCGCCAGGCGCCCCACCCCCGCGGCGCCGCGGCCGTCACCCGTATCTCCTCCGGCCACGGGGGCGCCGGCACGCGCGCGTTACGGGCCCACAGGGGTTCCACCGGCACCGGCACCGGCACCGGCACCGGCACCGGCTCCGGCGACGAGGCGGGCGCCGAGGCGTCGCCCGCGTGCCACGCCACCTCCCGCCGGAAGAAGATCAGGTCCTCGAAGGTGCTCCTCGCCCGCGCACCGGGCGGGTCCGTATCCGTATCCGTATCCGCCTCGGGGTCGGCCTCCGGCGGTCGCCGTCCCTGCCCGTCGCGCAGGCCCCACGGATCGGTCCTGTACAGATCGGCGCGTGCGGCGTCCAGAGCGTCCAGCACCTTCTGGAACGACTCCCTGATCGACTCCACGGAGAGCGGCTCCGCGTCGGGAGTCCCCAGCGGGTCGTCGTGGTCACCGTGCACAGCGGTCCTCCTCGGCCGACAACATCCCGTGCCGTCCGGTCCCGGACGGCAGGGAGCTGCCTTGTGTTCGGCGGACGGTCGGCGGAACCGGCGCTTCACACGCCGTCCGTGACGATCCGGGAATGACTGCGGCCGCAGGGTTTGTCCTTCGCCCACCAGTACGGACCGCAGGCGCCTTTGACTCATTCGTGTGCGCGATTCGCCGGCCGCCGCGGGCCCTGTGCGGCGGCCGGTCGGCATCGGGTGTATCCAGGAGGCATGGGGCCTGGACGATCCCCCGGACGCCACCGCTGGTCGTGGAAGTCTCCCGGCGCACGGCTGGCCCTGCCGATCGCCCTGATCGTGATCGTCACCGTCGTCGACATCCTCGCCCCGCCCGAGGTCCACCTGGGGCCCTTCCTGGTCGCGGCGCCCGCCATCACCGCGTCGCTGGCCGGTCCCCGCACCACGGCCGCCATCGGGGCGCTCGCCGTGCTCGCCCAGGCGGTGGTCGCCGTGGTGCGCACCAGCCTCACCGACCTGAACCACACCCTCCAGATCAGCGCGCTGATCATCATCTCGGTCCTCGTCGCCTTCCTCGCCCGGGCGCGCGAGCGGCACGAGCAGCAGCTGACCCAGCTGCGGTCGGTGGCGCATGCCGCGCAGGAAGTGGTGCTGCGGCCGCTGCCGCAGCGGATCGGGTCCTGCCGACTGGCCTCGGTCTACCTGGCCGCGGAGGCGGAGGCGCGGATCGGCGGGGACCTGTACGCGGTGGCGCGTACGGCCGAGGGGAGCCGGTTCATCATCGGGGACGTACGGGGCAAGGGGCTGGAGGCCATCGGTGAGGCCGCCCAGCTCCTCGGAGCGTTCCGGGCCGCCGCCCACTGGAAACCCGAGCTGCCCAACCTGGTCGCCTATCTGGAGGCGACCGTCTCCTCCGACACGGACGGGCCCGGCGCGCTCGGCGGGGACGGCGAGGACGTCGGCGAGTCGTTCACCACCGCGGCCGTGCTCGATCTGCCGGACCGGGCCTCGTCCCTCCAGATGATCAACTGCGGCCATCCGCCGCCGCTGCTGCTGAGCGAGGGCCGGGTCCTCCCGCTGGAGATGCGCCGGCAGTCGCCGCCGCTGGGGCTCACGTCCTTCATGACCTCGGCTTTCGTCGCCGAGTCCTTCCCCTTCCGGCCGGGTGACATCCTGCTCCTCTACACGGACGGGGTCATCGAGGCCCGGGACGGGCACGGCATCTTCTACCCTCTCGCCGTGCGGCTCGCCGCCTGGTCCGGCGACGGCCCGGAGGCCCTCCTGCGGTACGTCTGCGCCGACCTGCTCCAGCACGCCGGGGGGCATCTGGGCGACGACGCCGCGCTCGTGGCCATCGAGCACGTGGCGGAACAGCGGCCCGCCCCGGCCGCGGCGCCGCCGTGATGTGCGAGGAGGCGGCGGCGGGCAGAATTGATCCCAGGACCGTCCGTCGTCGCGCGGACGGACGCTGCCACCGTGTGACTCGGTGGAAGGGGACACCAGGTGTCGTCGGATCGGCCGGGGGGCGAGAAGGGACCGGCTCCGCTGTGGTCCGAGCCGGGGCCGCTGCTGGGGCATGTGGCCGTGGCCGTGTTCGGCGTCGACGAGGACGACCGGATCTGCTACTGGGGCTCCGGCGCCCACACCCTCTTCGGTCACGGCGCCGCGGCCGTGCTGTCCCGGCCGGCCTCCATACTCTTCCCCACGCCGCCGCCCGGCGCCCCCGACGCGGCCCGATGGCTGGCTGCGCAGGGCCGGAGACTGGGCTACTGGCGCGGGAGGCTGCCGGTCCGCCGGCGCGACGGCACCGTCCTGGAGTGCGGTTTCCGGGTCTTCCCCCTCACGGGCCCGGCGGGCACCGTCGTGCTGGCCCTGGCGAGCCGGGGCGAGGACCTCGACCGGGTGAAGACAAACCTCGCCTTCCTCGACTCCCTCTTCGAGACCTGCCCCATCGGCCTGGTCATGCTCGACCCGGAGCTGCGCTACGTCCACCTCAACCAAGCCCTCGCCGACATGGACGGCGTCCCGATCGAGGACCATCTCGGGCGGCGTACCGACGACATCATGATCACGTCCGACGGCGGTGAGCACCAGCGCCTCCTTGAGCGGGTCGCCGCGGGCGGGCGGCCCGTCGTCAACGCCCTCCTGGGCCTGCGCACGCCGGGCCGCCCCGACCGCGACCAGGTACGGTCCGTGAGCTGGTTCCCGCTCAGCCAGGCCGGGGACACCCGGCCCGGGGTGGGCGGGCTGCTGGTGGACGTGACCGACCGGGAGCAGGCCATCGTCGAGGCGACCGCGGGCCGCCGGCGCCTCGCGCTGCTCGACCGGGCCTCCTCCCTCATCGGCACCACCCTCGACGTGCACGTCACCGCCCGGGAGCTGGTCGACGCCACCGTCCCGGACTTCTGCGACGGGGCCGTGGTGGAGGTCGTGGAGTGGATGGACGAACCGGAGGTCTTCCACCCGGAACTGCCGCTGGTCACCCGCCGGATCGCCGCCGGCACCGTCCTGCCGCCGCCCGCCCCCGAACTCGTCGGCGGCCTTGAGCGCGTGACCTACCCGCCGGGCTCCGCGATCCACGAGATGCTGCGCACAGGCCGCCCCGTCTGCGTCCCGGTCGACGCCGAGTTCATGACCCGCACGGTCGTCCACCAGGAACGCGCCCGGCTCCTCCTGGCCAGCGGCCTGACCAGCCTGCTCATCGCCCCGCTCATCGCCCGCAACACCGTCCAGGGCCTCACCATGTTCGGCCGGTCCGCCGCCAGGCCGCCCTTCACCGCACCCGACCTCAGCCTCGCCGGTGAGCTGGCCTCCCGCGCCGCGCTCTGCCTCGACAACGCGCGGCTCTACAGCAGGGTCCAGGACATCGCGCTCACCCTCCAGCGCGCTCTGCTCCCCACCGCCCTGGCGACCAGCCCCTTCGTGGAGGTCGCCCACCGCTACCTCCCCGGCAGCCACATCACCGAGGTCGGCGGCGACTGGTACGACGTGATCAACCTGCCCGGCGACCGGGTCGCCCTCGTCGTCGGCGACGTCATGGGGCACGGCGTCCCGGCGGCCGCGGCCATGGGCCGGCTGCGTATCACCGCCAAGGCCCTGGCCCGGCACAGGGAACCCGACGACCTGCTCACCGACCTCGACGTCTGCGCCCAGGAGGCCGGTATCGAGCTCGCGACCTGCCTCTACCTCCGCTACGACCCGACGACCGGCCGCGCCCGGATCGCCAACGCCGGACACCCTCCGCCCCTGGTCCGGCACCCGGACGGCACGGTCGAGACCGTCGAGGAGGTCCTCGGGGTGCCGCTCGGGGTCGGCGGCGTGCCGTTCCGTACGACCGAGACCGACCTCGCCGACGGCAGTGTCGTCGCCCTCTACACCGACGGCCTGATCGAAGCGCGCGGCCAGGACATCGAGGCGGGCATGGACGCCCTCCGTACGCAACTACGCGACGCCTCGGGGTCGTTGGAGGAGACCGCGGACCGCATCCTGGAGCGGCTGCTGCCCGAGGCGCCCACCGACGACACGGTGATCGTCCTCGCCAGGGTCCGCCGCGCTCGGGGCCCGGCGGCGGCCTGACGGTCCGCGCCGCCTGCCCTGCGCCCGGCTTCGCCGTGAGCCGTGTCTCACCCGGGCGGTGGCGCTTGTCTATGCAACGAGTTGCATAGAAGGATCGGGGTATGGCGCTCGAACACGCGATCCTCGTCTCCCTGCTGGAGAAGCCCGGCTCCGGCTATGAGCTGGCCCGGCGGTTCGAGCGGTCCATCGGATACTTCTGGACCGCCACCCACCAGCAGATCTACCGCGTCCTGCGCCGTATGGAGACCGACGGCTGGATCGACGTACGCGAGGTGCCGCAGCAGGACCGGCCGGACAAGAAGGAGTACTCCGTCGCCGCGCCCGGCCGCGCCGCCCTCTCCCGCTGGCTGCACGAGCCGATCGAGCTCGAAAGCGTCCGGCACGACCTCGCCGTCAAGATCCGGGGCGCGGCCTTCGACGACCCGGCCGCGCTGATCCACGAGGTCGAGCGGCACCACCAGGCCCACACCGAACGGCTCACCCGCTACCTCGCCGGTGAGCTGCGCGACTTCACCGGCCCCGAGGCGCCCCCCGCCACCGAGGTCCCCGACGCCGGGCGGGAGCTCCAGCACGTCGTGCTGCGCGGCGGCATCGCCTACGAAGGGATGACGCTCGCCTGGCTCGACGACGTCCTCGCCACCCTCCGCCGGCTCGCGTCCCAGCGCTGACCACCCTCACGAACCCACCTCCCGGAAAGGCGGACCACCATGGCCGACCCGTTGCTCTTCAACCCGCGCACCTACGACCCGCAGCACTTCGACGCCGAGACGCGCAGGCTGTTGCGCGCCACCGTCGACTGGTTCGAGGAGCGCGGCAAGCGCCGGCTCATCGAGGACTACCGCTCCCGCGCCTGGCTCGGCGACTTCCTCGCCTTCGCCGCCAAGGAAGGCCTGTTCGCGGCCTTCCTCACGCCGGCCGCCAACGCCGACGGGCACCCGGACAAGCGGTGGGACACCGCCCGGATCGCCGCCCTCAACGAGATCTTCGGCTTCTACGGGCTCGACTACTGGTACGCCTGGCAGGTCACCATCCTCGGCCTCGGCCCGGTCTGGCAGAGCGACAACGCCGCCGCCCGCGCCCGCGCGGCCGAGCTCCTCTCCGAGGGTGAGGTGTTCGCCTTCGGCCTGTCGGAGAAGGCGCACGGCGCCGACATCTACTCCACCGACATGCTGCTGGAGCCCGACGGCCAGGGCGGTTTCCGCGCGACCGGTTCCAAGTACTACATCGGCAACGGCAACGCCGCCGGGCTCGTCTCTGTCTTCGGCCGCCGCACCGACGTCGAGGGCCCCGACGGCTACGTCTTCTTCGCCGCCGACAGCCGCCACCCGGCGTACCACCTCGTCAAGAACGTCGTGGACTCGTCCAAGTACGTCAGCGAGTTCCGCCTCGAGAACTACCCCGTGGGCCCCGAGGACGTCCTGCACACCGGCCGCGCCGCCTTCGACGCCGCCCTCAACACCGTCAACGTCGGCAAGTTCAACCTCTGCACCGCCTCCATCGGCATCTGCGAGCACGCGATGTACGAGGCCGTCACCCACGCCCAGAACCGTATCCTCTACGGCCGCCCCGTCACCGCCTTCCCGCACGTGCGGCGCGAGCTGACCGACGCGTACGTCCGGCTCGTCGGCATGAAGCTGTTCAGCGACCGCGCCGTCGACTACTTCCGCACCGCCGGCCCCGACGACCGCCGTTACCTCCTCTTCAACCCGATGACGAAGATGAAGGTGACCACGGAGGGCGAGAAGGTCATCGACCTGATGTGGGACGTCATCGCCGCCAAGGGCTTCGAGAAGGACAACTACTTCGCCCAGGCCGCCGTCGAGATCCGCGGACTGCCCAAGCTGGAGGGCACCGTCCACGTCAACCTCGCGCTGATCCTCAAGTTCATGCGCAACCACCTGCTGAACCCGGCCGACTACGAGCCCGTACCGACCCGGCTCGACGCCGCCGACGACGCGTTCCTCTTCCGGCAGGGCCCCGCCCGCGGCCTCGGCTCCGTACGCTTCCACGACTGGCGCACCGCCTACGACGGCTACGCGCACGTGGCCAACGTCGCACGCTTCCGCGAGCAGGCGGACGCGCTGTGCGCGTTCGTCACCACCGCCGCCCCCGACGAGGAGCAGAGCCGCGACCTCGACCTGCTCCTCGCCGTCGGCCAGCTGTTCGCGCTCGTCGTCCACGGCCAGCTGATCCTGGAGCAGGCGCGGCTCACCGGCCTCGACGAGGACGTCCTCGACGAGCTGTTCGCCGTCCTCGTCCGCGACTTCTCGGCGCACGCCGTCGAGCTGCACGGCAAGGACTCCGCCACCGAGCAGCAGCAGGAGTGGGCGCTGGGCGCGGTGCGGCGCCCGGTCGTCGACGACGCCCGCTCGGCCCGGGTCTGGGAGCGCGTCGAGGCGCTCTCCGGCGCGTACGAGATGGCGCCGTAGCCAAAACGCCCTCGCGGACGGGCGGCGGCGAGGCCTGCCGGGTCTCGCCGCCGCCCCGCACGCGCGTCAGCCGCGCCACCGCGGGCTACTCGTATGCGACGGTCAGCGTCACCGGACTGTCCTTGTTCACGAACAGATACGCCGTCGAGGTCTGGTTCTCGGCGAAACGCAGTCGGAACTGCGTCGTCCCCAGGCGGTTGATCGCGGACAGTCCGGCCGGCGACAGATCGGTCGAGGACGCCGCGCCCGTGGTAAACGCCCCCACCTCGGCCGCGCCGGCCGCGGTCACGGGCGCGGAGAAGTCGGCCGGTTCGACGGCACAGCCGCCGAGGCAGCCGTGGTGGACGTCGACGAGCAGCCGGTTGTCCGTCGGACTCGCCCAGGGGGCGCCGGACCCGCTGCTCCTTGTCACGGTCAGATAGGCGCGGGTGATCTTCTTGTCCGCCGGGAGGGCCGAGGTGTCGAAGGACAGCACCGCCCGGTTGAACTTCCCGTCGGTGCCCCGCCCCAGGGCCAGGCCGTACGTGGCCTCCAGGGTGCCGACGGCCGCGGCGGACCCGTCACCGGAGGCCTTGACGTAGCCGTCCTCGGCGTCGGAGCTCCGCAGCGTCGCACCGCCCGGCGGCGGCGTGCCCCCGCCCCCTCCGAGCGCACGGACCATGTTCATGATGGTGTCGAGCTGCCGGCCGCCGTGCCGCGCGTACGAGGAGTCGCCCAGGTAACCCCACCAGTTCCAGCAACCGTTGGGGTTGTCCAGGGTGGCGGTCGCGACGGCCTGCGGATAGAGCACGATCAGCCGGTTGGTGTCGGCGTACTCGTTGAGATGCGCCTGATCGATGAACCGGGTGCCGAAGCCCTGGTAGGAATACCCCTGCTTGCAGCCGTGCAACGCCACGATCACACTGCACGCGGCGCCGTCCTCGCAGGCCGTCGGGGTGTAGACGAAGCCCTTGTCGTCCATCGAGATCGGCCGCGCGGCGCCGCCGGGCGCGTACGCGTTCTGGTCGAACTGGACCAGCCTGCCTCCCGGCGCGCTCGCGGGGGCCGCGACCGAGCCCAGCAGATGCCGCAGGAAGTCCCGCTGCGGATCGATGCCGCAGTTGTTCATCCACGGGCTCTGCGTGACGCCACAGGAGTTCGTCCCGAGCGGGCTGATCCAGGCGTGGCCCGCGGCGGTGGCCTGGTTGTGCAGGACGCGTGCGCCGAAGCGTCCGTAGTAGTCCCGCAGCGCCCCGACCACGGGACGCTCGACCGTCGAGTCGGCCGACCCGCTGAAGGTGTACACCGGGTCGCCGGACAGCCCCGCCACATCGTCGATCAGACCCCGCGCCGACCAGTCCCTCGTCGTCTGTTCGAGGTGGCTCAGCTGGAGGTCCTGGCTCACCTCCATACAGGCGTTGAGCGCCTTGTTCAGGTCGTTCTGCGCGCAGTGGTACGGCCCCGAGGCGAAGACGGCGGACCCGTCGAACGTCCCCGAGTGGGCGACATGGAGCTGGGTCGCCATGTAACCGCCGGAGGAGACTCCCGCGCTGAAGACCCGGTCGATCGGGTACGGCTTCAGCCCTCCCGCCACGGGTGTGGGAGAGGCCGCCGCCGCGGGCGCGGGCGCGGGCAGCGCCTGCCCGGCGGCCACGAGCAGCAGCAGGACGGCCAGCCGGCCGAACCGGGTGACGGGCGACGATCTCATCGATCCTCCTGGGGAAGTGCCGTGGGGTTTCCGGGAGGTTAGGCGGGGGCGACGGCGCGGCCTATGGGGCCCGCCGCCACAAAGCGGGCCGGGGGAGTGGCCGTACGACGGCTGGTGACTCAACCTCGGTAACAGACAAGCGGCTTCGGGCGTGCACCAGGTCAACCCGGTGATCCCGGCGGCCCACTCCATGGAGTGGTGTTCGCCCGCTCTACGCGCGTCCGGTGATCAAGGTCAACCACCGGGGCCCGAAGGTGACGTCGTGACCTTGGAACACACCTCCATCGAGCGGACCGCCGACTCTCCGGCCCGCCGCACCCTGCTCCTGTCCGCGGGCGCCGGTGCGCTCGCCGCCGCCGGAACCGGCGCCCTCGCCACCGGCACCGCCGCCGCGCCCGCCGCCGTACCGGCCGGCGCGCCCTCCGCCGACTGGGACACCTGCCTGTCGGTGGCCCGCGCCGTCCTCGTCAGGGACGACAACGACGAGCCGCTGGTGCCCCGTTACCGCGACATCCTCCTCGAATCGGGGCTGCCGCGGTCCGGCCGGCGCCCCAGGAAGGTGCTGGTCGTCGGCGCCGGACCGGCCGGCCTGACCGCCGCGCACCTGCTGCGCGAGGCCGGGCACCACGTCACCGTCATCGAGGCCAACGGCAACCGCGTCGGCGGCCGGATCAAGACCTTCCGGGCAGGCGGCCACGAGAAGGCGCGCGCCCCCTTCGCCGATCCGAAGCAGTACGCCGAGGCCGGGGCCATGCGCATCCCCGACACCCACCCCCTGGTGACCGGCCTCATCGACGGCCTCGGGCTGGAGCGCCGCCCCTTCCACCTGGTCGACGTGGACGCCGAAGCACGCCCCGCGTACCGCACCTGGCTCCTGGTCAACGGCATCCGCACGCGCCGCGCCGACTACGCCCGCGACCCGCGCGCCGTCAACCGCTCCTTCGCCGTCCCGGCCCGCTACGAGACCGTCCCCGCGGGCGAGATCCTGCGCACCGCCCTCGCGCCCGTACGCCGGGAGATCGACGGCAAGGAAGGCCGCGCGCTGGTCGAGGGCTGGGCGCGGGTGATCCAGCGCTACGGCCATATGTCGATGTACCGCTACCTCATGGACGAGGCCCGGCTCGACGAGCGCACGGTCGATCTGATCGGCACCGTCGAGAACCTCACCTCCCGCCTCCACCTCACCTTCCTGCACTCGTTCATCTCCACCGCGCTCATCAGCCCGGGCACCTCCTTCTTCGAGCTTCCGGGCGGCAGCGGCACCCTCGTCGACGCGATGTACGACCGGGTGAAGGACCTGGTCAGGCTGGACCGCCGGGCCACCCGCATCACCCAGGACCAGCGCAAGGGCACGGTCACGGTCGAGACGGTCTCCGAAGGCAAGAATGGCCGCCGGGTCGTCCGGGAGACCTTCACCGGTGACACCGCGATCGTCACCGTCCCCTTCTCCGGCCTGCGCCACATCCCCGTGACACCCGCGCTCTCCTACGGCAAGCGGCGGGCGGTGACCGAGCTCCACTACGACGCGGCCACCAAGGTGCTCCTCGAATTCAGCCGCCGCTGGTGGGAGTTCGACGAGGCGGACTGGAAGCGGGAGCTGGAGGCCGTACGCAAGGGCCTGTACGCCGACTACCGCTTCGGGCGGACACCCGGCGACGGCTCACTGCTCGGCGCCCACCCCTCCGTACCCCGCGGGCACGTCACCCCGGCGCAGCGGGCGCACTACGCGGCCTGCCGTCCGGACGGCCGCGACCAGCCGGAGGCCAGCCGGGTTGTCGGTGGCGGATCCGCCACCGACAACCCCAACCGCTTCATGTTCCAGCCGTCGCACCCCGTGCAGGGCGCCCGTGGCGGGGTGATGCTCGCCTCCTACAGCTGGTCGGACGACGCCCTCAAGTGGGACTCCTTCGACGACGCCGAGCGCTACCCCCGGGCGCTGGCCGGGCTCCAGGAGGTGTACGGGCAGCGCATCGAGGTGTTCTACACCGGTGTCGGCGCGACCCAGTCGTGGATGCGCGACCCGTACGCCTACGGCGAGGCGTCGGTCCTGCTGCCGGGCCAGCACACCGAACTCTTCCCGCACATCCAGCGCCCCGAGGGCCTGCTCCACTTCGCGGGCTGCCACACCTCGGTCAAGCCCGCCTGGATCGAAGGCGCCCTGGAGTCGGCGGTCCGCACGGCCCTGGAGGTCCATCTGGCCCCGTGAGCCCCGTCTTCGACGGCCGGCTCAGCGGCTGTTGATCATGCAGGTGAGCCTGGCCGAACAGGTCAGGTTCCCCCGCTCGTCACTGATCGCGATCTCGTACGTCGCCACCCGCGAGCCCCGGTGCAGCGGCGTGCAGACGCCCGTGACCAGGCCCGAGCGGGCCGGCCGGTGGTGGGTGCAGGACAGTTCCAGGCCCGCCACCGCCCCCTTCGGCGCCGCGTGCAGACTGGCTGCGACCGAGCCCAGCGTCTCGGCGAGCACGGCGTTGGCGCCGCCGTGCAGCCAGCCGAAGGGCTGCTGGTTGCCCTCCACGGGCATGGTGCCCACCAGGCGTTCCGGGTCCCACGAGACGATCTCGATGCCCATGCGGGAGGCCAGCTGCTTGTCGGCCAGGTGCGGCGGCACGGTCATCAGCCGGGGCGTCGTACCGCCGTCGGGCGCGGGGGTGGTGTCCATGGGTGCCTCCTAGGCGGCGGGGGTCTGGGCCGGTGATGGCGGCCAGGGAAGGGGCAGGGGGGTGTCGCCGGGGCCGAACCACGGCTCGTGGTGCGCGGGCAGCGCCAGGGCCGCCGCGCAGTGGGGGCCGGCGGGCAGATCGCGCACCGACCAGAGGGTGACGGGGCAGCCGTCCACGGCGTGCTCCACGACCGCCGAGGGGAGCCACGGCCTGGTCTCCAGCTGTCGCAGATCGGCCTCGATGCCGATCCCGCTCGCCTTGACGACGGCCTCCTTGCGGGTCCAGCAGCGCATGAACGCCCACTCGCGCGCGGCCGGTTCGAGCCCGGCCAGATGCTCCCGCTCGCTCGCGCTCAGCACCGCCGCGCCGAGGCCGGCCAGGTCGAGAGGGCGCAGCCGCTCGACGTCGACGCCGATCCGTACGCCGTCCGTCGCCGCGAACAGCCAGTACGGACCGGACCGGGACAGGCTCGACTCCCAGGACGTACGGGGGTGTTCGACGACCGGGCGGCCGTGACCGGGCCGTCCGCAGCCGGGGCAGGGCAGCCTGCCGAACCGGATCAGCTCCGGTGAGCCACGCAGCTGCGCCGCGAGGCAGCGGCGGGCGGCGGCGTGCGCGGCCGCGTACGCGCCACCCCGGTCCGGCTGCCGGAAGCGGCCGGACCGGGCCCGCTCCTCGGGGGTGAGCACGGCGAGGTCCCGCGGGGCGGGGCCGCCCGTGGCACGCCCCGCCCGCAGAAGGACCCGCTGCCGCGTCGCCCTGACGGTCATGGGGACTCGCCCGCGTGGTTCTCGGCGGCCACCACCAGCGGCGCGAGCCAGCCGAAGGCCTCGGCCCAGGCGCGCGGCACCGGCTGCCCGCGCAACGGCCGTTCGAGCACCGGCCGTTCGAGCACGGGCCCTTCGCCGCCGTTGGAGCGCCGCAGCAGCAGACCGACCGCGACGTCACCGGCGGGCAGCGCGTCCGGGCCGGGAGCCGGCCTCGACGACAGCGTGGTGTGCACCCAGTCGGCCCGCTCGTTCGGGGCGCATTCGACGCCCACGAGGAGGAGCTGGTCCACGTCGCCGGAGCCGAGGACGACCTCGGCCATGGCCAGGGCCTCGGCGGCGAGAGCGGTGGCGCCCGAGACACAGCTGACCGGCCCCGTGATCCCGTACACCTTCGCCACATGTCCGAGGACGGACGTGGTCACCGACTGGAAGAACAGCAGGGGGTTGTGCACCTGCCCGTCCATCACGCGCTGGGTGGACGTGTCGGTGGTCGTGGTGTCACCGAACAGCGTCGCCAGCACGATCCCGGTCCGCTCCCCGGCCGGTGAGTCCGGGGAGCCGGTGGCTGCGAAGGCCTCGGGCGCGCCGAGGCAGGAGGTGGCGACGGCGTGCACCAGCGGGCTGAAGCGGGAGCCGACGAACCCGCGGACCTTGGGCAGGCTCACCCCCGCGGCGCCGGGCAGGCCCTTGGCGGCCTCGCCCCACGGGGTGAGCACCGCCGCCGCGACCGGCGCGAGGGAATCGGTCGTCGTCATACGGTCGGCTCCTTGCGGTCGTTCGGCTCTCCGGCGTCGGCCGACGCGTCGCCGTCGGCCGGGTCCTTGCCGTCGGCCGGGTCCTTGCGGTCGGCCGGCCGGGCGCGCTCCAGGACCAGCGCCGCGTTGACCCCGCCGAAGGCCGCGTTGAGGGAGAGGGCGTACGTGACGGAGGCCGGGCGGGCGGTGTCGGGAATGTGGTCCAGGGCGCACGCCGGGTCGGGCTCCCGCATCCCGAGCGTGGGGGGCAGCAGCCCGTCCTGGAGCGCGAGCAGGGTGATCACCGCCTCCACCCCTCCGGTCGCCTCCAGCATGTGGCCGGTGCTGCCCTTGGTGGAGCTCACCGGCACCCGGCTCACGTGCTCCCCGAACACGGCGTGCAGCGCGGACGTCTCGGCCACGTCGCCCAGGGGCGTACCGGTACCGTGCGCATTCACGTAGCCGATTCGCTCCGGTGCGAGCGCCGCCCGCCGCAGCGCGGTGCGCGCGGCCGCGGCGAGCCCGGCGCCCTGCGGGTGGGGCTGGACGACGTGGTGGGCGTCCGAGGCCATGCCCCAGCCGGCGACCCGACCCAGGATCCGCGCCCCGCGCGCCTGGGCCAGGGCCGCCGACTCCAGGACGAGTACGGCAGCGCCGTCGCCCTGGAGGAGCCCGGAACGGTCCGCCGAGAACGGGCGTACCGCCGCCTCCTGGGTGAGCGCCTTGCCCGAGTCGAACCGTGCGAAGACGTCCTCGGTGACCATCGACGCGCCGCCGCACACCACGGTCGTCGCGGCGCCGCTGTGGATCAACTGGGCGGCGTGCGCAATGGCGTTGGTCGCGGCGACACAGGCGTTGACGAAGGCGAGCCGGGGCCCGCCGAGCCCGAGCTCCTCGGCGATCAGGTGCGGAATGCGGCCTGCCAGACTGTCGAGGCTCCGTACGGCGCCGGGGGCCCGGCCGGCCCGCCGGTCCGCCCAGAAGCGCCGCCCGGTGGAGTGGTCGCCGTTGGTGCCGAGCAGCACGGGCGCGTCGGCGGCGTCGGTGCCGGCCATCTCCAGGGCGGCCCTGGCGCAGGCGAGCAGCACCTCGCTCTGCCCCGGCGTGCTGCCGGGGCCCACCGGCACGCCGGGGATCCCGGGGCCGTCGCCGGTGTACTCGGCCGCGTACGTCGCGTGGAAGGGCGCGGTGTCGAAGCGGGTGACCGGACGGAACGCGCTCCGGCCCGCGAACACCCCCTCCCGCAGGGCCCGCGCGCCGAATCCGAACCCGGTGAAGACGCCGTAGCCGGTGATCGCTACTTCCTGGGCCATGGTCAGCGGGTCGCTTCCTCGGCGGGCGCGGCGCTCGTCGCGGGCCCGGCCGGGGCCGCCGGTTGCGCGGCCGGGGTGTTCCTGGCCCTGGCGGAGAGGCAGATCACGGCGATCGCCAGCAGCTGGAGCGCCACGGAGACGGCCATCAGCCAGGTGGCGCCGTGGCTCAGCGCCATGCCGCCGGCGAGACCGCCCACGGCCTGACCGGCGTAGACGGCCGAGCCGTTGAGGGAGAGGGCGACCGGGCCGCGCGGGCCCGCGGTGGTGATGAGCCGCTTCTGCTGCGCCGGGTTGATGACCCAGCCGATCAGACCCCACAGGGCGATCAGGACGTACAGCAGCACCCCGCTCACGGCGGTGCCGGAGGGGCCCGCCCAGGCGAAGAGGGTCAACAGGCCGAGGACGACGGCCATCAGGGCCGAGGCGAGGACGGCGACGCGCTGCGGCGGATAGGTGTCGATGAGCCAGCCGGCCGCCATGTTGGAGAGCACGCCGCACAGGCCGTAGAGGAGGTAGACCCACGAGACGGCGCCTTCGCCGATGCCCGCGGTCCGCTCGGCGAACCACGGGATGTAGGCGTAGAGCGTGAACATGCTGCAGTACGTCAGCGCGCTGCCGAGCAGGATGGTCGGGATGCCGGGCAGCTTCGCGGCCCGGGCCCGGTCGGCCAGCGTGGCGATGTTGGCGGCGGGGGTCGGCGGCAGCGCCCGGGCCAGGCCGACGAGGGCGACCAGGCTCAGGAGGGCGACGAGCACGAAGGTGGCGCGCCAGTTGGCGACGTGCCCGACGAGGGTGCCGATCGGCACGCCGAGGGCGCTGGCGAGGGTGAGGCCGCCGAGCACGGTGGTCAGGGCCCGGCCGCGCTCCTCCGGTGCGGCGACCGCGGCGGCGCTGGCCGAGGCGGCCGGCATGAACAGGGCGGCGGACAGCGCCGCGAGGACCCGGGCGGTCATCAGCACCGCGTAGTTGGGGGCGACGGCCGCCAGTACGTTGGCCGCGACGAAACCGGCGAGGGCGATCGTGATGACCTTGCCCCGGTCGAGGCTGCCGGTGGCGACGGCGAGGAAGGGCGCGCCCAGGGCGTAGACGCCCGCGAAGACGGTGATCAGCAGGCCCGCCGTCTCCAGGGACACCCCGAGGCTCTGTCCCATGGCGGGAAGGACGCCACTGATCACGAAGGCGTCCGTGCCCAGGGCGAAGGCCCCGAGCGTCATCAGCAGGATCGGCTTGCGGGCCGCTCCGCTGGGCAGGGTGGCGGTGATGGCTGGGACGCGCATGATGGCGGTCTGATCCTCCAGTTAGCGAGGCGGCCGGCGGACGGGCGCGTCCGCCGGGGGCTTCTCGGGGGCCCGCCCGGACGGCCGGAGCCGTACGGGCGGGTGGGGTGTCCTACGGACGGCGGGTCAACGCGCCGCGGTCGGCCCGGAGCCCGGTGCGGGGCGGGTTGGCGTCCCGCGGTCCGGTCGGCGGCCGGGGCGCGGCGGTCAGCGCGCCGGGCTCGCGGCGAGGCCGGGGGCGGCCAGCTTTCCGGCCGGGGCTGCGGCCACGTAGGCGGACAGATCGGCGTACTTGTCGCGGAGTTGACGCTTGAGCGTCTTCTCGGTGGGGCCCACCGGAATGTCCTCGTCGCGGGTGGCGATCTCCAGGACGGCGAGCTCCGGCTGGCCGACGCCGGCCAGCGCCGCGTTGGCGAGCTTCAGCAGCTCCTCGGCGTCGGCGCCCTCCGCGTACGGCCGCACGACACCGACCGGTACGGTCCGCCCGCCGTCGCGGCCGGCGACGACCGCGCAGTCGGCGATCTGCGGGACGTGCAGCAGCAGCGCCTCCTCCATCAGGACGGAGTAGCCGTCGCCCTCGGCGGTACGGATCCGGTCGACCACCCGGTCGACGTGGAAGAACTCGCCGTCCGCATCCTTGCGGGCGAGGTCGCCGGTCAGCCGGTAGGTGCCCAGCCGGCTGCGGTAGTACGTGTCGGAGTCGTTCCAGTAGCCGGGGGAGACCGAGCCGCCGCGCACCGCGAGGAGGCCGATCTCGTCCGGGTCCGCCTCGGTGCCGTCCTCGCGCAGCACGGTCACGTCGGCGATCGGCACGGGGCGGCCGATGTGCCGGGCGCGAGCCGGGGTGTCCTGGGTGATGACGCGGCGCAGCGGGCCCCAGCCGAGCTCGGACGCGCCGAGGGAGTCGCCGAAGACCGAGCCCGGCACGCGCTTGCCGTCCTGCGTGTGGTGGCCCAGGGCGGTCAGGGTCCGTACGTGCGGGTCGTGCGCCGAGTCACCGGTGTTCAGCCAGTACTCCACCGACGCGAAGTCGGCGGGGTCGGGGTCGGAGGTGGCGAGCGCGGCGAACGTCGGGTGGAACGCCATGATCGTGGTGGGCCGGTAGGTGGCGGTGGCGCGGGAGAGGCTCGCGGGGCTGCGGTCGGTGAGCGTGACCAGCGGAAGGCCCGCGAGGAGCGCGTAGAAGGTGAAGGCGATGGCCCCGGAGTGAGACTGCGCCACGGCCGAGAGCATCACCGAGTTCTCCGGCTCGGGGTGGACCGAGAGCCGGAAGCGGGCGCCCTCGACACTCTGACGGTGCGTCCAGATCACGAGCTTGGGGTTGCCGGTCGTGCCGGAGGTGTGGCACAGGACCACCGGGTCGTCGTCGGCGTGGCGGTAGCGCGCTGCGTCCGGCAGCGCGTGGCCCGCGAGGTCGGCGTCCGATCGGACCCAGGACGCCCGCAGCGCGGGCAGCGCCGCCTGCCGGCCGTCCAGGAGCGCCAGGTGCGCGGCGTCCGTGTAGAGACCGACGGCGCCCGAGCGCTCGATGACGCCGAGGGCGACCTCCGGGCGCATCCGGCCGTTGATGAGGACGGGTATCGCGCCGATCTGGGCCAGCGCCGTCAGGTGGACCTGGTCCTCGAAGGAATCCTCGATGTAGACCGCGACGCGGTCGCGTGCCGAGATTCCCTGTGCGAGGTACCACGCCGACCAGGAATCGGCGAGCGCGCACAGCTCGGCGAGGCTGAATTCATGCCGGGGGACCCCGTCGGCATTCACGAGGGTGCGCTCGGAGACCAGCACGGGAAGATCGGGTGTACGGCTCGTGTCCAGCGCCGTACGCCAGGCGTTTCCGCCGCCAAAATTGCCCTGGAGGAGCTGGTCGCGCTCCTGCTGAGTACGCAAGGTGCGTGAAGAGAAAGGCATTTGTTCACCTGTTCTGGACGATGGCGTGGCGAGAGCAGGACGCAGCGGGGGTTTTCTCCTGCAAAGGCGGTCGGAAGAGGCAGAAGTTGCCGAGGGGCGACCGGTCGGGGCAAGAGCCCGGAGGACCTTAGCACCAGGTCAGACGGAGGGCCAATCTTGCGGCGGTGGGCCGACCGCAAGGCCCCGTAACTCCGGCCGCACGCCCCTCAGCTGTGAGTTTGTCATCACATGATGACTCGTCATGTCCGACTTGGCGGGCGATCGTGACGAACCGTCATGTTCGCCGCCGGTGCTCGCAAGGGGCGCGGAATTCTATGCGCGTAGTGTGCTGGAAAGTACAGGTCAAAGAGGTGTGAACGTTCTGTGTCGACGCGAGCAAACCGGACAGCGACGGGAATCTGAAGATCAGATTCGTGTATGGTCCTGGTTGCCGCCGGTGCGTATCGGAAGGGTTGAGGAGCGGGTCCGTGACATCGGATGCGCGGCCCCTTCGGCATTCGGCTTGAGCAGACATCTGAGTCTTCTTGAAAAGGACCCTCGCTGGTGCGCGATGTAGTGCGGGACGATGCTGTGCGCGACAGGTTGCGTAAAATCGTGGCATCGATTCTGGAAATGGAAGTGGCCAGCATTGATTCCGATGCGTCGTTCTACGAGGACCTCGGCGTCGATTCCCTGGAGAAGGTCGAGCTGGTGGCCAGGATCGAGAGCGAGTTCGGTCTCTCGCTGACCCCGGCGGAGGCGGCCGCCGTCACCAGCGTCGACGCCGCCGTGACCGTCCTCGGCGACCGCGCCGCACCGCCGGCGGGCCTCGATCTGATCGGCCGTCTGGTGGCCGGACATGTCGACGCCGGGCACGGCGAGCGGATCAGCTACCTCGACCCCGACGCCGGAGAGGTCACCTACCAGGGCCTGTTGGACGCGGCCCGCGGATACGCCGGCGCGCTGGGGACCGCCGGTGTCGCCGAGGGGAGCCGGGCGCTGCTGGTCGCGGACGACTCCGTGGCCACCGTCGCCGCGGTCCTCGGCCTGTGGTGGCACGGCTGCGTACCCGCCGTGGTCAGCCCCCTGCTCACCGACGACGAGATCCGCTACATCGCCGACGACTGCGCGGCCGCCGTCGTCCACCTCGACGCCGCGCCCAAGCGGCAGCGGGCACTTGACACACTCTTCGCCGAACTGCCCCGGCTGACCGGCGACGACGTCCGCACCGCCCTGACCACCGGCGCCGACGGTCCCGCACACCGCCCCGAGCAGGCCGGAGCCCCCGCCCGGTGGGAGCCGGAGCGCGAGGCGCTGGTGCAGTACACCTCCGGAAGCACCGGCAGGCCCAAGGGGGTGCGGCACTCCGCCGGAGCCGTCGAGGCGCTCTCCCACGGCGTCGGCGACCTCCTGGCACTGACCCCCGACGACACCGTGCTCTCCACCGCCCGGATGTCCTTCGGCTACGGCTTCGGCAGCTCGGTCCTGTGCCCGCTGGCGGCCGGCGCCCGCGTCGCGCTCCTGCGCGGCACCGTCGACATCCACTCCGTCACCGCCGCCCTCCAACGCCACCGCCCCACCGTGCTGTTCTCGGTGCCCCGGCTGTACGCGGCGCTGCTCGACGCGGCCGAGGCGAACGGCCCCCAGGGCACCGTCGCCGTCGACCAGCTGCGGCTGTGCGTCGCGGCCGGCGAGAACCTCCCCACGGCCCTGGGCGAACGCATCCGTACCGCCTTCGACGCCGAACTGGTCAACGGACTCGGCGCCACCGAGGTCCTCTACATCGTCGTCGGCACCCCGCCGGGCCGGCCGCTGCCCGGCACCTTCGGGCTGCCGGTTCCGGGGGTCACCGCCACCGTCCGCGACAAGGACGGCACGCCGCTGTCCGGCGCCACGGAAGGCCGCCTGCACATCACCGGCCCCACCGTCGCGCTCGGCTACATCGGCCGCCCGGAAGCCGCCGCCGCCACCTTCGCCGACGGCGGCGCCTACACCGGCGACGTCGTACGCCGCACCGAGGACGGCGCCTTCACCCATCTGTGCCGCGCGGACGACCTGCTCAACCTCGGCGGCTACAAGGTCCCCCCGAGCGAGATCGAGACCGTCGTCCGCCGGGCCGAAGGCGTCCAGGAGTGCGTCGTGGTCGGCGGCACCGACGCCCACGGCCTCGAACAGGCCGTTCTCTACCTCGTCGCCCGCCCCAGCGCCGACCCGGCCGCCGTCCGCCGCGCGGTCATGGCGTCGATCCGTACGAACCTCGCCTCCTACAAGCGCCCCGGCCGGATCGAATTCCTGGACCGCCTCCCGGTCACCTCGACCGGCAAACTCGCCGCCTTCGAACTGAGGAAGCAGGCCGCACAGCTGTGACCTGGGACATCACCGGAATGGGAGCCGTCGCCAACATCGGCGCCGACCCCCAGGAGATATTCGACGCCCTGTGCTCCGGCCGCGAGAGCCGCACACCGCTCAAGGCCTTCGACCCCGACAAGTACCGGGCCGCGTACGCCTACGAGATCGACGACCGCGCCGAGGAAGGACGCGACGAACCGCTGCGCGCCACCCGCTGGCTCGACACCGCGGTGCGCCAGGCGCTCGCCGACGCGGGCCTGGACGAGGACCTCTCGCGGATCCCCGTCCTGGTCGGCACCACCATGCGCGAACAGCGAAGCAGCGAGCTGTGGTGGCGCGACGGCGCCCAGGTCGGCCTCGCCGACCTGCACTTCGGCACCCACCTGAAGAACACCTTCGGACCGAGCGCCAGTTACACCTTCGCCAACGCCTGCTCCGCCACGCTCTACGCCCTCGGCATGGCCACCGACATGATCGAGCTCGGCATGGCGGACACCGTCGTCGTCGCCGGCACCGACTCCGCCACCGAGAGCGCCTTCGGCACCCTCGACCGGGTCCAGAACGACACCCCCGAGGCGCTGCGCCCCTTCGACTCCTCGCACAAGGGCATGCTCATGGGCGAGGGCGCCGTGGCCGTCGTCGTCCAGCGCGCCGGAACGGGCCGCGGCCCGGTCCACGCCCGGATCCGCGGCGTCGCCATGAACTGCGACGCCCACCACGCCACCGCGCCCGACCCGGACGGCATCACCCTCGCCGTCCGCGACGCCCACCGGCGGGCCGGCGTACGCCCCGAGGACATCGACCTGGTGATGCTGCACGGCAGCGGTACGCCCCGCAACGACGCCACCGAATCGGGCGTGCTCAGCGCGGTGTTCGAGGACAGCGGTCCCGGCCCCCTCATGACGGCGATCAAGTCGATGACCGGCCACACCCTCGGCGGCTCGGGACTGCTCAGCCTCGTCATGGCCGCGCTCGCGATGCGCCAGGGCGTCGTACCGCCGGTGCTCGGACTCACCGACCCCATCCCGCAGGCCGCCGGACTGCGCCTGGTCCAGGGGCAGGCGGCCGCCGCCGAGCTGAACATCGCGCAGATCGACGCCTTCGGCTTCGGAGGGATCAACGCCGTGGCGATTGTGGAGGCCGCACGATGAACACGACCAGCACCCAGGCCGCGAAGGCGGCCGACACCGAGGGCTTGAACACGGCCGGCGCTCAGGCCGCGCGCACGGCCGGCACCGAGGGCACGAACGCGGCCGACACGGAGGCCGCGCCCACGGCCGGCACCCAGGCCGCCGACGCCCGTACCGTCGTTGTCACCGGCGTCGGGCTCGCCCTGCCCGGCGTGGGCGAGCCGGCCGACCTGCTCGGTCCGCTCCCCGCCGAGGGCGGCTTCGACCCGGCCACCGGCCTCACCGGCCGCGAGATGCGGCACAAGGACCGCGCCTCCCGGCTCGCGCTGCGGGCGGCCGAGCCCGCGCTGCGCGACGCCGGTCTGCTCGACGACGACGGCCGCTTCCTCGGCGCGGCCGACGCGACCGCCGTCGTCGTCAGCTCCAACCTCGGCAGTCTCGACACCGTCTGCGAGTTCACCGACACCATCGCGCGCTCCGGCGTCGGCGGCCTCAGCCCGCTCGGCCTGCCGCAGACCTCCAGCAACGTCGTGGCCGGCTGGGTGGCGATACGGCACGCCCTGCGCGGCCCCAACCTCACCGTCTGCAACGGCGCCACCAGCGGCCTGGACGCGCTCTACTGGGCGCGGAACCTGATCGCCGCCGGGCGCGCCGAGACGGCCGTGGTCGTCGGCGTCGAACCGTCCGGCGACGCCGTGACCAAGCTCCTCGGCCGGCAGACCACCGACGCCGCGGTCGCCGTCGTCCTGGAGTCCCCGGCCACCGCCGCGGCCCGCGGCGCCCGGCCCCGCGCCACCTTCGGCGGCTACGCCCGTACGCAGGACCTCCCGAGCGCGCTGACCGAGGCCGCGGCGGCCGAAGCCGCCCCCGTCGGGCTGTGGCTGACCGGCCCGGCCCCCGGGCAGCCGCCGGCCGGCGTGCCCGCCGGTGCGCGGCGCGTCGATCTGGAGGCCGGGCTCGGCCCGCTCTCCGGCGCGCTCGGCGTCCTGCAGTGCGCCGCCGCGGTCGCCCACCTGGACGGCGGCGGCGAAGGAAGCGTCCTCGCCACCACCGGCGGCCCGGACCACGACGCCACCGCCGCCCTGCTGCTGACCCGCCCCGACGCCTGACGCGGACGGCCGGCACCTCAGCCCCCACACCACCCCCAAGACCCATCATCCGTCCCTGAGAGGAACCACCCATGACCACCGCGACCGTCAACATCGAAGACCTCCGCACTCTCATAGCCGGCGCCCTGGAGACCGAGCCGGACGAGGTCACCGACACCGCGCACTTCACCGACGAGCTCGAGATCGACTCGCTGATGCTGCTCGAGATCTCCACCCGTATCGAGAACGCCTACGGCATCCCCGTCGACGACGTCGTCATCAGCGGCGTGCAGACCCTCGCGGAGCTGCACACCTTCCTCACGTCCCGGCTCGGCGGCGAGCACTCCGCATGACCGGCCGACAGACCGCACAGGGCCCCACCGGGAACAGGCCGGTGGCGCTCGTCTCCGGCGGCTCCCGGGGCATCGGACGCGCGGTCGTGACCCGCCTCGCCGAGGACGGCTACGACATCGCGTTCTGCTACCACTCGCGCTCCGACGCGGCCGACGAGACCGCCGAGGCGGCGGCCCGCCACGGCGCCCGGACCTTCGCCCACCGCGTCGACGTCGCCGACGCGGCACAGACCCGCGAATTCGTCACCGCCGCCGAGGCCGAACTCGGCCCGCTGGACGCGGTGGTGACCGCCGCGGGCATCACCCGCGACCGGCCGCTGGCGCTGATGGACGACAGCCAGTGGCAGGACGTCGTCCGCACCAACCTCGACGGCACCTACCACGTCTGCCGCGCCGCGATCCAGTCCCTGATCAAGCGCCGGACCGGATCCATCGTCACGCTGTCGTCCATCGCCGGCGTGTACGGCGGCGTGGGCCAGACCAACTACTCGGCCTCCAAGGCCGGGATCATCGGCTTCACCCGCGCCCTCGCCAAGGAGTACGGCAAGTTCGGCGTCCGCGCGAACGCCGTCGCGCCCGGCTTCATCGACACCGACATGACGTCGGCGGTGCCGGAGGCCGCGCGCAAGAAGTACCTGGGCCAGATCCCGCTGGCCCGGTTCGGTGTCGCCGAGGACGTGGCCGACCTCGTGTCGTTCCTCGTCTCGGACCGGTCCGGCTACATCACCGGACAGGTCCTGGGCATCGACGGCGGAATCGCGATCTGAGAGGGCGACTGAAGTGAAGCATGTGGAACCCGAGGTCTTCCTGGTCGCGAGCCCCAAGGTCGACTACGCCGCGATGGCCGACTACCTCCGCGAGGTCGGCGGCGAGAGCTGGCTGGAGC
This sequence comes from Streptomyces sp. NPDC039465, assembly GCF_055639315.1. Classification (NCBI taxonomy): domain Bacteria; kingdom Bacillati; phylum Actinomycetota; class Actinomycetes; order Kitasatosporales; family Streptomycetaceae; genus Streptomyces; species Streptomyces sp. NPDC039465. Next base: position 619,400 of record NZ_JBVKAP010000002.1, on the reverse strand, counting down.
GCCTCGACACCGGCGCCCTGGACGCGCACCTCAACGACCCGCAGAACCTGGCCGAGTTCGCCGGCCGCGCCTGCTACCGCTCCTGGGAGCCGGGTCTGAACCCCAACGTGGTCCGGATCCGCGCCGACCAGGAGCAGTACCTCGGCAACATCCTGGCCAGCGCGCACGGTTCGGTCCTGGAGCACATCAGCTTCACCTTCGTGCTGCACAACGTGAGCCGGGTGCTGACCCATGAGCTGGTCCGCCACCGGGCGGGCGTCGCCGTCTCCCAGGAGTCGCTGCGCTTCGTACGGCTCCAGGAGCTGCCGTTCTGGTTCCCCGAGTGGGCCCGCGAGGACCCGGAGCTGATGGCCCGCGCCACCGACATGCTCACTCGCATGGAGGAGTTCCAGGGCTGGATGGCCGACCACTTCCAGCTCGACGCCGAAGGGCTGCCGTTCGCGGAGAAGAAGCACAAGACGTCGTTCATGCGCCGGTTCGCGCCGGACGGCGTGGCCACCGGACTCGTCTGGACCGCGAACGTACGCGCCCTGCGGCACATGATCGAGGCCCGCACCGCGCCCGGCGCCGAGGAGGAGATCCGCCTCCTCTTCGACCGGGTCGGACAGCTCATGCGGCAGGAAGCCCCCGCGCTGTTCTCCGACTACGAGGTCGAGGACGGGGCCTGGGTCCCCAAGTGGCGCAAGGTCTGACCCCGCCCCCGGCCCCGTCCGTACCCGCCCGGCCCGGGCCCCCGTCCCTGTCCGCCCGGACCGGTGCGCGAGCCCGGTCCGGCGCGGCCGCCCGCCAGGACCGTCGCGTCCGGCACAGAAAGTGAGCATTCCCATGTCTGTCTCCAGCACCCTGGAGATGCCCGCCTGGTCCGGCGCCGGGCCCGCCACCACGCCCGCGGAGATCCTGGCCAGGGCCCGGGCCGCCGCCCCCGTCCTCGCCGCCCGCGCCGAGGAGATCGAGGAGGCCCGCAGGCTCCCCGACGACATCGTCGCCCTGCTGCGCTCCACCGGCGTCTTCACCATGGCCTACCCCGCCTCCTGGGGCGGCCCGGTCCTCACCCCCGTCCAGCAGACCGAGGTGATCGAGGCGCTCGCCACCGGCGACGCCTCCGCCGCCTGGTGCGCGATGGTCGGCATGGACAGCGGTCTGTTCGCCGGCTTCATGGCCGAACCGGCCGCCCGTGAACTCTTCCCCGACCTCGACATGATCACGGCCGGCGCCATCCCGCCCAAGGGCCGCGCCGACCGGGTCCCCGGCGGCTACCGGGTCAGCGGCGACTGGCAGTTCGGCAGCGGCATCACCCACTGCGACCGGGTCATCGCCGGTGTCCTCGTCTACCGCGACGGCGAGCCCGAGCCCAACCCGCTGCCGGTCGGCGGCCGCGCCCACTGGCGGATCATCGTCGCCCGGCCCGAGCAGTTCGAGATCTCCGACACCTGGTACACCACCGGTCTCGCGGGCAGCGGCAGCCGCGACTACCGCGCCAAGGACCTCTTCGTCCCCGAGGAGCACACCTTCAGCTTCGCCAACCCGGTCGTCCCCGGCCCGGCGGCCACCCCCGACTCGATCCTGCGGACCATGCCCGGCGTGCCGCTCGGCGTCGCGCGCGCCGCCCTCGACCGCGTACGGGAGATGGCGAAGACGCGGGTCGACCGGCCCACCCGCCAGCCCTGGCCGCAGAACTACCGGGTGCAGACCACGCTCGCGCAGTGCGAGATGGACCTGCTCGTGGCCCGCCACGCGGTCTACGGCACCCTGCGCCGCCAGTGGGAGCTGCTCACCTCCGGCGCGGAGATCACCGCCGACGAGCAGGTCGCCGTGGCGCTCGCCCGGGTCAACGCCTTCCGCACCGCGCGGACCGTCGTCTCCACGCTGTTCGACCTGGTCACCACCGCCGCGATCTACCGGCCCTCGCCGCTTGACCGGTGGCTGCGCGACCTGAACGCGATGTGCCAGCACGCCACCGTGCAGGACCAGATCGTCCAGTCCGCCGGCGCGATCCTGCTCGGCGGTAAGCCGCAGAACCCCATCGCCCTCGGGCTCCCCGAGTAACCCAGCAAAGGAAGCACGTCCCACGTGGAGACGACCGAGTATCTGACCGACGGCGGTGTGCGGGTCGTGCGCACCGCGACGCCGGTCGACCCGGATCGCGACAGCGCGCTGTTCGGTGAGTTCGTGGCCGCCGTCGAGAACCGCCGCGGCGGGGTGCTCAGTTCGGGGGTGGAGTTCCCGGGCCGGTACAGCCGCTGGCACATGGCCTACGTCGACCCCTGCGTGGAGATCACCTCACGCGGGCGCCGGCTGACCGCCCGCGCACTCAACGACCGGGGGCGGATCCTGCTGCCGGTCCTCGCCGCCGCGCTGGCGACCGCGGGCGACGTCAGGCACGGCGACGGCACCGCCGAGGTCACCGTCGCCGCCGACGAGGGGCCCTTCGCCGAGGAGGACCGCACCCGCCGCCCCACCGTGTTCACCGCCCTGCGCGCGGTGACGGCGGCGCTGCGCGGCAACGACCCGTATCTCGGTCTTTACGGCGCCTTCGGCTACGACCTCGTGCACCAATTCGAGCCGATCCGGACCCGCCGGGAGCGCCCCGCCGACCAGCGCGACCTGGTGCTGCACCTCGCCGACGAGATGATCATCGTGGACCGGCAGCGGGAGACCTCCGCCCGGCTGGCTTACGACTTCGTCGTCGACGGCGTCTCCACCGAGGGCCTGCCCCGCACCACCGCACCCACCCCCGCCCCGGCCCACCGCGACCTGCCGGCGCAGCCCGTCCCCGGCGTCTACGCCCGGCTGGTGGCCGACGCCAAGGAGAAGTTCCGGCGCGGCGACCTCTTCGAGGTCGTCCCCAGCCACGAGATGTACGAGCGGTGCGACTCCGCCGTCGCGGCCTACGAACGGCTGCGGCGCCGCAACCCCGCACCGTACGAATTCCTCTTCAACCTCGGCGGCAGCGAATACCTGGTCGGCGCCTCCCCGGAGATGTTCGTCCGCGTCCGCGGCCACCGCGTCGAGACCTGCCCCATCTCCGGCACCGCCCCGCGCGGCGCGGACGCCCTCGAGGACGCCGAAAGCATCCGGGAACTGCTCAACTCGGCCAAGGACGAGTCCGAGCTGACCATGTGCACCGACGTCGACCGCAACGACAAGGCCCGCATCTGCGAGCCCGGCTCCGTCAAGGTCATCGGACGCCGCCAGATCGAGCTGTACTCGCGCCTGATCCACACCGTCGACCACGTCGAGGGCCGTCTGCGCCCCGGCTACGACGCCTTCGACGCCTTCCTGACCCACATGTGGGCGGTCACCGTCACCGGCGCGCCCAAGACCTGGGCGATGCAGTTCATCGAGGACCACGAGGACTCCGTACGCCGCTGGTACGGCGGCGCCGTCGGATTCGTCGGCTTCGACGGCTCGATGAACACCGGCCTCACCATCCGCACCGCGCAGATCCGCGACGGCATCGCCGCCGTACGGGCCGGAGCGACCCTGCTGTACGACTCCGACCCGGACGCCGAGGAGCGCGAGACCCACCTCAAGGCGCGTGCCCTGCGCGAGGCCCTCACCGAGACCGCCCCCGAGGCCCAGGCGGCCCCGCGGCCCGCCCCGGGCGCCGGGACCAAGGTGCTGCTCGTCGACCACGAGGACTCCTTCGTCCACACCCTCGCGGACTACTTCCGCAGCGCGGGCGCCGAGGTGACGACGCTGCGCCACGGATTCCCCTGCACCCTCCTCGACGAGATCCGGCCCGGCCTCGTTGTGCTGTCCCCGGGCCCCGGCCGCCCCAAGGACTTCGCCTGCGCCGAACTCCTCGACGCGGTGTACGCCCGCTCCATCCCGGTGTTCGGCGTGTGCCTGGGGCTCCAGGCCATGGTCGAGCACGCCGGCGGCGCCCTCGCCCAGCTGCCCGCCCCCGTGCACGGCAAGCCCGGCCGGATCACCGTCACCGGCGGCGCGCTCTTCGACGGACTGCCCGCCGAGTTCACCGCCGCCCGCTACCACTCCCTGCACACCACACCGGAGCTGGCCCGGCCCGCCACGGACGGCTCCGCGACGGACGGCGCCGCCTTCGAGGTGACCGCGCTCACCGGCGACGTCGTCATGGCCGTCGAGGACCGGGTCAACCACCGCTACGCCGTGCAGTTCCACCCCGAGTCCATCCTCACCGCCGCCGGCGGCGCCGGACACCGCATCATCCGCAACGTACTGCGGCTCGCGCGGCGGACGGACGCCGAGCGGCCCACCGCCGACGCACCCCGCCACGACGAAGGGGACGCACCGGCATGACCAGCGGCCTTCCCAGAACGCTCTGCCTCGTCGGCGCGGGCCCGCGCGGCCTGTCCGTCCTGGAGCGCCTGTGCGCCCAGGAACGCGCCCGTCCCGCGCACCCCGCCGTGACCGTGCACGTCGTGGAGCCGTACGAGCCCGGCGCGGGGGCGGTCTGGCGCACCGACCAGTCCCGCCACCTGCTGATGAACACCGTGGCGTCCCAGATCACCGTCCACACGGACGACAGCTGCCGCATCGACGGACCCGTCGAACCGGGCCCCAGCCTGGTGGAGTGGGCCAGGTCCCTGGCCGCCGACTGCGACCGCGGCGGCCACGACGAGCAGACCCTCGCCGAGGCGCGCGACCTCGGACCGGACACGTACCCGAGCCGGGCCTTCTACGGCAGCTACCTGTCCGCCATGTTCCAGGAGGTCGTGCGGCGCGCCCCCGCGCACGTCACGATTGAGGTGCACCGCACCCGCGCCGTGGCCCTGACGGACAGTCACGGCGAAGCCGACGGCGAACAGGCCGTCTGCCTCGCCGACGGCACCTGGCTGCGCGGCCTCGACGCCGTCGTGCTCGCCCAGGGGCACGTACCCGTCCGGCCCGCCGCCCACGAAGAGCGCACCGCCGGGCTCGCCCGGATGTACGGCCTGCGCCACTTCCAGCCCGCCAACCCGGCCGACCTCGACCTCGGCGCCGTGGCCCCGGGCGAGCCGGTGCTCCTGCGCGGACTCGGCCTCAACTTCTTCGACCACATGACCCTGCTGACTCAGGGCCGCGGCGGCTCCTTCACCCGCGTCGACGGACGCCTGGTGTACCGGCCGTCGGGCCGGGAGCCGCTGATGTACGCGACCTCCCGCCGCGGCATCCCGTACCACGCCCGCGGAGAGAACGAGAAGGGCGCGTCGGAGCGGTACCACCCCCGTCTCCTCACCCCCGAGCACGTCGCCGCCCTGCGGGCCTGCGCCGCCGACGGGCAACGGATCGATTTCCGGGCCCAATTGTGGCCGCTGATCGCCCGCGAGGTGGAGAGCGTCCACTACGGCGCCTCGCTGGCCGCCGCGGGCCGCGCAGGCGAGCGCGCCGCCTTCGTCGACGCCTACCTCGCCTGCGAGAGCACGGCCGGCCGGGAGGCCCTGCTGGACGCCGCCGGCATCCCCGGCGCCGAGCGCTGGAGCTGGGAGCGGCTCTCCCGCCCCTACGGCGACCAGGAGTTCCCCGACCGGAACGCCTTCCGCGCCTGGCTCCTCGACCATCTGCGGCGCGACGTGGCCGAGGCGCGCCGGGGCAACGTCAGCGGGCCCCTCAAGGCCGCCCTGGACGTCCTGCGCGACCTGCGCAACGAGATCCGGCTCGCCCTCGACCACAGCGGTCTGGACGGCGACTCCCACCGGGACGAGCTCGACCGCTGGTACACGCCGCTCAACGCGTTCCTCTCCATCGGTCCGCCCGCCTCCCGTATCGAGGAGATGACCGCGCTGATCGAGGCCGGGGTGCTGGAGCTGACCGGCCCCGGGACGCAGATCCGTGTCGACACCGTCGACCCGGCCTTCGTCGCCTCCTCCCGCATGGTGCCCGGACCGCCCGTACGGGCCGGTGTGCTCATCGAGGCACGGCTGCCCGAGACGGATCTGCGGCGCACCGCCGACCCGCTGCTCCAGCACCTGGTCGCCACCGGACAGGCCGTCCACCACCGCGTCCCCTCCTCCCGCGGGCCCGCCCACGAGACCGGCGGCCTCGCGGTCACCGAACGCCCCTACCGGCTCAAGGACGCCGAAGGATGCCCACACCCCCGCCGGTTCGCCTACGGCGTCCCCACCGAAGGGGTGCACTGGGTCACCGCGGCCGGTATCCGGCCCGGCGTGGACTCGGTCACCCTCGCCGACTCCGACGCGATCGCCCGCGCCGTCCTCGGCCTCACCCCCTCCCACCGCCCGTCGTCCGCCGACGCGGCCCGCCTCCAAGGAGCCCTCGTATGACCCGCCCCCCGGACCCGCTGACCGACTCCGGTCTGCTCTCACCGGTCCGGGCGGGCACTCCCGTGGAGGCCGCCGTCGGCGATCTCGCCTGGCTCCAGGCCATGCTGGACGCCGAGGCGGCGCTCGCCAGGACCCAGGCCCGGCTCGGCGTCCTGCCGCCGCGGGCCGCCGAGGTCATCACCGCCGAGGCCCGCGCCGAACACTTCGACCTCAGAGCGCTGGCGCTGGCCTCCCGCGAGACGGCCAACCCCGTGGTGGGACTCGTACGGGCGCTGACCGGGCGCGTCGCCGCGGTCGACCCGGCGGCCGCCCACCACGTGCACCGCGGCTCCACCAGCCAGGACATCTTCGACACCGGCGCGATGCTGGTCGCCCAGCGCGCCCTGCGTCTCGTACGGGCCGACCTCGCCCGGGCCGTCGACGCCCTCACCGCACTCTCCGTACGCCACCGGGACACCACCATGGCGGGCCGGACCCTCGCCCTGCACGCCGTCCCCACCACTTTCGGGCTGAAGACCGCGGGCTGGCGGTCCCTGCTCCTGGACGCCGACCGGCGCCTCGGGCGGGTCCTGGACGGCGGGCTGCCCGTCTCCCTCGGCGGGGCCGCCGGCACCCTCGCCGGCTACCTCGAGTACGCCCGCCTCGACGGCGACTGCCCGCCCGACCCGGCCGACCACGTCACGCGCCTGACCGGCACGTACGCCGAGGAGACCGGCCTGGCCGCCCCCGAACTGCCCTGGCACTCGCTGCGCACGCCGATCGCCGACCTCGCGGCGGCCCTGGCGTTCACGGCCGGCGCCTTCGGGAAGATCGCCGTCGACGTGCAGGCCCTCACCCGCACCGAGATCGCCGAGGTGGCCGAGCCGGCCGCCGTCGGCCGGGGCAGCTCCTCGGCCATGCCGCACAAGCGCAACCCCGTCCTCGCGACGCTGATCCGCAGCGCCGCCCTCCAGATCCCCGCCCTGGCCACCGGCCTCACGCAGTGCATGCTGTCCGAGGACGAGCGCTCCGCCGGCGCCTGGCACGCCGAATGGCAGCTGCTGCGCGAGTGCCTGCGCCTGACCGGCGGCGCCACCCACACCCTCGTCGAGCTGGTCGAGGGACTGGAGGTACGGCCCGAGCGCATGGCCGCGAACCTGGCCCGTACCGGCGGCCAGATCGTCTCCGAGCGGATCGCGGCGGTCCTCGCCCCCCGGCTCGGCAAGGCCGAGGCCAAGCAGGCCCTCACCACCGCCTCCCACGAAGCGGAACACTCCGGCCGCCCGCTCGCCACGGTCCTCGCCGAATCGCCTCAGCTGCGCGGCCACTTCACCCCCGACGAGCTGGCCGCACTGTGCGACCCGGACGGCTACACCGGCGCCGCCGCGGCCCTGGTCGACCGCGCCGTCGGCCGCCCCCGCCGGCCCGCCGCCCGCGCGTACACCATGGCGCCCCCCACCCCCACCCCCCACCTGACGACGACGAAGTGAGAGAACCCATGCACCAGACCGTCAAGGTCGTCGGAATCGGCGGGTCGCCCCGCCCGCACTCCACCGCCGAGCGGGCGCTGCGCGCCGTGCTGACGGAGGCGCGACGCCTGGGCGCCGAGGTCAGCCTGATCGGCGGCGCCGAGCTGATGCTGCCGCTGTACGACCCGCGTGAGCCTGTCAGCTCCCCGCAGGCGCTGCGGCTGATCACCGAACTCGCCTCGGCCGACGGCGTCGTCATCGCCAGCCCCGCCTACCACGGCACCGTCTCCGGACTGGTGAAGAACGCCCTCGACCACGTCGAGGAGCTGCGCGGCGACGACCGGCCGTATCTCAGCGACCGGGCGGTGGGCTGCCTGTCGGTGGGACAGGGGTGGCAGGGCGCGGTCTCCACCCTGGCGGCGCTGCGCGGGATCACCCACGCGCTGCGCGGCTGGCCCACCCCGCTCGGGGTCGCGATCAACAGCGCGACGGCCGGCTTCGCCCCGGACGGGACGTGTGACGACCCGCACGTCCAGAGCCAGTTGACGCTGATGGCCGAGCAGGTGACGGGATTCGCACGCGCCCGCGCCGCCCTCGCGGCCCAGGATCTCGCGGCGCAGGGCCTCGCGGCGGGGGCGGGGCGGTCGCGGTGACGGAAGCCTTGACCGTGGGAGGCGCGCAGGCGGCGCGCACGGTGCCCGGGCCGCGACCGGCGACGGGCTCGCGCACGGGGGCGGCAGGCCCGATCACGCGTCCCGCACCGATCGAGGACCCCGCGGTCCGCCTGTTCATGTTCCACCACGCCGGCGGCTCTCATCTGCTCTACCGGGGCTGGGCGAAGCACTTCCCCGACGACTGGGAGATCTGCCTGCTGGACGCCCCCGGCCGGGGACACCTCCAGGCGCTGCCCCTCGTCGAGGACTGCGGCGAACTGGTCGCCTACTTCCACCAGGCCCTCGCCCCCTGGCTCGACCGGCCGTTCGCGTTCTTCGGCCACAGCATGGGCGGCCTGGTCGCGTACGAGCTCACGTGCCGCCTGATCCGCGACGGCGGACCGGCCCCCCAATGGCTCGGCATCTCCGCGTACGGAGAGCCGCCCGCCGAGGCGGGCGCCGACGGCAGCCGCCATCTGCTGTCCGACGACGCCCTGCGCGACTGGCTGCGCGACGCGGGCGGCAGCCCGCCGAAGCTGCTCGAAAACGACGCCGTCTGGGGGAAGTTCGGGCCGGTGTTCCGCGCCGACTTCAGCGTCGTGGACACCTGGGCCTCGCCCCGCGACCCGCTGCCGCTCCCCGTCCCGGTCTCGGTCTTCGGCGGCCGCGGCGACACCCTGGTCGGCACCGGCCGGCTCATGTCCTGGAGCGCGTACACCGACGACTTCCGCGGCCTGCGGATGTACGACGGCGACCACTTCTATCTGACGGACCACCGGGAGAGCATCGCCCGCGCCATCACGGACGCCCTGTCCCGGACGCCCTTCTAGACCCCGCCCGCCCACGAAGAAGGCACATCAGCATGCCCGAGACCATGGACCGCACCGCCCAGGACCTGTACGCGCGCCTCGCGGAACTGGACCGGTCGGTCATCGACCTGATCCGGCGGCGTACGGACACCTGCCGGGAGCTGACCGCACTGCGCCGCGCCGCCGGAGCCCCGTACATCGAACTCGCCCGCGAGAACGAGGTCCTGCACCGCTACCGCGCGGCGCTCGGCCCCACCGGCACGTCGCTGGCGATGCTCCTGACGGATCTGGGCAGGGGCGTTCGCTCACACATGGGTGAGCAGGCGGTCCAACGGCCCCGGCACGCAGCCGAGTTCCAGGCTCTCGACGAGTGAGCGCGCGTACTGCGCCTTGCGGCCGCTGTGGGTGCCCATGAAGCGGTGCAGCTGATGCTCCACGGGCCGCTCCCGCTGCGCGGGCTGGTTCTGGAAGGTGCGGAACGCGCGCAGCTCGCCCTGGGCGTCGACGACCTCCTGCACGGCGGCGGCGCCCAGGGAGCGGATCAGCTCGTCCTCGAGGTCGGCGACGCACACCTGGAAGCCGAGCGGTTCCAGCGCGTCGCGCGTGAGGGCGGAAGCGACCTCGGCCTTCTCCAGAGCGCGCCGGAAGAACCGCTCCTCCCGCGCGTCGCACAGCCCCGCCAGCCGGAGGTCGAGCCCCTTCGGACCGCACAGGTCCAGGAACCGCCCGATGCTCATCGCCCCGCCGAGCGGCACCACCGCGACGCCCTCCGCGTCGAGGTCGCGTCCGTGGCGCGCGGCCAGCGTCTCGACCGCGACCTGGTCACTGCCGCCCTCGACGAGCACGACCGTACGCACCCGCGCCCCGGATACCAGATCCCGCGCCGCCCGGGCGCCCGCCACCGCCTCCGCACCGCCCGCGGCCCATGCGACCACCGCCTGCCGGAAGTTCCCCGTCTCGTTCATGACTCCAGTGTCGCCGCTACCTCCGGTGGACGCGTAGGTGGGCGACCTCGAACGACATCTCCGTGGTGTCCGGGTCGGGCGCCGGGTGGTGCCGGCCCGCGCAGACGGAGAGGTTCACGATGAGGTACGCCTTCCAGCGCTGCCCCACGCCCTGGCGGTCGGAGAAGACATGGGTGCCATTGACGGTCCACTCGACCGATCCGGCGCCGAACTCGACCTTCAGGTCGACCCATTCGCCGGGCCGGACGGCGGCGTCGCGGTAGTAGAGGTGCCCCCCGTTCACACGGTTGGACAGCTCCAGGAGGTCGGGGTTGTCCGGGTGGTACTCGAAGACGTCGATCTCCTGATCGCCGTCCAGCCAGGTCCAGATCGCCGGCCAGGCCCCCATTTCCCGGGGCAGCCGTACCCTCGCCTCCAGCACGTCGCCCGTACGCACCATGAAGCCTTGGTCGCTGCCCTCGGTCGTGAGCAGCCCGGCACTCCACTTCCCGTCCGGCCGCCGGGTGGCCCAGAAGACTCCACCGCGGGAGTACGAGGGATCCTCCACCAGGTAGTCGAGTTTGTTGTCACCGGGGTTGGTGGGCCCGCCCCCGGGATAGGCCCACGAGCGGCCCGCGACCCACTGCGCGGTCGACGCGAAGTCGGCCTCGAAGAGTGGGGCGCTGCCTGGTACGTCTGCGTGCACGTCACACCTCCCCATACCGGGGGAAATCCCCTGAGGGAGTCTCCCCGTGGAGTGATGCGAACAGGCCAGGTGGCGCTAAAGTGATCAATTCACGTCAACTGTGGCTATTTCTTTGGGGGATTCTTGCGTTTCACACACACCATGGCTGCCGGTGCAGCGGCTCTGGCCGCCCTGGTCGTCCCGCTCGCCGCGTCACCCGCCGCAGCCGCCGGGCCGACCACCTCGGACTCCCTGACGGGCTATGACCGCTCGTTCACCGGGCGCATGGACATCGGGTGGCAGATCCGCCCGTACAAGCTGGATCCCGTCAAGATCACCGTGCGGGACACGGCGACCGACGGCTACGCCATCGGCATCCGCCTGATCACCAACGGGGCGGACGGCAAGATCATCTGGAAGATGCGGACCATCCCGACGGGGCAGGCGACCGCGTCCTGGACGACGTACGCCGCCCCCGGTGGCTACATCAACTACGCCTACTTCGAGATCTGCAAGATCAAGGTGAGCAACGGCGTCATCGAGCGCTGCGAGTCCTCGCGCGTGATGAACGCCCCGTTCGACGACTCCTCGCTGGGCGGCTGACGGCGAAGGGGGCGCCCGGACACCCCGGGCGCCCCCGTTCCGTACACCTCGCCGCGTACGTTGTCGGTGCCGCCTGGCACCATGGCGATCATGAGCCGAATCATCTCGTACAGCACCGCCGACAAGGCCCACGTCGTGGCGTACCTGGGCGCCGCAGGGAAGCTCACGGCGGACCAGCAGCGCATCCTTGGCCTCATACGCGAGAGGGCGCAGCAGAAGCAGGACGACCTCGACCGCCAGGGCGTCGACTGGGGCCTGTCCATACCGGCGGCCCTGGACCACCTCATCGCCGGGCACGCCAGCGCCGACGGCTCGTGCGCGGGCAACGCGTACTACAGCGCCCTCCAGATCATCATCGACTGCAACGCCTCCGACCCGTACGACCTCGGGGTGTTCTCCAAGCCCGGCACGTTCTTCAGCCTCCTCGACGACGAACTGCGCCGCCTCGGCGTCAGCGCGGATCTCCTGCCGTACGGCTACCTCTTCGCCGGACCGCCAGACGAGATCCCCTTCGCCATCCCGTACCCCATGGACGGGTCCCCGGACATCGGCCACCTTCCCCTGGCCAAGGCCAAGCCCGCGGCCGACGCCTACCGTTCGGTCCTGGACCGGATGGACGAGGGATTCACCTACGAGGTCAGCAGCCTGATCGAGAAGCTGGAGTTCGAGCATGGCGAATGGATGTTCGCCCAGAAGCTCGACTGGTACACCCAGGACACGATCTTCTTCTCCCTCACGGGCTGACGTCGCAGGAGCAGGGCCGGCACTCCCCACCGAGTTCCTGGTCGACGGCCGCGTTGCTGCGGGTCGCGGCCGCGGTGACCGCCTCCCAGGAGCCGTACTTGGCGTAGAGCTGGTCCGCCGTCGGGCCGAGCGGGTTGCCGTCTTCTTCCGGTTCGGCTCCTCCAGCCTCCTGACCTCCTCCGGGGTCATGCCGGCCCGGGTGAAAGGTCCTTCCCCGGAGGGACGACACGGGTAGCGGCGCTGACGCACCGTCGCCGACGGCGGCTCGCGCGATGCCCCTCGGGTCGGGGCAGCGTCGGGGTCCTGGCCGGGCAGGGCACCCGCGGCGCGGGCACCACCCGCGCCCACGAACGGCGGTCGCGCGAGCCTGCCGTGCCTGGTGGTGCCAACACCAGGATCAGCACCCGCTCCCCAGCCCCGCGCGCCGCACGGCACGATCCTCGGCATGAACCCACGCACCATCCTGGTCACCGGCGCCACCCAGGGCCTTGGCCTCGGCCTCGCCCACGCGCTCGCCGCCCAGGGCGACACCGTCCTGCTCCACGGCCGCGACCGCGCCCGGCTGGAGAGCGCCGCCGACGAGCTGCGCGCGGCCGCGCCCGAGGCCGCCGTCCGTACCTACCTGGCCGACCTCTCCGACCTCGACCAGGTCGTCGCCCTGGCCGACCAGGTCCGCGCCGCCGAGCCCCGCCTCGACGCCCTCGTCAACAACGCCGTCGCCGGCGGCGGCAGCCGGCCCCTGGTCCGCGAGCTGAGCGCCCAGGGCCACGAACTGCGCTTCGCCGTCAACCACCTCGCCCCCTACGCCCTCACCCGCGCACTGCTCCCCCTGCTCACCGCCTCCCGGCCCGCCCGCGTCGTCAACGTCGCCTCGATCGGGCAGGAGGCCGTCGACTTCGCCGACGTCATGCTGGAGCGTGACTACGAGGGGCTGCGGGCCTACTGCCGCAGCAAACTCGCCCTGATCATGGCGACCTTCGAGCTCGCCGCGGAACTACACGGGACCGGCGTCACCGTCAACACCCTGCACCCGGCCCATCTGATGGACACCGAAGGGGTCCGCGCCTATGGCCTCACCCCGGAAGTCGGCATCGAGGAAGGCGTCGCACCGACCGTACGGCTGATCACGGACCCGGCGCTGGAGCCCACGACCGGCCGCTACTTCGACCGGTTCACGGACACCCGCGCCCATGAACAGGCCTACGACGCCGCGGCCCGCCGCCGCCTCATGGAGCTGACCCACGCCCTGCTGGCCCGCCACCTCTCACCCGCATCCTGAACCGGCGCAGCTGATCGGCGACCCGGCGCGGGCGGCGGCGCGCGCCCCCCGGCACCGGCCCCGTGCGCCGGGTTGCCCCGCCCGGCGCCGGTCGTTCAGCAGGGCATGACGCGTCGAAGGCCCCTGTCCCTGCCCGTGACCGTGCTCCTCCTGGCTGCAGCGGCCTTCGGCTGCACCGCCGTCCCGGCCCCCTACCCCGTGCCCGCCGGCCCCCCGCTGGCGACACCGGAGCACTTCACACCCCCGCCTCCGCCTCCGCCTCCGTCCCTGCCCGTACAGCCGCTGCCCCACGAGGAGCTCGCCTCCACCGACCCGGACACCCCCCGCGCACCACTCCCCACCACAGCGGACACACCCCCCGCCCCGCCCCGGCCGCAGGCGGAGGAACGCGAGCACCGCCACCGCGGCCCCGCCGACCCCCGCACCCCGGCCCGCCGCCACCCCCATCCCCCCTCAGGCCCCCACCACGCCGGCCCCAAACCGAAGAAGCCCCGCCCGGCGAGCTCGTGGCCCAAGGCCCCGCCGCGCCGGAGCTTCGACATGAGGGACCTCTGCGCCGCCTCCGACGGCGTCACCGACCCGGTGATCGTCCGGCTGTGCCGGGAGACGTACGGCCACTGAAGCGCCCCCTGTGAAACGCGCAAGGGTGATCCCCGGGGCCCATCCGGCCGCTGCCGCGTGGCGCCCGTACGTACGGCGGCGGCCGGTGGTGTGACCTGTCAGGCGGCCCACCGGCACACGGCGGAAAAGGAAAGGCGGCCATGTTCAGGAACAGCAAGGCGTTCAGCGGCTTCTCGGTCGACGACCTCGCGCAGGCCAAGCGGTTCTACGGGGACACGCTCGGCCTGGAGGTGGAGGAAAGCGGCGAGGGGGACATGCGGATGCTCAGCGTGTCCCTCGGGAGCGGCGCCAAAGTCCTCGTCTACCCGAAGGAGAACCACACCCCGGCAAGCTTCACGATCCTCAACTTCCCGGTGGACGACATCACCGCGGCCGTCGACGAACTGGGCCGCCGCGGCGTGACCTTCGAGCGCTACCCCGAGTTCGACGCCGACGACAAGGGCATCGTCCGCCCGGGCGGCGGCCCGGGCGGCGGCGGCCCGGCGGCGATCGCCTGGTTCAAGGACCCCGCGGGGAACGTCCTGTCGGTCCTCCAGGAGTCCTGACGACGGACTCGGCGGCACGGACCCGGCGGGGGTGCCCCGCGTCGTCCGCCGCACGGGTTCGCGCCGTCAGTGCCGTCAGTGCCGCCGGTCGGCGGACAGCGAGAGGTAGAGGCGCGTGCCCTGCGGCCGGTAGCCGGCGCGCTCGTAGACGCGGCGTGATCCGTCTCCGGAGTACTCCAGCCAGACCGATCCCGCTCCCTGGGTGAACATCGCCTCCGTCAGCGCCGCGGTCACCGCGGTGGCTATGCCGCGGCCGCGAAAGGCGGGCCGGGTACCGACGCCCGCCAGCTCGGCGGTGTCCTCGGCCGGCGGCGAGCAGGACGCCCCGCCGGCGCAGCCGCCCTGAAGGTCCCGGACGAAGCGCACCGCACCGCCGCTCTCCTGGGTGCGGCGCAGCCGGGCCACCCCCGCCGCGGACGAGGCGAAGGCCCCGCCGAACGCCTCGGCAAGCGCGGCGTCGAGCGCGGCGTACTCCTCGTCGGTGGCCGGGCTCTCCACGTGTGGCGAGTCGGCGGACCGGGGGACCGTCAGCGTACGGGGCGTGCAGACGAGGTACTCGTGCACGGCCTCGGTGTCGAAGCCCGCCGCCCGCAGGGCCGGTGCCACGGCCGGCGCGGCCTCCGGCGCGAACTCCAGCCGGGGCAGCAGCCCGCGCTCCCGGAAGGCCCCGACGAGCGCGGCGACGTCACGCTCGGTCGGCTCGGTGCCGGGCAGCGGAGTCGCGTAGTTGAGGTACGGACTGTCGGTGTCGGGCATGAATCCCGCGACGAAGCCACCGGTCTCGACGACCACGGGACGGCGGCGGAGGTTGGCGACGGCGAAGTTCTGGACCTGGATGTCCATGGTGGGTATCGACCTCACGAAGTCTCAAGGGCGATCCGCAAGGTCGCGGAACGACGGCCAGGGTTCCATGATCACCCGGCGCGGGCAAACGATTTAGCTCGGCGTCAGGCATCCGCGACCGCCTTCAGCGGGCTGAGCGCGGCGGCCCGGCGGGCCGGGAGGGCGGCCGCGATGGCGCCGACGGCGAAGGAGAGGACCACGACGAGGGCGAGGGTTCCCCAGGGGAGGGCGAAGGTGTACTGGGGGATGGCTCCGTTGGCCAGTCCGCTGATCTTCCAGGCTCCGAACAGGCCGCAGACCAGGCCCAGCAGCGTGCCGTAGGCGGCGACCGTGAGGGATTCGACGCGGATCATGCGGCGGACGGCGGTGCGGTCCATGCCGATGGCGCGCAGGACTCCGATCTCGCGGGTGCGTTCGGCGACCGACATGGCGAGGGTGTTGACCATGCCGAGTGCGGAGATGATCACGCCGATGGCGAGCAGTCCGAAGACCATGGTGATCAGGTCGCCCGCGACGCCGGCCTGCTCCTGGACGAGCCGGCCGCGGCTTTGGACCTTCAGCAGCGGGCTGTTGTCGACGGCGGCGCGCAGCCGCTTCTCCATGTCCGTGGCGGCGGCGCCGTGGTCGGTGGTCACGAGGATGCGCTGGACGGAGTCGCGCAGGTAGCCGTCGCGCTGGACGTCGGCGCGGTCGGCGAGGACGTCTTGGGCCGTGGGGTTGTCCTCGTAGATCCCGACGACGGTGTAGGGCCGGGCGCGGTCGCCCTGGCCTGGGCCGATGCTCGCGTCGATCCGTCCGCCGGTGCCGACGCGGTTCTCGCGGGCGAAGCTGCTGGAGACGGCGATCCGGCCCGGACCGATGCCGGCGGCGGAACCGCTGGTGAAGCGGAGCTTCATCACGTTCCGCACCGTCCTCGGGTCGACGCCGGAGACCTGCCGGGTGGCGGCGCCGGTCGAGAGGGTGGAGTCGGCGACGGCGGAGGCGGTCGTGACGCCGGGGATCGCGGCGACCCGGCGGACGGCGGTCGCGTCGATGGCGGTGGTGGTGGCGCGGGTGCTGACGACGTAGTCGGCGCTCAGGCCGGCGGCCGCCTGGGAGTCCAGGGCCCGGCTGGAGGAGTGGTCGATGACGGCGAGTCCGGAGACCAGCGCGGTGCTGATCATCAGGGCGGCGGCGGTTGCGGCCGTACGGCGAGGATCACGCAGGGCGTTGTCCTTCGCGAGGTCGCCCACGACGCCGAGCCGGGCGGTGAGCCGGCCGATGAGACGGATCACCGGGCCCGCCATCAGCGGGGCCAGCACGATCAGGCCGATCACGAGGATGCCGCAGCCGGCCATCGCGGTCTGCAGGTTCTCGTCCGAGGCGCCCTTCGCGTCGCTCAGCGAGACCAACAGACCGGCGCCGAGGAGGAGTACGGCCGAGCCGAGCGCGCCCCGGAGCCGGGACAGTGTCGCCGACGGCGGCTGGTCGGCGGTGCGCATCGCCTCGACGGGCGCGATCCGGGCCGCGCGGCGGGAAGGCAGCCACGCGGCGAGGACCGTGACACCGACGCCGACCACGAGGGAGGCGAGCACTGGGGCGGGGCCGATCACCAGCGGGCCCTGCGGCAGGGACGCGTCCGCGGTGCCGAGCAGGCCGGGCAGGACGGTGGCGACCCCAAGCCCGAGGACGAAGCCGAGCAGGGAGGCGAGGAGACCGACCAGAGCCGCCTCGGCGAGCACGGAGCTGACCACCTGGCGGCGGGTGGCGCCGATCGCACGGAGCAGGGCGATCTCCCGCGAGCGTCGCGTGATGAGCATCGTGAAGGTGTTGACGATGAGGAACGAGCCGATGAAGAGTGACACCACGGCGAAGATCATCGGCAGCCGGGCGTAGCTGCTGGTCCTGGTGTCGACGAAGACCGACTGCTGGGTGGCGTTCGCGGTCGCGGTGGTCGCCTCGGCACGGTCGGCCGGCAGCAGCGCGCCGATGCGCTCGGCGAGTTCGAACTGGTCGGTGCCGGGTGCGGCGGACACGTCGATCCCGGTGTAGTGGCCCGGCGTGGCGAAGAGCCTCTGCGCCGTCGTCTTGTCGAACACCGCGAGCGTGCCGCCGGAGGTGACCCGGGTGTCGTCGGTGGAGACGAGGCCGACGAGCCGCATCCGGCGGACGGGGCCGTCGGTAGCCAGCGTGACCATGTCCCCCAGGGAGTACGAGCCGGCCGCCGCGGTGCCGCGGTCCAGGGCCACTTCGCCACCCGTACGCGGGGCGCGGCCGGCGGTCAGCGGATAGCGGCTGTCCCGGCCGTCGGCGCCGGGGAGATAGGCGGCGGCCAGCTTGCCCATCATCGTGTCGGCGCGCAGTGGCGAGCCGTCCTTGGCGGCCAGGGTGACCGAGCCGTCGACCGTCGGACGGGCCGCGGTGACACCGGGCACGGCGGCCACGTCGGCGACGAGCGCGTCGTCGAGGACGCTGGTGCGCTCGCCGGCGGCGGCGCCCGGCGGGTACTTCGGCTCCACGGTGACCGCGATGCCGGCGTAGTTCCTCGACAGGGCGGAGCGGTAGGCGGCGGTGGTGGAGTCGGCGAAGACGAGCGAGCCGGAGATGAACGCGACCCCGAGACAGACCGCGAGCACGGTCATGATCAGACGGGCCTTGTGCGCGAGGACGTTGCGCAGGGCTGTTCGCAGCATGGTGAGCTTTCCGAAGACATAGACAGAGGGCGCGGAGGGTGGCGAGGGCGGGGTGCCGGTCAGTGGGTACGGCCCTGGGCTTCGAACGCGAGCATCCGGTCCAGGACGGCGCCGGAGGTCGGCTCCTGCAGTTCGTCCACGAGGCGGCCGTCGGCGAGGAACACCACGCGGTCGGCGTGGGCGGCGGCCACGGGGTCGTGAGTGACCATCACCACGGTCTGGCCCAGTTCCCGTACCGAGTCGCGCAGGAAGCCGAGTACCTCCGCGCCGGAGCGGGAGTCGAGGTTGCCGGTCGGCTCGTCGGCGAACACGATCTCCGGCCGGGAGACCAGGGCGCGGGCCACCGCGACCCGCTGTTGCTGACCGCCGGAGAGCTGACCGGGCCGGTGCGCGAGCCGGCCCGCGAGACCGACGGTGGCGACGACGGTGTCCAGCCAGGCCGCGTCCGGCCGCCGGCCGGCCAGCCGCAGGGGCAGGGTCATGTTCTCCAGCGCGGTCAGCGTCGGCAGCAGGTTGAAACCCTGGAAGACGAACCCGACCTTCTCCCGCCGCAGCCGTGTGAGCGCGCGGTCGTTCAGGGAAGACAGTTCGACACCACCGATCCGGGCCGATCCGGAGGTCACCGGATCCAGCCCGGCCATGCAGTGCATCAGCGTGGACTTGCCGGAACCGGACGGCCCCATGACCGCGGTGAAACGGCCCCGCGCGAACGCCACGGACACCGCGTCCAGCGCGGTGACCGCCGTCTCGCCTTTCCCGTACGTCTTGGTCAGTCGGGTCGCGACGGCGGCCGGCTCCCTGAGGGCCGTGCCGGAGGAAGGAGAGGAAGGAGACGATGGGAACGTCGGTGACATGAGGACTCCGCCTGGGAAACGAGGTCCGCGCTGCGCCGCGCGAACCGGTGGACGTTCCTATCCTCACGTCACTGACCTGCGTAAACGTCGTTCTGAAGAGGGTAGTTGACCTCTACCGAACGTCCGGGGGCGGCCGGATCCGCTCTGCCGAAAGGCAGAGACCGGCCTCAGCGCGAGGTCAGGAGGCCAGACCGGTCCGGTGGGCCAGCACCGCGGCCTGGACGCGGCTCGTCGAACCGGTCTTCTCCAGGACCGCGCCCACATGGGTCTTCACCGTGCCGATCCCGATACCGAGCCGCGCCGCGATGTCCTGGTTCGACAGTCCCTCGCCGAGCATCACCAGAACCTCCCGCTCGCGGCCGGTGAGCCGGGCGATCCGCTCGTCCGCGAGCCCGCCGCCGTCCTCGGTCCCGCCGGCGCGCAGCATCCGGGAAATCACCGCCCCGGTCACCCCCGGGGAGAGCACGGCGTCACCGGCGGCGGCCGCCCGTACCGCGCTGATCAGCTCCTGCGGGCCCTCGTCCTTGAGGAGAAAGCCCGCGGCCCCCTCCCGCAGGGCCCGGACGACGTTGTCGTCGTCGCCGAAGGTCGTCAGCATCACCACACGCGGCGCGGGATCGAGGGCGAGCAGCGGTGCGATCGCGGCCAGGCCGTCGCACACCGGCATCCGGATGTCGACGAGCGCCACGTCGGGACGGTGGACGGCCGCCAGTTCGACGGCCTGACGCCCGTTCGGGGCCTCGGCGACGACCTCGATGTCATCGGCGTGCCCAAGGATCAGGCTCACGCCGTGCCGGATCATCGCCTCGTCGTCGGCGAGCAGGACACGGATCGGCCGGGCGGGCTCGGTCACGGGGTCTCCCAGGGTGACGCGTCCCGCACCGACGGGACGGTGAAACGGTCGATGGCGATCAGACGCTCTGCGGCGTCGAAGCAGTAGCGGGCGATCCTCAGACCGCCCGGGTGGGACTCCGTGCCGCCGCCGAACGGATAGACGCAGCCGACCGCGCCCGCCGGACGGGGCGGCTCGTGGCCGGTGGCCGCGGCCCGTACCGCCTTGTTGTCCAAGGCGCCGAGACCCGCCACCTCGTCGTAGGTCATCCCGATCCGGGGCAGCGGGCGCGGCCCGGCCTCCTGGTGCGGAACGCCCGCGTACACGAAGGCGGTCCCCAGGACCGTCAGCACGCACAGCGCCACGAACCCGAAGGCGAGCGTCAGCACCTGCGCGATCGGGCGTTCCGGTGCGACCCCGGCCTCTGTACCGGCCACCGGCCCGGCGTCGTCCGGCCCGGTGTCGTACGGCCCGGTGTCGTACGGGACTGCTGTGTACGGGCCGCCGCCGGGCCGCTCCGGAGCGAGGGCGTCACCCGGCTCGGCCGGCACGCTCGCCTCCACCTGGAAGCCGCCGGACGGCAGCGGGCCGGCGTCGAAGGCACCCCCGAGCAGCTCCACCCGCTCCCTGAGACCCGTCAGACCGCGACCGGTTCCCACGTCCCCGGCAGGGACGGGGTGCCCCGCCGGTGCGCCGTTGCGGACGGTCAGCCGTACCGTCTCGTCGCCGTGCACCACCGTCACGGTGACGTGCGCCGTGCTCGCGTACCGGTGCACATTGGTCAGGGACTCGCGGACCACCCGGTGCACCGCCCGGCGCACCGGGACCGGGCGGCCGGAGAGGTCCGGCCCCGTCCAGTCGAGCCGTACGGCGATCCCACCGTCGCGGGACTCCGCCACCAGCGCCTCGATGTCGGCACGGGTGCCGGTGGCGTCGGTGAGCACGTCCGGCCCGGTGTCCCGACCGAGCGGCCCGAGCACCCCGAGGGCCTGCCGCAGCTCGCGCATCGCGTCCCGGGTGGTGCGCCGTACCAGGACGGCCTCCTCGCGCAGTTCGGGCGCGGCCCGCTCCAGGGCCAGTTCCAGCCCGCCGGCGTGCAGCGAGACGAGACTGAGACGGTGGCCCACCAGGTCGTGCATCTCGGCGGCGATCCGGGACCGCTCGTGAGTACGGGCCTCGCTGTCGGCGGACCGACGGGCCCGCTCCGCCGCGTTCCCGCGCTCGCGCAACGCCCGTACGAGGCGCCGCTGCTGCCCGTACGCCGTCCCGACCAGGCCGGGAACGATCACGGCGGTCGGCGCGAGGATGAGGCCGAGCGCCAGCCCGTACGCCACCGGGCCGGGACCGAGCCACGGCGCGGACACCGTCGCACACACCACCAGCAGGGCACCGGCCGCGGTCAGCAGCCGGGCACGCCGCCGGGCCGGGACCGTCCGCCGCGCCACGCAGTACGCGGTCGCCGCCGCCACCGGCCCGACGCAGGACGCGATACCCGTCAGCGCGGCAAGGACCAGGAGTACGGCCCCGGGGAACCGGCGACGCAGCGCGAAGAGCCCGGCGCCCGCGGCGAGCGCCGCCACCTGGACGTACGGATGACGCAGGAACCCGAGCCCCGCGACGGCCAGACACACCCCCGCCCCGGCGAGGACCACGGCCGCGGTCTCCGCCACCGCACGCGCGAACCGGCCCCGGTGCGCTCCGGGCGGGCGACCGTGGGCCGAACGACGGAACAGACGAGTGCGTGCCACGCTGACCAGTATCGATACCCGTAGCCGCGGTGGCGTGCGCCTCGCGGTGGATCCGCCTCTCTACCGAAAGACAGAGGCGTCGCGCGATTGGCCTCGCCCCGGCGATCAGGCGGGATGGTGCGCGAAGAGTTCCAGGTGTCCGCAGCCCGGGCAGCGGTACGCGTCGATCTGCCAGCGGGGCCGTCCCATGCGCTTGGCGCCGCCGAGTATGCCCTTTTCCAGCGGCCCCGAGATCCAGCGGGCGAAGCCGCGGGAGTGTTCCCCGGCGTCCTCGATGAATCCCGTCTCCAGGCCGACCGCGCCGCACTGCGTGCACTTCATCGTGTTCATCGCGGGAGTGTAGCCGCGGGACCGATCAGGGGTGCGACCCTGGTCGTGTGCCGCACACGCCGTCCTTCCCGGAGCCAACACCCGAGCCGGAGCCGGAGCCGGTCACCGCCGATCCGCCTGCCTCCGCCGGAAACCCCCTGCTCACCCAGTCCTGGCTCGATCTGGCCTTCCTGCACTGGGCCGTCGACCCGAGGGACGTGACGCCGCTGCTGCCCGCAGGGACCGTCCCGGACACCCTGGGCGGTGTCACCTATGTCGGTCTGGTCGCCTTCCGGATGCACCGCGTCGGATGGTTCCGGCTGCCCGGCGTCCCCTATCTCGGCAGCTTTCCCGAGACCAACGTCCGCCTGTACTCCGTGGATTCGTACGGCCGGCGCGGCGTGGTCTTCCGGTCGATGGACGCCGCACGGCTGATTCCGGTGGCGGTCGGGCGGGGCGTGTTCCGGCTGCCGTACGTCTGGTCGCGGATGGCCGTCCGCCGCGCGGGCGCCACCGTCACGTACGCCAGCAGCCGGCGACTGCCCGGCCCGAGGGGCGCCTACAGCCGGATCACGCTGCGGATCGGTGAACGCGTCGAGGACCCCACCGAGCTCGAACACTTCCTCACCGCCCGCTGGGGCATGCACGGCGCCTTCTTCGGCCGGTCGCTCTACCTCCCCAACACCCATCCGCGCTGGCCGCTGCACCGCGCCGACCTCGTCGCCTGCGAGGAGAACCTGGTGGCGGCGGCGGGGCTGCCGCCCCCGGACGGGGATCCGGTGAGCGTGCTGTACTCGCCGGGCGTCCCCGTACGGTTCGGCCGCCCCGCCAGGCGGCCCGGAGGCGTACCCACGCCGTGAACGGCCCTCCCGTTCGCGAGGGCCTCGTCGCTGCTAACCTGATCGCGAAATAGAGACTAATTCTAGAATAAGTCTATATATTTCCATCACGGGGGAGTACCGATGACACAGCCGCCCGAGCCACACCGGCCGCCGAACGCGCAGCCGTGGTACGGCCCTTCGCAGGCCCCCGCGCCGGTGGAGGAAAATCCTTACACCCTGGGCGCCCGGCGGCAACGGCCCGCGCCGCCGCCGCCGCAGGGCGGCTTCCTCCGGGGCAGACTGGCCGCCGCCATCGGAGGGTTCGTCGCCGCGCTGCTCCTCGTCGGTGCCGGCGCGGGCGTGTACGTGCTCAACGGCGGTACGGACACCCCGGCCAAGCCCGCCGCCAAGCCCGCGCCCAGCAAGGGGAGTTCCGCCAAGCCCGGCGCGTCCGCGGACACGACGAAGGGGAAGCGCCCCGACCTCGACGCGGGCCGCAAGCCGGGGGAGGCCGCGGCGTGGGCCGCGTGGAACCAGACCGATCTGCCCCGCGACAACCACCTGGTCCATGACCTCTGGTTCGTCGGCGACCTCGTCGTCCAGGCCGTGTACAAGGAGGTCGTCGCCTACAAGGTCGCCGACGGCTCCAAGGCGTGGAGCGTGCCGCTGCCCGCCAGGGTGTGCGACACCCCGGTGAACCCCACGCCCGAAGGCAAGGTCGTCCTCGCGTACGCCAACGGCAACGGCGACAGGGGCGTCAAGTGCAACCAGCTCCAGATGATCGACCTCAAGAGCGGCAAGACGGGCTGGCACAGGGTGCTCCCCGACACCCTCGGCTCCACGATCATCACCCATCTGGCGATCTCCGGAGACACCGTGCTGGCCGGTGCGGGCATGTCCACCACGGCCTTCCAGGTCACCGACGGCAGGCAGCTGTTCACCACCGG
This sequence comes from Streptomyces sp. NPDC039465, assembly GCF_055639315.1. Taxonomy (NCBI): domain Bacteria; kingdom Bacillati; phylum Actinomycetota; class Actinomycetes; order Kitasatosporales; family Streptomycetaceae; genus Streptomyces; species Streptomyces sp. NPDC039465. The sequence goes on along the minus strand of NZ_JBVKAP010000002.1, from coordinate 595,798 downwards.
GAAGGACAACCCTGGCGCCTGCTACCCCAATGACGTCGCCGGAGGCGCGAAACTCCTCCAGATCGACTGGTGCGCGCTCTCCAGCGACCATCCGTACGGCCAGATCAAGGAACTCGACCCGCGCACCGGCAAGGTCAAGTGGCGCTACCGGCCCCAGGGCGACTGGAAGGTCAGCAAGGTCCTGTCGGTCGTACCGCTCGTCGTCACCGAGACCCTCTCCAAGAGCGTGCTCACCTGGCGGGTCGTCGCGCTCAACGACAACGGCACCCGGCGCTCCGTCCCCGACATCGCCCCGTACAAGTTCGACCACTGCGCCGGAGCCGGGGATGCGGGGGAGGGCGCCCAGAACTGCCGAGGTGCGGCGGTCGACGCGACCGGCCTCGCGCTGTCCACGGGGAACAAGCTCGCCGTCTTCGACCTCGCCAACGGCAAGCTGAGGTGGGCCGTCAAGGCGGACGGCCGCTTCACCGTCGCCCCGCTGCGGGTGGCCGGCCCCAGCGTGATCGCGTACATCGCTGCCACCCCGTCGAAGCCGGGCCTCACCGTCGAGTTCGGGCCGAAGGGCGGGAACCCGAAGAAGCTGCTCAACCACGCCACCCCCGCCCAGAAGGTGGAGTACGACATGATGGCGGGGAAGGTGGCCTACCGGGACAATCGGCTGATCATCGCCCCGTCGCTGCTGGACGGGGACGACAAGGTGGACAAGGCCCGGTTGCTGTCCTTCGCTCCCGGGCCTTCCTGAGCCGCGCGTCCACCACATACAGCAGCGTCGACGCCTTGAGGTTGCCCGTGCGGTCCCGGATCGCCGACAGGTCGGTGGCGGCGTAGCCGTATCCGCCGTCGGACTTCTGCACGATCAGGGGTACGGGGTTGCCGTCGGGGCCCTTCACGTCGTCGAAGAAGACGCAGAGCGCGCCCTCCGACCGCACGGCCACGCCTGATTCCTCCAGGAGCCGGCAGGTCTCCGCCAGCATGTCGTTGTACCCGGACTCGCCGACTCGGCACGCCCGTACGGCAGACCGTCGACACCGTCGACACCCTCGGCACCCCCGGCTACGCCTACTTCCTGCACCCCGACCGCTCCGTCGTCGAGCGCGACGCCCGCACACGGTGTCCGCCTGACCGGACCGGACCAGCCGGGCGTGAACATCCCCGGCCCCTCGCACGTACACACGGGCAGGCCCTGATGGGCGGGCCCGGATGGCGAGGGGGCTGGGATGAGGCACGCGCGACGGTCCTTGCGGCGGCTGATGCGGCTCGCGGCCGCCGGTGGGGTGGCCTGCGGCGCGCTGATGGTCACGCACGCCGTGGCGACCGAACCGCCGGGCGCGCCACCGGGGCCGGTGACGTACGCGGCCGGCCCGGTGGGCGGCGGCCAGGCGCCCGCGGTCGCGGAGGTCGTGCGGCGGCTCGGTGACGCCCGGACCGCGGGCAGTTGGACGGGGGCCGACGGCCGGCCCGTCGTCGCGGTGACCGACGCGGGTGCGGCCGCGGAGGCGCGACGGGCCGGCGCCACCGTGAAGCGCGTACGTCACAGCATGGACAGGCTCAGCGCCGCGACCGAGGCCCTCGGCGCCGAGCCGAGGGTGCCGGGCACGGCCTGGGCGGTGGACTACGCCGCCAACCAGGTCGTGGTGCGCGCCGACACCACCGTCTCCGCCGACGACTGGGCCCGCCTGTCCGGTGTGGCGGAGCGGACCGGCGGCGTCGTGCGGATGGAGCGGACCCAGGGGGCCTTCACCACCCGGGTCAACGCCGCCGCGCCCATCTTCGCGGGCGGCGGCCGGTGTTCGGCCGGGTTCAACGTCACCGACGGCCGGGACCTGTACCTCCTGACCGCCGGGCACTGCGGCCCCGCCGGGACCGCCTGGTTCCAGAACCCCGACGGCTCCCGCCTGCTCGGCACCACCGTCACCGCCGACTTCCCGGGCAGCGACTTCGCGCTCGTGCGGTACGAGCGGGGCGCGCCGCTGGGCGGCGCCGACGTCGTCACCATCGGCGGCGGGCGGGGCGTACGGATCACCGGCGCGGCCGACCCGGTCGTCGGGCAGCGGGTCTTCCGCAGCGGCAGTACGACGGGACTGCGCGACGGGCGGGTGACCGCGCTGAACGCCACCGTCAACTACCCCGACGGCACGGTCACCGGCCTGATCGAGACCACCGTCTGCGCCGAACGCGGCGACAGCGGAGGCCCGTTGTTCGCGCGAGGGCTGGCCCTCGGCCTGACCTCGGGCGGCAACGGCGACTGCACGAGCGGCGGCGTCACGTACTTCCAGCCGGCGGTGAAGACGATGCGCGCTCTCGGTGTGCGGCCGGTCGCGCTTCCCACCGAGCCCGGGCGCCAGGAGGGCGCCGGCGAGCAGGGCGGCTCCCCGGCGCCCCCGTCGTCGAATCCCCCGGCCGAGCAGCCGCCCACCGGCGGTCCGGCCACCACCGCGCCCTCACCCCAGGCGCCCACCGCGCCCGGCGCCCAGGGAGCCCCGCCCGGCGGTCCGGGAGGGGCGGCCGGGCCGGATACGGGCACGGTCACCGTCTCCGGGATCGCGGACGGCTTCGGGCCGCTCGGGGGAGTGGCGCCGGGGCTCGGTGTGATCGCGGTGAGCCTGGTGCTGTTCCTGATCAGCCGGTGGCTCAGGAACAGCCAGGGCAGGCGGGACTACCGCGACGTCTACTCGGGCCTCTGGGGACAATGGAACAGCCATTAGCAGCGTCTCGATGTGACGGAGCGCTTCGGCTGGCGCGAAAGGCCGACCCCGAAGAGCTCGCCCACACGCCTGCCCCGGGGGCATGCCGCTGTGTTCAGCCGTGCCCGGGCTCCACCGGGAGCCACAGTTCGGCGTCGGCCTCGGTCTTGTCCGGCGACAGGCGGGTGCGCAGGATCTCAGGACCGGTGCGGCTGCGGTACGGGTTCGACGGGAACCACTCGGTGAAGACGTCCCGCCACAGCTCCTGGATGGCCTGCGGTGCCGGCCCGGAGGTGGTGAAGACCGCCCAGGTGCCGGCCGGGACGGCCAACGTGGTCGTGCCCTCCGGAGCGGCCGCGGAGGTGATCACGCCGTGGTGGTAGTCGAGTTCAGTGCCCTCGGCGCGGCTGGGGTCCATGCCGTCGCAGACCGCGACGATGCCGTGCGGCTCTTGGTCCGACAGCTTCTCCAGGCGCTCCAGGGTCCGCGGGTCGATCCCACGGACAAAGTCCATGATCGCCTGGTTCGGGCCCGCGTGCACCAGCGGTACCCGCGTCTTGAGCCCGACGACGGTGAAGTCCGCCCTGTCCACGACGCGGTAGCGCATACTGCTGCTCCCTTCGATGGTGAGGCGGAAGGCCATCCGGGACTGGGAGTTGAGTGCGGCGCGGGTACGGCGGGCCTCGCCTGGTCCGATGCCGTGCATGGCACGGAACGCCCGCGCGAACGCCTCGCCGGAGCTGTAGCCATAGCGCACCGCGATCTCCAGCAGCGTCTCACGTCCCGCGAATACTTCAGCGCCCGCGAGGGTGAGCCGGCGGCGCCGGACGTACTCCGACAGCGGCATGCCCGCGAGCGCGGAGAACATCCGACGCAGGTGGTGCTCCGAGGTGGCCGCGATGCGTGCCAGCTCCTCCACGTCGACGGCCTGGTCGAGATGGCACTCGATGTGCTCCATGGCTTGGTTCAGCCGCTCCAGCACGCCCGGCCTCCTTCCTTTTCCCTCTTCACGACCGCCTTGCCGACGATAGTCGTGCAGCACGCCTACCCGGCGCTGCGGTCGAGGTGCCGTCCCCGTCCGGATCGGGAGTATCGCGTCCCAGGCCCCGGCGGATCGCGATCTCCACGGGCGAGTACGCGCCGTCGGCCCGCTCCAGTTCGTACGGCGCGGCCGGCATCAGCGGCGGCTGGGCCATGAAGCGCGGCCGCACCCCATGGTGCGGTTGCGCCGCGTGCACCAGGAACGGATGGCACAGGAAGACGTCGCCCGGGGACCCGGTGGCAAGGGCGAGTGGCCGGTGGTCGGACGCCGCCACCAGATCGGGGGCGAGGGTCAGCCCGCTCGCCCCGTCCTCCCCGTACTTCTCCAGCACCTGCGGCACGTCGAGGTGTGAGCCGACCCGGATCCGGGTCGGGGCGTCCTCCTCACCGACCTCGCTGAACAGGAACAGCATCAGCAGCGCCCGGCCCTGGGAGCGCAGATTCGTGAAGTACCAGCTCTCGCCCTCCGGCAGATAGCTCCCCTCGATGTGCCAGCCCGCGTCGTCCGGCTCCTCGTCGTGCGGGAAGCGCAGCGGGAACGTGCCCAGCGAGTAGCGCGGCTCCCAGCGTCCCGCGCCGACGAGCAGGTCGTACGCGTGCTGCAGGGACGGGGAGTTGGGTGCTGCGGCGAACGGTCCCTGCGCCATGCCGCCCACCCAGTGCACGGGCTGCGTCCACGTCGACGGGTCGTCCGGGCCGCAGCCCGTCTCCCGCCACAGCAGCCGCGCGCAGTCCGCGGCCACGCGCGGCGCGACGGCGCCCGCCAACTTCACGAAGCCGTCGCGGAGGAAACGGGATACCAAGGTCGTGTCATCCATGCCCCCATCGTGCGGCGACACCGGCCCCGACCACCCGACATTCTCCGCACCGCCTTTGTCGGGTACGAGGATGGGCGGGTGGTCCCCGGATACGCTGCCCGCTTGAGCTCGTGCCCGGAAGAGGTGGTACGCCTGGCGGATCTGGCCGCGGCCGCCGTGGCAGACCGCGCGGGCCAGGCGGTGGCGGGACTCCTGCACGGTGACCTCAACCACACCCGGGCATCCGTGTACCGCATCTGCACGCCGTCCGGATGCGGCCCCGCCGGTCCGGGCGGAAGGTGGGCGGCATGGACCAGCATCCGCCCGTGATCGTGTATCCGCCGTCCGAGACCGGCGGCCGCCGCGTGCGGGTCGACGGGGCGATCCTCGGCCTGGCGCACAGCGTCGCCGATGTCGTGGACCTGCTGGCCGGGGTGGGCCTTGAGCTCAGCCCGGACGACGTGGTCACCTCACGGCTGATCGAGTGGCGCGGCGGCGGCCCGGGCGTATGGGCCGAGTCCCCGAGCTGAGCCGAGGTCAGAGCTCTCCTCGGAGCCCCCTCGGCGCGCGGCTCAGAGCTCCCGCGCCTCCTCCGCCAGGCTGAACGAGTGCCCTGCCGGGTCGCTGTACAGCCGCTCGCCGTCGCGCCGCGTGGGTTCCCCGGCGCTCACGGGGCGTGCCCCCAGGCCCACCGCCTCGCGCTCGGCCTCGTCGAGCCCGCCCCGCGGGACGAGGATCCTCACATGGGCCTGCTGGGAGTCGTCCGGCCGCGGCCAGCTCGGCGGGGCGTAGCCGTGGTCGCGGCGGACGGCCAGGAGGACCCCGCCCCGGCCGACGACCTCGACGAGGTCGGGGTCGGGCGCCCGGCGCGCCTCGGCATGGAGCAGGGTGGCGTAGAAGTCGGCCAGCGGTTCGGGATCGGCACAGTCCAGGACAAGAACGATCGTCTTCGGCAGGCTCATCCCCTTCGGCTACCCGCGCGCCTCCGTCTCACGCCGGTACGGCGGTCGACGGTCACACCGTGCCGCGAGCCCGGCACGCGCTCAGCCCACGCCTCGCGGCCGGAACTGGATGCTGACCCGGGCGCCCACCGCCCGCGTGGACTTCGGGATCGCGTGCTCCCACGTCCGCTGGCAGGAGCCGCCCATCACCACCAGATCGCCGTGGCCGAGCGGCAGCCGCAGCGCGGCCGCGCCGCCGCCCCGCGGGCGCAGGGCGAGGTCCCGTGGGTCGCCCACGGAGAGGATGGCGACCATCGTGTCCTGGGTGGCCGAACGGCCCGTACGGTCGCCGTGCCAGGCGACGCTGTCGTGGCCGTCGCGGTAGAGGCAGAGCCCGGCGGTGGCGAACGGCTCGCCGAGCTCCTCGGCGTAGTACGCGGACAGGGCGTCGCGGGCCTCGTCGAGCACCGGATGGGGCAGCGGCTCGCCCTCCCGGTAGTAGGCGAGCAGGCGGGGTACGTCCACCTCCCGCTCGTACATCTGGCGGCGCTCGGCCCGCCAGGGCACCGTCGCGGCGAGCTCCTGGAACAGCGCGTCCGAGCCGGTCAGCCACCCGGGCAGCAGGTCCACCCACGCACCGCTGCCCAGCTCACGCCGCCGTACGCCGCGCAGCGGCCCGAGCCGCACCTCGTCGGACTGGTCGAACAGCGATCCCTGGAGATGTGCGTGCATGACCTCAGCATAACCACCGAACCGAACAAGTGAGCGAACGAAGGTGTGTGAGGTCGCGGCGCGACGTCACGGCGCGCGGCTCTCGCGCGGCGCACAAGGCGCATTTGTCCCATCCGTGACGCTGTCCCGCGCGTGGTCGTTGATCGGGTAAGTGGATCGCCTCGTCTGCCGTCACGCCACCGATGGAGAAGTCCTTGCTCGGTCATGCCATGTCCATGTCCCGAAGGCCGGACGTCCGGGGCGACGCCGCCCCCTCGCTCGGCTACGCGCTGTTCGCCACCCGCTGGCTCCAGGCGCCTCTCTACTTCGGACTGGTCGCCGCCCAGGGCGTCTACGTCTACAAGTTCTTCAACGAACTCTGGCATCTGATCCTGCATGTGATGACCGGTCAGGCCGACGAGACGCACGTCATGCTCGCGGTCCTCAAGCTCGTCGACGTCGTCATGATCGCCAACCTGCTCATCATGGTGATCGTCGGCGGCTACGAGACCTTCGTCTCCCGCATCGGCCTCCAGGGCCACCGCGACCAGCCGGAGTGGCTCTCCCACGTCAACTCCAACGTGCTCAAGGTGAAGCTCGCCACCGCGATCGTGGGGATCTCCTCGGTCCATCTGCTCCAGATGTTCGTCGACGTGGACCACACCAACCAGCACTCCCTGCTCTGGGGGACCGTGATCCACATGGCGTTCATCGCCTCGGCCGCGATCCTCGCCTACATGTCCGGCCCCATGGACATGCACGGGCACAAGGCGCACGGCATCCGGCACGCCACGCACCCCACCGGGCCCGGTGCGCCGCCCGAGCTGTCGGACTGGCTGGAGCGCGAACTGCGCGGCGGCGTCCCGGCCGAGGAGGCCCTCGTTCCCGCCCAGGCCGTCGGCGGTGTCCGGGACGCGATGAACACCGCGGGCGCCGAGAGCCGGACCCTCGCCGCGGGCTTCCCCGCCCGCAAGACCCTCGAAGAGTTCGACCGGGCCCACCAGCCGTCCCTCGACTGGGAGACCGTCGCCCGGCTCGGCAGCCTCGACTTCGTCACCACCCGCGGCAACGCCGTCCTGCTCGGCCCGCCCGGCACCGGCAAGACCCATCTCGCCATCGCCCTCGGCATCAGGGCCTGCCGGGCCGGCCACAGCGTGCAGTTCGCCACCGCCGCCACCTGGGCGGCCCGGCTCGCCGCCGCCCAGGCCGAGGGCCGGCTGACCGAGGAACTCACCGCCCTGGACCGCTACGACCTCCTCGTCGTGGACGAACTCGGCTACGTCCCCTTCGACGCGGAGGCGGCCAACCTCTTCTTCCGGCTGGTCTCCCACCGCTACGAACGCGCCTCGATCGTCGTCACCAGCGACAAGCCCATGGGCCGCTGGACCGAGGTCCTCGGCGACACCCCCGTCACCTTCGCCATGATCGACCGGCTCGCCCACCACGCCGACGTCATCACGCTCGACGGCGACAGCTACCGGCTGCGCGGACGCGGCCCCGCCCCCGTCCTCGCCTCCGCCGGCGAGAGCCGCTGAGCCCCCGGCCTGCCGGCCCGCCGCACACACCGAACCCCCCGCGCCGCACCGGCGACGCGGGGGGTTCGGCGCGAGGTCACGACCGGTCGAGCAACGTGCACAGCACCTCGTGCAAGGCCGCCTCCGGATCGGCCGGTGACACGTCCGTACGCCACGCCACGAACCCGTCGGGCCGTACGAGCACCGCGCCTTGCGGCGTCGTGCCGTGCGCCTCGGCCCAGTCGGCGCCGCCCTCGGGCGTCAGATCGGCGTCCGGGCCGGTGCCGATCGCGTACGCCTCCAGACGCACACCCATCCGCTCGGCCACCCGCCGCGCCGCCCGTCCCCAGCCGGTCCCCTCGGAGCTGAGCAGCACGAACGCGGTCTCGTACAGGTCGAGCGTGGACGCCCGCCCGGCCGGCCCGTGCAGCCACAGGTGCGGAGCCCGGGTCCCCGGATCACCCGACAGCTGCATCCGCTCCGGGACGACGGGCCGCTGCGGATCGACGCCGATCACGGCGCCGCTGTTGTAGCGGTAGCCCATGGCCACCGTGAGCACCCCGCCCTGACGCCCGCCGCCCGCCCCGGGGGCGGGCGCGTAGCCGGGGTGGCTGTGCTCCACGGACCGGGCCGCGGCCCGGGCGCTCGTCGCCCGTGCCACCGGCAGCCGCTCGGCCTCGTACGAGTCCAGGAGGCCGGGACCGGCGGCACCCGACACCACCGCGGCCAGCTTCCACGCCAGGTTGTGCGCGTCCTGGACGCCGGTGTTGGAGCCGAACGCGCCGGTGGGGGACATCTCATGGGCGGAGTCCCCGGCGAGGAAGACCCGGCCGACGCCGTACCGCGTCGCGACCCGCTGGGCGGCGTGCCACGGCGCCTTCCCGGTGATCTCGACATCGAGGTCGGGCGCGCCGACCGCCCGGCGGATGTGCTCGACACAGCGCTCGTCGGTGAAGTCCTCCATCGTCTCGCCCTGATCCGGATGCCAGGGCGCGTGCAGCACCCACTGCTCGCGGTTGTCCACGGGCAGCAGCGCGCCGTCCGCGCCCGGCTTGGTCAGGTAGCACACGATGAAGCGCCGGTCGCCGACCACGTCCGCGAGGTCGCGGGAGCGGAAGGTGATGCTCACGTTGTGGAAGAGGTCGCCGGGGCCCGACTGGTCGATGCGGAGCAGTTCCCGTACGGGGCTGCGCGGGCCGTCGGCGGCGACGAGGTAGTCCGCGTGGACGGTGCTGTGTTCACCCGTCCGGAGGTCCTTCACCAGCGCCCGCACACCGCTCTCGTCCTGGTCGAACGACAGCATCTCGGTGGAAAAGCGCAGGTCGGCGCCGAGCTCGGGGGCGACGGCCCGCAGCTGTGGCTCGATGTCGTTCTGGCTGCACAGACACCAGCCGCTCGGGCTGAAGCGCGCCAGCGTGCCGCCCGGGTCGATCTCCTTGAACAGCCACTCCTGGTCGTCGCCGGTCAGCGACCCCGCCTGCAGGATGCCGTGATTGTCCGCGAGGGCGGCGGCGGCCTCCCGGATCCGTGTCTCCATGCCGGCGGCCCGGAACACCTCCATCGTCCGTACGTTGATGCCACGGCCACGCGGATGCATCGAGGTGCCCGCGTGCTTCTCGACGAGCATGTGCCTGACGCCATGACGGCCCAGGAACAGCGAGGTGCTCAGGCCCACCAGGGAGCCACCCACGATGAGGACCGGCACCCGGTGGTCGACGTTCTCGTTCATCTGTTGCTCCAGCTCCAGCGGCCTGAGGGGAATGGCTGTTCCTTGCCCTGTGCGGGGACCGTTCGCTCGCGCATTCACCCGCTTGGTGCCCACGTCTCGCGCCACCCGCGCCGCCGGACCACGATCGGACCCGGGAGCGCCGCCCGTGAGTCGGGGCACCGTTCGCATCCGCTGCTGGGACTCCCACGCGGATTCCACCGACGACCGACGAGCCGCCAACCGAGTGCGGCGACCGTCTGGTCTCGAAGGAGTGTGAAAGATGACAACCGTGTCGGAACGGATATCGCAGTCTGCCTTCGACGGCTCCAGGCTCCGGGTCGTGCTGCTGCTGGACCTCCACGACGGCGCCCAGCAGCAGTTCCTCGAGGCCTACGAGCACATGCGCAACCAGGTCGCCTCGATCCCCGGCCACATCAGCGACCAGCTGTGCCAGTCGATCGAGAACCCCTCGCAGTGGCTCATCACCAGCGAATGGGAGAGCGCCCCGCCCTTCCTCGCCTGGGTGAACAGCGAGGAGCACGTCGAGACCGTACGGCCGCTGCACGGCTGCGTACGCGACACCCGCTCGCTGCGCTTCAGCGTCCTGCGGGAGACCGGCCGAGCCTTCTCCGGTGTTCCGCAGGCCGTCGAAGGACGCCTCCAGGCCGCGCCTCGGCAAGGTGAGGGTGTGGTCCGCCACGCCCTGACCTTCACGGTCAAGCCGGGCAGCGAGGCCGCCGTCGCCAAGCTGCTGGCCGGCTACACCGCCCCGAAGGCGCGGGTCGACGAGCACACCCGGCTGCGCCGCACCACCCTCTTCATGCACGGCAACCGCGTCGTACGGGCGGTGGAGGTGGAGGGCGACCTGCTCGCGGCGCTGCGCCACGTGGCCAGGCAGCCCGAGATCAGGGCCCTCGAAGAGGCCATCAACCCCTACCTGGAGCAGGACCGGGACCTCAGCGACCCGGACTCCGCACGGGTGTTCTTCACCCGGGCGGCCCTGCCCGCCGTCCACCACATGTCGAGCGGCAGCACCACGCAAGACCTGAGCCGGCACGCGCTGTTCTACCCCGCGAGGGAGGGCTGCGGCATGGTCCTGGCCCGCTTCCTCGCGCGGCAGGACGAGGCCGCCGCCGACGACCCGACCAGCCCCATCGACTCGAGCACCATCTTCCAGCGCGACGACGTCGTGGTACGGCTGCTCGACCTCACCGGGCCGCTGGACCGGCGCCCCGCCCTGACGCTCGGCGTCGAAGGCCCCCGCAAGGCGGCCGTCCTCGCCCGGCTCGTCGAAGGCGCCGGGGGCCGCGCCCTCACCAACGACCGGGAGATCTCGCGCTTCCTCGCGCGCTCCGACATGACCCTCATCACCGACCGACGGGCACAGGAACCGTCCTGACCGGCGCGCCCCCGCCCGCCCTGGCCGTCCGCGCCCCACGCCGTCGGCATCACGCACCTGGAGGAAGCAGCATGACCACGCACCGCCACCGCATCGTGGACCTCAGCGAGACCCAGCCCAACCGCAGGCGCGGAGGCGACCTGCGCGCCATGCTCACCCCGACCGCGGTGGGCGCCACCAGCGGTTTCATGGGCCTGGCCATCGTGCAGCCCGGCGACCGGATCGGTGAGCACTACCACCCGTACTCGGAGGAATTCGTGTACGTGGTGAGCGGCTCCCTCGAGGTGGACCTGGACGACGTCACGTATCAGATGCGGCCCGACCAGGGTCTGCTGATCCCGCTGAACGTCCGTCACCGCTTCCGCAACGTCGGCGACACCGAGGCCCGGATGGTCTTCCACCTCGGACCGCTCGCGCCGCGTCCGGAACTGGGCCATGTCGACACCGAGCAGACCGAGCCTCCCGCGGGGGCCCCGCACGGCGCCGGGCACGGCTCGCCGCCCGAACGGACTGGGGTCGTGTCGTGACCCGGCGGGTGGCGGTCACCGGCGTCGGTATCGTCGCCCCCGGAGGCGTGGGCGCCCCGGCGTTCTGGGACCTGCTCGCCAACGGCCGTACGGCGACGCGCGGCATCACCCTCTTCAACCCGGAGGGGTTCCGCTCCCGCATCGCCGCCGAGGTCGACTTCGACCCCGCGGCCCACGGCCTCGCCCCCGACCTGGTGGCCCGCTCCGACCGGTACGTGCAGTTCGCGCTGGTCGCCGCCCGGGAAGCCGTACGGGACGCCGGACTCGACCCCGAGCGGGAGGACCCCTGGCGGATCGGGGTCTCCCTGGGCACCGCGGTCGGCGGTACCACCCGCCTGGAGCACGACTACGTCGCGGTCAGCGACCACGGCGCCCGCTGGGACGTCGACCACCACAAGGCCGACCCCCACCTGCACCGGGCGTTCTCACCGAGCTCGCTCGCCTCCGCGGTGGCCGAACAGATCGGCGCCCACGGGCCGGTGCAGACCGTCTCGACCGGATGCACCTCCGGACTCGACGCCATCGGCTACGCCTTCCACTCCATAGAGGAGGGCCGGGTCGACGTCTGCATAGCCGGCGCGTCGGACTCGCCGATCTCCCCGATCACCGTGGCCTGCTTCGACGCGATCAAGGCGACCTCCCCGAACAACGACGACCCGGCCCACGCCTCACGGCCGTTCGACGCCCGGCGGGACGGATTCGTCATGGGTGAGGGCGGAGCCGTCCTCGTCCTGGAAGAGCTGGAACACGCCCGCGCCCGAGGCGCGACCGTGTACTGCGAGATCGGCGGCTACGCCACCTTCGGCAACGCCTACCACATGACGGGGCTCACCACCGAAGGCCTGGAGATGGCCAAGGCCATCGACACCGCCCTCGACCATGCCCGGATCGACGGCTCGGGCGTCGACTACGTCAACGCCCACGGCTCCGGCACCAAGCAGAACGACCGCCACGAGACCGCCGCCGTCAAACGGTCACTCGGTGAGCACGCGTACCGGGTGCCGATGAGCTCGATCAAGTCGATGGTGGGCCACTCGCTGGGCGCCATCGGCGCGATAGAGCTCGTGGCCTGCGTGCTGGCCATGGCCCACCAGGTGGTGCCGCCGACCGCCAACTACGAGACCCCGGACCCGGAGTGCGACCTGGACTACGTGCCCCGCACGGCCCGTCCGCTGAAACTGCGCACCGTCCTGTCGGTCGGCAGCGGCTTCGGCGGCTTCCAGTCCGCGGTCGTCATGACCCGACCCCAGGGGAGGACACGATGAACTCCCGGCAATCCCCGCCACCCCGGAACACGGCCGTCACCGGCATCGGTGTCGTCGCGCCCAACGGAGCGAGTACCGACGTCTTCTGGAAGTCGACCGTGGGCGGCATCAGCGTCCTCGACCGGGTCACCCGCGAGGGATGCGAGCAGCTGCCGCTGCGGGTCGCGGGAGAGGTCCGCGCCTTTGACCCGCAGGAGCTGGTCGAGGAGCGCTACCTCGTCCAGACCGACCGGTTCACGCACTTCGCGATGGCCGCGGCCGACCTGGCGATGGACGACGCCCGGCTCGGCCGCGCCGACTACGAGGACTCGCCGTTCCGGGTCGGGGTGGTCACCGCCGCCGGATCCGGCGGCGGCGAGTTCGGCCAGCGTGAGCTGCAGCAGCTGTGGGGCCGGGGCTCCCGCTTCGTCGGCCCGTACCAGTCCATCGCCTGGTTCTACGCGGCGAGCACCGGCCAGATCTCCATCCGCGCCGGACTGAAGGGACCGTGCGGTGTCGTCGCCAGCGACGAGGCCGGTGGCCTGGACGCCTTCGCCCACGCCGCCGGAGCCATCAGGCGCGGCACCGACGCCGTCCTCGTCGGTGCGGCGGAGGCACCCCTCGCGCCGTACTCGATCGTCTGCCAGCTGGGGTACGAGGACCTCAGCACCTGCGACGACCCCGAGCGGGCCTACCGCCCGTTCACCGCCGACGCCTGCGGCTTCGTACCGGCCGAGGGCGGCGCCATGCTCGTCGTCGAGGATGCGGCCGCGGCGCGCGCCCGCGGGGCCAAGGTCCGCGCGATCGTCGCCGGACACGCCGCCACCTTCACCGGGCCCTCCCGCTGGGAGGAGTCCCGCCAGGGGCTCGCCCAGGCGATCCGCGGGGCGCTGCGGGAGGCCGACTGCGCCCCGGACGAGATCGACGTGGTCTTCGCCGACGCGCTGGGTGTCCCGGCCGCCGACCGGGCCGAGGCGCTGGCCATCGCCGACGCGCTGGGCGAACACGGCCGGCGGGTTCCGGTGACGGCGCCCAAGACCGGCATCGGCCGGGCGTACTGCGGGGCGCCCGTCCTGGACACCGTCGCCGCCGTGCTGACCCTGGAGCACGGCCTGATCCCGCCCACCCCCAACGTCTTCGACGTGTGCCACGACCTCGACCTGGTCTCCGGCCAGGCCCGGCCCGCGGACGTACGCACGGCGCTGGTGCTGAGCCGCGGACTCATGGGCTCGAACGCGGCGCTGGTGCTGCGGCGGGCCACCCCCTCCTCCTCGTGACCCCATGAACCCGTGCCCCGGACAAGGAGAAGTCCCTCATGAGCACTCAACTGACCATCGAAGAACTGGCCGCCCTGATGAAGAAGGGCGCCGGAGTCACCGTCGACCCGCAGGACATGGCGAGCCGCCCCGACTCCCGCTTCGACGAGTGGGGCCTCGACTCCCTGGGGCTCCTCGGCATCGTCGGCGAACTGGAGAACCGGCACGGCGTGCCGCTGCCCGCCGACGCCGACCGCTGCAAGACCCCCCGTGAATTCCTCGACCTCGTCAACAACGCCCTCAAGACTGGAGTCTGACGTGCCCGGACACACCGAGAACGAGATCGTCATCGCCGCCCCCCTGGACCTGGTCTGGGACGTGACCAACGACCTGGAGAGCTGGCCCCGGCTGTTCAGCGAGTACGCGTCGGTCGAGATCCTGGAGCGGGACGGCGACCGGACCACCTTCCGCCTGACCATGCACCCGGACGAGAACGGCAAGGTCTGGAGCTGGGTCTCGGAACGCACCACCGACCGGGCCTCGCTCACCGTCAACGCCCGCCGCGTCGAGCCCGGACCGTTCCAGCACATGGACATCCGCTGGGAGTACGCGGAGGTTCCGGACGGCACCCGGATGCGCTGGACGCAGGACTTCGCCATGCGGCCCGACGCGCCGGTCGACGACGCCTGGATGACCGACAACATCAACCGCAACTCGAAGATCCAGATGGAGCTCATCCGGAACAAGATCGAGCAGCGGGACCCCGAGCGCCGTCCGGCCGCGGTCCGCGCCAACTGACCCGCCGGTCCGGTCCCGAGAAAGGGGATCCCCCCGATGCACCACGCTCTGATCGTCGCCCGGATGGCTCCGGAGTCGGCCCCCGACATCGCCGAGCTGTTCGCCGCCTCCGACGCCGGCGAACTGCCCCACCTGGTGGGCGTCACCCGGCGCAGCCTCTTCCAGTTCGGTGACGTCTATCTGCACCTGATCGAATCGGACCGGCCGCCCGGACCGGAGATCGCACGGCACAAGGACCACCCGGACTTCAAGGACATCAGCGCCCGGCTGTCCGCCTTCGTCAGCCCGTACGACCCGAGCACCTGGCGGGAGCCGAAGGACGCCATGGCCCGTGAGTTCTACCGCTGGCAGCGCGAGCCGGCCACCTGAGGCCGCGGGAAACGCCCCGAGCCCGGCACCGCGCCGGGCTCGGGGCGTTCGACGGTCCGCCCGCCGTAGGGTGCGCCCGGTATCACCCGGGCACGGTGCACTCGAAGGCGTGCAGATAGGCGTTGACCGGCCGGATCTCGTCGACGATCAGGCCGGCGTCCACCACATGGCTGATGATGCTCTCCCGGGTGTGCTTCGCGCCGCCGACGTTGAGCAGCAGCAGAAGGTCCATCGCCGTGGTGAACTTCATCGACGGGGTGTCGTCCACGAGGTTCTCGATGACGACGACCCTGGCGCCCGGGCGGGCCGCGGCGATCACATTCCGCAGGGTCCTGCGGGTGCTGTCGTCGTCCCACTCCAGGATGTTCTTGATGATGTACAGATCGGCGGCGACCGGGATGGACTCCCGGCAGTCGCCGGGGACGATCTCGGCCCGGCCGGCGAGCGCGCCGCCCGCCCGCAGCCGCGAATCGGCCTTCGCGACCACACCGGGGAGATCGAGCAGGGTTCCCCGCAGCCGCGGGTGCTTCTCCAGCAGGCTCGCCAGCACATGCCCCTGGCCGCCCCCGATGTCGGCGACCGCCGACACACCCGTGAGGTCGAGGAGCTCCGCCACGTCCAGCGCCGACTGGGTGCTGGAGGTGGTCATGGCCAGGTTGAACACATGCGCCGACTCGTGCGCGTCCTGGTGGAGATAGTCGAAGAACCCCTTGCCGTACAGCTCCTGGAAGACGCTGCCGCCGCTGCGTACCGCGTCGTCCAGGTGCGGCCAGGCCTGCCAGGTCCACGGCTCGGTGCACCACAGGGCGATGTACCGCAGGCTGCCCGGGTCGTCCTCGCGCAGCATCCGGGACATCTCGGTGTGCGTGAACGTGCCGTCCTCGCTCTCCGCGAAGATGCCGTAGCAGGACAGGGCGCGCAGCAGCCGCCGCAGCGGCTGCGGCTCGGCGCCGACGGCCTCCGCGAGCTCCGCCGCGGTGGCGGGGGAGTCGCCGAGCGCGTCGGCGACCCCCAGCCGGGCCGCCGCCCGCACGGCGGCGGCGCACGCCGCCCCGAAGACGAGCTCCCGCAGCCGCATGGCGGGCTGGGGCGTGAGCGGGGCGGTGTCGATGCGGATGGTCGGCGCGGAGACGGTGAGGTTGGGACTTACCGTGGTCATACGGCCTCGATTCTGCTGGTGACGGAGGCCACCGGTCAGCACATCCCCGTGGGTTCGGAGACGCCGCAGGTGTTGCCGCGGAACGTGTTGCCCGTTCCGGTGCCCCGGTTGGCCAGGTCGGCGGACTTGTTGCCCTCGAGCACGTTGTTTTCGATGCGGTTGTTGACGTTCTGGGCGCCGACGAAGCTCTGGAAGAGCACGATGCCGCCGGAGAGCGGGGAGGTGCCGACGTTGCCGCGGATGAGGTTGTTGCGGACGACGGTCTTCTCGGAGCCGGTGAGGACGATGCCGGTGCCCTGGATGACGGGCAGGCGGCTGTTGCCGGGGCAGAACTTGTTGTTCTCGAAGATGTGGTTGTTGCGGATGGTCATGGCGCCGGCCCACGGCTTGGTCTCGTCGCCGACGACGAACAAACCGCCGCAGTTGGCGCTCATGGAGTTGTTCCGCACGGTCAGGTTGCGCACCCGTCGGACGGTGACCCCGATCCGGTTGCCGGTCAGCGTGTTGTCGCGGACCACGGCGCCGTGGGTGTCGATGGCGCCGCCCTCGCGGTCGATGGTGTTGGCGATGAAGATGCCGGACTCCGCGTTGTCACGGGCGAGGTTGTTGCGGAACACGCCCCGCGTGGACCGCTCCTGGGCCAGGCCCCAGGTGCCGTTCTTCTCGGCGATCACGTCACGCACCTTGAGCCGGTCGGTGCGGGTGGCCCACAGACCGTTCTTCTTGTAGCCGCTCAGGGTCAGCGAGCGGATGCTCACCCGGTCGACCGTCTTGGCCGCGGTGCCCGTGACGCAGATGCCGTTGCCCGCCTTGGCGCAGGCGCTGTCGGCCCGCGTGGCCGCAGCCGCGGGCACGAGGACGGTGTTCTCGCCCTGCCCACGCAGCGTCAGGTTCGAGGTGGTGATCTCTACGCTCCCGCGGTGGACGCCCTCCATCAGGACGATGCGGTCGCCGGGTTTGGCGGCGTCGACCGCTGCCTGGATCGATTCGCCGGGGTGGACGGTGTGGGTGGTCGCGCCTCCGGAGGGCGCCGCGGCGCCGACTCCGGTGACCATGACCACGGCGGTGCATGCGAGGCATGTGAGCTTTTGTCGTGTCATGAGGCCGAAGTTATGGGCGATCATGCCGACTCGCCACACGGCGTGAGCGGATGGATACATACGTCGCGCAAACGGCTGCATCCCACGCCCGAAAGGCGAGCACAATCAGGGGCGTGACCGATGATCCGTTTCTGTGGCTGGAAGACGTCGAGGGCGAGGCCGCACTCGCCTGGGTGGCGGAGCGCAACGCCGAGACCGTGGGACTGCTGACCGAGGAACCCGGCTTCGCCGGACTGCGGGAGCAACTGCGGGAAGTCCTCGACGACACCGCGCGCATCCCCTACACCGTCCGCCGGGGCCCGTGCCTCTACAACTACTGGCGGGACGCCGACCACCCCAAGGGCCTCTGGCGGCGCACCACACTGGAGCAGTACCAGAAGGACGAACCCGACTGGGACGTGCTCCTCGACGTCGACGCCCTCGCCGAGGCGGAGGGCGAGGAGTGGGTGTGGGACGGGGCACGGGTGCTGTACCCGGAGTACGGACGGGCCCTGCTGAGGCTCTCGCCGGACGGATCCGACGCGGTCGTGGTCCGTGAGTTCGACCTCGACACCAGGGCGTTCGTCGAGGACGGCTTCCAGGTGCCGGAGGCGAAGACCCGCATCGGCTGGATCGACCAGGACCACGTCTGGATCGGGGCCGACCTCGGGCCCGGCTCGCTGACCACCTCCGGCTATCCCCGTACCGTACGGCGCTGGCGGCGCGGCACCCCCCTCGCCGAGGCCCAGGTCGTCTTCGAGGCGGACGCGGACGACGTCGCGGCCGGCGGCTGGCACGACCCGACACCCGGCTTCGAACGTGACTTCGTCACCCGCTCCCGGGACTTCTGGCACAACGAACTCTTCCTGCTCGGCGCCGACGACACCCTCGTGAAGATCGACGTCCCCGACGATGCCACCGCCTACGCCCACCGCCAGTGGCTGATCGTCACCCCCCGCTCGCCCTGGCTCGGCCACCCGGCCGGCTCCCTGCTCGCCTTCGACTTCGACGCCTTCCTCGCCGGGGACCGCGAAGGACGGGTGCTGTTCGCCCCGGACGAGCGGACCGCGCTGGCCGGCCACGCCTGGACCCGCCACCACCTCGTCCTGGAGACCCTGCGCGACGTCTCCACCCGGATCGAGGTCCTCACCCCCGGCCCCGACGGCTGGACCCGCGAACCGCTGGCGGACGTACCCCCGCTGGCCAGCGCGGCCATCACCGACACCGACCCCGACGTCAGCGACGAGTACTTCCTGGACGTGGACTCCTACCTCCAGCCGTCCACCCTCGTCAGGGGCGAGATCCGCGCCGGCGGCGAGACCGTCAAACAGGCCCCGGCGCACTTCGACACCGAAGGGCTGTCCGTCCGCCAGCACTTCGCCACCTCGCCCGACGGCACCCAGGTGCCCTACTTCGTCGTCGGCCCCGACCCCTCCCGCGGCCCCGGGCCGGCTCTGCTGTACGGGTACGGAGGCTTCGAGACCTCCCTCACCCCCGGCTACAACGCCCTCGTCGGCCGGGCCTGGCTCGCCCGCGGCGGCACCTACGTCGTCGCGAACATCCGCGGCGGCGGCGAATACGGCCCCGCCTGGCACCGCGCCGCCCTCGGCGCCGACCGGCACCGCGCCTTCGACGACTTCGCGGCCGTCGCCCGCGACCTGACCGCACGCGGTATCACCACCGCCGACCGGCTGGGCATCCTCGGCGGCAGCAACGGCGGCCTCCTCATGGGCGCCATGCTCACCCGCCACCCCGAACTCTTCGGCGCCGTCGTCGCCAAGGTGCCGCTGCTCGACATGCTCCGCTTCCACCGGCTGCTCGCCGGAGCCTCATGGACGGGCGAGTACGGCGACCCCGACAACGACGCCGACCGCCCCCACCTGGCGGCGTACTCGCCGTACCACAACCTCGACCCGGACCGGTCCTACCCGCCCCTCCTGCTGCTCACCTCCACCAAGGACGACCGCGTCCACCCCGGCCACGCCCGCAAGACGGCCGCCAAGATGCGCGAGATGGGCCACCAGGTCCTCTTCTACGAGAACACCGGCGGCGGTCACGCCGGAGCCAGCGACCACGAGGAGGCCGCCTTCAACCACGCCCTGGTCCATACGTTCCTCTGGCGGCACCTGCGGCCGAACGGAGGACACGACCGGTGATCTTGTAGGGTCGGGCGCTCCGGGCCGCGAAGGGGGACGACGACATGGGCGCGCCGGGGGAGATGAGCCCCAGCGAGCGGATGACGCTCAGATTCCATCTGTACTGCCTCGCCACGCTCGTTCCGTACGAGCTGCGCACCGCGGTCCTGGACGCCTGGCTCTCCGTGGACCGGGCGCTGTTCTTCGCCGGCATGAACCCGCCCACGCACGTGACCCGGTGTGTGATCGAGCGCGGCGACAGCCGGCTGCGGGCCGCGCTCGCGGCCGCGGTGGGCGGCGAGACGACCCAGCTCGACCTGGTTGCCCTCGACGACCCCGCGGTCGACGCCGCGCTCGTGAACAACCATCAGCTGTGCGAGGAACCCGAGCGGCGGCTGCGGCTGCGCGCCCCCGCCCTCGTCGCCACCGGGCGCCACCCGCACCCCGCGTTCCACCGGCGGGCCCTGCTCTCGGCCGACCCCGACCTCGCGACGGCCGCCCTGGTCGACCAGCGTGACGCCGCCGCGCCGACCACCCGGGCCACCGCGTGGGCCACCGTCCGGCGGCACGGCGGCACGGCGCGGATACGCGAGCTGGTGGCCGAGATACCCCCGCCGCTGGACCCGGTCACCGCCGACATCGCCGACGCCTGCGCCCAGCCGGCCCCGGAGCCCTACCTCGACACCGTCGAGGAGCACTGGCTCGGCACCGGCGCGCTGCTGCGGCGGCTGCGGGCGGTGGAGCGGCACGCGAGCGAGTGGCGGACCCGCCGGGCGTTCGAGGCTGTACTGAAGGAGCCGTACCGGATCCACTGGCCGCTGATCGCGGCGGCCCGGCTCGGCGGCACGCTCCCGCGCCCAGCGGCACGCCTGCTGATGCTGCGGCCGGACTGCCCGCCCGAGGTCGCGGTGGTGCTGCGGACCGGGCGGCCCGCGCGCCCCGGCCGGACCCTGCCCCCGGCCCCCGCCGCCCGGCCCGCCGCCCGCGGCGCCGCCGCGCGGAAGGCCCCGCCCTGGGTACCCGCATGGCACCCGCCGGGCGACACCGGCCCCCTCGGCGACACGGCCGAATCGGCACGGCAGACGCTCGCGGCCACATCCGTCACGTACAGCGGATCCGAGGGACCGACGGTCGAGCACCTCGCCGCGGTGATCGAACGCGGCCAGCTCCCCGCGGCCGACGTCGCGGCGCTGGTGCGCCCGGCGCGCGTCCTCACCTCCTGGGTCGGCCAGGCCTCGGGATGCGCGGACGTCTCCCGCGCCGCCTGGAGCGGACGCGCCGCGCTGCACGTCGCGACCGCCGCGCTGCTGGGCCACTGGACGGCGGGCGAGATCCGGCCCGAGCGGTGGATCGCGATGTACCCGCTGATCAGGCACTTCCCGGGGACGCTGCCCGAACTCCTCGACGCCGTGAGCCAGGCCCCGCCGGCGGACTGACGCCGTCGACGACGGGGCCTGGGGACGTGGTCAGCCGAGCCGGGTGAGCTTGTCCGCGAAGCCCGGTGCGGTCAGCTCCTCCTTCAAGGTCACCGCGACCGACTGCGCGCCGGGACCGCTGCCGACGGTGAGCCGGCCGACCTCGGTGCCCGCCCCCGCCGCGTGCGGAAGCGGCTTGCCGCCGTCGTCGAGTGTGACCGTCAGCTTCTGCCCGGGCACGCCCACGACCTGGAGGTCCCGCGCCGCCACGACCGGCGTACGACGGCCCATACGGTCGTCGACGTACCCGACGACCTGACCCTTGCGCACCGCCACCGCCGAGGTGAGCGCCTCCCGGACGGCCGCGACGACCTTCTGGGTGTTGGTCTTCACCAGAGCGAGACTCCGGAGCGCCTCGGGGTCGGGGCCCTCGGCCCGCTGGCCCATCATCATGCCGACGATCAGCGGCGTCCGCGCGCCCACGGTCTTGTACGCCGCCCACATCAGCGTGCCGCCGGCCGCCGAACTGGAGCCGGTCTTGATGCCCTTGATGCTCAGACCCGACAGCAGCAGGCTGTCGTTGTTGTTGTACAGCGGCTTCGGCAGCCCCTCGATCGGCGCGTTCGGCAGCGCCACGACCGCCCGGAACGCGTCGAACCTCATCACCGCCTCCGCCAGCTTCAGCTGGTCGACGGCCGTGCTCACGGTCTTGGCGTCGAGCCCGCTGGGGTCGGTGTAGGTGGTGTCCTTCATCCCGAGGTCCTTGGCCGCGGCGTTCATCTTCGCCACGAACGCGGTGGTGGTGTCGCTGCCGGTGTCCCAGCGGGCCAGGAGCCGGGCGATGTTGTTGCCCGAGGGGATCATCAGCATCTTGAGCATGTCCTGCTGGCTGAACGTCGTCCCGGCCTTCAGCCCCTCGATCCTGGACTCGTATGTGACCTGCCCGTCCGCCACGGCCTTGGCGTCCACCGCGATCCGCGGCCCGGCCTCGCCCTTCTTCAGCGGGTGCTCCTTGAGGATGACGTAGGCCGTCATCACCTTGGCGACACTCGCCGTCGGCACGGGCTTCTGAGCCCCGAAGCTCGCCACCTCACCGGAGCCGGGGATCAGGATGGCGCCCTGCCCGTGGTCCGGCCACGGGGCCTCGAACCGGCCGGGCAGCGTGTACGCGGCCTCGGCGCCGCCCAGCGCGGGCGCGGGCAGCGGACGCAGCGCCTGTACGCCGACGAGGACGGCGGCCAGCAGCAGGACGAGCGGCCCCCAGATCTTGACCCGCCGCACGAGGGAGCGGGCCGGGGTCTGCGGCGGCGGGGGAGTGTTGGTGAGCTGCGCCAGCAGATCGAGCGCGGGCATCGGCGACTCCCGCGTCCGCTCCGGCTCGGGCGGCGGCGCGGCCACGGACGCGGGAGCCGACGGCACGGGCTCGGGCCCCGGGTCCGGCTCGGGCTCCGGGTCCGGGTCCGGCTCGGGCTCCGGGTCCGGCTCGGGCTTCGCCTCCGGCTCGGGCTCCCGCTCCTCCCGCTTCCGGTCCCGCTCCTGTTCCTGCTCCGGCTTCGGCTCTTCGGGGGACGGGTCGTCCGCCGGTACCGCGTTCATCCTTGGGCCCTCTTAGCTGCGCCTGACATGTCGAGCACAGAGATG
The DNA here is from genome assembly GCF_055639315.1 of Streptomyces sp. NPDC039465. NCBI lineage: Bacteria > Bacillati > Actinomycetota > Actinomycetes > Kitasatosporales > Streptomycetaceae > Streptomyces > Streptomyces sp. NPDC039465. The sequence goes on along the minus strand of NZ_JBVKAP010000002.1, from coordinate 573,380 downwards.
CCCCGTCCCGTACCGATCGTTGCGCGTCCTGTTACTTTGTTGCCAATTGGTCACATTGGCTCTGGGTCCACCACTTGTCCCAGCAGCGGTACGACAGCTCGAACAGAGCGATGGCCAGCACCATGGGGATCGGCGCGTACATCCCGGACCGCCCCGTGACCATGGTCCAGGCGAACGCCCCCACGCACACGACGAGCCCGAGGGCGCACAGCCACACCTCACCGGCCCGCCACAGGCTCCTCCGACGGTCAGCCTTCACGTCCGTCTCCTTCTCGGTCCACGGCGGGGGCGGGCCCCAGCTGATACCCCCGTGATCCACCAGGGCCCGCGCGCCGCGCTCGGTCAGAGGCCGCCGGCGTAGCCGTCGCAGTAGGTCCAGTTGGCCGGCTGGGACTTGGGCACGTAGCACTTCATGGTGCGCTTCTTGCCGTTCTCCGCCTGGATGCCGGTGATCTTCACGGAGCCCTTGAACCAGTAGCCGGACTTGCCGCTGTAGTCGCCACGCCCGCCGGGCGTGTTGAACCACGGCGTGCACTTGTACTCCCCGCGATGGTTGGTGCCGCAGACCTTCACCTCGTCCGAGTACCGCGTGCTCACCCTGACCTGCTGGCCGTTGCTGCCCGCGTACGAAGCCGTCGTCGATCCCAGGAGGGTCGCTCCCGCCACCGCGAGCGTGGTCGCCGCCATCGCGCCCGTCCGTACGAACCTCATGATCTTCTCCTTCACCGTGTCGGTGTGCGACGTGCCGGTGTGGCCCGTCGGTCACCGATTCCAGCGGGGTTCGGATTGTTCAGCAGCCCTGGTCCGGGGCACTGAACAATCCCGCACGGCCCGCCGGTGGCCCGCCGGTTGGCCGGGAGGGCGCTTGTCCCGGCGCCTTCGCCGTCCGTACCTTGGCCGATCGGACGATGATCGAACACGGGGGGCGGAGTGGGGCGTCGGGAGAAGCCGGTCGATCCGGCCGCAGGGCCGGTACAGCGGTTCGCGTTCGAGTTGCGCAAACTGCGCCAGGAGGCCGGCGGACCCTCCTACCGGTCCATGGCGCAGCGCGCCGGATTCTCCGTCACCGCCCTGTCCCAGGCGGCCGCGGGCGAGAAGCTGCCCTCGCTGGCCGTGACCCTCGCCTACGTGAAGGCGTGCGACGGGGACCGCGCCGACTGGGAGAAGCGCTGGCGCGCCGCCGAACAGGAGGAGGCACGCCGGCCCGCGCCCGAGGCCGACGACGACGCCCAGCCGCCGTACCAAGGCCTGGCCCGCTTCGACCCCGCCGACGAGGACCACTTCTTCGGCCGGGGCCGCCTCACCGACGCACTGGTCGAACACGTCGGCGCCCACCGGATCACCCTCGTCTTCGGCCCCTCCGGCAGCGGCAAGTCCTCGCTGCTGCGGGCGGGACTGATTCCCCGGCTCAGCCGCGCACAGGACGCCGTGCCGCGCCCCGCCGCGCTGCGCGTCCTCACCCCCGGCGCCCGGCCCCTGCGCACCCACCGGCAAGTGTGCACGCCCGCGGAGGGGGTGGGGGACACCTGGTTGATCGTCGACCAGTTCGAGGAGGTGTTCACGCTCTGCCAGGACCCGGACGAACGGGCCGCGTTCATCGACCTGCTGCTGGCGGCCGGTGACCCCGGCAGCCGGCTGCGGGTGGTGCTGGGTGTCCGGGCCGACTTCTACGGCCACTGCCTGGAGCACCGCGGGCTGGCCGCGGCCGTGGCGGACGCCGGTGTTCCGGTCGGCCCGCTGTCCCCGGCCGAGCTGCGCGAGGTCGTGGTCAGGCCCGCTGCCGCCGCGGGCCTGGTCGTCGAACGCACCCTGACCGCGCGGCTGGTGGAGGAGGCCGACGGGGAACCGGGCAGCCTGCCGCTGCTGTCGCACGCCCTGCTGGAGACCTGGCGGCACCGCCGGGGCCGCACACTGACACTGGAGACGTACGAGGCCATCGGCGGGCTCCAGGGTGCGGTGGCCCGTACCGCCGAGGCGGCCTACACCCGGCTGAGCCCGGACCAGGGGGAGCTGGCCCGCCGCATCCTGCTCAGGCTGATCACCCCCGGCGACGGCACCCCCGACACACGCCGCCCCGTCGACCGGGCCGAGGTCGACACCGGCGACGACGCCGCGCTGGTCCTCGACCGGCTGGCCCGGGCGCGGCTGATCACCCTCGACGCGCACACCGTCGACCTGGCCCACGAGGCGCTCATCACCTCCTGGCCCCGGCTGCGCGGCTGGATCGACGCCGACCGCGAGCGGATACGGCTGCACCGCAGCCTGACCGAGGCCGCCCTGGCCTGGGACGAACTGGGCCGGGACCCCGGCGCCCTGTACCGGGGCGCCCGGCTCGCCGCGTCCGAGGACGCCTTCCCCGAGGCGGAGCGCCCCCGGACGCTCACCCCGCTCGAAGGAGCCTTCCTCGCCGCCGCCCTGGCCGCTCGCGACGACGAACGCCGCGCGGCGGCCCGTACCGCCCGGCGGCTGCGGACGTTCGCCGTGTCGGTGTCCGTCCTGCTCGTTCTCGCCCTGGTCGCCGGGGTGCTCGCCTGGCAGCAGAACCGCAGCAACGAACGGCTGCTGGTGCAGGCGGAGGCCCGCCGGATCGCCGCGCTCGCCGACGACATGCGCGGCTCGGACCCGCGGACGGCGATGCGGCTGAGTGTGGCCGCGTGGCAGCTGGCGGACCTGCCGGAGACCCGGTCGGCGCTGTACGGGGCGGGGGCGCAGCGGGGGCGGCAGACCCTGCGGATCGCCGGTTCCTCGGCGCCCGACCTGATGCTGAGCGCGGACGGCCGTACGGCCCTGGCCGAGGTCGGTGGCCGGATCGACCGCTGGGACGTCCCCTCGCAGCGCCGTGTCTCCTCCGTCCGCCGTCCCGGGGACGAGGACGCGTCCCCGCTCGCCATCTCACCGGACGGGCGCAGGGCGGTGGCCGGGAAGGACGGAGCGCTGCACGTGTGGGATCTCGTCTCGGGGCGCTCGCTCGGTGAGGCGATTCCGGCGGCCACGGGGGAGTACCCCGGCGACGGCGAGTTCGAGTTCGGCCAGAGCGGCCGGACCCTGGTCGTCTCCAGCCTGGAGGGCGAGGAACCGCAGGAACTGAGACTGAAGGTGTGGGACCTCGCACGCGGGCGTGTGCTGGCGGACCGGCCGATCCCACGCGACTCCGGCGACGGCACGGGCGACAACTGGTCCTACACGCACACCGTCAGCGCGGACGACTCCCTGCTTGCCCTGTGTGTGGCGGGTCGGCCACTCGAACTGTGGGACCTTCGCCACAACCGGCGCCTGTCGGGGGGCTGGGAGAAGGGGGCGGGAACGGCCGGCTGCGATCCGTTCCAGATGGCGCTCGCGCCCGACGGCCGCGGGCTCGCGCTGACCAACGGGACCGGGAGTGTCGTGTGGGACGTCCGCTCCGGGCGGCGGACAGCGACCATCGCGCATCAGAACCTCACCGGCGTCGAGTTCAGCGCGGACGGGAAATTCCTGGTCGCCACCGACGAGAAGGAGATTCTGCTGTGGCGCCTGGGCACGGACGGCCCCGTCTTCCGGCACGCGCTGGGCAACGAGACGGCGGGAGCTTTCCGTATCGACCGGACCGGCCGCACGCTCACCTATCTGACCGGCGCGACCCAGGGCATCGTCCGCACGCTCGACCTCGGACCGACGGTCGGTACGGAGTGGGAGGCGTCGGAGTCGGTACGGGCCGAACTCAGCCCGGACGGACGCCTGCTGGCGACGGTCCGGCACGGCAAGGACCGTAACAGCCTCCGGCTGACGGACGTACGGACCCGTCGGACGGTGGCGGAGCTGCCGACCCGACCGTGCCCCAAGGACCCCGACCCCACCGTGGCCCCGAGCGGGGGCTGCGCCGCGTCGGAGCTCACCGCCTTCAGCCCGGACAGCCGGTACTTCGCCTACGGCGCGATCGGCACCGGGCCGCGCCGCCCGGTCTCCGTCATCGACACCCGGGACCCGCTGCGCGCGACGGTGCTCCCCCTCGCACCCGAACCCGACACCGGCGTCGGGGACATCGGGGACCTCGCGCTGGCCCCCGGCGGGACACGGCTCTACGCGACACGTACGTCGGACGGCGAGCGGATCGAGGTCTGGGACGTCCGGCGCAAGGCAAGAGTGCGCCAACTCGTCGGTTCGCAGTCGAGCATCACCTCGATCGGGTCCGAGGACGGGCGAGCTGTCGCGCTCCGTCCCGACGGGCGTCTGCTCGCCGCCGCGGCCCGGTGGGGTCCCCTGGGCTGGGTCAGCGACCCGGGCAGCCGGCGCGCCGAGCACCCCCTGCTCACCCCGACCCTCACCACGACGATCGCCTTCAGCCCCGACGGGAAGCGCTTGGCCGCGGGTGACACCCAGGGCAACGTCACGCTCTGGGACGGGGAAGTCGCCCGCCGCCTCGCCGAGTTCACCCCCTCGGGCGCCGAGGGCCCGAGCCCGGTGCGGTCGCTCGCGTTCTCCCCGGACGGCACGCTCCTCGCCGCCGGTGACGAGCTGGGTGGCCTGCGGCTGTGGGAGGCCACGGGCTCCGGAGGGCCGCCCCTCGGTTCGCCCCTGAACACCGGCGGCGACGCCGTCCTGTCGCTCGCCTTCTCCGCCGACGGGACCCGGCTGCACGCCGCCGGGGCCCATGTCCCGCTGCTCAGCTACGCCGTGAGGCCGCGGGACATCGCCGCGGAGGTGTCGCGTCGGGCCGGCGGGCCGCTGACCGAGGCGGAGTGGAAGGCGCACGTCCGGGCTCTGCCGTACCGGCGTCCGTCCTGATCAGACCGGCGGGACGAGGGCGAACCAGCGCTCCAGGGCGTCCTTGTCGCCACTGACCTCGAGGGCGCCGGCGGGGACGCGCTGCCAGAGGAAGAGCATCAGATCCGACACCGGCCCGGCGACCTCCACGTCCACCGGGCCGGACGCGCCCGGCGTGTGGCGGACCTCGTCGGCGTCGAAGCGGACCGTCCAGTCGCCCGGCCCGTCCGTACGGTGGAAGCGGTAGCTCTCGCCCGTCCCGGCGGGGGCCGACCGCCAGGCCCGCCGGGCCGGGGCCATCACGTCGAAGGTCTGCACGATCGCGTCCGCCGCGAGGGCCGGGTCGACGGGGGAGGGGGCGCCGGTGACGCCCTCGGCGTCCCAGCGGTGGACGGCCACCTCGATCGTCTGCATGCGCAGCCAGAACGCGACGGTCCGCTCGGCCGACCAGGTCCACACCGGCACGGCCGGGTCGTGGCCGCGGAAGAGCGCTTCCAGGTCCCGGGCGCCCTCCGCGAACCAGTCGGTCAGGGCGGACGGTACGGGGCCGAGGTTCGGCGCCCGCTCCGGGACCGGCCACTCGGCCAGTACGGCCGGATCGTCCGGCAGCCCGTACAGGGAGAGGTCGGTGGCGTCCGGGGCCTCGGTGAGGCGCTCCCGGAGGATGTGGGCGACGTAGCGGTGGACACCGCCGAGGTGGCCGACCAGGTCGGCGACCGACCAGCCCGGGCAGGAGGGGACGGGCGGCGCCGGGGCGCCCGCGGTGGCGGCGCGGTGGACCGCGTCGGTGAACTTCGCCGTCTCGTCGTGGAAGTGCGCGAGGTAGTCCATGGCGGTCAGCCTGCCAGGGCGAGGCCGGGCGAGGAACACGATCTGTCTTGCGGCGCAAGGCAGTTGACGACTATCTTGTACCGCATGACAAAGGAGCTGCCCGACGCCGTCGACCAGCGGCACAGCCAGCTCCTGCGGGGCGTGCTCGACGTCTGCCTGCTGGCCCTGATCGCCGAGCGGCCGCGGTACGGCTTCGAGTTCACCCAGGCGCTCGCCGACAGCGGGCTCGACCTGGTGCGGGAGGGCAGCATCTATCCGCTGCTGTCCCGGCTGGAGCGCGGCGGGCTCATCTCGTCGTACCGCGCCCCGTCCGCCAGCGGAGGCGCCCCGCGGAAGTACTACCGCCTCACCGAGGCGGGCCGCGCCGAACTCGACGGCGGCCGGGCCGCCTGGCACGGCTTCGCCGGAGCCGTCAGCAGTCTCCTGGCCGACGCCCATATGGACACCCACACCGACACCGACATCGCATCCACGGGGGAGAGCACATCGTGACCAACGAGCGGATACTCGCGGTCTGCCGCAGCAACTGGGAGTACCGGGGCATCGACGACGCCTCGGTCCGCGAGATGCTGGAGGAGCTCTCCGCCCACCTGGAGGACGCCGAGGCCGCGGGCCGCACCGCCCAGGACGTCGTCGGCGACGACGTCAAGGCCTTCGCCGCCGCCTGGGCCCGCGCCAGGGCGCCGCTGTCGCGCAGGATCGCGCGCATGGGGGCCATGGCGCTGTTCGTAGTCGGTGTGGTGCTGCTCCTGCGGCATCTGTTCACCTGGAACCTCACCCTGTCCGTGGGCGCGGACGACCTCGCCTTCTGGGCCGTCATCGCGACCTTCACGGTCGTGTGGGAGATCCGGCGCGGCGGGCTCGGCCTCGGCAAGAGCTGGCTGCTCGCGCTCGCCGTCGGCCTGCCCGTCGCGATCCTCACCAGGGCCCTGGGCGGGGAGGAGATCCTCTTCCGCCTGCCGCTGTGGGTCGCGCCGCTGCTGATCCTGCCCGGTCTGCCCTACGCGGTCGCCGACGGGCGGGCCCGCAAGCCCGCCCCCGCCGGGGTGAACTGACCGTCTGTCAGGCCGCCCGGCCGTCCTCGGCGACCGTCAGGACGATCTTGCCGGTGGTGCGGCCGCTCTGGCCCAGCTCATGGGCCTTGGCCACATCCTCCAGCGGCAGCACCGTGTCGACATGGGCCCGCAGCCGCCCCGACGCGACCAGCGCGGCCAGCTCCCGCATCCCGCCCTGGTCGGCCTCCACGATCATGAACGCGGCGCGCAGGCCGAGCGGGGCGGCCTCCTCGGCGAGGGCGGCCTCGGCCGGGGAGGCGAGGGAGACCACGATGCCGCCGGGCCGCAGCGTACGCAGCGACCGGGGCCCGTACTCCCCGCCGATGGTGTCGACGACCACGTCCACGTCCCGCACGGCCTCGGCGAAGTCGGCGGCGCGGTAGTCGACGACCTCGTCGGCGCCCAGGCCCCGGACGAAGTCGTGCTTGGCCGCGCTCGCCGTGCCGATGACATGGGCGCCGCGCGCCTTGGCGATCTGGACGGCGAGATGCCCGACGCCGCCGGCCGCCGCGTGCACCAGCACCCTCTGCCCCTCGCGCAGCTGCGCGGTGTCCACCAGCGCCTGCCAGGCGGTCAGTCCGGCCAGCGGCACGGCGGCCGCCTCGACATGCGTCAGCCCGGCCGGCTTACGGGTCAGGTGCCGGGCCGGCGAGGTCACGTACTCGGCGTACGTCCCGGCCGGCAGCGGCGAGCGCGGCATGCCGAACACCTCGTCGCCGGGCCGGAACATCGTCACGCCGGGCCCGACCTCCTCGACGACACCGGAGACGTCCCAGCCCAGCCGTACCGGCGCCGCGTCCCCGGCCAGACCGCCGGTGGTGCGGTGCCACCAGTCGGTCGGGTTCACACCGGCGGCGTGCACCCGCACCAGCACCTCCGCGGGGCCGGGCGTGGGCCGCTCGGCCTCCACGACCTTGAGCACCTCGGGGCCGCCGAACGTGTCCTGACCGATCGCGCGCATGACGCCGCCTCTCCTGAAGTCCGTGGGAATCCGCCGGTGTTCCGGCGGCGCCGCCGTTCCCCGGCGGCCTCGCGTGATCAAGATTTCCGCAGTCGGCGACGCCCAACGAGTGGCGAGAACGCCATGAGGTGAAAGAATCCGGCCATGCATCGCGTCGTGGTCGTGGCCCTCGAAGGCGTCTACCCCTTCGAACTGAGCATCCCCGTGCGGATTTTCGGCACCGCCGCCGATGCCGGCGGCCAGCCCCTGTACGAGGTCGTCACCTGCAGCCTGGACGGCCGCCCGGTCCGCTCCAGCGCCGACTTCACCATCGGTGTCGAGCACGGCGGCGAGGCGTTCGCCACCGCCGACACGCTTGTCATCCCGCCGTTCACCTGCGGGCCGGACGAGGACCGCGACTGGCTGCCGCCCGCCCTCGGCGACGCCCTGCGCACCCTGCGCCCGGGCACCCGTATCGTCTCGATCTGCACGGCGTCGTACGTCCTGGCCGCCGCGGGTCTCCTCGACGGCCGCCCGGCGACCACGCACTGGAACGAAGCCCCGCACTTCCAGCGCAGCTTCCCCGAGGTGCGGGTGGACGCGAACGTCCTCTTCGTCGACAACGGCGAGGTCCTCACCGCGGCCGGCGTCGTCGCGGGCATCGACCTGTGCCTGCACCTCGTGCGCCGCGACCACGGCAGTGAGATCGCCAACCGGGTCGCCCGGCTCTGTGTCGTACCCCCGCACCGCGACGGCGGGCAGGCCCAGTACATCGAACGGCCCCTGCCACGCGAGACCGTGGCCACCACCACGGCGACCCGGGTGTGGGCCCTCAGGCAGCTGCACCGCCCGCTGTCCCTCGCCGAGCTGGCGGCGCACGCGCGGATGAGCGTACGGACCTTCTCCCGCCGGTTCCGGGAGGAGACCGGCACCACACCGGGGCAGTGGCTGAACCAGCAGCGCGTCGACCACGCGCGGCGCCTGCTGGAGACGACCGATCTGACGGTGGACCGCGTGGCCGCCGCGGCGGGCTTCGGCACCGCGGTCTCGCTGCGCCAGCATCTGGCGGCCACCCTCGGGGTCTCACCCACCGCCTACCGGCAGACGTTCCGCACCCGCGAACGCCCCGAGGCGCCCGCGGCCGCGGGCGCCGTCACGCCGCGCTGACCCCGCCGCGGGCCAGCGCGAACACCCCGAAGACGATCAGCCCGACGCCCAGCAGCTGCGGCAGCAGCCACCACCCCGCCCGCAGATGCTCCTCGAACAGCAGGACGCCCAGGGTGAGGCTCACCGTCGCGTCGCCCAGGGTCAGCGCCGGCTGCGAGGCGACCAGCGGGCCGCCCTGCATGGCGTGTTCGAGCAGCAGCAGCGCCCCGACACCGGTCACACAGAAGGCGTACGTCTGCCACGACGTCAGGAACGCGCCCAGGCCCCCCTCGTCGAGGATGTGCATGGCGGTCTTCATCAAGGCCGCCGTCAGCGCGTAGCAGATCGCGGTGCCCGCACCCAGACACCCGGCGCGGGCGCGACCCGGCGGCCGCCGCAGCCCCATGAACGCCAGCGCCACCACCGCCACCGCACACACCACTAGGGTCGGCACCCACCGGTCCAGCGGCACATGCGTACGGTTCCCGGTCGGCGAGGCGGCCACCAGCGCCACCCCGAGTCCCCCCACCACCGCGGCCACGGCCAGCCACAGCGCCTTCGGCAGCCGCTCGTGGGCCATCAGGGAGGCGATCAGCAGGGCCAGCGGCAGCTCCAGCACGAACAGCGGCTGCACCAGCGACAGCGGCCCGGTCGCCAGGGCAGCCGCCTGCCCGACCCCGGCGGCGATCACCGCGAGGATCCCGGCGAGCCAGACCGGCCGTTTCACCAGATCGAGGACGAGACCCGGCCGGAACGAGTCCGACCGGGGCACGGTGAGCGCGGCGCGCCGCTGGAGCACGGTGGCGAGCGCGTTGCTGAACGCGGCGAACACGGAGAAGAGGACCGGCAGGACGACGCCCATCCTCCGATCCTCACCGCCCCCGCCGGACGGCCGTGCCGCGACACCGGAACGCACCCGCCGGGGCCGCCGTATTCGCCCGTCCGGGCCCGCACGCGGGACCGTCCCGGGCGAACATGGCCGCGCGAGCGTGGTGCGCGGCCCGCCCGGTGGTACGTCGATCGCCATGGAGCCAGGCACGCCGCCCCAGGTCTTCCCGATGCTTCGCACGGCCGCGGCCTACGCGTGGCGCCTGCTCGCCGTCGGGGCGCTCGTCTACGCCGTCTTCGCCCTGCTCGGACGCTTCCACGAGATCGGCGTGGCCGTCTTCCTCGGGCTGGTGATCACGGCGCTGCTGCGCCCGGTCGCCGATGTGGTGGCCCGGGGCCTGCCCCGCCCGCTCGCCGTCGCCGTCACCCTGCTCGGCAGCATCGCGCTCGTGCTCGGCGTGCTCGCGCTGGTCGGCGAGGCGGTGGTGGGGGAGCGGACCACGCTGCTGCGGGAGTTCCGGGTGGGCATCGAGAGAATCGAGAACTGGCTCGAACGGCCGCCGTTCCGGCTCAACCCGGAGGCGCTCTCCGATGTCCAGTCCCGCATCGGACAGTGGCTGTCGAGCCACCGCTCGACGCTGGTAAGCGAGGCGGTGAGCGGCGCGCACCGGCTGGTGACCGTCCTCACCGCGCTGGCCCTCGGGCTGTTCTGTTCGGTCTTCTTCATCCACTCGGGCGACCGGCAGTGGGCCTGGCTGCGGGAGCAGCTGCCGCGGTCCGTACGGGGACGGGTCGAGATCGGGGGACGCGCGGCCTGGCGGACGTTCACCGGCTACACGCACGGCATCGTGCTGGTGGCCGCGACCAACGCGGTGCTCGTCGGGATCGCGCTGTGGCTGCTCGGGGTGCCGCTGGCCGTACCGCTGGCGCTGCTTGAGTTCTTCGCCGCCTTCGTGCCGCTGATCGGCTCACCGGTCGCCCTCGCTGTCGCCGCCGTGGTGGCGCTCGCCGCGCAGGGGCCGTGGGTGGCGGCGATCGTGATCGCGCTGATCGTGGTCATCGGGCAGATCGAAGGCCATCTTCTGCACCCGCTGGTGATGAGCTGGGCCGTGCGGCTCCACCCGCTGGTCGTGGCGATCTCGGTGATCGCCGGGGCGATCGCTGCGGGGGTGGTGGGGGCGGTGGTGGCCGTGCCGCTGGTGTCGGTTTTCTGGGCGGTGCTCACGGCCTTGCGCGAGGCCCGGCGGGTCGGCGGGACCGACGGGGCGAGCGGGCCGAGTGAGCAGGGTGGGCCGAGGGGGCCGAAGGAGCTCGGGTGAGCCGCATCAAGCCCGGTGCGGGGGCGCTGATCAGCCCTGGTGCAGGGAGCGTTCGAGGCCGTCGAGGATCAGATCGAGGCCGAAGGTGAAATCGGAGACGCCGTCGTACGTGCCGTCGACGACCCGGCGGGTCAGCTCGGTCAGGTGGGGGTAGCGGCCGGGCGGGAGCAGGGGGAGATGCTCCTCGGCCACCGCCGCGAACTGGTCCGGCTCGAAGGGGAAGGTGAGCTTCTGGAGCGTGAAGCCGTAGATGTGGCTGTCCATGGCGTTCCAGGCGCGGTCCGCCTGTTCGACCGAGAAGCCGCCCCCGCGCAGGCTGCCGAGGGTCGCGTCGACGTACCGCAGCATCGCGGGACCGACGTTGGGGCGGGACATGAGCAGGGAGCAGGCCCAGGGATGGCGCATGAGCACCTCGTGCGCCGAGACCGCCCGCCGGCGCATGGCCGTCTTCCAGTCGTCGCCGGGTGAGGGCAGATCGATCTCGCCGACGACGAGGTCGACGATCCCGTCGAGTACGGCGTTCTTGTTGGCCACGTGCTTGTAGAGGGACATGGCCTCGACGCCCAGTTCCTGGCCGAGCGCGCGCATGGTGAGCGCGGCCGTGCCGCCGGAGTCGGCCAGCGCGAGAGCGGTGCGCAGGACGCGCTCGGTGCTCAGGGGCGTACGGGCGGCCGCGCCGCCCCGCTGATCGTGCGCTGCCGTCCGGTCCGTCCGGTCCATCCGATCCACGTCCCTTCTTGACTGCTCACCGTCGCGTAGCTTACAACGTAAGCCTGGCTTACGCTGTAAGCCTGGGAGAGAAGAGGCGCGGTATGAAGGCGGTCGTCCAACATGCGTTCGGTTCCCCGGACGCGGTGGCGCTACGGGAGATCGGCACGCCGGTGCCGGCCGCCGGTGAGGTACGGATCCGGGTGCACGCCGCCGCCCTCAACGCCGCCGACCGGATCGTGCTGCGCGGCGAGCCCTACGCCGCCCGCCCGCTCGCGGGCGGCCTGCGCAGGCCACGAGCCGGGTATGTCGTCGGCCGGGACGTGGCGGGCCGCGTCGAGGCGGTCGGCCCGGGGGTGACCGGAGTGCGCGTCGGTGACGAGGTCTACGCCGAAGCGCCGGGCGCCCTCGCCGAGTATGTGTGCGTCGCGACCCGCTTCGTCGCCCCGAAACCGGCCACCCTCACCTTCGAGCAGGCGGCGGCGGTGCCGGTGGCCGCGACCGCCGCCCTGCAAGGGCTCCGGGACCGGGGCCAGGTCCGGCCGGGGCAGCGCGTCCTGGTCAACGGCGCCTCGGGCGGGGTGGGCACCTTCGCCGTACAGATCGCCGCATGGCTCGGCGCCGAGGTCACCGCCGTCTGCCGGGCCGAGCACGCCGGGACGGTCGCCTCCCTCGGCGCCACGCACGTCGTCGACCGCACCACCGCCGACTTCACCGCCACCGGCGAGCGGTACGACGTCGTCTTCGACCTGGTCGGCGACCACCCGCTCCCGGCCCTGCGGCGGGCCCTGGGCCCGGCCGGAACGCTCGTGATGTCCTCCGGCGGCGGAGGACGCTGGCTCGGCCCCGGGCGCCGGATCGCCGCGGCGCTGGCGACCGGCCCCTTCGTGTCCCAGCGCCTGCGCCCCTTCACGGCCGCCCGGAACGCCCGCGACCTGATCGCCCTCAAGGAGCTCGCCGAATCCGGGGCGCTCAGGCCGGTCGTCGACCGCGTCCATCCCTTCGGTGAAGCCGTCGAGGCCGTGCGGCGGTTGGACGCGGGCGGGGCCGCCGGCAAGATCGTCGTCCAGGTGGCGGCCTCGGAGAGCTGACCCCGGCGCCGATATGCGGCATTCATACCTGCGTGCGAATCTTGTGGTAGCCCTTCGCCCGAGATTCACCACAGGGAGGCACCACCGTGGGCAAGAAACAGACCCGGGTGAACCGTGGCGCCCGCACCGGCGGCCATGAGCGCAGTGCCACGGCGGAGACGAAGCAGCAGCCGAAGGCGGCGCCGACCCCGGAGACGGTACGCGCGATCAGGGACCAGCCGGACCACAAGAAGGAGCGGAAGTTCGGCCACAACTGACCGACGAGACTGAACCGACGGGAACCGACCGGCCGCGCCGTCCGACTCCCTCCCCGACACCGGGGAAAGGGAGGCGGGAATGGACGCGCTGGACGTACGGCTGCGCGCGGTCGGCTGCCGTCATGGGCGCGTGGACGCCGTCAGCGGCGTGGACCTCGACGTCCCGGCCGGTCAGCGCCTGGCGCTGACCGGCACCAACGGCTCGGGCAAGACGACGCTCCTACGGGCGCTGCTCGGCCTGCACCGGCACGCCGCCGGGGAGATCCGCGTCGGCGGCCGCGTGGCCCGTACGGCTGCCGACTGGGCCTGGCGCCGACGCGCCTGCGCCTGGGTCCCGCAGAAGCCCGCCGCGGGCCGCTTCCCGCTGCTGGCGGGGGAGTTGCTGGCCAGCAGCGGCGCCCCCGCCGAAGCGCTGGCGGCAGCCGGCAGGCTGGGCGTGGCCCAGCTCGCCGACCGCGCCGTGGGCACCCTCTCCGGCGGCCAGCTGCAACGCACGTACGTGGCCCGCGCGGTCGGGTGCGTCGCCGCCGGGGCCGGGGTCCTCCTCGCCGACGAACCCACCGCCGCCCTCGACTTCACCGGCCAGGAAGAGGCCGCCGACGTCCTGCTGTCGCTGCCCGTCACCCTGATCGTCGTCACCCACGACCGTGCCCTCGCCACCCGCTGCGACCGCGTCGTCGAGATGGCCGCGGGCCGGCTGCGGGAGGCCTCGTGAGCTCCGTCCTCGCGGCCGACCTGGGCCAGCTCCTCCAGCTCGTACCCGTCCAGCGGGCCGGCGCCGCCCTGCTCCTCGCCGCCGTCGGGCTGCCCGTCGTCGGCGTCGTCATTGTCGGCCTCGACATCATGCCGGTCCGGTTCGCGATGATGCACGTGGCCCTGCTCGGCATCGCCGTCGGCCTGCTCACCGGCCTCGACCCGATGCTCTGCGCCCTGCTGGCCTGCGGCCTCGCCGGAGCCGGAGTCGCCCCGCTCGCCCGCAGACCCGACGGCCTGTCCGGGGCGATGGGCCTGCTGATGAGCCTGGCCATCGCCGCCGCGCTGCTCCTGCTCGCCGTGTCCGGGGTCAACGCCTCCGGCGCGTTCGCCCTGCTGTGGGGGTCGATCCTGTCGGTCGGCGCCGCCGACCTGTGGCTGCTCGGCGCACTCGCCGTCGCCGTCCCCGGCCTGTTCTGGTGGCGGCGGCGCGAGGTGGCGCTGCTGCTGTACGACCGCGAGGTCGCCCTCACCTCCGGAGTCGCCGTCGACCGGCTGACCCTGCTCCTCCTCGTCCTGGTCGCGGTCTCGGTGGCGGGCGCGATCAAGCTGACCGGCGCCCTGCTGGTGGACGCGCTGACCCTGCTGCCCGCGCTCGCCGCCCGCCGCCTGGGCACCTCCCTGACCTCGATCACCCTGTGGGCCGTCGCGATCGGGGCCGTCGTCAACGCCGCGGGGTTCCTCGTGGCCCTCACCCTGGACCTGCCCCCCGGCCCGGTCCTCGTCCTGACGGCCGGGGCCGTGGTCCTCGCCGTCCATCTCGTACCCGAACGGAGAATCAGCTCATGGCGCGCAACCGCGTCCGACACCCCCTCCTCCTCGCACTGACCGCGGGACTCGCGCTCACCCTCACCACCACCGGCTGCGCCGCCTCGGACGACGACGCCGGCGACGGCGCGGCGAAGCGCCCGGCCGGCAAGCCCCGGGTCGTGGCCACCACCACCTGGGAGGGCGCCTTCGCCAAGGCGGCCGGGGCCGAGGACGTCACGGTCATCGTGCCGCAGTCGGTGCACCACGCCCCCGACTACGACCCCAAGCCCTCCGACCTGGCGGCCGTCGCCGAGGCCGACTTCGTGCTCTACGCGCCCTTCGAGCCGTACGCCGAGAAGATCAAGGAGGCGGCCGGCTCCAAAGCGAAGCTGATCGAGGTCGGCCTCGACAACGACGCCGGCAAGGTCAACGCCGAAGTCACCCGGCTCGGCAAGGAGTTCGGCACCGAGGACGCCGCCACCCGGTGGAAGAAGACCTTCTCCGCCGAGTACACCAAGCTCCAGGGCGAGCTGAAGGCCGCCTGGCCCGGCGGCACCGCACCCACCGCCGTCGCCCAGGTCTTCACCGCCTGGACGGCGAAGCTCGCGGGCGCGAACATCGTCGGCACGTACGGCCCCGAAGAGGTCACCGCCCAGCAGCTGGCCGACCTGTCGGCGAAGAAGCCCGCCCTCGTCCTGGACAACGCCCACATGTCCACCGGCACCACGCTGCCGGGCGCCACCGCCCGCCAGGTGAAGATCGTCAACTACCCCGGCAAGGACCTCGACCTGCTCACCGTCTACCGCGACGCGGCGACGGCCGTGAAGAAGGCGATGGCGTAACCGCCTGCGCCGCCAGCCAAAAGGGGGGGTGCGCCGGGGCTCCCGGGCGCACCCCCCTTGCCGTTCAGGCCGCCACGGGCCCCGCCGCGCACCGCTCCCGCAGCGCCGCCCGGTCCGGCTTGCCCGCCGGGGTCAGCGGCAACGCGTCCAAGAGCAGCAGCACTTCGGGGTGCTTGCGCCGCTCAAGGCCCCGCGCGTCGAGATGCGCGCCCAGCTGGTCGAGCGTGAGGCCGCGGCCGTCCCGGGACACCACGCACGCCGCCAGCCGTTCCCCCATCAGCGGATCGGGAACGCCCACACAGACCACGTCCCGCACCAGCGGATGCGTGGCGAGCTCGACCTCCACCTCGGCCGGGCTGATGTTGGCGCCGCCGCGGATCACCACGTCCTTGAGCCGGCCCACCACCCGCAGGCCGCCGTCCGGCCCGAGCAGACCGAGGTCGCCGGTACGGACCCAGCCGTCGGCGGTGCGGTAGCGGGCGTCGAGATCCGGAGCGCCGACATAGCAGAGCGGTGTCATCGGCCCGCGCGCGACGATCTCCCCGACCGTCCCCGCGGGCACCTCCGTCATCGGAGCGTGGCGCGGCGCGTCGGGCGAGGCGATCCGGATGTCCGCGACCCGCGGGTCAGGACGCCCCGCCCACACCCCCGGCCCCTCCGGTTCGCCAGCCGAACCCTCCAGTCCTGTATGGCAGTTCACGCCGTCGGCGGAGCCGTACAGATTGACCACCGGGCAGCCGAAGACCCGCCGCGCCTCGGCCGCCGTCGCCGCGTCGAGCACCGCGCCCCCCAGGACCAGCGCCGTCGGCGACGGCAGCGCGCGGGGCTGTTCGGCCAGCCGGTCCAGCATCATGCGGATCATCGTCGGCACACCCAGCACATGCGTCGGCTCGTGCGCGACGATCGCGTCGAGGGCGGCGTCCGCGGTGAACCGCTCCAGCAGGACCAGCGTGCCGCCGTGCCGGGCGAGAGCGACGGCGGTGCCGTTGCTGCCGAACGCGGACGCGAGCGGCACCAGGAACAGGCATCGCGGCGGACGGCTGTCCGGCAGCAGCGAGGCGAGGAAGTTGCCCCGGCCACCCGCGAGCGCGTTGTGCGAGTACGCCACCATCTTCGGCTCCGCCTCCGAGCCGGAGGAGACCAGGATGCGTACGGCCGCGTCGGGGTCGGGCCGGCCCGGCCGGAACTCACCGGCGTCCGTGCGCAGCAGCCCCGTCAGCGGGACGCAGTCGTCCGGGGCGTCGCCCGGCCCGACCGCGATCACCGTACGCAGGAAAGGCAGTTCACCACGGAGCGCGAGCAGATCCTCGGCCGGCCGGCAGCCCCTGTGCTCGGCCGGGGCGAGCACGGCGACCGCCTCCGAACGGGCCAGCAGCGAGGCCGCCTCCCGTGTGCCGCGCCCGACGGGGAACGGCAGCGCGACCGCGCCGATCGCGGCCAGCGCCAGATCCGCCATCACGGCGTGCCGGCCGGCCGGGAGCTGCACGCCGACCACGTCACCGGGGCGGATGCCGAGCCCGGTGAGCCCGGCGGCGAGAGACCGCACCTTACGGTCGAGCGCGGTGTAGCAGAGCTTCCCCTTGGCGTCGACGACGGCCGTCCGGTGAGGGTCGGCGACCTGGTGGGCACGGTAGAGGCTGTACAGGTCGAGGTCCGGGCAGGTCCCGTCGACCGTCCAGGAACGGCGCAGCCGGGCGGGCAGCAGATCGTGCAGCGCGAGCGTCACAGAAAGCTCCAGGGGTCGGGGACGGCAGACGCCCCATGGGCGTCCCGGGTGATCGACCGCGCTCCGGTGAAGCGCGGATCGTGGTGCAGGGCCGTGAGATCCGTGGTGACGGCGGTCGCGGCCAGACCGTGGGTGCGCAGCAGCGCCAGGGCGTCGGTGCCGGACAGGTCCCGCAGGTCGTACGCGGCGGCCGCGGCCGCGCAGGAATCGGTAGGCGCGATCCAGCCCTCCGCGGTGCGCAGCGGCCGCCGGAACCCGGCCCGGCGGCGCGGCGGAAGACCCTGGGCGGCCCGCCGCAGCGCCGGGGCGGTCAGGGCGTCGGCCGCGCCGAGCAGCGAGGAGTCCACCCGCACGCCCCGCCCGGTCCGCTCCCGCAGCAGCAGCCCGGCGAGGACCGCCTCGGCGCCGAGCAGCCCGCCCAGGACATCGAGAAGGGTCATCAGCGACGGCGCCGGCGGCTCGTCGGCGGGCCGGGCGGCCTCCCCGACGCCGGTGCGCGCCTGCACCATGAAGTCGGTGCCCATGGGCGCGTCCGGCACCCGGCCCGCCCAGCCGCTCGTGTACGCGTAGACGAGCGCCGGGTTCGCGGCCGCCAGGTCCTCGTGGTCCAGGCCGAGTGCGGCCGCCTTGCCCGGCGCCCAGTTGTGCAGGAACACATCGGCGGTGGCGGCCAGTTCCACCAGGCGGCGTCGGTCCCCGGCCGACTTGATGTCGATCTCGACGGCCTTCTTGCCCCGGTTGAGGGCCAGCCAGCGTGCCGAGACGCCGGAACAGGCGGGCGGCATGCCGCGCAGCGGGTCGCCGCCCGGCGGCTCGATCCGGATCACCTCGGCGCCGAGCAGCCCCAGCAGATGCGCGGCGAGCGGGGCCTGGACGCGGCGGCCCGCCTCCAGCACGGTCAGCCCGGCCAGCGGCCCTCCCGCCGTTTCCCTCCGCTTGGAGAGGGCGCCATCCGGCGCCGTGCCGTATGGGGTCAGCGCCCACGGCGGCGCCTCGCCGATGCCCCGGTCCGTGAGGGGGCGCAGCGCGCACACCTCGGCCCCGGAGGCTCCGGCCGCGGCCCGGACCTCCTCCCAGGAGGACGCGCGGGCGGTGGTGTGCAGCGCCTCGGGCAGCGGCGCGCAGGCGGTCGCGTAGCGGAACTGGAACGGGCGCCAGCCGGCCCGTACCGCCGCTTCGGGCGCGCCCAGCGCGCGCCAGAAGACCGCCCAGGCCCCCGGGTCCAGGGTCTCCAGCTCGAACAGGGTGCCGTCGGCGGCGGTGAACGGCGGCCCGCCCGGGGCCAGTTCGGCCGCCTCACCCTCGTCCGCCCCCGCCGCCGCCAGATACTGGGACACGGCAAGCAGCCCGGCCCGGTCCACGCCCGTCGTCACCCGCGCGGCCCGCCCGCCGCGTGCCTGCCCCACGAGCGCCGCGAGCAGGCCCTGCACGGTCAGGACCCCCGCCGCGGTGGCGGCGTAGTCGACGGCGAGCCCCCGCGGGTCGTCGTCGCGGCGCCCGTGCACGGCCATGACGCCCGTGGCGGCCTGCACGGTCGCCTCGTCGACGAGCTCGGACCCCCGCCCGCCGGACCAGACGGTACGGGCCGTGACCGGCTCGAACCCTCCGCCGCCCAGGGCGAGTTCCCCGCCCGCGGCTCCGTCGGGACCGGTCGCTCCCAGCAGCCGCAGATGCTCCCCGACCAGGCCGCCCCAGGGCCCGGCCGGCGGCCCCGCGGCCTCCAGCCCCAGACCGTCGAGCGGCCGGGCCCCTGCCGAGGTGACGGGCACCGTCCCTGTGCT
Source organism: Streptomyces sp. NPDC039465 (assembly GCF_055639315.1). Classification (NCBI taxonomy): domain Bacteria; kingdom Bacillati; phylum Actinomycetota; class Actinomycetes; order Kitasatosporales; family Streptomycetaceae; genus Streptomyces; species Streptomyces sp. NPDC039465. The sequence goes on along the minus strand of NZ_JBVKAP010000002.1, from coordinate 554,613 downwards.
GACTGGCACTGCCATGCCTCTCCCTTCCTTCGTCTTCCGGAATGCCGGGAACCCGGGGGCGGTCGCACCCGACCAGTTCCACGGACCAGACAGTCGGACAGCCGTTCCCACGGGTTCCCGAAAGGCGGAGGAAAGTGACCGAGAGCGGGCCGCAGGACCTGTACGGAGATCCCCAATGTGCCGGTGACGTACGGGAGTTGCGGGACCGGGTCGCCGCCTTCGTCCGGGACCACGTCATGCCGAGCGAACCCCTCCTGGACGCGGGCGGCCCGGCCGCCGCCGACACCCTGCGCGCCCTCAACCACCGGGCCAGGGACGAGGGCCTGTGGGCGCTGCCGCTCCCCGCCGACCTGGGCGGACAGGGCCTGCCCCTGCGGGCGTACGCCCATGTCGCCGAGGCCGAAGGCGCCAGCGACCACGGCCCCGCCGCACTCGGCTCGGCGCCGCTCCTCGACGCGCTGATGCTGCGCCGCCACGCCGCCCCCCGGGTGCGGGAGCGGTATCTGAAGAAGCTCGTCGCCGGGGAGATCCGGACGAGCTACGCCATGACCGAACCCGACACCCCCGGCACTGATCCCTTCCTCACCGCCACCCAGGCCGTCGCCGAGGGCGGCGGCTGGCGCGTGGAGGGCCGCAAGTGGTTCACGACCGGAGCCGCCGACGCCGACCTGGTCACCGTCCTGGCCCGCACGGACGGCGCCGCGCCCGACCGCGAGGGCCTCTCCCTGCTGCTGGTCCCCACCGGATCACCCGGCTTCCGGGTGGTGCGCGAACTGCCCGTCCTCGGCGCGGGCGGCCAGTGGGAGATCGAACTCTCCGGTGTACGGGTCGACGCCGACCATCTCGTCGGCGCCCGGGGAGCTGCGCTCGCCGTCGCCGGGGAACGCCTCCAGCTCGGCCGCACCCTGCGCTGTCTGCGCTGGCTGGGCCAGGCGCGGCGGGCCTTCGAGCTGATGCGGGACAGGGCCCGCACCCGCACCCGCTCCCGCGGCCCCCTCGGCGAACTCCAACTCGTCCAACAGCACCTCTTCGAGGCGCTCCTCGCCCTGCGCACGACCCGCCCGCTCGTCCACGAGGCCGTGGCCCGGCTCGACGCGGGCCGGGACGCGGCCGTGGAGGTGGGCCTCGCCAAGGTCGCCGCCGCCCGGATGCTCCAGCAGGTCGCCGACGCCGCGATCCAGGTGCACGGCGCGGTCGGCCTGGGCCCCGACACGCCGCTGCCCGCCCTCTTTCGCACCGGACGCATGGCCCGCATCCTCGACGGGCCGGACGAGCTCCACATCAGCGCGGTGGCGCGGCGGCTGCTGCGCTGACCCTCAGACGGCGTGGGCGTCCAGCAGCCCGGTCACGACCGCGAGACCGACGGCGAGGAAGAACGTCCCCCAGACCAGCTCATGGCGTACGGCGGTGCCCGCGTCGAGGTCGTAACAGCCGTCCAGGAGCCGCCCGGTGGCCGCGAGATGCCGGTGAACCAGCTCCTCCAGGACGGCCAGGCCCCGCTCGCGCCGCCCCAGCTTGAGCAGCGCGACCGCCGTGACCGCGGCGGCGGAGGTGTCGAGGGGCCCGTCCGGCCGGGACGCGTCGGCGAGCGGGACGAGCCGGTCGGGGATCAACGCATCTGGGAGGCGGGGGTGCTGGGCGGCACGGTCCGCCAGGGGGACGAGCCGGTCGGGGATCAACGCATCTGGGAGGCGGGGGTGCTGGGCGGCACGGTCCGCCAGGGGGACGAGCCGGTCGGGGACCATCGCGTCCGGTACGTGGGCGCGTTCGGTGGGGTGGTCCGCGAGCGGGACCAGCCGGTCGGGGACCATCGCGTCCGGTACGCCGGGTCCTTCGGTCGCATGGTCCGCCACTGAGACCAGCCGGTCCGGGGTCAACGCGTCCGACAGGCGGGGCTGTTGGGCGGCACGGCCCGCCAGGGGGACCAGCCGCTCGGGAATCAACGCGTCCGGTACGCCCGGTAGTTGGGCGGTGCGGTCCGCGAGGGCCAGCAGCAGCCAGGCCCGGCCCCGGCTCCAGCCGGGCGGCGGTGTCTCGCACGCGACCCACCCGCCTGGCCCGTGCTCCCACGCCCAACGCTCCCCGCAGAGCTCCAGATGCGTCCGCAGATGACTCGCGGCGGCCCGCTCGTCCACGGTGGCGAGCAGCGGCACCATGCCCGGCACCCCGTCCACCCGCGCGAGCAGCCGGGGCCCGCCGAAGGCACCGCCCCAGGGCACCAGACCCAGGCGCGGGTCGTACGCCGCGAGGCAGGCACGCGCGGCCCGCTCCCGCAGCGCCGCCGACCGCTCGTCGTCGGCGAGCGCGGTGCCGTACCAGTGGATGAGCCCCCGGGTCGCGGTGTCCGTTTCCACCCAGCCGCCGAGCCGGGCCGTGCAGTCGCCCGCCGCCGCCCGGTGCGCCGCCTCGCCGCTGTGCCGCGCCCGCAGCCACAACAGCCCGGCCCAGAACCCCCCGGTCCACGACCCCCGGGCCGACGTCGTCCACGCCCCGCTCTCCGGATCGGCGAACAGCGGGAAGCGGGGGCCGACTTCGCGGTAGGTGGCGGCCACCCGGGCGAGTACGTCGTCGAGGGCCTCGGCGGCCCAGCGCGGTGCGCCGCCGCTCATGCGGGCGCCTGCCCCTCGGACGCCGCGCCCCGCGTCCGACCCGCCCGGTCCCGTACGGCCCAGGCCACCGCCACCGCGCACGCCCCGGCGAACTCTGCGGCCACCAGCAGCCAGCCGGTGCCGTAGCGGCCCGCCTCGGCGAGCAGGCCGAAGAGCGGGGGGCCGACCGCGAAACCGGCGAAGAAGGCGGCCGAGACCAGCGCGGAGTCCTGGCCCGCCCGGCCCGGGGCGGACCGTTGCATCACCAGCACCATCGACACGGCGTTGCCCGCGACCGCGAACACCCCCACGGCGACCGCCGCGAGCCACGCCAGCACGGGCAGTCGCGTGGCCGCGGCCAGGAGCAGCGCCGCACCGACCGCGCCGGCCGCCAGCACCCCCGGCAGCCACACCGCCCGCGCGGGGTCCCCGGCCAGCCGCGACCAGCCCACACGGCCCGCGATCCCGGCCACCCCGAGCACGGCGACCAGCGCGGCGGCGGCCGTCGGGCCGAGGCCGAGACGCTGGGTGCCGTACAGCGCGACATAGGTGTTGACGGAGGCGATGCCCCCGCCGAGCAGCAGCGAGAAGGCCGCGAGCCAGGCGATCGTGCCCCGCGGCAGCCAGGACGACGGCGTCGCCTTCGGCGGCGGATCGGCGGGCAGCAGGCGCGCCGCCCAGATCGCGGCGACGACCGCCGCCCCGGCCGCCGCCCACACCGCACCGCGCCAGCCCGCGACCCCGGCCAGCGCGGCGAGCGGCAGCCCGGCCGCGAACGCGCCGAGCTGGACGCCGGACTGCTTGAGGCCGGTGACCGGGCCCCGCCGCGCGGGCTCCACGGCGGCCAGGATCGCCTTGTTGGTCGCCGGGTTGGCCAGCGCCTGCGGCAGCCCGCCCAGCGCCACCGCCACCAACAGCACCCCGGCGCCGGGCGCCGCGCCGATCGCCGCCAGGGCGAGGGCGGACAGCAGCAACAGGGCGACCAGGCACCGGCGCGGACCGAACCGGTCCACCACCCGGCCCCCGGCCGGGGACAGTACGGCCGCGGCACCGAACCCGACCGTCGTGGTCAGCCCGAGCACGCCGGCCGAGACCACGGACTCGTCGACCAGGCGGGGCCCCAACGCGCCCAGCAGGAACAGCTGGAGCATCGAGAAGGCCATGGCGCAGGTCAGCAGCGCCGTGATGCCCCTCTCGCCCGCCCGCGTCCGCGTCGTCGTCCCCTGACCCACCGCCACCATCCCGTCTCCGTACGGACTTCGCCTCACGCAGGAGTCGGACCGGGGAGCGGTGCGGTTCCCGCACCTCCCCTGTGACATGAACCACACCGCCGCACGCTGAACGGACCTGCGAAACATGCCCGTACTGCCCTTCGAAGCGACGGGCGCGGATGCAAGGATGTGGCCGCCATGACTGCTGGGTGGATGTGCCGTGCGATACGGGCCGCGGTGTTCGCGGCCGTCTGCGTGCTGCTCGCCGCCCTCGGCCACATCCTGATGTCCGGTACGGCCGTGCCCGGTTGGGCGCTGGCCTGCGGAGCCACGGCCGCCGGCGCCGTCGCCTGGGCCGTGGGCGGGCGCGAGCGCGGACGGTCCGCCGTCGCCGCCGTCGCGGTGGGCGCGCAGGCCGCGCTGCACACCGGCTTCTCGTTCGCGCAGGCGTCGGCGCGGGCCGCCACGGCGGACGGCACGTCCTTCGCCCGCCAATGGGCGCGACATCTGCTCTGCGGGGACGCGGCCGCCCCGCCGGAGGCTGAGGCCACCCGTCTCGTCACGGCGGCCGGACTCGGGGACCACCCCCACGAGCCGCCGCCCGGCATGGACCGCATGTCGCTGAGCGAACACGCCGCGCACGCCCTGCACATGGGAGCGGACACCACCGCGGCACCGGCAGCGGCCGCCCAGGACATGGGCCTCACCCACGACATGGGCCTTCTCGGCGGCATGTCCTCGACCGGAATGCTCGCCGCCCACCTACTGGCGGCGCTGGTGTGCGGACTGTGGCTCGGCCACGGCGAGCGCGCCGCCTTCCGGATCCTGCGGGCCGTCGCCTGCCGGCTCGTGGCCCCGCTGCGGCTGCTGCTCCTGGCGCCCGCGCCGCCGCACCTTCCGCGCATCCGCGCTCCCCGGCGCCGCGCCGCCCGCGCCCCGAGGCTTCTGCTGCTCGCCCTCGCCCTCACCTTCCGGGGTCCGCCCCAGGGGACCGCTGTCGTCTGACAGCCGGTTTCCCGACGCGCCCTTCGGCGCTCGGGCATCGGCCGCGTGAACCCACCGCGGCCGTACCCCACACACGGGACCCCGCATTCCTGAATCCCGCGGATGCCTGAGTCGCGCGGATTCCTGAATTCCGGTTCCTGACTTCCGAGAAGGACACCAGGCGATGACTCCTGCCCCGACCTCTGCCCCGACCCGCACGACCGTGGTCCGCGCGGCCGCGTCCGCCGCCCCCGCGCCGACCGGGCCGCGATGTACGGCCGCGTCCGACGAACCGGCCACCCGCTGGGCCCTCGCCGCACGGGACGGCGACCCGGTCGCGGTCGAACGGTTCGTGCACGCTCTGCACCTCGACGTACGCCGCTATGTGAGCTACCTCAGCGGGGACCCGCAGGCCGCCGAGGACCTGACCCAGGAGACCTTCCTCAGAGCACTCGGCAGCCTGCACCGCTTCGAGGGCCGTTCCTCCGCGCGCACCTGGCTGCTGTCCATAGCCCGCCGCACGGTCGTGGACAGCCTCCGGCACGCCGCGTGCCGACCCCGCCTCTCCGACACCGACGACTGGCTGAGCGCCGCCGAACGCGTGCAGCCGCGCAGCCTGCCGGGATTCGACGACGGCATCGCCCTGGCCGAACTCCTGGACGCGCTGCCCGAGGAGCGGCGGGAGGCCTTCGTCCTCACCCAGCTCCTCGGCCTGCCCTACGCGGAGGCGGCTCAGGTCAGCTCCTGCCCGATCGGGACGGTCCGCTCCCGGGTGGCCAGGGCCCGTACCTCCCTGATCGGCCTCCTCCACGCCGCCGAACGCCAGGCCCCGGTCCCGGCGTCCGCCTGACCGGCACCCCCGCCCTGCCGTCCCGGCAGGGCGGGTCCCTACGACCAGAACCCGTCGTACAGAGCCTGGTCGGCCCAGAAGACCCACGCCTCGACGATCCTGCCGCCGTCGATGTGGAAGACGATGGCGTAGTCCATGTCGAGCCGCTTGCCCTCGCGCTCCGCCGTGGCATGGAGCAGGGCGACCGTGTGGGCATCGTTGGCGAGAACGTCGTGGAGCTCGGGGCGGTACGTGCCGCCGGACATCTCGAAGTCACGACGGAACAGCTCGAACGCGGCCTCGCGGCCGCGGAAGTCTCCCGACAGCGGTCCATGACCCGAGTTGTGCCAGACGACGTCGGGGTGGAAGACCTCCGCCAGCGCTTCCATGTCGCCTGCCGCGAAGGCCGCCAGGGCCCGCCGGAACACAGCGGCGTTCGGGTGATCGGTCATCGCTTCCTCCCTTTACCGGCCGTCAACGTAGTCCCGGGCCGGTCGGCGGCCTGGCGGGCGCACTGGCCGGCCCGGCGATGCCACCTGATCGGATGCGACGCCCGGCGGACGGTGGCCGGCCCCCCGGGCCGGCCACCGGACCGGTCACGGCGAGGTGGCGAGAGCCCCCGGCGCCATGGCGTGCGCGTCCAGGACCGCTCCGACCGACTGCGCCAGGTAGGGGATCTGGTGCGCCGAGACGCCCGCGATGTTGATCCGGCCCGTGGTGGTGCCGTACACCCCGAACTGCCTGCGCAGCCGGAGCATCTGATCAGACGTCAGCGGGAGGATGGAGAACATCCCCTTCTGCCGCGCGAGCGCACGTGCCTCGGCGGCGTGTCCCAGGGCGGCCAGCCGGGCGGTGAGATCGGCGCGGTTGGCGCCGATCCGGCCCCGCATGGCGTCGAGCTCGGTCTCCCACAGGGCGCGCAGCCGGTCGTCCCCCAGGACGGCCGTGACGATGGCGGCGCCGTGCTCCGGCGGCATCGAGTACAGCGTCCGGGCGGCGTTCTGCAGAGCCGTCTCGGCGTGGCGCAGCGCGCGCGGCGACGGGCCGAGGACGATGGCGCAGCCGGTCCGGTCGCTGTAGAGGCCGAAGTTCTTCGAGCAGCTGACCGCGATCAGCATCTCCGGGACGCGCTCGGCCAGCATGCGGGTGGGCGCAAGATCCGCCGCCAGGCCGTCCCCCAGGCCGTGGTAGGCGAGGTCGACGAACGGCACCCAGCCGTCCCGTACGGCCAGTTCGGCCAGCGCCTGCCAGGTCTCCGGCTCCGGGTCGACGCCGGTGGGGTTGTGGCAGCAGCCCTGAAGCAGGACGACGTCGTCACGGCGCGCCTGGGACAGGTCCGCCAGCAGGCCCGCCGTGTCGGGCAGGCCCTCGGCGTCGGCCCAGCGGTACGTCCGTACCGTCAGTCCCGCGGCCTCCAGGATGGGCCGGTGGTTCACATAGGCGGGATCGCTGATCCAGACCGTGGTGCCCGGGCGGGTACGGCAGATCAGGTCGGCCAGCAGGCGCAGCGCGCCGGTGCCCGCGACCGTCTGGACCGCCGCGGCACGTCCGGCCGCGGCGCCGGTGCCGAGGACCGTCGTCACCATGGCGTGGTTGAAGGCGAGGTTGCCCGAGAGGCCGCGGTACTCCTTGGAGTCGGAGCGCTCGGCGAGCCGTATCTCGGCCTCACGGACGGCCGCCATCACGGGCGTGGTGCCCGCCTCGTCGCGGTACACGCCGAGGACGAGGTTCAGGCGTTCGGGGCGCGGGTCGGACCGGAACTCCTCGGTCAGCTCCCACAGGGGGTCGGCGGGCGGCGGCAGCAGCAGCTCAAGCATCGGCGGGCACCTTGGGGTGGAGACGGGGAAGGGGATTCTGTGCGTCGGGTGTGACGGGTACGTCAGGTGCGACGGGCGGGGTGGCCGGTGGGCGTCGATTCGCCAGCAGGACACCGGCCGTGATGAGGGGGACGCCGATCAGCACGGTCAGGGTGGGGGACTCACCGAGCAGGGGAACGGCGAGCAGGACGACCAGGACGGGGCTGAGGCTGCCGACCACGGAGCTGCGCTCCGCACCGAGGCGGCGGATGGCGAAGGCGTACAGCAGCCCCGCGCACAGGCCGACGCCGAGCCCCTGCACGACCAGGAAGAGCGCGATGTCGCCGCCCTCCGCACGGGCGAGGCCGGTCGGCAGCACCCCGGTCAGGACGAGTAGCCCGATGACGGCGAACGACGGCAGGCACAGCAGCCCGATCGACCCGACCGGGTCGAGGTCGACCTCCCGCAGACCCACTGTGTACAGCGCCCACAGCCCACTCGCGATCAGCAGGACGGCGGAGCCGGTCAGGACGTCGCCGTTGAGCGGCACGACATGGCGCCAGACCAGCACGACCACGCCGACGGCGATCAGGGCGAGTCCGGCGGCCTGACTGCCCCGGGGCAGCCCGCGCCCCTTGGCGACCATCAGGGCGGAGACGAACAGCGGGACCATGCCGGGAACGATCGACCCGACGAACGCCGCCGAGGTCAGGGAGCCGCCGTACATCGCGGCAAGGAAGAACGGCACCCCCGCCCCACAGACGATCTTGAGCGCGGCGGCCGGGCGCACCCGCGCGATCCGGCGGCGCCGCCGCCACAGCGCGGGCGCCAGGACCACGAGCGGCACCCCGAACCTCAGCAGGGCGGCGTCGGCGGGCAGCAGCGTCGAGGTGCTCAGCGCCCGGGCGCTGAGGGCGAAGGCCGCCCAGATGCTCACCGTCAGCCCGAGGGCGATCATGCCCCAGGCCTGCGGCGAGACCCCGGTCCGCCCCGTGGCGGCCGTCGTCTCCGTGCTGGTCAACGCGGTGCCTCCCCCGACCTGCCGATGTGTTTTGGTCACCTGGCAACGCTAGGGCTTCGCTCGGGGCAGCCGATTGCTACTTCTGCCTCCTGGACATACGTTTGGGGCAGGATCTGCCAAGCGGTGGCCGAGAAGTGCCGTCGAAGCCATCGGAAGGGGCCGGGGAGGCGCCATGGACGCTGTCGATCTCCAGATCATCCGCGAGCTCCAGGCCGACGGGCGGCTGTCCAACCAGGACCTCGCCGACCGTGTCCGCCTCTCCCCTTCCCCCTGCCTGCGCCGCGTGCGCCGCCTGGAGGAGGCGGGCCTGATCCGCGGCTACACCGCGATGGTGGACCAGGTCGCCTACGGTCTCCCGATCACCGTCTTCGTCCGGATCCGGCTGGAACGGCACACGGCCGAGGCGGTCGCCCTCTTCGAGGAGGCCGTCGGCCACATCGAGCACATCCAGGACTGCTATCTGATGGCCGGCAGCAGCGACTATCTGCTCCGCGTCGTCATCGAGAGCCTGGAGGCGTACGAGGCGCTGGTCCGCACCCGCATCCACGCCATCCCCGGCATCACCTCGATCGAATCGAGCTTCGCCTTCGGCAGCGTCAAACAGTCCCGCACCTACCCGGCCCCCGCCGCCCCCACCCGCCGCCCCGCCTGAGCCGGCTCGTCCACTGACCGGTATTGCTCCGCTCGGCTCCGCGCGGGCGGCCCCGCGGCCCGATAATGGGGGCGAGGAGTCATTCGCCCAGTGGTGGACGAACCCGCCGGAAGGCATCGGGTGGCGAGGAGGCCGGGATGGGACGGGACAGCAGGTACGAACTGGTATTCGCCGGCCCCGACCAGGCGGTACCGGGCGGCGAGGACGTGGTTCTCGTGCACCGCACCGACCGGACCGGCCCCGGAGGCCACCCGATCTACGCCGACGACACGGGGATCGTGCAGGCGGAGATCGGCGACCACGGTGAGGTGCGCATGATCGCCAGCGGCGGCCACCAGGAGCCCGCCTCACGGGTGAAGGTCCGTCCCGTGGCCGGAGGGTGACGGAGCGCCCGAACGGCTGCGATCATGATCCTATGAGTCTTGTGTTGCGTCGCGTCTGTGCGACGGTCGTCCTGCTTGTCGGTATAGCGCTGGGTTTCTGGGTCGTCTTCGGCGCACCCCATGACTGGTCGGGCGGCATGCGGCTGTTCCGGATGGGTCTGGGCCTCAGCTCCGTTCTCCTGATCACCGCGAGCTCGTGGCTGATGTTCCCGAGCTCGTCCAAGGACGGCGACCGCGCGGACGGCGACCAGACCCCCGCGCCCGGCCCCCTGGACGTCTAGGGGTTGCCCTCCTAGCGGGACTGCAGTGCGTCGAGGGCCACCGCCTGCGCGATCGCGAGGCGGTGGTCGAGGTCCTGGGCCGGTATGTCCAGGATGTAGCGGTCCCGCAGACCCAGGCGCTTGTCCACCGACATGATGGGCCGGCCCGCCTCCGTGAAGTCGAAGTGGTACGGCCACGCGAACGGCACGAAGTCGAGGAACGGGACGAACGACCACACCCGGCGGACGACGGCCACCACCTGATTGCGCTCCCGGCCCGTGGACTCCTCCGCGGTGCCGGACTGGCTCAGATGCCAAGTGCTGCGCAGCAGGGAGGCGGCGAAGTCCTTCCGGAACCGGCCGATCGGCTGCCCGGCCGCGTCCTCCACGTCATAGGTCGCCCCCAGGTCCACGACCTGCCGCGCCTTGAACGTGAACAGCACCTGCCGCGCCGACTCGTCGGTGTAGAAGGTGACCTTCTCCTTGAGCGCGAGCCGCTTCTGACGGGCGAAGGCCACGATCTCCCCTTCGCCGCCGTCGGGAGCGGCCGCCCGCACCTCGTACCGATTGGCCATCGGCGTCAGCTGCTGCTCGATGAAGAACCGCCGTTCCGTCCGCGTCCCGCTCATGCCCGTACCCCCGCTGTCGATCCGTGTTGTCGACCTTCACCATGCCGGTCGCGGACCCCGCCGGGCAGTCACCGAAAGTCGCGAGTGGCCGATACGTTCGTCTCGGTCGTGCCCTCAGCAGACGTTCTCCAGTCGCTCTCCCGCCCCGAAGCCGGCCGTGTCCGGCCCCGGGCGCACATCGGCCGCGACCTCGCAGGCCAGCGCGGTCCAGGCCCCCGCATCGAACGGCCAGACCACGGTGAACGGGCCGTTGGCGGAGGCCAGTTCGCGGCCGTCCGGTGAAGCGGCGAGCGCGGTGACGGGGCGGTCGTCGGCGTACCGCAAAGGCAGGCCGAGACCCGGCTCCGGCGAGCGGGTGTCCCACAGGCGTACGGTCCCGTCCTCCGCGCCCGAGGCGAGCCGGCCCTCCGCCGACCAGACCAGCGCGCGCACCGTGTCGCCGTGGCCGGTCAGCGGGCCACCGCGCGGCGCGCCGTCCCGGACGTCCCACAGGCCGACCGTGCGGTCGTCGCCGCCGGTGGCGAGCGTGCGGCCGTCGGGGGAGAAGGCGAGGGAGGCCACGAACAGCCGGTGGTCCGTGCGTACCTCACGCGGCGTGGTCCTCGTCGCGTCGCCCGCCCACAGCAGGACCCGCGGCTCGGTGACCGAGCCGTACGAGAGCGCGACCTCGCCGTGCGGGCCGAGCGCGGCCGTACGCACGCCTGAGCCGGAGAACCCCCGCACCGGCGCGCTCGTACCGTCCGGCGCGCGCAGCAGCACCTGATCGTCCCAGGCGGCCAGGACCGTGCCGTCGCCCGCCGCCCACAGGCCCCGGAACGCCGTGCGGCGGCTCGTCAGGACCTCCGCCTCACCGGTCGGCAGGTCCACACCGTGCAGGGCGCCGTCGGCCGTCGCGGCCACCACCGTGTCCGGGCCCGTCCAGACGAGCCCGCGGATCCCGCCACCGGCCAGATCGAGACGGGCGCCGTCGTGCGGCCCTGCGCCGGACAGGTGCAGGGCGCCGGCGCTGTCGCCGACCGCCCGCGTGCCGGTGGGGCCGTACGCCACCGCCGTCACCTCCCGGCCCGCCGCCGCCGGCTGCGGACGCGCGGCGGGGGAGCGGCGGACGGTGAGATCCCAGACCACCAGACGCCCCTCACGCGTCAACGCCGACAGCAGGGCCCCGTCCGTCGTCACGGCCGTCACGGCGTCGGAACGCGGGCCGGTGAACACCTCGCCGTACGGGCGCGGCGCCCCGTCCGCCGTCCAGGCGCGGACCTTGCCCGTCGCGTCCCCGACGTACACCGTCCCGGCCACCGCGGCGACGGCGGTGGCTCCCGGCGCGTCCGCCGACACGGGTCCCGCGCCCCCGGCCCACCGGTGGACGGCCGCCCCGTCCACCACGACGAGACCGCCGCCGGGCACGGCCACCGCCGCGTTGTCCCTTCCCACGCCGAGCGGCCCCACCGGCAGCGGCCGGACGCTCCCCGCGCGCGTGGGGACCTCCAGCACCTGGCCCGCCGCGGTGGTGACGGCGGCGACGCCCGGCCGGTGCACCACGATCGCCCGCACCGCGGCGGGCAGGGTCAGTCCCGGCAGCGCGGCGCCCCGCACCGTCCAGCGCGCCACCCTGCCGTCCTGGTCGCCCGCCAGCACCACGCCCGCCCCGGCGTCCACCGCCACGGCCGAGACCGCCGCGTACCCCGGCAGCCGCACCCGCACCACAGGTCCCTCTCCGGCCGCCGGCCGCACCAGCACACCGCCGCTCGCGTCCCCCGACACCAGCAGCCCGCCGCCCCGCGCCACGGCCGACACACCGTCGCGGTGCCGGCCCGCCACGACCCCCCGCTCCCGGCCCGTCACCGGGTCCACCCGCCGCAGCGTCCCGTCCGAACAGCCGAGGACCACCGTCCCCTCACCGGCCGCGGCGGGCGCCAGGACATGAGGCACGGCCGGACCGAACACCGGCCGGTGCACGGCCAGTTGACCACCCGGGGCGGACAGTACGTCCATCAACGCGGCCCGGGTGCCCGGCGAGTCGTCCCGCCGGACCGCCGCGCCCGCAAGCAGCGCCGCCACATCCCTGCGCTCCCCGGCCGCCGACCGGGCCTGCGCCGACAGCCGCAGCCCCTCGGCGGCGACCCTCGCCCGCTCCGCGACCCACGCGGCCCACAGCAGCGCGCCCGCCGCCACCACCGCGAGCGCCAGACACACCCCCGTCACCACCCAGCGGCGGGTCAGCACCCCCACCCGCTCCCGGGTGCGCCGAGCCTGCTCCTCGACACGCCGGGACGCCGCCAGGAATGCGAGCTCATGCAGCGTGAGCGGCCACCACCGCGCGTCGAGCCCCTCCACCCGGCGGATCTGACCGGGCGGCAGCACGAACGCGTCGCTCCTGTCCCGGCGCAGCCACCGCGCCGTCGCGGCGATCAGCTCGTCCTGGAGCTCCTTGGCCGGCCGGTCGGCCGTCACCAGCCAGTCGTGCAGCCGCCCCCACTTCTCCAGCAGCACCTCATGGGCCACCACCACCGTCGCGTGGCCCTCGCGTTCCCCGACCACCAAGAGGCGTTTGCGGACGAGCGGTTCCACGACGGCGACCACGGCCCGCGCGTCGTCCTGGTCCGTGACCAGGTCCCGGACGAGCACCATCCGGCGTGTCGGCCGCTCCCCGCCGCCGACATGCGCCAAGCGCACCAGCACACGCCGGGCGCACTCCTGCTGCGCTTCGTCGTAGCCGCCCCACACCTCCTGCGCGCCCCGGTCCAGCGCGGCCGTCACTCCGCCGATGTCCTCGTACGCCGCCAGCGAAAGACCGGCGCCGCCGGCGCGCTCCCACATCAGCCGGAGCGCGTACGCGATCAGCGGGAGCGTTCCGGGGCCGCCGTCGGCGTCCTGGACGATCCGGTCCACGAGCGCGCGCTCCACGGGCATCCCCGCCGCGTCCGCCGGCAGGCACACCGCATCCCGCAGCGCCGGGCCCGCCAGCGGCGGCAGTACGTACCGGTGCGCCGCCACCACCCGCGCCAGCTCCGGAACCGCCTCCAGTCGATGGCTCAGATCGGTCCGGAGCGCGACCACCGCGTGGACGCCCGGCGCGTCCCGTACGGACAGCACGGCCCGCGCCACACAGACGGCGTCCGCCGCCGGCAGATCGGGCGCGAGATACGCCTCGAACTGGTCGAGGAGCCACACCACCCGCTCCCCGGTGAGCTCCGCCAGCCGCGCCGACACCCGCCCGAACAGTCCCGGATCCGCCCGCAGCGCCTCCGGCGACGGCAGCGACCCAAGCCGCACATCCGGCGAAGGCAGCGGCTCCGGCTCCCGCGACGGCAGCGGCTCCGGCGCGTGTCGCGTCTTCCCGCACGCCTCCTCGTACGCGCCGCGCAGGGCCTCGCACAGCTGCTCCACCGGCAGCTCTCCCACCGCCCGGACCAGCCGCACGGTCCACCGCGCGCTGCCCGGCAGCTCGCCCCCGCCGAGCGCGTGCGCCACCCCGGCGGTGAGCAGGGACGACTTGCCGCTGCCCGAGGAGCCGACGACGGCGCTGAGCGGTGTGCGGCTCAGCAGCCCGAGGACCCGCCTGGTCTCCTCGGCGCGGCCGTGGAAGAGCTCCCCCGCCTCCCGGCCGAACGGCGCGAGCCCGGGATACGGGCACGCCGCATCGGCCCCGGGGCCGGACGCGGGGCCCGCCGGAGCCGTCCCGCCGATGTACTGGAGCAGGACCCTGTCGATGACGACGTCCCGGCCCGCCACGATCAGGCCCTCCATGTGGACCTGCGCGCTGTCGGTGGCGAGTGTGCCGATGTCGCGGAACTGCCGCCCGAATCGGCTCATCGCGGGGAGGGCGACCGGGCCGTGCTGGGCGAGCTCGTCTGCGGGCTCCGGCTCGCCCCGCCGATCACGCGGTAGGTACGCGGGGTGAGCGGGCTCGACACGGTGTGGTCGGAGACCACGTCGCCCTTGAGCGTGCAGCCGCCGCCGCCCGGCCCCGGATCGCGCAGGACGACCCGTACCGGGACCAGGCTCTGCCCGGCGACGGCGGGATGGGCCTCCTCGTCGTCGGCGAAGGAGCACGCCCCGCTCGCCTTCATCGAGAGGTAGCCGTGGAACGGGTCGGGGCTCTTCACCCGGACCCTGACCGTGGCGCTGCCCGGGTAACGCATGTCGAACGGCGGGTCGGCCCAGGAGAGCGTGACGGGCTGCCAGGTCACCCGGAACTGCTGCCGCACGGGCGGTGCGGGGGCCCAGGTGCCGTCGCCGGGCTGGTCGGCGATGATCGTGCAGCCGCCCGTGTTCCCCATGAGCTGCACGCGCGTGGGGCGCCCCTCCGGCAGGAGCTCGCAGTTGGCCGGATTCGCGTTCGGGTCGACGGTGTAGCGGACGCTCAGACCGGAGGTGGCGCAGCCCCGCAGGGGAGCGCTGGTGTGCGGGTGTGTGTGGTGGGTGCCCAGGGCCGGGAAGACCACCTTCTGACGGCGGCGGCCGCCGATGTCGCCGGTGGGCGGGATCTCACCGCAGCGCTTGCCGGGCCCGCCCCCGCCGCCGGGGCTGCTGGGACGGGCGGTGGGGCTGGTGGGGCGGACGGTGCCGGGTGCGGTCGTACGCGGGCCGGACGTGGGCCCGCCGGTCGTCGGCCCCGCGCTCGTACGGCCGCCGGGGGAGCCGCTCGTCCCCGTGCCGCCGCTCGGCCCGGCCGGACCCGCGGACCCGGTCGAGCTGTTCGTACCGACGGACGTTCCCGTGGTCCCCGTGCCCTCCGTCGCCCCGGCCGACGACCCCGGCGCCGTACCGTCCGCCGATCCCGTGGGCCCAGCCGCTCCCGCCGACGACCCAGGCGCCCAGCCCGGCCCGCTCGACACCCGGCCGCTGGACCCGCGTCCTTCTGGCGAGCGCCCGCCGTCCGGGCCCCCGCACGAGACGATCAGCAGCCACGCCACGATGACAGCCAGGGCGGCCGCCGCCGCTCCACGGCCCGCCGGGCCCCGCACGGCGCTCAGCCGTCCTCGGCCGGGGTGGTGGGAGGCGTCGTGGTGTTGTCGGTGCCCACGTGCACGCTGCCCCCGGCCACGTACCGGCCGCGCATGTCCACCTTCGCCTGGTCCATCGCCGCGACACCCACGTTCTCCAGGTGCCGCCCGGCCGGATCCCCGGACTTCTCCTCCAGCGACCGCACCAGCGCGGCGAGCGCCGCCGCGAACTCCGGGTCCGTGTCGACCGCCTCCTGAAGGCGCTGCCCGACGGCCTCCCGCCGCCGCTCCTCCTCCGGCTGTGCCCCCAGCAGGAGCAGCGCGTCCTCGCCGTCCGTGCCCCGCCCGAACCGGGCGGCGACGGTGTCCCACAGTCCCCGCAGCCGTTCGGTGACGGCGGTGTCCAGCATCCCCTGGGCCAGCTGCTGGGCGTACGAGGCCAGCAGCCCCACGACGGCGCCCACCGCGATCGGTTCCATGTCGATCCCCCCAACTGCACGACGTCCATGGCCAGGGGGATTGTGCTGCCGAGCGGACATCGTCAATCCGCCACCGGGCCGAATCCGGCTCGGAGTACGCCCGTTGGGGGAGGGGAGCCCCCGGCCCGGCTGCGTACCGTTGGTCGTGCCAGCCAGTTACGCAGCCGGGCCGGGCCCGGAGGTGTCAGAGCGCGGTCAGAGCGCGGTGCCGAAGGCCTGGGTCCACCAGGGGCCGCCGGAGCCCTCGTGGATGCCGACGCCCATCTCCTTGAAGGAGCAGTTCAGGATGTTCGCCCGGTGGCCGGAGCTGTTCATCCACGAGTCCATGACCTGGGACGGGGTGCGCTGACCGCGGGCGATGTTCTCGCCGTACGTGCTCCAGCGGTACCCGGCCGCGGTGATTCGGTCGCCCGGGTCCGTGCCGTCCGGGCTGGTGTGGTCGAAGTAGTCGCGGGCGGCCATGTCCGCGGAGTGGCGCTGGGCCGCGGTGGCCAGCTTGCTGTTGGTACGGACCGGGCCGCAGCCCGCCTTGGCCCGTTCGGCGTTCACCAGCTCCGCGACCTTCTGCGCGTCGCCCGTCGAGGCCTCCCCGGGCGGCGCCGGCTTCGGGGTCGGCTTCGCCGTCGTCTTGGACGGGGTGGGGCTCGGCGACGGACGGGCCGTCTTCGAGGGGGAGGGCGTGGCGCTCGGCGTGGGGCTCTTCGACGGCGTGGGGGTCGGGGTGGGGGAGGGCGGCTGGGACTGGATCGCGCGCGCCGGGGAGGCCGGCGGCGGCACGGCGGCCACCGGGGCCGCCTCCTTCTCACCGTCCTCGGGGGTGGTGAGGAGGTGGGCCGTCCCACCGCCGACGACGAGCGCCGCGACAGCCGCGGCGACCACGGTCGTACGACGGCGGCGCCGGGACCGCTCGCGGCGCAGCACCGCCCGGCCGCCGGGCAGCGGGGCGTGGGAGGCGACCGTGGTGAGCGTGTCGGTCGCCGCGCCCGCCCCGAGCGCGCCCGACTCCAGCGCGCCCGCCCCGAGGGCCGCCACCGGCACCAGCGCGAGACCGACGAGCAGGCCCTCGGCGGGTATCAGCCCGGACCAGTGGCCGGAGCAGACCGTGCAGCCGCGGGCATGGCGGGCGATCCGCTTGCGCCAGAGCGCGGAGGGTTCACCGTCCCACTGGGCGACCATCGAGTCGAGCAGGGCGCAGCGCGGGTCGGCGGCCAGCGCGCGGACCACCACCCGGGCCGCCTCCAGCTGGGCCTTCATCCGCTGCACCCGTACCGCCGTGTGCTGCGGGGACAGCTCCATCGCGGCGGCGACCTCCGCCCTGGTCAGTTCGCCGGCGGCCTCCAGCCACCACAGCGACAGCAGGGCCTGGTCGGTCTCGTCCAGCCAGCGGGTGGCCTCGGCGACCTGCCGGCGCTGGCCGGAGAGCCCCAGCCGGGTGATGGTGAGGTCGACGAAGTCGGCGCCGGGGTCCGCGACGTCGTAGGCGTCCTCCAGGCCGCGGCCGGTGGATATCGCCCCCGACTGGTCCCGCCAGTGGCCGCGAACCTGGTTCATCGTGATGGCCACCAGCCAGCTGCGGAAACTGTCCAGGCTGCGCAGCCCGTCCAGGCCGCTGAGCATGCGGACCATGGTCTCCTGCACGACGTCGTCGGTGTCCGGGTGCCCGTTCAGGGCCCGTCCGGCGATGTTGTAGACCAGCGGGAGGTATTCGGCCACCAGCCGGTCCTGGGCCTCCTGGTCCCCGGCCTGTGCCGCCCTGATGACCGCGGCCTCTGGTTGGTTGCTCACGCTGTGTCCACTCTCCCCGGAACTCTGGCCCGACTCCTCCGACACTCAGGAGACGCGACGCCTCCGTGCGGATAACAGAAACTGCTCAGCAGCTTGTCATGCCGCTCTCGGAGGCGCCGCGGGGGGCCGTCCGGTAGGTGGATCCCCGGGGATCAGGCCCTGACCGGGCCCGGGGCTACGGGACCGTGGACAGGTCGATCCGGAACATTCCGCGCCCGTGCGTCACACACACCAGCGTCTCGTCCATCCAGAACAGATCGTCGACCGAGCAGTTCGTCGGCCCCTCGTTCGTCGGCGACCAGCTGGCCCCGGCGTTCTCGCTGGCGAACAGCCCGACCTCGGTTCCGGCGTACACGAACTTGGTCTGCCGCGGATGGATGGCGACAGCCCGGATCGGCGCGGGTGGCAGCGTGGTGGCGAGGTCGGTCCAGCGCGCACCGCCGTCCGTCGTCATCCACAGGTTTCCGCGCTCGTACCCGCCGAAGGCGACGTACACGGTGTCCGGGTCCGTCGGGTGGACAGTGATGCACAGGCAGGCGCGCCGCGGGGTCAGCGGACTGGGGCCGGTGATTCCGCGGCGCTCCCACGCGGGGGTCGTCTCGGTGGCGTTGGTGGTACGGAAGACCATGCCGTTCATATGGCCCACCCACACATGGTCGGAGTCACCGGGGGCCACCGCGATCGCGCTGATCTTCGATCCCGTGCTGGGTTTGATCGCATCCCAGCGGGGGCCTCTGGTGAAGGTGGTCGGCTCCTTGGCGTTGTTCGTCCGCCACAGCGACAGGCCACCGGCGAGGATCCGGTTCTCGTTGTTCGGATCGAGGACGAAGGGTGCGATGAAGAGGGCGCCGGCGTTGCCGTTCATGGCGTCCGTGATGCGGAACGGCACCGGCTTCCAGGTCCACCCCTGCCCGGGGATGAAGACGTTCCCGCTGATGAAGGTCTCTCCGAACTCGTCGTTGGATACGGCGCCGTCCGTATTGCGATGGAGCTGTAGATTTGTGTACTCGCCGTAGAAGACCTTCGGATTCGTCGGGTCGGCGGCGCACCAGCCCCCGTCGCCGCCGAAGAACTGCCGCCAGCCCTGGGGGCCGAGTGCGGGGTCGAAGACGAGCGAGCCGTTGTCCTGCGCACCACCGATGATCTTGCCGCTGCCCGTGTGGCCCGCGCCGCCGTAGAACTGGGTGACGCCGTAGTTGTTGACCAGCTCCGTCCAGCCGATGGTGAACGGGGGACCCCCCGGATCACTTCCCACCACGGCCAGGTCGGCCGCCTTGAAGACCCCGCCGTCGTTGGCGAAGAACACGGTCCTGTTGGTGCGTCCGTCGTAGGAGGGGTGGGAGACGATGGCGTGCTGATCCGCGTGGACGGAGCGGGGCTCGAACCAGGTGCTGATCTCGGCCAGATGGTCGCCGCCGTCCGTGCTCCGCCACAGGTTGATGCCGCCGACCAGCACCAGATCCGAGTCAGTCGGGTCCCCCGCCCAGATGGTGTTGTCGTACCACCCCTGGTCGTTGGCGAGGTAGTCCGCCACCACACCGTCCGGGGACAGCGTCCGCCGGCGCCGGTAGGTCGCGCCGCCGTCCTCCGACCGCCATATCTGGCCCGTGGTCATCTGCACGGACGCGTACACGATGTCGGGGTCCTTCGCGGCGTAGGCGAGCTCGACGCGCCCCATCCACGGGCCGCCGACCGCGAGCTGCCAGCTCATGCCGCCGTCCCGGCTGAACCAGGCGGCTCCGTCCTGCAGCGCCCCGGCGACCGCCTTCTTGCTGTCGGACGGATCGAAGCGGACGTCGCCGAGGGGGACGTCAAGGACCTGGGTCCACGTCGCCCGCGCGGGGTCGGCACAGCGGAAGAGCCCGGTCGAGGTGGCCGCGAGGAGGACCTTCCCGGACTGCGACACCGCGATCCGGCTGACGAACTGGAAGTCCGGGGTCTGCGTCGCCAGGATCGGCGTCCAGTCGACGGCGTCCGTCGTGACGAAGATGCCGTTGCCCCGGATGGCGTCGATGTTCCGGAACGCCTCGCCCGTTCCCACGTACATCGTGGACGGAGTGGAGGGGTCCATCGTGATGCAGCCGCAGGCGAGGTTCTCCAGGAAGTCGTCCACGGGCCGCCACTCGGCGCCACCGTCCTTGGTGTGCCACACGCCGCCGCCGGCGCTGACGGCCCACATCTTGAGCGGCTGCTGGGGATGGATCACCAGTCCGCGGGTACGTCCGCCGATGTTGCCGGGGCCGAGCCACTCCCAGGTGGCCAGCTCCATCCCCGCCGTGGGGGCCGGTCCCCCTCGGGTCCGATGGCCGTTGGGGCCGGTGGGCACGCCGGCGGTCATCGTCCCGACGGACACACGCGTCAGCAGGGTCTCGGCCTGCCGGAACGCCTGGGCCAGGGCATGCGGTTTGACGGTGCCGTCGTCGCCGCGCTCCTGATCGACACGGAACAGTCCACGGGCCGTCGGCGCGTCGGGCTGGTCGAGACGGCGCAGGGCCTTGCGCACCGCGGCGTCCGACAGGGTCTCCAGCGTGTCGTTCGTCGTGCCCCGGGCCTCGCGCAGCAACTGCACCTGCTCCACGCTGATGTGCTTGGCCTCTGCCAGCTGTTCGTCCGAGATGGTCATGACATGCCTCTGGAAGGGGGGTTCGTGCGGGGGTCGGGCTAGGGCGGGAGCTTGGGCGCCCGTCGCTTCGTCGTGTGGTCCACCTCCACCGCCCATCGCACCGCGGCCGTCGGCGGGTCCACCGCCCGCAGGACGACGGCCCCGGAGTCCGGCTCGAAGGCCAGCTCCAGCCGCTGGTCGCCGACCTGGCCGCGGTCCAGGACATCGGCGGCAGGCGGCGGCTCGGGCGACTCGGCCTCCGCGTCCGCCGCCGCGGCCTCCGGCTCGGCGGCGGCTTCGGCCTCCCGCAGGGCGTCCACCGACGGGCCCACCACATCGACCCGCAGGACGCCGCGCGCCTCGCGCGCGGCCGCGGCCAGCACCTCCGGGCTCGGCGCGGCGCCGCCGCGGTACGAGCCGCGCGCGTGCCAGTGGATCAGCACCGCGTCCGCGGCCTCGTCCGTCTCGGTGCGCAGGGTGAAATCAGGTGTGTCGTCGAGGGTGCACCGCACCCAGGGATCCAGCGCGACCGGCTCCGATTCCCAGCGGTCATGCCCGGTCGCGGCGTCGAGCAGGACGACGACCAGCGTCGGTGACGGCGTGATCCGCACCGCGACGACCGTACCGGCCAGCAGTGCGCAGGGCCGCAGGCTCGGCGCGTGGTGCCAGAGCACGGCGCCGTTCGTCAGGTCCAGCGCCATCAGAGCGCCTTCCCGGTCGTGTACGACGGCTTGCCTGCCACCCGCGTCGACGACGCCGCGCGGGACTCTCGCCATCCGGCCCCCAGGTGGGACATCGTGGGAATCAGCCAGGGCTCCCCTTCATCGTCCCTCCGGGCGGGGCGGGCGGCAAACGGGATCACGGCCGATCGCCCCGGATTTCCCCGCCCCGCTTGATGGTTGACGCTTGTACGGCCGCCGCACCCGGGGCCGGCTACGCGCCCTCGCGCATCTTCGCGGCCCCCGCCCTGATCGCCTCCCGGATCCTCGTGTACGTACCGCAGCGGCAGATGTTGCGGATCTCGTCCAGGTCGGCGTCGGTGATCTCACGGCCCGCCGCGGCGGCCTGCCGCACCTTCGCGACCGCGGTCATGATCTGGCCGGGCTGGCAGTAGCCGCACTGCGAGACGTCCAGCTCCAGCCAGGCCTCCTGCATCGGGTGGAGGTCCTTGCCGACGGTCGCGGGCAGGCCCTCGATCGTGGTGATCACGTCGTCGGGGCCGATCCTGGAGACCGGCACCGAGCAGGGGTTGAACGCCTTGCCGTTGATGTGGGACGTGCACGACTGGCAGACGCCGAGTCCGCAGCCGTACTTCGGTCCCGTCACGCCGAGCAGGTCACGCAGGACCCACAGCAGCCGGATGTCGTCGTCCGCCTCGACGGTGACGTCCTCGCCGTTGAGCTTGAAGGTGTGGCTGGCCATGGAAACCGCTCCTACGGGGTCAGTGCGGGGGCAACGGGTCAGTGGACACGGTCGAGACCGTCGGTCGGCGACTGCGGGGTCGACGGGTCGCGCGGCAGCGGATCGAAGCCGAGCGTGCCGTGGTTGATCGGGAAACTGGTCGGCAGCGTGCCGGTGGCGCGGGCGTAGGCGCAGGCGATCGCGGCGAACGCGGGCGCCACCCCCAGCTCGCCGGCCCCGGCCGGCTTGCCGGTGGTCGTCGGCATGACGACGACCTTCAGATCGAGTGGGGTGTTCCACTGCCGGGTGTAGAAGTAGTTGTCCCAGCTTCCCTCCAGCGGGAGGCCGTCCTTGATGTGCAGGCTGGAGGTCAGGGCCATGGCCAGGGCGTCGTTCAGCCCGCCCGCCATCTGGGCCTCCAGGCCCCGCGGGTTGATGGCGAAGCCCGCGTCGACGACCATCAGGGCCCGGGTGACGCGCGGGCCGGTGACGCCGTCGCGCACCTTACGGTTCACGGTCTCGGGCCGGCAGTCGATCTCGACGAGCGTGGCGACCGCGCCGCGGTACTCGCCGTGCAGCGCGATGCCCTGCGCCACCCCGGCCGGCAACGACCTGCCCCATTCGCCTTCCTCCGCCGCCTTGTCCAGGACGGCCCGCAGCCGCTCGTCCCGCAGGAACTCGCGGCGGAACGCGACGGGATCCTTGCCCATCCTCCTGGCGAGCTGGTCGACGACGAGCTCCCGCGCGCAGGCCACGTTCGGCGAGTAGATGTTGCGCATGCTGCCGGTGTTGAACTTCAGCGGCACCTCGTCGAGGAGCTGCGTGGTGACCCCGAAGTGGTACGGGGAGGACTGGGTCAGGGCGAAGATCGTCTGGGCGAAGGTCGGATTGCCGACGACGGGCAGCTTGGCCGCCGTCGAGGTGATCATCTCGCCGAGACCGTGTCCGAAGTCGGTCCGCGCGCTGGTGTGGCGCTGCTCGTAACTGAGGACCTGCCCCAGCGCGTACGTCGCCCTCACCCGCGAGACGCACATCGGATGGGTGCGGCCCTGGCGGAAGTTGTCGGTCCTGGACCAGGAGAGCTTGACCGGCTTGCCCATCCTGTGGGAGATCTCCGCGGCCTCGGCCGCCACGTCGTGGAAGAGATGCCGGCCGAAGGAGCCGCCGCCCTCCACCACATGCACGGTCACGGCCGACTGCGGAAGACCGAGCTGGGCGGCGATCTCGCGCTGGGCCACGATCGGCACCTTCAGGCTCGCCCAGATCTCGGCACGGTCCGCGCGGACGTCGGCGATCGCGTTGTCCGGCTCCAGCGGGCTGTTGCTGGCGAACGCGAAGGTGAACTCGGCGTCGATCGTCTTGGCGAGCAGGGGAGGTACGGCCATCGGCAGGGCGGCGGCCTTCAGCTTGGCCAGGACGGTCTCGTCCGACTCCCGGTCCACGGTGCCGGGGCCCCAGGTGACCTCGAGCGCCCGGAGCGCGTCGATGCACTGCCCGAACGTCTCGCCGCGCACCGCCACACCGTGCGAGACCGTGGCCACGTCGGTGATGCCGGGCATCCGGGCGACGGCGTCGGCGTTGTGCACGGCGACGACCGTGCCGTTGATCGTGGGCGGCCTGCGCACCATGGCCGGCTTGGCGCCCGGGACGTTGAGGTCCATCCCGAACTTCTTGCGGCCGGTGACGGCGGCGAGGGCGTCGACGCGCCCCTGGGGGGTGCCGAGGACCGTGAACTCCGCCGGCGACTTGAGCCGTGCCGTCAGGGCGGTGGTCACGGTCGTGGCGGCCGCCTGCGCCAGCGAGCCGTAGGTGGCGCTGTGCGCCGTGCCGTGGCTGATCACGCCGTCCTTGGTGATCAGCGCGGAGGCCGGCACCCCCCACCGGGCGGCGGCGGTGGCGACCAGCCGCTGACGGGCCACCGCGGCCGCGGTGCGGACCGGGAGATAGATGCTGCGCATCGAATTGGACCCGCCGGTCAGCTGGTTCATCAGCAGTTCGGGCCGGGCGTCGGCGAGCGTGACCCGGACCGTCTCCAGCGGCAGGTCCATCTCCTCGGCGATCATCATCGCGACGGCCGTGGTCATGCCCTGGCCGACTTCGGCGCGGGGCACGGCGAAGGAGGCCGTGCCGTCGGTGTGCACCTGGACCGCGATCAGGCCCGACGTCGGCGCGGCCGCCAGATTCTGCATGTCCCCCAGGTCGAACAGGTTCTCCGGCTGGGGCAGGGTCGGCACGGCCGCCTCGGCGGACTGCGGGGCGACCGCGTCGGCCCCGATCCGGACGCCGACGGCCAGGGTCGGGGCCGCCAGAAGATAGCCGAGCACCTCGCGACGGCTGTGTTCTGCCATGGACGTCTCCTCCTGCGGAACCGGCACCGGGCCGGAGCGTGGGCCGCTCCGGCCCCAGAGACTGCCACGGGCCACGGGTGTTGGGGCCGTTTCCGGTCGGACCCCCGGGGAACGGACCGCCCCCTTTCGGGTCATATGACGGTGCGCCAGCCGGACAATCCGCAGCGCCGCGCGCATGGTCGTCCTCGGCGGCGGGTTCCGTGGCCATCTCCGTCCGCCTCGCGCTACCGCCCTCCGGCGGAGCACATCCCGCGCTGCAAAGGAGCCCTTTGATGCTGAAGCCACCAAGGACCGCCCTCGCCCTCACCGCCGCGAGCGCGGTGCTGGCGCTGGCCGGCGCGAGCGCCGCGGTCGCGGACGAGGAGTACCCGAAGCGGAGCGAGAGCACCACCAGCTCCGTGCAGGACACCGCCCAGCAGCACGCCGCGTACCCGCTCGGCAAGGTCGTCTCGAAGGTCCCGCTCAACGTCCGTACCCAGCCGACCACATACGCGCGAGCGGTCGGAGTCGTGCAGCCGCACCAGCGGATCACGCTGCTGTGCAAGAAGAGCGGCGAGCGGGTCGACGGCAACGCCCTTTGGTACCGCGTCCAGGCGAGGAACGGCTGGGTCTCGGCCCGCTACGTGCAGAACCTCGGCGCGGTCAAGTGGTGCTGACCCTTGCTGACCCACAGCTTGATCATTCCGGCGCCCCCGACGGCACGGCCGTCGGGGGCGCTGGCACAATCGTCCGCATGATCGATCCGGTGAGTGTGGTGCAGCGGCAGTTGGAGGCGTACAACGCCCATGACGTGGACGGCTTCGTCGCCACGTACGCCGAGGACGTACGGATCGAACGGCGCGACGGCACCACCCTGGAGGGCGCCGAAGAGCTGCGCCGGGTCTACGCCGAGCAGTTCGCCGCCGGCCGCTGCCGGGCCGAGATCGAGGCGCGCATGACGGAGGGTTGCTGGGTCGTCGACCACGAGGTCGCCCATGGCGTCGCCGACGAACCGATCCGGGTGCTGGTCGCCTACCGCGTCACCGACGGTCTGATCGACCTGGTGCGCTTCCTCGGCTGAGGGGCCCGCGAGCCGCGGCGGCACCCCGCGGAGATCAGTGATGCGGCACCACGGCGACCGGTACGGGGCTGTGGTGCAGGACGGCGTGGGTGACCGAACCGATGCGCGTACCCAGCGTCGTACGGGGAATCCTGCGCCCCACCACCAGCAATGACGCGCCCGCGCAGGCATCGAGCAGCATCCGAGTGGAGCTGCCCACCTCGACCGTCTCACCCACCGTCGTCCCCGGGAACTTCTCCCGCCACGGCGCCAGGAGCTGAGTGAGCGTCAGCCGCGCGGCGGAGAGCAGCTCGGTCCGTACGGTCGAGTCGTCGGCCGCGGAGAAGTCGCCAAGCACGGGCGGCGGCAGCACGCCGTGCACCACGCGCAGCGCCCCGCCCTGCCGGGCCGCCGCCTCGAACGCGTAGGTCACGACCTCCTCCGAGACGTCGGCGACGTCCACCCCGAGGACCACGTCTCCGCCGCGCTCCCGTGCCGGGACCGCCTCGACGTCCGCAGGGGCCCGCACCAGGACGACCGGCCGCTCCGCGCGCGCCAGGGTGGCCAGCGAGACGGAGCCGACGAGGAAACCGGCGATCGTGCCGAGACCCCGCGAGCCGAGCACGAGCACCTCCGCGCGCTCCGCCTCCCGCGCCAGTACCTCCGCGGGCGCCCCTTCGATCCGTACGGCTTCCGGCTCGCAGCCGGGACGCGCCTGGCGTAGCCGCTCCACCGCCCGGCGCAGTACCCGGTCCGCGTCCTCCTGATGGGACTCGGCCGTGGCGGGCACGCCGAAGAGCTGCGGCTGCCACTCCCACACGTGCACCAGGCGCAGGGGAAGACCGCGCCGGGCGGCCTCGTCCGCCGCCCACTCGGCGGCGGCCAGGCTCTCGTCCGAGGTGTCGACGCCTGCGGTCACCGTCCGTGTCATGACTCCTCCAGAGCTCGCTCCCCGGCCCTTCCGGGGCCCGCCTCACGCGTACCCGGTGCTCCCCGGGGCATGTTCCCGACCACGTCACACAGCGTCCCCCGTTTGCCGCCCGGTCGCCCGGGCACGCGTATCGGGACCCATGACGCGCCGTGACGGAAGGAGCGTGAGGGAGGGAGCCATGGAGGACATGCTGCGCCCGCTGACCGTGGTCGGCGGAGCGGTCACGCTGACCCTGCTGCTGGGCTGGGCACTGGACGTCCTGCTGCGCCGCGCGGACGCCCGGCACCCGGAGACACCGCTGTGGGGGCGGCTGCGCCGCTGCCGGGTCCCCTTTCAAGTCGTCCTGCTCACCGCCCTGTTGAGGGGCGCCTACCGCCAGGTCGAATGGTGGGTCGTCGAGGGGCACGAGCAGGCCGTCGGACAGGTGCTGACCCTCGTGCTGATCGG
This sequence comes from Streptomyces sp. NPDC039465, assembly GCF_055639315.1. Taxonomy (NCBI): domain Bacteria; kingdom Bacillati; phylum Actinomycetota; class Actinomycetes; order Kitasatosporales; family Streptomycetaceae; genus Streptomyces; species Streptomyces sp. NPDC039465. The sequence continues at coordinate 528,282 of NZ_JBVKAP010000002.1, read as the reverse complement.
CGCGAGCGCCTGGCTGGTGGTGCGGATCGCCTCGGCCGCGGTCGAGACCACCTACAGCCGGTACGCGGCGGGAACCCGCGACCCGGCCCGGGTACGACGGGTGCGGACCCAGGTCTCCCTGATCATGCGGATCGTCACGGCCGTGGTCGCGGTCGTCGCAGCCGCCGCGATGCTGCTGACCTTCCCCGACTTCCGGGCCGTCGGCACCTCCATGCTGGCCTCCGCCGGAATCATCGGCATCGTCGCCGGTGTGGCCGCGCAGTCCACCCTCGGCAATCTCTTCGCCGGATTCCAGATCGCCTTCGGCGACATGGTCCGTATCGGCGACACCGTCGTCGTCGACGGCGAATGGGGTGTGGTCGAGGACGTCACCCTCACCTTCGTCGCGGTACGCACCTGGGACGAGCGGCGGATCACGATGCCGGTGTCGTACTTCACCGGAAAGCCGTTCGAGAACTGGTCCCGTGGTGGCGCGCAGATCACCGGCACGGTCTTCTTCCACCTCGACCACACCGCCCCCGTCCCGCTGATGCGCGACAAGCTCCGCGAACTCCTCGACGCCTGCCCCGCCTGGGACGGCCGCGCCTGGGACCTCGCCGTCACCGACACCACCCCCAGCACCCTGCAGATACGGGCCCTGGTCACCGCCAGGAACGCCGACGACGTGTGGACCGCACGCTGCTTCGTCCGGGAGCGGATGGTGGCCTGGCTGTGCGCGGAGCATCCCTACGCGCTGCCCCGTATCACCACCGCGCCCGCGCACGAGGGGCGCTGCGTCGAGGGACCCTGAGGGGCCGCATGTCGCTTCTGCGCGGCTCACGCCGACAGTGCTTCACTGAACCGCATGCCGCTCCCCGAATACGGTGTGCTCTCCGGAACACTGCACCGCTTCTTCCGCGACCAGCCCGACGACCAGGGCCGCTGGTTCCACGTCAACCTCGAGATCGACGCGCCCGCCGGACGGTACAAAGCCGCCATCGACGTGGACAGCCACCAGTCCACCACCGGTGTCCAGTGGAAGCTCCTCGTCCTCACCCCCTCGCAGCTCGAACCGGCCGACACGCTCTCCCCGGGCTACCACGAACTCGCCACCACCTCCGGCTCCGGCGCCATCGACTATCTGCGCCACCCCGCCCTCGCCAACCGCCCCGGCTGTGTCTTCATCGCCCGCCCACCGGCCTGGCTCCAGGCGCTGATGGACCGGATCAGCCCGCACACCCCCTGGACCGCCGGCTCCAACCTGGACGCCGCCCTCGCCCTGGAGCCCATGCTCGTCCCCGGCCGGGAGATCCTGGTCTTCGGCCAGCCGTTCCGCGTGGGCCTCGGCATGCACAACATCCACCAGAACCAGGGCGACCCGTACGGCAGCCAGTGGTGGGACGAGAACGGCGTCTGGCAGGACGGCGCCACCCTCACCCGCCGGCCCGACGGGCGCTTCGACGTCTTCCTGAACAAGTTCTCCACCCAGGCCGACCGGACCGACAGCCACGGCCACCCCGCCTAGGACCCACCGACCGCCGTCCGACCGCCGTCCGACCGCCGTCCCGGTATCAGCAACATTCGTTGCTGTTCCCGAATCGGCGAGGTACAACGGGCGGCGTGGAGCACTCACCCGCCATCGCCCAGGCCCTCGACGAGGTCGGCCCGCGCCTCAAGCGGCTGCGCACGGAGCGCGGCGTCACGCTCGCCGCGCTCTCCGAGGCCACGGGCATCTCCAAGAGCACCCTGTCCCGCCTGGAGTCCGGGCAGCGCAAGCCCAGTCTTGAGCTGCTGCTCCCGCTCTCCCAGGCCCACCAGGTCCCCCTGGACGAGCTCGTCGCCGCCCCCGAGGTCGGCGACCCGCGCGTGCGGATCACCCCCCGGAAGGTCAACGGCAACGTCATCCTGCCGCTGACCAACGGGCCCGGCCCGCTGCAGACGTTCAAGATGGTCATCCCGCCCAGCCGCCGCACCCCGCAGCCGGTTACCCACGAGGGCTACGAGTGGCTGTACGTGCTCTCCGGCCGGCTCCGCCTGGTCCTCGCCGACCACGACCTGGTCCTCGGCCCCGGTGAGGCGGCGGAGTTCGACACCCGGCTGCCGCACTGGTTCGGCACCACGGGCGAGGGGGCGGTCGAACTCCTCAGCCTCTTCGGCCGCCAGGGCGAGCGGATGCACGTACGCGCCAAGCCCGGCGCCAAGTCCGGCGCCGGGCGCGACTGACGGCCTCCCCCGATCGGGTGGCCGGACTCATCCCCCGCGCCGAGGGTTCCGAAGAGCCACCGTGAGCACCTTCCCCCCGACCTCCCGAACGTCCTCCCGGACGCCTTCACAGAGCCGAACGCGGCGACTGCTCGCCGCCCTGTGCGGACTGCTGGCCGGCGGCGCGGCACTCGCCGTCGCGGAACTGACCGCCGCGGGCGTACGGGCCGAGGCCGGCCCCCTCACCGCCGTCGGCGGCGCCGTCATCGACGCCACCCCGCCCGGCATCAAGGACTGGGCCATCCGCACCTTCGGCGAGAGCGACAAACTCGTCCTCCAGCTCGGCATCGTGCTCGTCCTCGCCGCGCTCGCGGTGGCCCTCGGGCTCCTGGCCCCGCGACGGCCCCTGCTCGCCGCGGCGGGTGTCCTCGCCCTGGCGGTGGTCGGCGCCTTCGCGGCGACGAGCCGCCCCGACATGATCGGACCCGAGGACGCCCTGCCCTCCCTCGCCGGCGGAGTCGCCGGAGCCCTCGTGCTCCTCTTGCTCGTCCGACGGCTGAACACCCAACGCCCCGGCACGCCCACCGGCTGGGACCGCCGGGGCTTCCTCGTCACCGCCGGCGCGGTCGTGGCCGCCTCCACGGCCGCCGCGGTCACCGGCCGTACGCTCCTCGGCTCACGGGGCCGCGACGCTTCCGCGTCCCGCGCGAAGGTCGTCCTGCCCGCCCCCGCCTCCCCGGCGCCACCGCTCCCGCCCGGTGCGGCGCTGCGCATCCCGGGCCTCGGCCCCTTCACCACCCCGAACGACGACTTCTACCGGGTCGACACCGCCCTCGTCGTCCCCAAGGCCGACGCCGGCACCTGGCGGCTGCGCATCCACGGCCTCGGCGTGCGCGACGACCTCACCCTCACCTTCGCCGATCTGCTCGCCCGCCCCGCCGTCGAACGCGACATCACCCTCGCCTGCGTCTCCAACGAAGTCGGCGGCCCCTACATCGGCAACGCCCGCTGGCTCGGCGCCCGCCTCGCCGACGTGCTCCGTACGGCCGGAGTCGTCCCGCCGTCCAAGGGCGGCCCGGCCGACCAGCTGGTCGCGCGCTCCGTGGACGGCATGACCATCGGCACCCCCGTCGAGGACGTCATGGACGGCCGCGACGCGCTCCTCGCCTACGGCATGAACGGCGAACCGCTGCCGTTCACCCACGGCTTCCCCGTGCGGATGATCGTCCCCGGGCTCTACGGATACGTCTCCGCCTGCAAATGGATCGAGGAGATCGAGCTCACCACCTTCGACGCCTACGACGCGTACTGGGTCAGGCACGACTGGGCGCCCCGGGCACCGGTCAAGACGCAGTCCCGTATCGACACCCCCCGGCCCTCCGCACGCCGCCCGGCGGGGCCGGTGACCATCGCCGGGGTCGCCTGGGCCCAGCACCGGGGCATCGCGCGCGTGGAGGTACGGATCGACGACGGGCCCTGGCAGGAGGCCCGGCTCGCCGCCGAGGTCACCCGCGACACCTGGCGGCAGTGGTACCACCCCTGGAACGCCCCACCCGGCCGCCACACCCTCACCGTCCGCGCCACCGACCGCACCGGTCGCACCCAGCCCGGCGCACCCACCGACCCTCTCCCGGACGGGGCCGAGGGCTGGCACTCGGTGACCGTCACCATCGAGGACTGAGTACCCTCCCTGACCATGAGCGACGAGCCGAACGGACGTTTCCTGTACGTGGTGGTCTGCGCGGCCGGGATCGCCGGCGACGTGGGCAAGCTGATCTCCGCGGCGCGGGAAGAGGGCTGGGACGTCGGCGTGATCGCCACCCCGCACGCCCTCGGCTTCCTCGACACCGACGCGATCGTCGCGCAGACCGGCCGCCCGATCCGCTCGGCCTGGCGCAAGCCCGGCGACCCCCGCCCCTTCCCGCCCGCCGACGCCATCGCCGTCGCCCCCGCCACCTTCAACACCCTCAACAAGTGGGCGGCAGGCCTGGCCGACACCCTCGCCCTGGGCACTTTGTGCGAGGCGTACGGCGCCGAAGTCCCCACCGTCGCCCTGCCGTGCGTCAACCCCGACCTGGCCGCCCACCCCGCCTACCGGCAGAGCCTCGCGCGCCTGCGGGACATGGGCGTACGGATAGGCGAGGCCGACCCGTTCCGCTGGGAGGAGGCGCTGGAACTGCTGCCCGCGGCCCGCCCCGGCGGCTGACGCCGAGCCGTCAGCGCAGGTCGAGCCGCATCAGGACCCGGGGGTGACCGGCCAGCACGGACGTGGTGTCGGCGGCATGGGTGAACCCGGCCCGCTCGAAGTTCTTCCGGAGCCCGGGGTAGGCCATCGTCAGATCGACCTTCGCGTCACCGTTGTCGAGGGGGTACGCCTCGATCGCCGGGGCCCCCTGGGCGCGGGCGTACTCCACCGCACCGGCGATCAGGGCGTGCGAGATCCCCTGGCGCCGGTGACCGGGGCGTACGCGAATGCACCACAGCGACCAGACCGGCAGGTCGTCGACGTGCGGGATCTTGCGGTTGCGCGCGAAGGAGGTGTCCGAGCGCGGCGCCACCGCGGCCCAGCCCACCGGCTCGTCGCCGTCATAGGCGATCACCCCCGGAGGGGGCCCCGTACGGCACAGCTCGGCGACGTACTCACCCCGGGCCGGACCGCGCAGCTCGTTGTTGAGCTTGGACGGGATCCGGTAGCTCAGGCACCAGCAGACATTGGCTCCGGGCGACTTCGGACCGACCAGCGTACGGACATCCTCGAAGACCGACGCCGGACGCACTTCGATGGTCATGACACGAGGATGTCACGCCGCGCGGAGCGATGCTCCTCGGCCTCCAGGCGTCCCCCCCCGGCCGTACCGCCGCGCGGTAAATCCGATGCCGACGCGCCACCCCGCTCACTAGACTCGCCTCGCGCGCCGCCACCACCAGCCATGTCATCGGGCGGCGCCCACCGACCAGTTGAGGGGAGCCCGGCCGTGCGTCACCGCACCTCCGTCGCCGTTCCCCCGTCACGGTACGACGTGATCCTGGTGTCTTTGGAGCTCCGATGCCGGCCGCGCGGCCGCCGTCGGACGCCCGCGACGAACATCTGACCCCCGCCTGCCCGTCGAGCCTCCCGGCCGCGCCCGCCCGTCCCGTACGGGCCGCGCGCCGCGCGGACGACACCGCACCGGGGCACCCCCGCCCGGCCTGGCCCCAGGCCGCCGTGGCCGCCGTCTCGTCCGGGAATCGCGCCGCCCTGTTCGTACCACCGCGAAAGGCCCCAGGCCGTGCGTACCCACACCCTTCAGCCCCTCCACGCCCTCTCCCTCGTCCGCAATCTGGGCATCCTCGCCCATGTCGACGCGGGCAAGACCACCCTCACCGAGCGGATCCTCTACGTCACCGGAGCCACCCACAAGCGGGGTGAGGTCCACGACGGCACCACCGTCACCGACTTCGACCCGCAGGAACGCGACCGCGGCATCACCATCTTCGCCGCCGCCGTCAGCTGCGACTGGGACGGCCACCGCGTCAACCTGATCGACACCCCCGGCCACGTCGACTTCTTCGACGAGGTGGAGCGGTCGCTGCGGGTGCTCGACGGGGCGATCGCGGTCTTCGACGCTGTCGCGGGCGTCGAACCGCAGAGCGAGGCGGTGTGGCGGCAGGCGGACCGGCACGGCGTCCCGCGGATCGCCTTCGTCAACAAACTGGACCGGGCCGGCGCCGACCTCGACACCGCCGTCGCCTCGATCCGCGAACGGCTGCACACCGTCCCGCTCGTGGTCCAGCTGCCGATCGGCCAGGAGGACGCCTTCACCGGCGTGGTGGACCTGCTGCGCATGCGCGCCCTGTACTGGGACGGCCGCGGCGGCACGTACGAGCCGCGCCCGGTGCAAGGCGCCCTGCGCGACGAGGCGCTGCGCCGCCGCAGGATCCTGGAGGAGGCGGTGGCCGAACTCCACCCGGAGGCGCTGGAGGAGTTCTGCGCCACCTCGACGCTCTCCGAACGGACGCTGGCCACGGCCCTGCGGGAGGTGACCATGTCGGGTGAGGGAGTCGTCGTGCTGTGCGGCTCGGCCTACCGCGACCGGGGGATCGAACCTCTCCTGGAGGCCGCCGTCGCCTACCTCCCCTCACCGCTGGACGTGCGGCCGGTGCGCGGCACCCACGGCGGCGCGGTGGAGGAGAGGGCCGCCGACCCGGCGGCGCCGCTCGCTGCCCTCGCCTTCAAGGTGACGGCGACCGCCACCGGGCGGCTGACCTACCTGCGCGTGTATGCGGGAACGATCCGGAAGGGAGACGCCGTGCTGGACACGGGAACACACCGCACCGAACGCGTCGGCCGGATCCTGCGGGTGCAGGCCGACCGCCACGAGGACGTGGACCGGGCCGTCGCCGGGGACATCGTCGCCGTGATCGGGCTGAAGACCGCCCGCCCCGGCGCCACGCTGTGCGCCCCCTCGGCGCCGCTGGCCCTGGAACCGCCCAGCGTGGCCGACCCGGTCGTGTCGGTGGCGGTCGAGGCGGCCCGGAGCATGGACACCGACCGGCTGGCGACGGCGCTGGCCCGGCTCGCCGAGGAGGACCCCTCCCTCACGGTCCGCACCGACCCCGAGACCGGGCAGACGCTGCTGTCCGGCATGGGCGAACTGCACCTGGAGGTGGCGGTGGAGAAGATCCGGCGCAGCCACGGCCTCGACGTGGCCGTCGGCCGCCCGCAGGTGGCGTACCGCGAGACGGTCACCCGGGGTGTCACCGGACTGCTCTACCGGCACGTCAAACAGGACGGAGGCGCGGGCCAGTTCGCGCACGTCGTCCTCGACGTCGAGCCGCTGGAACCGGCCGCCGCGGACGGCGCCGCGGACCGTACGGACCCCGGCGACGCCGAGCGGTTCCTGTTCCGGTCGACGGTCACCGGCGGCAGGGTGCCGCACGAGTACATCCGTGCCGTGGAGGCCGGCTGCCGTGACGCGCTGTCCGAGGGCCCCCTCGGCGGCCATCCGGTGACCGGAGTGCGCGTCACCCTGACCGACGGGGCGACCCACTCCAAGGACTCCTCCGAGATGGCGTTCCGCACGGCCGGCCGCCTCGCGCTGCGGGAGGCCCTGCGCCGGGCCGGGACGGCGCTGCTGGAACCGGTGGTCGACGTCACGGTCACCGTCCCCGGCGACGCCGTCGGCGGGGTCCTCGGCGACCTGGCGGCCCGGCGCGGCCGGGTCACCGGCCAGACCGTACGGGCCGGTACGGCCGCGATCACCGCGACCGTACCGCTGGCCGAACTCTTCGGCTACGCCTCGCGGTTGCGCGGCCGCACCCAGGGCCGGGGCACCTTCACCACCCGCCCCGCCGGGTACGCGCCCGCACCCCGGGCCCGCTAGCCGGCCACGCCCCGGCCGCACACGCGGCCGGGGCCCCGTGCGGTCAGGTGCCCGGCAGCGGGTCCTGCTCCACCTGGTGCTCCGCGGCCGCGCGGGGCCGCCGGGCCGGGTCGCAGTTCGGCCCGTAGCCGGTGAGCCGGGAGTCGGGATCGGTGAGCTCGCGGCCGCAGCGCCGGCAGTAGCGGTGCCGGTAGCCGGTGACCGGGTCGTCGACCAGAGTGGGCTGCTGCGCGGGGTGTCGGGCCATGCCACCAGTCTCCCGGCACCCGGTCGCGCACGGCGACCGGGTGCCGGGGGAGCGCCTGTCGGCCTGCGGCACACCTCTGGTCCCGACAGGTACCAAGTAGGTACCCTCACGCCATGCCGTCCTTGAACATCACCTTCACCGACGAGGAGCTGGAGGAAGTCCGCGCCGCCGCGGCCGCCGAAGGCAAGTCCCTCAAGCAGTTCGTCCACGACCTGCCCCTGCGCGAGCGCCGTCGGCGCCAGTTCGTCCGCTACGCCGTCACGTGGGGCGAGCAGCACCGGGCCGAGTTCGACGACGCCTTCCCCGACGAGGTCCCGCCCGCCGACCGACGACAGGGAGCCGACGCCGCCTGATGGCCCTCCACATCGACGTGGCCTGGCTCTTGGACGTGCAGGAACAGGCCGTCCCCGAGGACGTCTCCGTCGCCGACTACTCCGCCCTCGTCGCGGCCGTCGCCCGCCACAAGACGCGCATCCCCAGACCCACCACCGCCGAGCCCGACCCCGCCTGGCGCGCCGCGGCCCTCCTCGACACCCTCGTCCGCCTCCAGCCGCTGCCGTACCGCAACTCCCTGTACGCCTGCCAGGTCGCCGTCGCCTACATGCACGCCTCCGGCGAGGGCATCGACCCGCCCTACGGCGCGCTGGTGGAACTCGTCCGCGCCATCCACGAGGGCAAGTCCACCGTCTACCAGGCAGCCGACCTCATCCGCACCTGGCGCATCTGAGCCCCCGGGCCTAGGGTCCTGTCTCTGCGGACAATGCGGCGACGAGGGGGGCTCGTGAGACGTTCGGCGGTGGGAATCGCGGCGGCCGCGGTGCTGCTGCCGGCGACGGGCTGCGGCCCGGAGCTGCGGCCGCTCGCCGCGGTGTACGTCGACGAGGAGGGGACCGTACAGGCGCTGCTGCGGCCGTGCGACGGTGACGAGCCGGTACGCGGACCGTCCCTCCGGGGCACGCCCGCGCCGGAGCCCACGCCGACGCCGACGCCGCTGCCCTCGGGCACCGCAGGTCCGGTGAAGAAGTCCTGGACGGGCTGGTACGCCGAGGGCCGGAACAAGGCCGCCGACTTCCCGCTCTTCTCCCCACCGGCCCCATGGCGGGTCGAACTCCGGGGACCGCAAAGGCTGTTGCCGGGTCACCAGTACCAACTGAGCTTCGGCGACCCGCGCGACATCTACTGGTATGCCGGGACCGTGGACTTCGACACCGAGCAGCTCGCGCGACTGGAACCGGGACAGGTCCTGACCTTGCGCGGGGCCATGAGCCAGGACGACTTCGAGAAGGCCGCCAGGAAGGCCTGTTGAGGGGGAGAGCGATGGAACGCCAGGGGCAGGTGGTGGCGCTGCTCGACGCGAGCGGCACCTTCTTCAAACCGGCGCGGGACGCGTTCCCGGACGCGGACGACGGAGACTGGGCGCGGGCGGCCCTCCTCGATCCCGGCGCGGCCGGCCCGGACGGGGCCTGGCGGCTCGACTTCAGGTGCTTCGCCGTGGCCCGGCCCGGCGGACGGTGGGTCCTGGTCGACGCGGGCGTCGGCCCGGCGCAGGGGCCGGGCGCGGACTGGTGCCCGGTGCCGGGCCGGCTGCCGCAGGCGCTGGGCGAGGCCGGGATCGACCCGGCCGATGTGGAGACCGTGGTGCTGACGCACCTTCACGAGGACCATGTGGGCTGGTCCTGCGGACCGGACGGGCTGCCGTTCTTCCCCGAGGCCCGCTACGTCGTCCAGCGCGCCGAGACGCGGGCCCTGGACCCGGCCGACCCGGTGTGGGACTGGACGGTCGAGCCGCTGCGCCGGTCCGGACAGCTCCACGAGGTGGAGGGCAGCCACCGGCTCGCCACCGGCCTGGACCTGATCCCCACCCCCGGTCACACACCGGGCCACCAGTCCGTGCTGGTGCGGCAGCCGGACGGCCGTGACGTGATGATCACCGGTGACGCGCTGGTGCACGCCGTCCAGTGGGGGAACCCGGCGGTGACCTACGCACACGAACGTGACCCGGACACCGCCAGGCTCTCCCGGCGGACCCTGCTGACCGAGGCGGCCGAGCGGGGAGCCGTTCTCGCCACGGCCCATCTGACCCGCCCCTTCGTGGAACCCGTGCCCTGACGAGACGGGACGCGCGGAGCCCCCGACGCGTATGTCGGGGGCTCCATGCCGGCTCAGCTCCCCGAGCTGGTCGCGACCGCGTTGCGCCAGACCGTCAGGTCCAGGGTCATGTACGTACTGGGCGACTCCTCCGGGGAGAAGCCCTGGACCGTCAGCAGGCCCAGGTGCCCCGTCCCGGTGGTGACGCAGACCTGCCGCCCCTTCGCGAGCTTGTTCACATAGATGTTCTGGGTGAACCGGGTCTCCGCGCGGCAGGCCTCGAGCGAGCCCTCCTGGCCCGGATCGAGCAGCACGAGGTTCCCGCCCGAGCTCTCCGCGTCGATGTAACCGCCGGTGTCGTAGGAGAGTTCGTAGTTGCCGTCCTCACCCTCCTGTGGCCGTACGGTGTCGTCGCCGAGCGTCAGGTGGTAACCGGCGGTGAGGTTGATGTTCTTGTAGTCGACGGGCGTCGGATCGGGCTTCGGTCCCGGCTCCGGCTTGGCGTCCGGCTTGGAGGAGGAGCCGCTGTCCTTGCCGCTGTCGCCCGTCTGCTTGCCCGGCGACGAGCTGCCGCCCTGCGTCGAGCCGCCGGACCGGGTCGCCTTCCCGTCGTCCTTGAGCAGGTAGTACGCCGTACCGGCGCCCGCGCCGGCGAAGACCAGCACGGCGGCGAGCGCGAGGATCAGACCGCGCTTGCCCTTGCTCTTGCCCTTCGGCGGCTGGGGCTGCGGCGCCCCGGGGTGGCCGGGGTACGTCGGGGCGTGCGCCGCGTGCTGGGCCGGGGCGGCCTGGGTCGGGGCGTAGGCGTACGGGTGGGGCTGCGGGTGCGGCTGTGTGGGCGGCGTCGGGTACTGCGTCGGGGGCTGAGGAGGCTGCTGCGCCGCGGGCGGGCCGTACCCCGGCGGCGGGGTGGACGGCGTCGCCGGAGTGGTGGGGGAGTAGGCCGCGGGCGGGGCGGCCGTAGGCGCCGCGGCCGTCGGTGCCGCGGTCGGGGGCGGCGGGGTCTGGGCCGGGGCGGGCGCCGCTGCCCGTCCCGCGATGTCCGCGCTGACCGTGCCGGGCAGCCAGTCCTCCGGACGGCGCAGCACCGTCTGCGCGTTCGCCGACTGGCACAGCCCGATGACCTCGGCGATCGACGGCCTGGCCGCCGGGTCCTTGGCGAGGCAGCGGGTGACCAGCTCCTTCAGCCGCTCCGGCACCCCGGTCAGGTCCGGCTCCTCGTGGACGATGCGGTAGAGCACGCCGTGCGAGGTTCCCTCGCCGAAGGCCGGGGAGCCGGTCGCCGCGTATGCAGCGACCTGCCCGAGTGCGAAGATGTCGGTGGCCGCGGTCACCCGGCGTCCGGCCGCCTGCTCCGGGGCCATGAAGGACGGGGTGCCGATGGTGACCCCGCTGCCGGTGAGCGAGGTCGCGTCGGCGGCGTAGGCGATGCCGAAGTCGATGACGCGGGGCCCGTCGGCGGCGAGGAGCACGTTGGACGGTTTGAGGTCGCGATGCACGATGCCCGCGCCGTGGATGACGTGGAGCGCCTCGGCCATGCCGGCGACCAGCAGCAGCACCGTCTCGACGGGCAGGGCGCCATGGGCGACGACCGCGTCGGCGAGCGAGGGCCCCGGCACGTACGCGGTGGCCAGCCAGGGGCGCGCGCCCTCGGTGTCGGCGTCGATGACGGGCGCCGTGAACAGCCCCTGCACACGCTGCGCGGACTGCACCTCCTGCGCGAACCGGCGGCGGAATTCGGCGTCCTCGCCGAACTCCGGGCGGATCACCTTGATGGCCACCGGCCGCCCGCCGGGCGTGTACGACAGATACACCTTGCCCATGCCGCCCGCGCCGAGCCTGGCGGCCAGCCGGTATCCGGCGATCGTCTTCGGGTCGTCCTCCGCGAGCGGCTGGAAGACCTGAGAGGCCCCGCGAGCATCCCCCCGGTCCGGCTGCTGACCACTCATCAACTCATGTCTCCCCGTGCAAGGTCCCTATCGAACGGCGGAACCCTATCCAAGGAAGGGCCCCCGGCGCCTGTCGGGTTCGAACCGTACGAACCATCCCGGGCGCGGGCGCGGGGCGGCGGCCTACAGTGGACGCACCGGCGCGGGGTGGAGCCAGGTCGCGTGGTTCGAGTCCCGCCCCCGCCACCCTGGCGAACCGAGCCCTGAGAAGAAACGGAGTTCCGTGGCGCGTACCGCCCATCACCGTCCCCCGGCCCACGCCGATGACCCGGACGACCGTGCGAGACGCCGCCCATGGCGTACGGTCAGGCTCGATGATCTCCGCTACAGCGCCCGCGTCTTCGCCGAGGCGGGCCGCGCCTGCGCGCGGCCCCGGCCGCAGCGCATACGCCGCACGGTGACGGTCTACTCCTGGGCGCGGTACATCCGTGAGCCCGGTCTCGCCCGTTGGTCGGCCGTGGAGGAACGCCGAGCCCGGCAGCGGCTGCGGACCCGGCTGGGGCTGCTGCGCGGGCTGCTTCGCGCGCGCGGGGCGGATGCGGCGCTCGCCGACACCGTGGACGTACCTCCGGCGCGGCACCGGCGTGACTCGCTCTGGAAGGCCTGACCGGAACCGGCGGGGCTGGGCGCGTCAGTCGGGGACCAGGCCGTTCTGGAGGCGTACGAGGTCGGTGGTGTCCAGCACGATCCCGAACTCCTCGGCCAGCAGCCCCGGCAGCTCGGCCGGGTGGATCTTCCGTTCCGTCCGGGTGCCGTCGGGAAGGGTCGTGGTCCGCAGGGGCCCGTCGATCACGTCGTGCCGGCCGACGGCGAACCGCTGGACGAACAGGCGCTTGGTGAACGGGGAGCGGGGGTGGGTGCCGACGAAGTGGCTGCCGACCACGAAGTCGATGGGGTACTGCGGGTTCAGGGTGAAGGTGTGCCGGTCCACCCAGCCCTCGGGCCCGTACTCGTGCAGCCACCACTGGTCGACGCCGTCGGCGCCCGGGCGCCGAGCCAGGCGGTAGCGCCAGCCGTCGAACTCCGCCGCCGCCCCGTCGGCCAGCTCGACCGGACCCAGCGGGCCGCCGCCGAAGCCGACGTCGCACAGCCACCTGCGGTCGTCGTCGGCGGCCGTCACCGCGAGCAGCGCGTGGGTGGCCGGCAGGATCTTGTCCCGGCCGAGCGTCACCCGTCCGCTCATCGCCGTGAAACGGAAACCGAACCGCTCCAGCGCGGCGGCGAACAGCACGACGTGTTCGTAGCAGTAGCCGCCCCGGCGGCCGTGCACCAGCTTGCGCTGGACGGACTCGACGTCCACGAGGACGGGTACGCCGAGCACGGCGTCGACGTTCTCGAACGGCAGCGAGGTGACGTGCGCGCGGTGCAGTCCGCGCAGCGCCGCCAGGGTCGGAGCCCGCTCGCCGGTGTAGCCGATACGGCCGAGATACGCGTCGAGGTCCAGCAGCTCGCCGTGCCACCTGTCCCCGCGGTCCGTCTCCATCGTCGCTGCTTCCTCGCGTTCGCCGCTCTTCCCTGCTCATGCGCGCTCCGGTCGTACCACACCTGCTCCGGCGCCCCGCGGCAACGACGCGGCGAGGCGGCCGCGACACCCCGGTAGGTGTGACCCGGGGTGTGCGGGGGAGGCGTGTAAGGGACGCTGACCCTAACGACCGGAACGTCATGTTCCGGTCGTCGGCCGGACGGAGCCGCGCCGCGAGGAGCCAAGGACCCGAGGTGGCAGGTGGAAGGTGGCATACGCACGGAGCACCCTGCGGGAGACTCTGCGGGAATCCCGGCGCGAGACCTGGGCCGTGCTCGACCGGTGGCGCAGGGATCCGGCCGTCGTCCAGACCGTGCGCTCCACGGCCGCCGCGACGATCTCGTACGTCGTCGCGCTCGGGGCCGTCAGGAGTCCGGCCCCGCCGCTGACGGCTCCGCTGACCGCCCTGCTCGTCGTCCAGGTCACCCTCTACTCGACGCTCACCACCGGCATCCGGCGGGTCAACTCCGTCGTGGTCGGCGTCCTGATCGCCATCGCCTTCAGCGCCCTGGTGGGGCTGACCTGGTGGAGCCTCGGGCTGATCATCCTGGCCTCGCTCGTGGTGGGCCGGATGGTCCGGGTGGACGAGTTCGTGCCCGAGGTCGCCATCAGCGCCATGCTCGTCCTCGGCGTCACCCAGGTGGCCGACACCGCCTGGGACAGGGTCCTGGAGACCCTGATCGGGGCGGTGGTGGGCCTGCTGTTCAACACCGTGCTCGCGCCGCCGGTCTGGGTGGGCACGGCCGGAGCGTCGATCGAGGACCTGGCCCGCCGGATGCGGCAGCTCATGCTGAGCATCGGTGAGGAGCTGAACAGCCCCACCCCCGTCGAGCGGGCCGCCGCCCGGCTCCACGAGGCCCGCCGCCTCGACAACGACGTCGCCGACGTGGACGCCGCCCTGCGGCAGGCCGAGGACAGCCTGCGCCTCAACCCCCGCGTCAAGGAGGGGCTGCTCCACCGCATCGTGCTCCGTACCGGCCTGGACACCCTGGAGATCTGCGCGGTCGTGCTGCGCGTCCTCGCCCGTACGCTCACCGACCTGGCCAAGGAACGCGGGCCGGTCGAGCGCTTCCCGCGCGAACTCGGCGTCGCCCTGGAGGAGACCCTCGGGCACCTCGCCGACACCCTCGTCAGCTTCGCCGTGCTCGTCACCACACGGGTCAGCGAGAGCGCCGACGAGGCCGAGGCCCGGCTGCACGGCGAACTCCAGGCCGCCCGGGCGAGCCGGGACAACACCGCGGCGCTGATGCTCGCCGCCGTCCAGCGCGAGCCGCGCCAGTGGCAGCTGTACGGCGCGCTGCTCACCGAGGTCGACCGGATCCTCGACGAACTCGACCTGGACCATCGCAGCCGCCGCCTGATGGAGGAACTGGACCGGGCGACCCGTGAGCGCCGCGAGCGCCGCCGGCGCCTGTCGGCCCTGCCCTCCCGGCTGCCCCGGGGGCGGGACGAGAGGCGGCGTGAGGAGCGCCGCGCGCCCGGCGACCGCGGAGGAAGGGACAGGGACACGGCATGAGTTCATCACCCGGAGCGACGACGGGGACCGTCACCACGAAGGTCCCCGCCCGGCTCGACCGGCTGCCCTGGTCGCGCTGGCACTGGATGATCGTCATCGGCCTCGGCACCGTATGGATCCTCGACGGTCTGGAAGTGACCATCGTCGGCTCCATGGCCGGCCGCCTCTCCGAGGAGGGCAGCGGTCTGGCCGTCACCGACGCCCAGGTCACCGGCGTCGCCGCGGCGCTGTACGTGCGGGAGCCTGCTCCGGTGCGCTCTTCTTCGGCCGGCTGACCGACCGCTACGGCCGCAAGAAGCTCTTCCTCGTCACCCTCGCGGTCTACCTCGCCGCGACCGCCCTGACCGCCGTCTCCTTCTCGGCCTGGTGGTTCTTCCTCTTCCGCTTCTTCACCGGCTTCGGTATCGGCGGCGAGTACGCGGCCATCAACTCCGCCATCGACGAACTGATCCCGAGCAAGTACCGGGGCAGGGTGGACCTCATCATCAACGGCAGCTACTGGCTCGGCGCGGTCGGCGGCGCGCTGCTGTCCGTCGTCGCCCTCAACACCGACCTCTTCCCCAAGGACATCGGCTGGCGGCTCTCCTTCGGGCTGGGTGTGGTGCTGGGGCTGGTGATCCTGCTGGTACGCCGTCATGTGCCGGAAAGCCCGCGCTGGATGTTCATCCACGGCCGCTCGCGCGGCGCGGAGGAGCTCGTCGCCGGTGTCGAGCGGCGGATCGAGGAGGAGAAGGGCATCACCCTGCCCGAGCCCGCCACGGCCATCACCATCCGCCAGCGGCGCAGCACCAGCTTCGTCGAGATCGGCCGCACGCTCGTGCGCGCCTACCCGAAGCGGGCGGTGCTCGGCTTTTCCCTCTTCATCGGGCAGGCCTTCCTCTACAACGCCATCACCTTCGGATTCGGCTCGATCCTGGTGACGTTCTTCGACGTGCCCACCGGCAGCACCGGCTACTTCTTCGCCGTGATCGCCTTCCGGAACTTCCTCGGCCCGCTGCTGCTCGGCCGGCTCTTCGACACGGTCGGCCGCCGGCCCATGATCGCGGGCACCTACATCCTCTCGGGGCTGCTGCTCTTCGGCACCGCCTGGCTCTTCGACAGCGGCCGGCTCGACGCCACGACGATGACGCTCTGCTGGTGCGTGGTGCTCTTCTTCGCGTCGGCCGGCGCGAGCTCCGCGTACCTCACCGTGAGCGAGATCTTCCCGATGGAGACCAGGGCGATGGCCATCGCCTTCTTCTACGCGATCGGCACGGCGGCGGGAGGCATCTCGGGTCCGCTGCTCTTCGCCGGCCTCACCGAGAGCGGGCTCGTCTCCGACGCGGTCCTGGCCTTCTCCATCGGCGCGGCCCTGATGGTCGCTGCCGGGCTGGTCGCGCTCTTCTTCGCGGTGGCGGCCGAGGGGAAGGCGCTGGAGGAGATCGCCCGGCCCCTGTCGCAGACGCGGGAGGAGGCGGAGCCGGCGACCACCGCCGGCCCGTCCGAACCGGCTCCGACCAGCTGACCGCGGGGCGGAGCCAGGGCGGAATGTGAAGGGACCGCCGGGTGGCCGGATGTGTCCGCAGGCGCGCCGACCATGCCGTACGGGCTGGTAACTTCCGGTATTCGATCTTGGTCCTTGCTCGGGGGAACGAACGACGGACCCGATCAGCGCACCAGACCACCCTTCATACAAGGAAGCCCCTTGATACGCGCCGCCCGTACGACCACCACGGCCCTCGCGCTCGCCGTGGCCCTGCTCCCCGCCGCCCCGGCCGTCGCCGACCACGACCCGGCCGCCGCCCGCACCACCACCGTCACCACTGCCACCACCGCCACTCCCCATCTCGACGCCGTCGAGCAGACCCTGCGTCAGGTCTCGCCCGGCCTCGAAGGCCAGGTGTGGGAGCGCACCGACGGCAACCAGCTCGACGCCTCCACTCCCGGCGGCGCCGACTGGCTGATCCAGACCCCGGGCTGCTGGGGCGACGCGACATGCGCCGACCGCCCCGGCACCCGGCGGCTTCTCGCCAAGACGACGGAGAACATCGCGCGGGCCAGACGCAGCGTGGACATCTCCACCCTGGCGCCGTTCCCCGACGGTGCGTTCCAGGACGCGATCGTGGCGGGGCTGAAGGCCTCGGCCGAGGCCGGCAACCGGCTGGAGGTACGGATCCTGGTCGGCGCGGCGCCGATCTACCACGCGAACGTCCGGCCCTCGAAGTACCGCGACGAACTCGTCACCAAGCTCGGCCCGGCGGCCCGCGGCATCACCCTCAACGTCGCCTCGACCACCACCTCGAAGACGGCCTTCTCCTGGAACCACTCCAAGCTGCTCGTGGTCGACGGAACGTCCGTGATGACCGGCGGCATCAACAGCTGGAAGAAGGACTACCTCGACACCGCCCACCCGGTCTCCGACGTCAACCTCGCGCTGACCGGGCCCGCCGCCGCGTCGGCTTCGAAGTACCTCGACACGCTGTGGAACTGGACCTGCCGCAACAAGAACAACTGGGGCAGCGTCTGGTTCGCCGCGTCGAACGGCGCCGACTGCAAGCCCACCCTGCCGCGCCATGCCGGCCCGGCGGCCGCCGGCTCGACCGCCGGCTCGTCCGGTGGGGGCCGGGGGGTGCCCGTCATCGCCGTCGGCGGACTCGGCGTCGGCATCCGTGAGAGCGACCCCACCTCCCCCTTCCGGCCCACCCTGCCCACCGCGTCCGACACCAAGTGCGTGGTCGGCCTGCCCGACCGGACCAACGCCGACCGCGACTACGACACCGTCAACCCGGAGGAGAGCGCCCTGCGTACGCTCGTCGCCTCCGCGCGCGGCCACATCGAGATCTCCCAGCAGGACATGAACGCCACCTGCCCGCCGCTGCCCCGCTACGACATCCGCCTCTACGACGCCCTCGCCGACCGGCTCGCCGCCGGCGTCAAGGTCCGCATCGTCGTCAGTGACCCGGCCAACCGCGGTGCCGTGGGCAGCGGAGGCTACTCCCAGATCACGTCGCTCAACGAGATCAGCGACGTCCTGCGCGGCCGCCTCACCGCGCTGACCGGCGACCGCGGCCGGGCCCAGGCCGCCCTCTGCTCCGGCCTGCAGCTGGCCACCTTCCGCAGCGCGCAGAGCCCGACCTGGGCCGACGGCCACCCCTACGCCCAGCACCACAAGCTGGTCTCCGTCGACGGCTCCGCCTTCTACATCGGCTCCAAGAACCTGTACCCGGCGTGGCTGCAGGACTTCGGATACCTCGTGCAGAGCCCGGCGGCCGCCCAGCAGCTGACCGAAGGCCTGCTCGCCCCGCAGTGGCAGTACTCCCGGGCCACGGCCACGTACGACTACGAGCGCGGAATCTGCCAGGCCTGACGGCCTTCCCCGGCCCGCACCGGCGGGCCGGGGACCCTCGGCTCGGGTGCTTTCAGGCGGCACGCCGAGGCGCACCGGAATGTACGAAGAGTGACAACTTCGGATCGTATTCTCACGAAAAGTGAGATGCCGATCCGAGGAGACACCGTGCCTGGTCCGTCCGCCCCGTCCGCCGTCGCGCAGAGCACGCGCCTTCTGGAGCTGCTCGCCGGTCTCGACCCCCGCATCTGGGACATCCTGAACCCCCGTCAGCCGGTCCTCGTCGCCGGGGCCGTGGCCTCGGCCCGCCTGCGGAGCGGCGGCCGGGACGGCGGCGGGGAGACCGAACTCAATCCCCAGCCGCTGCCGCCCGCCGAAGCGTTGCGGCTCGCCGTCCTCGGTACGGCCAACGCCGTCGCGGAGGCGACGATCGCGGCCAGCCTGTCCGGGGCCGACCCGGCCGTCATCCTGCGGGAGGTCGGCGAGGACATCTGCCCCACCCCGCCGCGGTTCCCCTGGCCCAGGAGGTGGCCGGTACCGCCGCAGCTCCACGAGCGGTCCGCCGCCGACGGCGCGGGCATCGGCCCGTCGATCCAGGCCCTGTACGCGCTGGTCTTCCAGGGCTACGCCGACCGCACCACGGACGACGACCTGGCCAAGGCCTTCGGCCAGCTGGCCGACCGCGTGCTCGACGCGGCCCTGAAGGCCACCGACGGAACGGTGCGCTGAGGGTTGCCCCCGCCGCCCTGACGCTCACCGACGACGAGCTGCTCGCCGTACGCGACACCGTGTCCCGGGTCACCGGCGCCCCCGCGAGAACGTTTCGGCAATGGGCCTCGGAGAACGCCCACCGCATGGTAGAAACTAGAAAATAATTCTAGTCGAGCCGGTGGTCGGCCAGAGCTGAGCGCCCTTTGCTCCGGCTGCCCCGGCCGCGTACGGGAAGTGAACACATGTCACCTGTGTTACGCCCCCTGGGGCTGCTGCGCGCCCTGGGTCTCGCCCTCCTCGTCGTGAGCATGTCCCTCGTCGCGGCCCCGTCCGCAAGCGCCGCCGCGCGCACGCCCGCCGCCGCGCCCACACCCGTCGGCGGCGGCACCGGCATCATCTTCCGGATGACCCCCAGCCCGCAGGAGCCCACGAGCTTCTTCGTCTGCACCCTCACCGCCGTCGGCCGTGACGCGGCCGGCAACCTGGTGGCCCTGACCAACGCCCACTGCTTCATCGACGAGCAGGGCAACAAGCTGGTCGGCGCGGAGGTCTACCGCGACTCCTCGCCCGCCGGGACCGCCTTCGCCCCGGCTCCGCTCACCGACAGCCGCCCCGACCTCGCCACGGGCCCCATCGGCACGGTGACGTACGTCGGCACGCCCAACAACCTGCTCAACTCCGGCCCCAAGGGCCTGGACTACTCCGTCATCAAGCTCGACGAGACCAGGGTCGCCCCCACCAGCACGGTCGACCAGACCACCATCACCTCGATCGGCGCCCCGCCCGCCAACGGCACCCGCATGTGCAAGGAAGGCCATCGGACCGGCCTCACCTGCGGCATGAAGCTCGGCACCAGCGGCATCTGGTTCACCCACCTGATCTGGACCAACGGCGGTGACTCCGGCGCCCCCGTCGTCGTCGGCCAGACCCTGGTCGGCAACGCCTGGGGCGCCCAGCACAGCTCCCCGATCCTGAGCATCATCGACGAGATGAACGCCAACGGCGGCGTCGGCGCGGGCTTCCACCTCGCGAGCTGACCCCCCCCGACCGAGTCCATCCGGCCGAGCCCACGGTCCGGGGCCGCGCACCGCGGCCCCGGACCGCCTCGGCGTCAAGGCCGGAGCAGCGCGCAGACGAACTCCTCCTGGATCGCACGGGTCTTGACGAGCAGCTCGGGGTTGAGCGTGAGCTGGCTGTTGACGCTGAAGGTCAGGGAGCGGCTGCCGTCCCGGGTGGCGGCGGCGAACTGGGTGTAGCCGGGGAAGTTGCCGGTGTGGCCGTAGACCGCGCCGCACCGCGTGGTGTACCGGAAGATCCCAAGGCCGGCGTCGTTGGCTCCCGGCCCGGCCGGCTCCGAGGCGCCGCCGGGGACGAAGGTCAGCTGCTGCCGGTGAGTCTTCTTGGACACCAGCTTGCCGCCCGCGTAGCCGCGGATGAACAGGTTCAGGTCCTTCGGGGTGGAGACGATGCCGCCGGACGCCCACACACCCGACGCGCTGATCAGCTCACTGACGTCCTCCGGCGGGGCGGGCGGCTCGACCGCGTAGCCGTGCAGATAGGGCTCGGGCAGTTCCCATCCCGACGGGAGGCTGGTGCGCTGGAGGTCGAGGGGCTGGAACACGAGCTCCTTGAGCAGGTCCTCGTACCCGCGCCCGGTGACGGCCTCGGCCATCAGGGCGACCGCGATGTTGTCCGAGTTGGAGTACTGGTAGCGCAAGCCCGGCGGGAACAGCAGCGGCTGGTCGGCGACGAAGCCGAGCAGCCGCCGGGAGTCGAACTGGTGGCGCGGATCGGCGGTGAGGTACGCGAGGGATTTCGGGTCCTGGCTGAAGTCGGGCAGTCCGCTGGTGTGGTTCAGCAGCTGACGCAAGGTCACCGCGTGCCAGGCGGCCGGCTGTGCGGGCAGGACCTCACCGATGGTGGAGTCGAGCCGGATGCGGCGCGCGTCCACCAGCCGCAGCGCGACGGCGCCGCTGAAGGCCTTCGCGACGCTGGCGATCCGCAGGTGGTCGGTGGCCTGCGGTTGCCGTCCGGTGGCCAGGCCGCCGAGCCCGGCGTCCACGATCTGGCGCTGTCCCTGTCCCCGGTCGAGGACGGCGATGGCCCCGGGCGGCCCTCCAGGGCTGTCGACGAGTTCCTGCAGCAGCCGTTGGAGCCGTGCGTCCGGTGCTGGTGCCGGCGGCGTTGTCGGTGCCGGGGGCCCGGCGGTCCGCTCGCTCTGTGCGCTCTGGCCGGCCTGCGCCGCGGGGACGAGGCCGCCGACCGCCGCCGCGGCTGCCAGCGCGGCGACGGCCAGGCACAACTGGGGACGGCGACGGGATCGGGACGGGCGTGTACGCACGGGCAACCTCCTGGGGGCGTGGCCGGGCGAGGCTCCGGCCGCCGGTTCGTGCGACTCAGCATCGGTCCCGCACGCCGCGGCCGCCTTTGCGGTGCGCCATCCGGCCGAGGGCCGTCCCTCTCGAACGTCGGCGGACGGCACATGAGTACGGGTACTCATGTGCCGGCCTCACGCCCCTGGCCAGGATGAGCGGCATGAACCTGCCCTCCGCGCCCCCCGCCTTCGACGCCACCAGCGGCGCCAGGTCCCGCGCCGACCGGGGCGCCGACGTCGCCGCCGGCTGCGGTCTGGTGTTCCTCGAACTGATCGCCCTGGTGCTGATCGCCGGAGCGTGGTTCATGTCCGGCTTCACCCTCGACCCCCAGGCGGATGTCGAGGCCGATTCCTTGTGGACCTACCTGGCCGTCGCCGGCGGGGTCGGTGCCCTGGCGGTCGTCGCCGCCGCGTTCGCCGCCCGGGCCGGGGCGATGGTGACGGTCGTCAGCCAGGGCGTCATGGCCGCGCTGATCGCCGCCCTCGTGTTCGGCGGAGCCGTCGTACAGAACCACGAGGACAACCGGGAGCCGGCCCGGAACGCGTGCGCCGATTCCCCCTCCGCCCCGTGGTGCAACGGCTGACGGCTGACGGCTCGGCGGCCCGGTGCCGCCCCTCCCCGTACGGGTGAAAGCTGGACCGGCGTACCGGCTTTTGGCCTTCCGCCGATCCGCGCATGGCGGAGACTCAGGTCCGGCCCAGCCCTGATGCCCACGGAGGCGACCATGCCCTTCGACCCGACCGACCCCGACACCTTCGACGACCTCGAAGACGTGCTGTACGCCTCCGACTTCGCCGTCGAAGCCCCGGAGACCGACCGCGCCGAACAGGCCCAGGTCGTCGAGCTGAACGACGACGACTACCGCTGAGGCCGCGCCTCCTCCTCGGCCCCGTCGACCAGCCGGAAGGAGACGAGGACGACGGGGCTGTCGTCGTCGACCGGCGTCCCCGTCCGCTGCCAGTACCGGCGGTGGGCGGAGCGCCAGTGCTCGACCGAGGTGAAGCCTTCCCCCTCGGCCTGCGCGAACTCCCAGGGCACCTCGGCGAACGGCGTGATCTCCACCCCGGTGACGGCGACCGTCGCGACGGCCTTCCCGTCGTTGTCGAGCACCGCGAGCCGTTCACCGACGTACTCCAGCCCCTCGGACTCCTGCCCGTACTCCTCCAGCGTCCCCGCGGTGGCGGTCTTCACCCCCGCCACCACCAACGCGGTGAGCTCCTCCCGCATCTCACCGGGCGTGCCCAGCTCGAAGGTCCGCATTCCGTTGACGCGAGGCCACATGGGGCCGTCCTCTCGCTCGTGTCCGAGCCTCCATGGTCCTACGGGGCGGGGACCACCCGAACAGCACGGAGCGGCGGACCGCCGATCACGCGCCCCGATGATCATTCTGCACAGATGGCGAACGACGCGGAGACAGAGACAATGTCGTGGAAGGCGGGCGCCGCCTGTGCCCTGATCGTGGCGGGCCTCCTCGCCACGGCGGGCGAACTGGCCCTGTTCGGCGGCGAGGATGTGACCGGCGCGCTGACCTACGCGGGACGGATCAGCGGTGTCGTGTTCCTGGCGGCCGCGGTGGTGGAGCTGGTGGCCGTCGTCGCCGCCTTTCAGCTCAGCCGGCCCGAACACCCGAAATACTCCGGCGCGCTCGTGATCTGCGGCATCCTGATCTCGCTGCTGGCCAATATCGTCCTGCTCATCCTCCACCTGGACGGCGGCTTCACGCCCTACGCCGTGTTCCTGCTCCTTCTGCCGTGGTCTTGGTGGGCGCTGTGGCTGATGTACCGGACCGGCGTCTGGAGCAGCATTCCGCACGCCAAGGGCTTCGCGGCAGGCGTCCTGCTCACCGGGGCCCTGGCCGTCGCCAACTTCACGTACACGCAGATCTACCAGCCTTACTCCGCCACGGCCGCGCTCACGACCTCGGTCGAGTTCGGCAAGGGGCTCGTCGTCGGCAAGGCCGTCCACGTCCCACTGAAGATCAAGACCCGCAACACCGGCAAGGTCGGGGTCTATGTCCTCGGCTCCCTCTACCAGGTCAGCGGACGGCGGACCTCCTTCGTGGACGCCCCCCGGTCGGACAAGGACTGGCTCCAAGACCTCAACAGCCGCCAGCGCGACCTCATGCGGTACACGAACGTCCCGAAGGGCGGGTACGAACTCCTTGCCCAGGGGACGATCATCGGCCGCGCGGGGCACGTGCACATGCTTGAGCCTGGTGGCGAGAGGGTGACGGAGAAGGTCGTCCAGTTTCCGGCCGGGAACCGCTACGAGGTGCTCAACGCCACCGCCAGTGTCACCCACGTCAGAAGGGACCGGGTGAAGATCGTCGACGACTACGGCGCCTCGGGAAGAAGTTCCTGGACCAAGGACTTCGTATTCGGCTCCGCGGAGGCGGCTCCGGGCTGGGTGCGCGGGGGCGGCGCCGTCAACACCTTCCGCTTCCGGTCCGGGATCGAGCACGGCACCGCGGTCCTGGAGCACACGAGGCCCCCGCACTACGTCACCCTGTGGTGGGTGCTGCACGGGCTGAACGCGGAGTCCCCGTTCGGGCCGACCCTGACCGCCGTGGTCGGCCCCGAGGAGGGCGAGACGCGCGCGCCGACCGCGTCGGAGCGGCGCCGGATGACGGAGCGCTACGGACTCGCAGACACTCCGAGCGGATCGCTGCAGAAGTCCGTGGCGGAGCTCATGCCGCCGGCCAAGACCTGACCAGGCCCGCCCGTCGCCCCTGCTACAGCTCCGCGTTCTGTCTGCGGGCGTGCAGCGTGCGGGCCACCCGGGGGCCCAGCCAGCGCTTGAGGCGGCGCAGGGATTCGAGGCGGGTCGTCGCCTGGTCGAGGCGGTAGTAGAGCTGCGGCGGGACGTACGGCAGCAGGGGGGAGTGGCGCTGGCCGAGGAGGGCGAACATCTGGGGCGGGGCCAGGCGGATGTAGCGGGGCAGGTTCTCGTACCACTGGGCGCTGTGGCGTGCCGCGCTCTGCACCGGCAGCAGGGCCGAGCGGCGTTGGCGTTCGTAGCGGGCCAGGGCCGTGGAGACGTCAGGGGTTGTGTGCAGGGCGTCGGTGAGGCAGATCGCGTCCTCCAGGGCCAGGGTGGTGCCCGCGCCGATGGAGTAGTGGGTGGTGTGGGCCGCGTCGCCGAGGAGGACGAGGTTGTCGCGGTACCAGGTGCGGTTGGTGAGCGTACGGAAGGTCAGCCACTGCGCGCTGCCGTCCGCGCCGGCCCGCCCGATCAGCGGGTGACCGTCGAGGAGGTCGGCGAACAGCTTCTCCAGCAGGCCCAGTCCGTCGGCTTCGTTCGCCCGGTCCAGACCGAGCCCCGTCCAGGTGTCGGGTGAGCACTCCACGACGCAGGTGCTGTGGTCCTCGCCGAAGCGGTAGGCGTAGCACCAGATCCAGCCGTGTTCGGTCTCCACGAAGGAGAAGGTGAAGGAGTCGAAGACGCGCGTCGTGCCCAGCCAGATGTACGGGTTGCGGCCGACCGCGACCCGGGTGCCGAAGTGGTCGGCGTACCGCTCGCGCAGCCTGCTGTGGACCCCGTCGGCGGCCACGACGAGATCGGCGTCGGGGAGCTCGTCGCCGGTGGCGAGCTCCCGCTCGAACTCCACCCGTACGCCGAGCGCTTCGGCCCGCCGGGTGAGCAGGTCAAGCAGCTGTCGGCGGCCGATCCCGAAGCCTTCGTCGCCGTGGTGCACGGTCCGCTCGCCCCGCACGTGCGCGACGCCGTCGCTCCAGCGGACCGAGCCGTCCGCGATCGCCCGCGCGGACTCGGGGTCGTACGCCTGGAGCCGGTCGAGCAGGCCCGCCCAGTACGTCACTCCCCAGCCGTAGGTGGATCCGGCCGGATTGCGTTCGAGGACGGTGATGTCGTGGGACGGGTCCCGCAGCTTCATCAGGATCGAGAAGTACAGGCCGGCGGGCCCGCCGCCGACGCAGGCGACCTTCAAGGAGGCTCCCAGGGGTGACGCAAGGTGATCGATGGAGAGCGCAGGGTAGCAGCTGTGGCCGACGGCGGCCCCGCCGCGCGGGAGGGGAAGGCGCGACGGGACCTGTGCGGCGAGTGCCCGGCGCGCGCCGACTCATGCGGGCCCGGCCCCACCTGCGGAGAACGGGGCAGAGGGGCGGCGGTCGCGCGCGGGTGCCCGGGCGCCGGGCGTCCGCTCCCGCGCGCCCGCGCCACCCCGTACGGCCCAGCGCGCCCTTCCCCCCTACCGGCCACCAGCACGCGCCCCGCGTCCCCCCGTACGGGCCACCAGCACGCGCGCCCCCTCGCCCGCGCGCGCTGCAATGGACGGGTGACCGCCCCGCCCGACGACTGCCTCGCGCGCAACGACTGGATCTGCGGTGCCTATCTGTCCAGCCGGCGCGAGATCCTCTGGGACGCCACCCTCCAGCACATCCAGCTCACCCTGGTCTCCGTCGCCCTCGGGCTCCTGATCGCCCTGCCGCTCGCCGTCGCCGCCCGCCGCACCCGCTGGGCGGCTGTGCGGGGGGCCCGGGGGATGGGCATGACGGGCCGGCAGATGCTGTTCGGGGTGGAGCTGCCGCTCGCCATGCCGCTGATCCTGACCGGCGTACGGATCGCCGCCGTACAGCTCGTCGCCACCGCGACCGTCGCCGCGCTCGCCGGCGGCGGCGGGCTTGGCCGGATCATCACGGCCGGGTTCAATCTCGCCTCCACCCCGCAGGTGGTGGCGGGAGCAGTGCTCGTGGCGGTGTTCGCCCTGCTGGTGGAGGGCGTCTTCGAAGGGGCGCAGCGGCTGGCCCCGCAGTGGGCGCGGGGCGGGCCTGGATGAGCGGCCGACGGCGAAGGCGCGCAGGCCAAGCGGTGGTGGCGGCGGTGCTGCTGGTGCTCGCGCCGGGCGGCTGCACTGGCGGCCCCTCGCTGGAGAACCAGGGCGAGATCACCGCCCCGCCCGGCGACAGCCGCGAGCTGACCGTCGGCTCGGCCGGATTCACCGAGAGTGATCTGCTCGCCCAGATGTACGCGCTCCTCCTCGAACAGGCCGGCTACCGCACCACGATCCTCTCCGTCACCAACCGGGAGATCTACGAACCGGCCCTGGAGAGCGGTCAGATCGACGTCGTGCCCGAGTACGCCGCGACCTTCGCGGACTGGCTCAACGCCAAGGTCAACGGCCCCGACGCGCCGACCGTCGGCTCGCCCGACCCCGCCACCACCATGGCGGCCCTGCGCCGGCTTGCCACCCCGCGCGGCCTCACCGTCCTCGACCCGGGCAGGGCCGTCGACCAGAACGCCTTCGCGGTGGCGCGCACCTACGCCCGTCAGCACCGGCTGCGCACACTCCGCGACCTCGGCGCCGCGAAACTGCCCGTACGGCTCGCCGCGGGCGACGAATGCGTCCAGCGGCCGTACTGCGCGCCCGGGCTGCGGAAGGCGTACGGGGTCGACATCACCGGCGTCGATCCGAAGGGGGTGGGCACCACCCAGGCCAAACAAGCCGTCCAGGGTGGCCAGGCCCAGATGGTGCTGACCACCACCACGGACGCCACCCTGGACGACTTCGGACTCGTGCTGCTCGCCGATGACAAGCATCTGCAGAACGCCGACCACATCGTTCCGGTGGTCAACCGCTCGCGGGCCGGCGGCGCGGGCGTGACCCGGGCGCTGGGCGCCCTCAACGCCGTACTCGCCACGGCCGATCTGGCGTCCCTGAACGAACAGGTGGACAGCTGGCGACGCCTTCCAGAAGACGTCGCCAGCTCCTATCTGCGGTCCAGGAATCTGCTCAGGTGAGCTACCACCGGTACCAGCGGGACCGTCCGCCGCCTCCGGCCGCGCCACGGAAGAAGAAACCGAGAATCCACACGATCAGCAGGGCGATCGCGATGTACCAGAGCACTTCTACGGTGAATCCGACTCCGAAGAGAATCAGGATCACCAGGAGAAGCAGCAGAAGGGGGATCATGACCATTCCTCACATGTGTCGATTGGCGTAATAGCGCTCGATGAGCTGGATGAACGCCACGTCGCTCTCGTGCTGCCCGCTCTCGAAGTCGGGCGAGTCCTTGATCTCCTGCCTGGTGCAGGAGACATGGACCGTGTCGTTCTCGGTGTCGACGCGGGATATCAGGCCGGCCGGCAGCAGGACCCTCCTGCCGAAGATCCACGGGCCGGTGTCGACGACGACGTACGACCTGCCCACGTCCTCCGAGTGCTTGTCGATCTTTCCGATGGAGCCGTCGGTCGCCTCGACCGAGTAACCGACGAGCGCTTCTCCGGGGGCGTATCCGGCGCCTTCGGAGAAGCCCCACATACCGGCATGCATGACGCCCACCTTTCGTCCCGTCCGGGGGGCTTATGCTGCGGCTACCCGGTCACGCGCGCGTGAACCGTCGCAAGGGCACGTCTGTTCTAGGTGCCGTGACGAGCGTCCCGGCCGAGCGTTCTAGGCGTCGGCGACCGAGTCGAAGTCGACCTCGTCCCGGGCGACCCCCTGGGCGTCCGCGTCGACCGAGCGGCGCAGCGCCTCGTGGAGCTTGGCGGGGGTGAGGACGCCGAGGAAGCGCGGGCCGTCCAGGACCGCCACCCATCCGGCGTCGTGCTGGAGCATCTCGCTGAAGGCCTGCTTCAGCGGCGCCCCGACCGGCACCCAGGCGTCCATCCGCCGGGCCGGCTCACCCACCGTGCCCCGGCCGTCCGCGGAGGCCAGCGCGTCCGCCGCCACCCAGCCGTGCAGCGCACCGTGCTCGCCCAGCACCACCGCCCAGCGGGCGCCCTCCGCGCGCAGCCGGGCCGCCGCGGCGGAGGCGGGCTCGCCGAGATGGGCGACGGGTGGTTCCTCCAGGTCGTCCGGTTCGATCCTGGTCACCGACAGCCGCTTCAATCCCCCGGTCGGTGCCGACGAACCGG
Organism: Streptomyces sp. NPDC039465; assembly: GCF_055639315.1. NCBI lineage: Bacteria > Bacillati > Actinomycetota > Actinomycetes > Kitasatosporales > Streptomycetaceae > Streptomyces > Streptomyces sp. NPDC039465. The sequence goes on along the minus strand of NZ_JBVKAP010000002.1, from coordinate 500,132 downwards.
GCCACGTACGGCGTGGCGGGGGAGCCGAGGACGGCGGCCGGGGTGTCGAACTGCTCGATGCGCCCCTGTCCGTACACCGCGATACGGTCGCCCATCCGTACGGCTTCCTCGATGTCGTGCGTGACCAGCAGGACGGTTTTGCGGACCGTGGCCTGCAGGCTCAGGAACTCGTTCTGCAGCCGCTCGCGCACCACCGGGTCCACCGCCCCGAACGGCTCGTCCATCAGCAGGACCGGCGGATCGGCGGCCAGGGCCCGGGCCACGCCCACCCGCTGGCGCTGGCCGCCGGAGAGCTGGGCGGGGTAGCGCCGGCCGTACGTCTTCGGGTCCAGGCCCACCAGGTCCAGGAGATCGGCCGCCCGCGCGCGGGCTTTCGCCTTCTTCCAGCCGACCAGGGCGGGCACGGTGGCGGTGTTGTCGAGGACCGTGCGGTGCGGGAAGAGGCCGACCTGCTGGATGACGTAGCCGATCCGGCGGCGCAGCTTCACCGGGTCGACGCGCGCGATGTCCTCGCCGTCGACGAGGATCCGGCCGGAGGTCGGCTCGATGAGCCGGTTCACCATCATCATGGTGGTCGTCTTGCCGCAGCCCGACGGTCCGACGAGGGTGGCCAGCTCGCCTTCGGCGACCTCGAAGGAGACATCGTCGACCGCGGTCGTCCCGTCCGGATACACCTTGCCGACCTGCTCGAACCGGATCATGCGTCCACGCTAGGAGTCCCGGGGCGGGGGCGCACCCGGGACCGGGACCGGTTGCGGAAACCGGCTTGTCATGAACCTTGCAGGGCGGGCTGGGGGCTGCTATCTCATTCGTTAGGAAAGTTTCCTTTCAATAGGCACCTCCGTCCACGGCACCTGGAGACCCCATGACACCGGCACGCTCGCGACGACGCGCCCTCGGTGGCGCCGGCGCCCTCGTCACCGCCCTGCTCCTCGGCCTCACCACCGCCCAGACCGCTCCGGTTGCGGCCGCCCCCGTCGGTACGACCCCCGCCGCCGTCAACGGCCAGCTCAAGGTCTGCGGCACCAAGCTCTGCAACCAGTACGGCAAGCCCATCCAGCTGCGCGGCATGAGCAGCCACGGCACCCAGTGGTACAGCCGGTGCCTGACCTCCGGCTCCCTGGACGCCCTCGCCAAGGACTGGCACTCCGACGTCCTGCGCGTCTCCACGTACGTCCAGGAGGGCGGCTACGAGACCGACCCGCGCAAGTACACCGACCTCGCCCACTCCCTGATCGAGCAGGCCACCGCGCGCGGCATGTACGTCATCGTCGACTGGCACATGCTCGACCCCGGCGACCCGCACGCCAACCTCAGCCGGGCCAAGACCTTCTTCACCGAGATCGCCCAGCGCCACGGCAGCAAGACCAACCTGCTCTACGAGATCGCCAACGAGCCCAGCGGCGTCGACTGGGCCCGTATCAAGAGCTACGCCGAGCAGCTCATCCCGGTCATCCGTGCCAAGGACGCCGAGACCCCCGTCCTGGTCGGCACGCGCGCGTGGTCCTCGTTCGGGGTCTCCGAGGGCGCGAACGAGTCGGAGGTTGTGAACAACCCGGTCAACGCCTCCAACATCATGTACACGTTCCACTTCTACGCGTACTCGCACCGCGACGCGTATCTGAACACCCTCTCCCGCGCGGCCGACAAACTCCCCGTCTTCGTCACCGAGTTCGGCACGCAGAACTACGCCGGTGAGGGCGGCAACGACTTCACGATGTCGCAGCGCTATCTCGACCTGATGGCGGCCAAGAAGATCAGCTGGGTCAACTGGAACTTCTCCGACGACCACCGCACCGGCGCCGTCTTCAAGAGCGGCACGTGCGCCGCGGGCGGCCCCTGGGCCGGTACGGCCTCGCTGAAGCCCGCGGGGGTGTGGGTGCGCGACCGGATCCGTACCCCGGACAACTTCCCCACCGGCTGACCCGGCCCGGACTCTCAGCCGCCCGCCCGGACCACGTGCCGGGCGGGCGGAACCCGTTCATGATCAACGCCGTATTCTGCGCGCATGACCGAGCACACGACCGAGCACACGAGCGACCAGCTGCACCCGATGCCCGACGACTGGCAGCGCGCCCTCGCCGTCGTCGCCCACCCCGACGACCTCGAATACGGCTGCGCCGCCGCGATCGCCGGCTGGACCGACGGCGGCCGCGAGGTCGTCTACGTTCTCGCCACCCGCGGCGAAGCCGGCATCGACACCCTCCCGCCGGCCGAATGCGCCCCGCTGCGGGAGGCCGAACAGCGCGCGAGCGCGGCCGTCGTCGGCGTCTCCACCGTGGAATTCCTCGACCATGCGGACGGCACCATCGAGTACGGGACCGCGCTGCGCCGCGACATCGCCGCCGCGATCCGCCGCCACCGCCCCGAACTCGTCATCACCCTCAACCACCGCGACACCTGGGGCCCGGCCGTCGGCGGCCACTGGAACACCCCCGACCATGTCGCGGTGGGCCGCGCCACCCTCGACGCGGCCGGTGACGCCGGCAACCGCTGGATCTTCCCCGAGCTCGTCGAGCAGGGCCTCGAACCCTGGGACGGCGTGCGCTGGGTCGCGGTCGCGGGCTCCACCTTCCCCACCCACGCCGCCGACGCCACCCCGGGCCTGGAGCGCTCCGTTCAGTCCCTGCTCGCGCACCGCGCCTACATCGAGGCGCTCACCGACCAGAACCCGGAGGAGTACTGCCGCACCTTTCTCACAGGCAACGCCGAGGCCGCATCGGCCCGCTTCGGCGGCCGGCCCGCGGTGACGTTCGAGCTGTTCTCCCGCTGAAGCCCGGACGGCCGCGTGGCACCGTACGCGGCCGCCGTCAGCTCCCGGCGGGGGGCTCCGGCTTGAGGAGGGCGAAGGTCGCGCCGAAAGGGTCGGCGAGCCAGGCGATGCGGCCGACGTCCGGGACGTCGGCGGCGGGCATGAGGACCGATCCGCCGTTGCCCTGGGCCGACGCGGCGATCGCGTCGGCGTCGTCGACGGCGAAGTAGGGGACCCAGCGGGTCCGCTCGCCCGTCCCCTGGTGCGGGGCGACACCGCCGAAGGACGCGTCCTGCTGGTCGCCTTCGGCGGTGGAGAGCACCCGGTAGGTCATGCCCGGCGCCTCCATCGCCTGCTCGCGCCAGCCGAACAGCCCCCGGTAGAAGGTGAACGCCGCCTCCGGGTCGGGCGTGTGCAGTTCGACCCAGAGCAGACTGTGGGTGTCCGAGGTCTTCTCCAGACCCTTCGTGGACCCCGGCTGCCAGACGGCGAACTCGCCGCCCTGCGGATCGGTGAGGCAGGCCATCCGCCCGGCGTCCATCACGTCGAACGCCTCGACGCGCACGGTCCCGCCGGCCCGCTCCGCGTCGGTGGCCGTGCCGTCCGCGTCGGGTGTACGGAAGTACACCGTCCAGGCCGAGTTGGCACCCTCCTCGGTGAGCGGGCCGAGCGCGGCCACCGTGAGGCCGTCCTGCTGGAAGAAGCCGTAGCCGCCCGCGTCCGGTCCCGCCGACTCGAAATGCCAGCCGAACACCCGGCCGTAGAACGCGGCGGCGGCCGAGGGGTCGGGACTGCCGAGGTCGAGCCAGCAGGGGGAGCCCTTGATGAAGTCCGTACCGAGCATCTGACGTGTCCTGCCCTTCTGGAGGTCTGATCCGCCACGATGGCCGATCACCTTCGGCGGGCTCCGGCCGGTGCGGCCGGGCGGCCCCGGGTTCATCCTCCTGGCCCAGCCCCAGGCCGTACGGGCCCCTGGGAGGGAGGAAGTGCGGCCGTATGGTTCCCCGACCGGCAAGCGACCGCTTAGTATGCGACCGACCGCGCAGTATGGACGACGGCTGGTGGAGGTCCCGATGCAGGCATGGCGAGTGCACCACAACGGCGAGCCGGGTGAGGTGATGCGGCTCGACGACACGGACCGGCCCACCCCCGGCCCCGGGCAGGTGCTGCTGAAGGTGAGCGCCGCCAACATCAACTTCCCCGACGCGCTGCTCTGCCGCGGCCACTACCAGATCCGGCCCCCGCTGCCCTTCACACCCGGGGTGGAGATCTGCGCCCGGACCGAGGACGGCCGCCGCGTCCTCGCCACCCCCGCCCTGCCGTACGGCGGCTTCGCCGAGTACGCCGTCGCGGACGAGGCGGCCCTGCTCCCCGCCCCCGACGCGCTCGACGACGCCGAGGCCGCGGCCCTGCACATCGGCTACCAGACCGGCTGGTTCGGGCTGCACCGCAGGGCCGGGCTCACCGAGGGTGAGACGCTGCTCGTGCACGCCGCCGCCGGGGGCGTCGGCAGCGCCGCCGTCCAGCTCGGCAAGGCGGCGGGCGCCCGGGTCGTCGGCGTCGTCGGCGGTGCCGGCAAGGCCGCCGTGGCTCGGGAGCTGGGCTGCGACGTCGTCGTCGACCGGCACACCGACGATGTCGTCGCCGCCGTCAAGGAGGCCACCGGCGGCCGCGGCGCCGACGTCGTCTACGACCCCGTCGGCGGCGACGCCTACACCCAGTCCGCCAAGTGCGTGGCCTTCGAAGGCCGGATCGTGGTCGTCGGCTTCGCGAGCGGCACGATCCCCTCGCCCGCCCTCAACCACGCCCTCGTCAAGAACTACGCGGTCCTCGGCCTGCACTGGGGCCTGTACAACCAGCACGACCCCGCCGCCGTCCGCCGCTGCCACGACACCCTGACCGCCTACGCGGCCAAGGGCCTGATCAAACCCCTGGTCAGCGAGCGGGTACCGCTCGGCGTGGCCGCCTCGGCCGTCCAGCGGGTCGCCGACGGCACCACCACCGGCCGGGTCGTGGTCGTCCCGGAAGGAGCCGCGAAGTGACCGACGCCGCCGAACTGCGCATGCGTACCCGCGCGTTGCTCCAGGCCCATCCGCCCGCCACCACGGACCGCACCGACTTCCTGCGCGCCCGCTTCGACGCCGGGCTCGCCTGGGTCCACTACCCGCCGGGCCTCGGCGGCCTCGGCGCGCCGCGCTCCCTCCAGAGCGTGGTCGACGGCGAACTCGCCGCCGCGGCGGCCCCCGACAACGACCCGCGCCGGATCGGCATCGGCCTCGGCATGGCCGCGCCGACGCTCCTCGCCCACGGCTCCGACGAGGTCAAGGAGCGCTTCCTGCGGCCCCTGTGGGTCGGCGAGGAGGTGTGGTGCCAGCTCTTCTCCGAGCCCGGCGCCGGATCGGACCTCGCCGCGCTGTCCACCCGCGCCGTCCGCGACGGCGACAACTGGATCGTCAACGGCCAGAAGGTGTGGACCTCCAGCGCCCACGTCGCCCGCTGGGCGATCCTGATCGCCCGCACCGATCCGGACGTCCCCAAGCATCAGGGCCTCACCTACTTCATCTGCGACATGTCACACCCCGGTGTGGAGGTCCGCCCGCTGCGCCAGATCACCGGCGAGGCCGAGTTCAACGAGGTCTTCCTCACCGACGTCCGCATCCCCGACGCGCACCGCCTCGGCGCGACCGGTGACGGCTGGCGGGTCGCCCAGACCACCCTGATGAACGAACGCGTCTCCATCGGCGGCGCCCGCCTCCCCCGCGAGGGCGGCATGATCGGGCCCGTCGCCACGGCCTGGCGCGAGCGCCCCGAGCTGCGCACCCACGACCTCCACCAGCGGCTGCTGGCCCTGTGGGTCGAGGCGGAGGTCGCCCGGCTGACCGGCGAACGGCTGCGTCAGCAGCTCGTCGCGGGCGAGCCCGGCCCCGAGGGCAGCGGCATGAAGCTCCAGTTCGCCCGCCTGAACCAGGAGATCAGCGGCCTGGAGGTGGAACTCCGCGGCGAGGAGGGGCTGTTGTACGACGACTGGACCCTGCGCCGCCCGGAACTGGTCGACTTCACCGGCCGCGAGGCCGGCTACCGCTATCTGCGCTCCAAGGGCAACTCGATCGAGGGCGGTACGAGCGAGGTGCTCCTGAACATCGTCGCCGAGCGCGTCCTGCGACTGCCCGCCGAGCCCCGCACCGACAAGGACGTCGCCTGGAAGGACCTGACCCGATGAGCGCGCAGCCCGACCTCCTGTACTCCGGGACCGAGAACGACCTGCGGGCCGCCGTACGCTCCCTGCTCACCGACCGGGCCGACCCACCCGCCCTCCTCGCGCGCGTGGAGAGCGGCGACCCCTACGACACCGGCCTGTGGGACACCCTCGCCGCGGGGATCGGCGCCGCCGGGCTGCTGATCCCGGAGAAGTCCGGCGGCCAGGGAGCGGGACACCGCGAGGCCGCGGTCGTGCTGGAGGAGCTGGGCCGGACGGTGACCCCGGCGCCGTACCTCACCAGCTCCGTCGTCGCCACCGAGATGCTGCTCGCCCTCGACACCCAGGCGCCCGAGGTCGCCGGCCTGCTCGAAGCACTCGCCACCGGGCACCGCGTCGCCGTGCCCGTCCTGCCGCTCACCACCGCCCCGGACGACGCACCGCCCACCGACGGGCCGGTGAACGCGGTCGCCGACGCCGTACGCGCCGACGTCCTGCTGGTCCCGCGCCCCGACGGCCTCTACGCCGTCGACCGTAAGGAGGTGACGCTCACCCCGCAGACACCGCTCGACCTCACCCGCCCCCTCGCCACCGTCGCACCCCTGGGCGAGGGCGCCCCCGGCACCCGCATCGCCGACGCGCCCACCTCCCGCGCCGCCGTGCGCCGCGGCCTGCTCGCGGGCGCGGGCCTGCTCGCCTCCGAACAGCTCGGCCTCGCCGAGTGGTGTCTGGAGGAGAGCGTCCGCCACACCCGCGAACGCCACCAGTTCAACCGGCCGGTCGGCTCCTTCCAGGCGCTCAAGCACCGCATGGCCCAGCTCTGGGTGGAGATCGTCAACGCCCGTGCGGCGGCCCGCGCCGCCGCCGACGCGCTGGCCACCGGCAGCCCCGACGCCCCGCTCGCGGTCGCCCTCGCCCAGGCGTACTGCTCGCAGGTCGCCGTGCACGCCGCCGAGGAGTGCGTCCAGCTGCACGGCGGCATCGGTATGACCTGGGAGCACCCGGCCCATCTGGCGCTCAAGCGGGCCAAGGCGGACTCCCTGGCCTTCGGCACCCCCGGCCGGCACCGGCAGGCGCTCGCCACCCTGGCCGACCTGCCCGCGCCCCGCTGACCCCGCCCGCCGGACAAAGCCGCTGGCCCCGGCCCGTAGGTAAGGGGCCAGCTGGCCACCCACCCCTCTACATGCTGTTTAATTGCAAGCCGTTTGCAGAAGCAGCTGATCTTCATGAGGGAAGTGGGACATGACCGCCCGATCCATACGCGCAGCAGCCGCCGCGACGCTGGCCGGGGCCCTGGCCCTCGCCGCGGCGGCCTGCTCGAACCCGGGCGGGTCCGCCGCGGGCTCCGGCGGCGCCAAGGACTCCGCGGTCGTCGGCATCGCCTACGAGCCCGAGACCCTCAGCCCCCTCCTCGGCTACGGCAAGGACGGCAACTCCAAGATCTTCGACGGGCTGCTCGCCTTCGACGGCGCCATGAAGCTCAAGCCCGCCCTCGCCGTGGCGCTCCCCGAGGTGTCCAAGGGCGGGCTGACGTACACGTACAAGCTCCGCAAGGGCGTGACCTTCAGCGACGGCAAGCCCTTCACGGCCAAGGACGTCGTCTTCACCTACCGCACGATCCTCGACCCGAAGACGAACAACCCCTCCAAGACCGAACTCGACGCGCTGGCGGACGTGAAGGCCGTCGGCGACGACACCGTCGTCTTCACGCTCAAGTACCCCTACGCGCCGTTCGCCGAGCGGACCGTCCTCGCCATCGCCCCCCAGCACGCCGCGGCCGGCCAGGACGTCAACTCCGGCACCTTCACCACCAAGCCCATCGGCACCGGCCCGTACGTCCTCACCGGCTGGTCCAAAGGGGAGAAGATCAGCTTCAAGGCCAACCCCCGCTACTGGGGCGGCGCGCCCGCCGTGAAGAAGTTCACGATGGCGATCATCAAGGACGACGACGTCCGCGCCACCCGGCTGCGCTCCGGCGACCTCGACGGCGCGATCCTGCCGCCCAACCTCGCCAAGGGCTTCAAGAACGACAAGGGCCGCAAGACCTACGAGGCCACCACGTACGACTACCGCACCGTGACCCTGGCGACCCACAACAAGGTCGCCGGGGACACCGCCGTCCGCCAGGCCCTCGACCTCGCCGTCGACCGCCAGGCCATGGTCGACAAGATCCTCGAAGGCGCCGGAAAGCCCGCCTACGGCCCGGTCCCCACCGGCAGCGAGTGGTTCACCAAGGGCACCGAGCGCACCCACGACCTCACCAAGGCCAAGAAGATCCTCGACGACGCCGGCTGGAAGCCCGGCCCCGACGGCGTCCGGGTCAAGAACGGCGTCCGCGCCGCCTTCCCGCTCTGGTACCTCTCCGGCGACAAGCTCCGCCAGGACCACGCCCTCGCCTACGCCTCCGACGCCAAGAAGGCCGGCATCGACATCAAGACCCAGGCCGGCACCTGGGAGGTCATCGAACCCCGGATGAAGGACGACGCCGTCCTCGCCGGCGGCGGCTCACCCGGCGACCCCGACTTCGACCAGTACCTCCTGCTCCACTCCACCCTCGCGGGCGACGGCTTCAACAACATGGCCCGCTACGCCGACAAGAGCGTCGACAAGGCGCTCGACGACGGCCGCAGGACCAACGACAAGGCCGCCCGCAAGGCCGCCTACGACACCGTCCAGCGCGAACTGGTCAAGAACCCCGGCTACACCTTCCTCACCCACATCGACCACCTCTACGTCGTGAACGACACGTGGGACGGCCTGTCCACCCAGGTCGAGCCGCACGACCACGGGCTCGCCTCCGGCCCCTGGTGGAACGTCGAGAGCTGGAAGCCCAAGCTGTGAGCCGCCGCCTCCCCTGGGCGGCGATGGCCCGGATGACGGGACGGCGAGCCCTCTTCGCCGTCCCCGTCCTGCTGACCGTGACCTTCGCGGTCTTCGCCGTCGCCGCGGCCTCCCCCTTCGACCCCGTCAAGGCCTACGCCGGCACCGCCGGACTCACCGCCTCCCAGGACACCCTCGACCAGCTCCGCGCCAACCTCGGCGCCGACCAGCCGCTCGTGGCCCGCTGGTGGAACTGGCTCACCGCCGCCCTCGGCGGCGACCTCGGCGACTCCAGCGTGATGCGCCAGCCCGTCGCCGACGTCATCGGCGAACGCATCGGCTGGTCCGCCCTGCTCGCCGCCACCGCCTTCCTCGTCGCGATCCTGCTCGGCACCGCCCTCGGCGTCCTCGCCGCCCGCCGCCAGGGCGGCCTGCTCGACCGCTGCGTCAGCGCCGCCGCGTACACCCTGGAGGCGGCCCCCGCCTTCTGGCTGGGCCTCCTCGCCATCTGGTTCTTCGCGCTGAAGCTCGGCGTGCTCCCGGCCGGCGGCCTCACCGACACCGCCAGCGACACCGTCACCGCCGGGCAGGTCACCAGCCACCTCGTGCTGCCCGCCCTGGTCCTCGGCGTCTCCCAACTGCCCTGGTTCTTCCTGTACGTCCGCCAGGGCGTCGCCGACGCCCTTGACGAGGACCCCGTACGGGGCGCACGCGCGCGTGGCCTGAGCGAACGGACCGTCCTGCTCGGCCACGCCCTGCGCTCCGGCATGCTGCCGATGCTCACCCTCGTCGGCTCCCGCGTCCCCGAACTCATCACCGGCGCCCTGCTCGTCGAGACCGTGTTCAGCTGGCCCGGCATCGCCGCCGCCACCGTCCAGGCCGCTACCTCCGTCGACTTCCCGCTGCTCGCCGCCCTGACCGTGCTCGCCACGGCAGCGGTCCTCGCCGGCAACCTCCTCTCCGACCTCCTCTACGGACTCGCCGACCCGAGGGTGGGCTTCGATGGCTGAGCTCACCTGGACCTCCCGCGGCCGGACCCGCCGCTCCACCCGCACCGTCCGGATCACGGCCTCCGCCGTCGTCGTGGCGGCCGTCGTACTCGCCGTCCTGATCGTCCCGCCGCTCGTCCAGCTCGACGAACAGGCCGTCGACCTCGCGGACAAACTCCGCCCGCCGTCGCTCGCCCACCCCTTCGGCACCGACGACGTCGGCCGCGACCTGCTGCTGCGCTGCGTCTACGGACTGCGGATCTCCCTGCTCGTCGGCCTGGTCGCGGCGCTCGTCGCCACCGTCATCGGTACAGCGGTCGGCGCCGCCGCGGCGGCCTTCGGCGGCTGGACCGACCGGGTCGTGATGCGGATCGTCGACGCCTTCTCGTCCGTACCGCATCTGCTGCTCGGCATCTTCATCGTCGCCATGTTCCGCCCCGGCGTCTGGCCCGTGATCGTGTCCGTCGCGCTCACCCACTGGCTGTCCACCGCCCGGATCGTCCGCTCGGAGGTGCTCTCGCTGCGCGCCCGGCCCTTCGTCGACGCGGCGATCTCCGGCGGCGCCTCCCGATGGCGGGTCACCGTCCGCCATCTGCTGCCCGCCGTCCTGCCGCAGGCAGGGCTCGCCGCCGTCCTGATGGTGCCGCACGCCATGTGGCACGAGTCCGCGCTCTCCTTCCTCGGCCTCGGCCTGCCCAGCCACCAGGCCAGCCTCGGCAACCTCGTCCAGACCGCGCGCTCCTCCCTCCTCGCCGGGGACTGGTGGCCGACGCTCTTCCCCGGCCTCCTCCTGATCGTCCCGACCCTCGCCATCGCCGGCCTCGCCGGCGCCTGGCGGGAGCGGATCAACCCGCGCCGCCGATCGGAGCTGATGCTGTGACCGCGCCCGTCCTCACCGTCGACGGCCTGTCCGTACGGTTCCGAATGCGCGGCGGCCGCCATGTCGCCGCCGTCTGTGACGCCAGCTTCGAGCTGGCGGCGGGGGAGTGCCTGGCCCTCGTCGGCGAGAGCGGCTGCGGCAAGTCCGTCCTCGCCTCCGCCCTGCTCGGCCTGCTCCCCGGCAACGCCCAGACCGCGGGCCGGGCCGTCGTTGACGGCATCGAGCTGCTCGGCGCCGACGAGAAGACGCTCGCCCGTACGGTACGGGGCCGGCGCATCGGCCTCGTACCGCAGAGCCCGGCCGCCCACCTCACCCCGGTCAGGACCGTACGGGCCCAGCTGGAGGAGACCCTGCGCGAGCTCACCGGCACCCCGCGCCGGGAGCTGCGCCGGGCCGCCGAGACCGCCGCCGAGCGCGCCTCCTTCCCGGCCGGCCATCTCGACCGCTTCCCGCACGAGCTCTCCGGCGGCCTCGCCCAGCGCGCCGCGACCGCCCTCGCCCTCATCGGCGACGCGCCGCTGCTGCTCGCCGACGAACCCACCACCGGGCTCGACCGGCCGCTCGTGGACCGTACCGTCGACGAACTGCGCCGCCACGCCGACGACGGCCGCGCGCTGCTGATGATCACCCACGACCTCGCGGCGGCCGCGCGGATCGCGGACCGGGTCGCCGTGATGTACGCGGGCCGGATCGTCGAACTCGCCGCCGCACCCGACTTCTTCGGCGAGCCCGGCCCCCGCCACCCCTACGCCCGCGGGCTGCTCGCCGCCTTGCCCGAGCGGGACTTCACCCCCATCCCCGGCCTGCCGCCCGAGCTCGGCGACCTCCCCCCGGGCTGCACGTTCGCGGCCCGCTGCGCGCGGGCGGACGACCGGTGCGAGGAGCGCCCGCGCTTCACCGCGGGGATCGCCTGCCACCACCCCGTCGGCCTGAGCGCCCGCCTGGAGGGGCACCGTGCTTGAACTCCACGCCGTCACCGCCGGATACGACCGGCGCCGCCCCGTCTTCCAGGACGCCTCCCTGACCGTCGCACCCGGCGAGGCCGTCGGCCTGCTCGGCCCCAGCGGCTGCGGGAAGTCCACCCTCGCGCGCGTGGCGGCCCTGCTGCACCGGCCCGACGCGGGCCGGGTCACCCTCGACGGCACCGACGTCCGCGGCTGGCGCCACCGCGCCCCCCGGGCCCTGCGGACCTCCGTCGGTGTCGTCTTCCAGCAGCCCCGGATGTCCGCCGACCCCCGCCTGCGGCTGCGCGACCTGATCGCCGAGCCCCTGCGGGCCACCGGCCGCCGCGCCGAGGCCGCCGACCGGGTCGCCGAACTGGCCCCGGCCGTCGGCCTCACCGACGACCTGCTGGCCCGCCGCCCGCACGAGGTCAGCGACGGCCAGCTCCAACGGGCCTGCCTGGCCCGCGCCCTGGCGCTGCGCCCGCGCTGGCTCATCTGCGACGAGATGACCGCGATGCTCGACGCGTCCACGACGGCGGCGCTGGTCGCCGCCGTCGAGACCTACCGCCGCGAGGAGGGCGCGGGACTCCTGGCCGTGGGCCACGACCGGGTGCTCCTGGAACGCTGGTGCGACCGCACCCTCGACTGGGAGAGCTGCGCCCGCGGCGCCCAAGGGGTCTCGTAACGGGCTAGGTGAGCGCCTCCGCCAGCAGCGCCGCGGCCTTGGCGACGAGGGGATTGTCTGCCGGGGCGGCCTCCTCCTGCTTGGCCGTGAAGACGGCCATCACGATCGGCGCCTGGCCGGGCGGCCACACGACGCCCACGTCGTTGTTGCCGCCGTACCGGCCCGCGCCGGTCTTGTCGGCGACGGTCCAGTCGGCCGGCAGCCCCTTGCGGAACCGCTCGCCGCTGGTCGTGTTGGCGAGCAGCCAGCCGGTGAGGCGCTGCCGGTCGTCACGCTCCAGGACGTTGCCGAGGGTGAGACGCGCGTAGGTCCGGCCGATGGCTCGGGGTGTGGTGACGTCGGTCTCGCGCCAGGGTTCCGCCGAGTTGAGTTCGGGCTCCCAGCGGTCGAGCCGGGTCGTGCCGTCCCCGATCGAGCGGGCGAAGGCGGTGATGGCGGTCGGTCCGCCCAGTTCGGTGAGGAGGAGATTGGCCGCGGTGTTGTCGCTGTGGCAGATGGTGGCGTGACACAGCTCGGCGATCGTCATGCCGTGGGCGAGGTGCTCGTCCTTCCCCGTGATCGGGGACCAGCCCGACCTGGTGACGTACGGCGCGGTGTAGCGGATGCGCCGGGCCAGGAACGAGCCGTCGTGGTCGAGGTCGCGCAGGACGGCCGCGGCGGCGAGCGTCTTGAACACCGAGCAGATGGGGAAGCGTTCGTCCGCGCGGTACGCCACCGTCCTCCCCGAGCCCGTGTGATGGGCGAACACGCCCAGCCGGGCGGAGTGCTCCCGCTCCAGCCGCCTGAGCCGCGCGGTGACGCCCTTTGCGCCGGACAGGGCGTGGGCCGTCCCGACGGGCGACAGGGCGGCTGCGAGCGCCGCGCCGGCGCCGAGTGCCAGTGCGGTACGGCGGGACGGCCGTAATGCGGTGACGTGCACGGGGATTCCCTTCGAAGCGATCACGACATACGTCACCACGCGCGCGGGGTCCCGGTCGGTTTCGCCGCGCGGGCGACGGACGCGCGCAAGGGCTCCGAACGACTCGGATCCCAAGGCGCTACGCACGACCACCCGTTCGGCGGACATGCCGTACGGCCGGATGACGCCCGTACTCCGCCACACTGGCCGCCGAGCGCCGCATTTCCCGTGCGGCACAAGGAAGGTGGCGAAGGTGGCCGTGTCCGTCTCTGTCGTACTGCTCCTGCTGATCCTCGCGGTGATCTTTCTCCGCAACGGCGGTCTCAAGTTCTCGCACGCGCTGGTCTGCGCCCTGCTCGGCTTCTTCCTGGCGGGGACGAGCATGGCGCCGACCATCCAGAACGGTGTCGCCGCGACGGCGAACGTGGTCAGCGGGCTCAAGCCGTAACGTTTCCCGACCATGAAGTGACCATGAAGTGACCGTGAAACACCGGGCATTTCCATGTACATCTCAACGACTCGGTCCTAACGTCGGCCGCCGGCGCGACGACGTTACGCATCCGAGGAGCCGTATGTCCCCCCTGAGACCCGACCGCCCACCGCGCATCTGCCGCCGGACGCGCGACCGTGCCCGCTCCTTCGCGCTGCTGCTCGTCACCGCGACCGCCTTCACGGCCGCCGCCCCCGCCGTCGCCACCGAGATACCCAAGGCCCCGGGCCACCGGCTGGTCGACGACTACCGCGGCGCCCCCGCGACCGCCCGGCCCGTCCCGGCCGAGGCCCCGCCCCAGCACCCCCACCTCGCCCCCAACGGCCGCAGCGGGATGCACGCCGACGCCGCCGGCAGCGGCACCCACCCCTACTCCGGACCGCTCGGCCGCAACCCCTCCGTCACCAGCGCGCGGATCGCCCCCGTGGGCGGTGAATGCGCCACCGCCACCTTCGACTCGGCGGGCCGGCTCCTCACCGTCTGCGGCACCTTCACCGGTTTCCTGCTCAAGCTGCTCGACCCGCGGACCCTCGACACCCTCGCCGAGTACGAACTGCCGCAGCGCTCCTCGACCGTCGAGGCCGTCACCCGGCTCGACTTCTCCAAGATCTTCAAGGACACCTCCGGCGGCGCCTACTTCTACCTCGACGACCGGGACCGGGTCGTCCTCGCCGACTCGCGGCAGCACGTCCTGCGCATCGCCCACGACCGAGGCCCTGACGGAGCCTGGCGGTTCACCGTCCAGGACGACTGGGACCTCACCGCGCACGTCCCGCACGACTGCGTCAGCTGGACCAACCTCTTCCCCAGCGGCGACTGCGACCCCGTCACCTCCGTGATGCCCGACTGGCAGGGCCGGATCTGGTGGGTGACCCGGCTCGGCCGGGTCGGCACCGTCCACCCCGGCACCGGTGAGATCCGCTCGCTGCGGCTGACGGGCGAGGAGATCCAGAACTCCTTCTCCGTCGCCGAGGACGGCGTCTCGATCGTCTCCGACACGCCCTCTACAGCTTCCGGGCCGCCCCCGACGGGACCCCGGTGGTTCAGTGGCGCCAGACCTACGACCGCGGCACCGGCACCAAGCCCGGCTCCGTCAACCAGGGCTCGGGCACCACCCCCGACCTGTTCGGCCAGGGCGGCGAGCGGTACGTCGCCATCACCGACAACGCCGACGACCGGATGAACGTCCTCGTATACCGCCGCGGCACCGACGTCCCCGCCCACCGCCGCCTCGTCTGCAAGGTGCCGATCTTCGCCTCCGGCGCCTCCACCACCGACAACTCCCTCATCAGCTGGGGCACCAGCCTCGTCGTCGAGAACAACTACGGCTACGAGAACCCGCTCTCCCTCACCTTCGGCCGCAGCGTCGTCGGCGGAGTCACCCGGATCGACGTCCGCCCCGACGGCAGCGGCTGCGACACCGTCTGGGAGAGCGCGATCCGCTCCCCCTCCACCGTCCCCAAGCTCTCCACCGCCAACGGCCTGCTCTACTTCTACGAGAAGGAGCCCAACGCCCTCGGCATCGACGCCTGGTACCTCACCGCCGTCGACGTCCGCACCGGCGAACGGCGCTGGCAGCGCCTCACGGGCACCGGCCCCGCGTACGACAACAACTGGGCCCCGATCACCATCGGCCCCGACGGCACGGCCTACGTGGGCGTCTTCAACGGCATCGTCGCCGTCCGCGACCAGGGGTGAGCGACCCGCCACGCGCGTGTGCCCGGGACCTCGCGGCACACCCACACGCACCTCAGAGCAGGTCGGGCATCTCACCTTCGGTGGTGCCCTGGTCGATCACCGCGAAGGCCGCGCCCTGCGGGTCCACGATCGCCGCGAACCGGCCGAACGGGCTGCCCATCGGCCCGAACACCACCTGCCCGCCCAGCTTCTGCGCCTTCGCGACCGCCGCGTCGCAGTCGTCCACGGCGAAGTACACCTGGATGTACGAGGGGACGTCGGGCGGGAAGTCGCCGGTCATCAGCATCCGGCCGAGCTCGGGATTGTCGTCCAGGGTGTAGATCTTGTAGTCCATCTCCGGGACGTCCGGGGCGTCCATCGTCTTCACGCCGTAGCCGAAGACGGCCGGGAAGAAGGCGTCCGACTCGTCCGGTGTGCGGGTGAAGATCTCGCTCCACACGTACGAGCCCGTCTCACCCATCTTCTCGAAGCCCTCGTGGGCGCCGCCCTGCCAGACGCCGAAGGTGACCCCGCCGGGGTCCTGCGCCAGGCACATCGACCCGAAGTCACCGACCTGCATCGGCTCCATCAGCAGGGTCCCGCCGTTGTCGCGGATCTTCCGCGCGGTGGCGGCCACATCGGACGAGGCGAGGTACAGACACCACGCCGACCGGCTCTCCTCGCCGTCCTGGCCGGGCATCGGCGGGACGACGGCGGCGACCGCCTTGCCGTCGCGGTAGGCCTGGGTGTAGCTGCCGAACTCCGACGCGGCCTCGCCGAAGGTCCACCCCAGCACGTCACCGTAGAACGCCTTCGCACCCTCCACGTCGGTGAACATCGCGTCGGTCCAGCACGGCTTGCCGTCAGGTTGTGCGGCCATGACTGTGACTCTCTTCTGTCTGAGCGGTGATTTTCTGATCGGTGATCGGTCCTCTGCCAGCCACGCTAACCAGGGGCCGCCCATCCCGCTCGGTGACGCCGGGTGCCCGGTCAGGTCACCACCGGACGAAGACACCGATGCCGTTGGGCACCGGGCGCTCGCCGTCCCCACTGGGGTGGTTACGTACCGTCACCATCTGTGTGTCGCGATCCCGAGCGACCAGCGTCGACGAACCCCCGCCGTCCAGACAGAACGCGTCCACCGACCCCAGCGCGCGCATCAGGTCGGCCGCCTCGGCCACGCTCAAGCCGCTGCGGTAGGAGGGTCCGCCATCCAGGGCGAGCAGCAGCAGCGTACGGCCCCGGTCCCGGATCCCCGCGGCCGTACGGACCGCCGCCGTGACCGTGTCCAGACCGGCCAGCGGCTCCCCGCCGCGCACCACCGGAAAGCCGCCCAGCGCGAACCGGAACGGCACCCCGGCGTGGTCCGCCCGCAGGCGGTGCCGTACGGCGACCCGGTCGCCCACCGACAGGGCGCGCAGCGCCCCCGCCCCCGCCTCCCGGCCGACCAGCACCTGATCCCCCTCGGCGATCTGCCCGCGCCCGGGGGAGCCGGCGACCGCGACGACCCGTCCCTCACGGACGGTCACCTCATGGGTGTCCGCGGTGCACGGCGCGCCCCGGTCGGTGTCGGTGCCGCAGGTCGCCCGTACCCGCGATGCCGCACCCCAGGCGGGGGTGAACAGGCCGACCGAGCCGACCGGCAGCGCGTACTGGTTGAGCCCGCCCAGCTCCAGCCGTCCGCCCGGCAGCGACACCGAGCCGTCCAGGGTGAGCCGGTCCAGACGCGCCCGGCCGTCGAAGCCGACCCCGAGGACGTCCCGGGTGGACGTGCCGGGCGGCAGCCTCGGGCCGAAGCGCTGCCCCTCCGGTACGGCGGCCTTGAGCACCCGGCCGTCCGCGATGGCGGGCCCCACGGGCGCGCCGGTCGCCTCGACCCCCGGGTGCTGAGCCTCGCTGAGGTTGAAGAAGTCGCCGTTGACGCCGCCCACCGCGCCCTGCGTGTCCGCGAGCCGCGACAGCGGCGCCCGCGCGCCGACCGCGCCCGGATGGAGCAGGTCCACGACCACGCCCCGCCGGGCGAGATCGACGGCGAGGACATGGGCCCGGACGACGCCCTTGGCGGCGGGGCTGTCGAACGCGGTGTAGCGCACGCCGGGCGCGACCGGGGTCCACCGGCCGGCCTTCGGGCGCGGCGGCGCGCCGGCCGGCTCCGCGGTGACCCCCGGCGCGGCGCCCGCGAACCCGGCCCCGAGCAGGGCGCAGCAGGCCAGGAGCACCGTCACCACGGCGCGAATGGCATGTGACGGTGCGCGGTGACGTAACACGGTCCCCCCCAGGGGTACGGGCAACTCTCATGGGCCCCAGGAGAGTTGCCCGCCCCCTGGGACCAGGGGTCAACGAGCCGGGAACGGATCGGGAAACGCACCCCTTCGGGTGCCTCAGGGAGGGTCAGGCGGTGAGGATGCCCGGATCCGTGAGGCCCGGCGCGCCCGTCTCGACGTGGCCGGCGAACCGGCGTACGAAGTCGGCCGTCGTGGCGGTGACGGTGACGTCGTACCAGTTGCGGCAGGTCCGCAGGTCCACGGTGTGATGGACCGTCGCGCCCTTGCGGACGGTGAACGTCTGCGGGGTGCCGGCGTAGCTGTTGGAGACGGTGAGGTGGGCGTCGGCAGTGCCCGCGTTGGTGAAGGTGAGGTCGAGGTTGCCGGTGGTGGCGTTGTGGCGGGCGGTGACCTCGGGGCCGGCGGTCTTGCCGGGGTTGCGGAAACGGCGCAGGAAGCCGTTGGGGCCATGGACGGTGAGGTCCGTGACGCCCTTGGAGTACTGGGTGCTCCAGGTGTCCGCGATCGTCTTGCCGGCCTCGGTGGTGTACGTCCAGGGCGCGTCGGTGCGGTTGGCGGCGGTGACGTAGAACTGGGCGCCGGCCGCCGGGCCGCCGCTGAAGGTGAGCCGGTACCTGCCCGCGGCGGTGTCCGCGGCGCCGTCCACGTACGGGGCGTAGGGCAGCGGGCGGGTGGGCCTGCTGCCGGGCTCCTGCCGGGGCATGGTGCCCACGGCCGGGGCGGTGGGCCGGAAGTCGGGGTGCCGCTCGCGGTCCGGCGGGAAGTAGGCGTCGGTCGGGGGCAGCTCGGCCGGTGTGGTCTGGGTCCGTGCGAAGTCGAAGGCGGAGGTCAGATCGCCGCAGACGGCCCGCCGCCAGGGCGAGATCTGGGGCTCGTGCACGCCGAAGCGCTCCTCCATGAACCGGATGATCGAGGTGTGGTCGAAGGTCTCGGAGCAGGTGTAGCCGCCGGTGCTCCAGGGGGAGACGACCAGCATCGGGACGCGCGGGCCCAGGCCGTAGGGGCCCGCGACGTAGCCGGTCTTGCCGGGGAAGACGTCCAGGGCCGTGGGCGTGGTCGACAGTCCCTGCGCGGCGGAGGCGGGGGCGTACGGCGGCACGACGTGGTCGAAGAAGCCGTCGTTCTCGTCGTAGGTGATGAACAGCGCGGTGCGGGCCCAGACGTCGGGGTTGGACGTCAGCGCGTCCAGGACCTGCGAGATGTACCAGGCGCCGTAGTTGGACGGCCAGTTGGAGTGTTCGGAGAACGCCTCGGGGGCGGCGATCCAAGACACCTTCGGGAGCCGGCCCGCCTGGACGTCGGCGCGCAGGATGTCGAAGAAGCCGTCTCCGTTCTTGGCGTTGGTGCCCGTGCGGGCCTTGTCGTAGAGCGGGTTGCCGGGCTGGGCGCCGCGGTAGCTGTTGAAGTACAGCAGGGAGTTGTCGCCGTAGTTGCCGCGGTAGGCGTCGTTGATCCAGCCCCAGTGTCCGGCGGCGTCCAGGCCGTCGCCGATGTCCTGGTAGATCTTCCAGGACACCCCGGCCGCCTCCAGGCGCTCGGGGTAGGTGGTCCAGCCGTAGCCGGCCTCGGCGTTGTCGAGGACCGGACCGCCGCCCGTGCCGTCGTTGCCGGTGTGCCCGGTCCACATGTAGTAGCGGTTCGGGTCGGTGGCGCCGATGAAACTGCAGTGGTACGCGTCACATATCGTGAAGGCGTCGGCGAGCGCGTAGTGGAACGGGATGTCGTCGCGGGTGAGGTACGCCATCGTGGTCGCGGTCTTCGCGGGCACCCACTGGTCGTACTTGCCCTTGTTGAAGGCCTTCTGGCCGCCCGCCCAGTCGTGGTTGAGGCCCTGGAGGAACTCCATGCCGAGGTTTTCGCCGGCGGGGCGGAACGGCAGGGTCACCTTGCCGCCGTCCGCCTGGTGCCAGACCGACTTGCCGCTGGGCAGTGTGACGGGACGGGGGTCGCCGAAGCCGCGGACGCCCTTCATCGCCCCGAAGTAGTGGTCGAAGGAACGGTTCTCCTGCATCAGGACGACGATGTGCTCGACGTCTTGGAGCGTGCCGGTGCTTCCCTGGGCGGGGATCGCGGCGGCCCGGGCGATGCTGTCCGACAGCATCGTGAGGGCGGCGGCGCCTCCGGCGAGCTGCAGGAAGCGACGGCGGTTGAGTTCAGTCATGGGTGAATCGACCTCGGCGGGTGAAGGGGTGGCGAGCAGCGCCCCAAGGACAGCGTGCGCGGGGTAGCGCCCGGCGGACACTCCATGACTGCCCGGCGTACGCCAGGCGAACGCCCCGCGACGCAACTCGCGCCCCTCGGCCCACCGGCGGTGCCGGGTGCCAGTCCTCCGGTCCCGCGGGCCGGCTCGCGACGGCCCTCACTCCAGGCCGTACCTCCTGGCCGCCTCCTCCTCCTGGGCGAGCCGGTGCAGCGCCCGCAGGATGGGCTCGAAGAGGATGGCGGCGGCCACCGCGCTCTCCACCTTCTCCGCCTCGGACGGCTGGGTGTCCACGAAGTCCAGGTCTCGGACGGCCACTTGGTGCATGAGCCGGGCGTACGGTGCCATCAGCTCGGCGTCCCAGGGGTAGCCGAGCCGGTTGAGCGTGGCGACCGCCACCACCAGGGAGCGGTGGTCGGGGGAGAGTTCGCCGACCTCCCGGGCGGTCTTCCAGCCCACCGCGGTCAGCAGCCGGTCCACCTCGGCCCTGGCCGCGGCCAGGGACTCGTCCTCCTCGTCCGGCTCCGGCCCCCGGGGCAGGGCCCACAGGGCGGCCCCCAGCCGGATCGTCCGGCCCAGGGAGTCGTCGTCGACGTGTCCGAGCACTTCCCTGGCGGTCGCCACCGGCACCCGGCCGACCTGGATCAGCGCCCGCACCAGCCGCAGCCGCCGCAGATGGCTCTCGTCGTAGTCGGCGGTCCTCGCCCCGATCAGGCGGCCCGGCGGCAACAGGCCTTCGCGCAGGTAGTACTTGATGGTCGCGGTGGAGACGCCGCTCCGTTCGCTCAACTCCGCCAGCCGCATCTCTTGTGCCTTCCACTTGGAGAGTGCCACTATCCAACTATGCGCCCGCCCGGACGGCGCGCGCCCCCATCCCATCAGGCGATCTGGAGGCAGTGTGTTCGCCAAGCCGATCCCGGGCCGCACCACCGCGGCCGCCGAGGGAGATGTCGTCGTCCTGCTCATCGGGATGCGCGTCAACCACTTCTGGGCGGTGCACCACTGGCTGCCGGTGTTCCTGGCGATGCCGCGCATGCTGCGCGAACTGGCCAAGGACAAGGAGCGCGGCCTGCTCGGCCACGTCCTGCTCACCGCGTCACCGCGCACGTACTACGTGGTCCAGTACTGGGAGTCCAAGGAGAAGCTCTACGCGTACGCCAAGGCGCCCGACATGTTCCACCACCGGGCGTGGGCGATCATCAACCGCAAGGAGCGTGCGGGAAAGGTGCGTCAGCACGTGGGGCTGTGGCACGAGGCGTACATCGTGCCCGAGGGGCAGTACGAGTCGATCTACGCCGACATGCCGCCCTTCGGGCTCGCCAAGGCCCATGGCACGCCGCTGCCCGTGGAACGGCGTGGCCGGCGCGCCGCCGACCGTCTCGCCCACCGCTCGCCCGCGCCCTCCAAGGCGCCGTAGGACGGCCGTGGCGCGCCCCCGGCCACGGGGTGGGGGCGGGCCGCGGCATGAGCGGAAGGACTCGGCCGGGCTGGGCGGTGCCGTGGCTGCGACCACCGCCCAGCCCGGAGTGTCAGGCCGCCTCGGGGGCGGCGTGCTCGTGCTCGCAGGCGTCGCCGATGCCGTACGTCTCCCAGGCGGGGAAGTCGTCGTCGGCGGGAGCGGCCTCGCCGTCCGCGAGCAGGCACGCGTCCAGGGCGGCGTGCAGGGCGTCGGCGCGCAAGCGGGTGCCGATGAAGACCAGTTCCTGGCCCTGCTCGGTGTGCGCGTCCCGGGCGCCGGAGGGCTCGAACCGGGCCACCGCGCCGGCCTGCGACCACAGTCCGGTCACGTGGGGGCGGCTGGCCAGCCAGAAGAAGCCCTTGGAGCGCAGGATCTGCCCGTAGGCGCCGCTGTCCAGGCCCTCGGTGACCAAGCTCCACAACCGGCCCGGGTGGAAGGGCCGTTCGGCGCGGAAGACGGTGGAGGAGATGCCGTACTCCTCGGTCTCCGGCACATGGTCGCCGTTGAGCTCCATGACCCAGCCCGGCGCCTGCTGCGCGCGTTCGAGGTCGAAGCGGCCGGTGCCGAGGATGTCGCCCGGGGCGATCCGGCCCCGGGTCGCGGGCACGAGCCGGGCGGCCGGGTTGAGCCGGGTCAGCGCCGCCTTGAGGCGGACGGCCTCGTCCACGCCGACCAGGTCGAGCTTGTTGAGCACGATCACGTCGGCGAACTCGATCTGGTCCATGAGCAGGTCGCTCACGGTGCGCTCGTCGTCCTCGTACTGGTCCAGGCCGCGTTCGGCGAGCCCGTCACCACCGGTCAGCTCCGGGAGGAAGTTCGCCGCGTCCACGACGGTGACCATGGTGTCGAGCCGGGCGAGGTCCCCGAGGGTGGCGCCGTCGTCGCGGGGGAAGGCGAACGTGGCGGCGACCGGCATCGGCTCGGAGATGCCGCTGGACTCGATGAGGAGGTAGTCGAAGCGGCCGTCACGGGCCAGCCGGTCCACCTCCTCCAGCAGATCGTCGCGCAGGGTGCAGCAGATGCACCCGTTGGTCATCTCGACCAGCCGCTCCTCGGTCCGCGAGAGGGCCGCGTCGCCGCCCCGCACCAGCGCGGCGTCGATGTTGATCTCGCTCATGTCGTTGACGATCACGGCGACCCGCAGGCCGTCGCGGTTGGCCAGGACGTGGTTGAGCAGGGTGGTCTTGCCCGCGCCGAGGAAGCCGGAGAGCACCGTCACCGGCAGTCGGCGGTCGCCGGACGCACTGTCCGTCACGCCTGGCCCTCGGGGCGCAGGAGACCACGCTCGTACGCCTTGAGCAGGCGCTGCGGTACGAGGTACACGGAGCCGTCGACGGTGAAGGGCACCAGCTGCGGCGTGGTGGCCTTCCACTGCGCGCGGCGGTGGCGGGTGTTGCTGCGGGACATCTTGCGCTTGGGTACGGCCATGTCGGTCCTCCAGGGTTGGTGGGCTGCCCGGCCACGCTATATGAAAACGGATCCCATTATCAAAGTGGCCCCGTACAGGTGCGCCACGACGCCCCGCTGGGCAAGCTCCCTCCCATGACCGTGCTTCAGTCCCTCCAGTTCACCCAGCTCATCCGTCCCCCGGAGGCCACGCCCGAACTCCGGCGTCGGCTCACGGAGTGCTGGACGGCCGTCATCAACGAAGGCGGCGCGGTCATCGCGGCCGATCTGCCGATGCCACCGGTCGACGCCCGCCACGTCGCGCCCGCCGTGGACCGGCTCGCCGACGCGCTCGACCCCTGGCGCGGCAGACTGCTGCTCGCCACCCTCGACGGCACGCTCGCCGGCTGGCTCGTCGTCCGGCGCGACACCCACCCGCTCGTCGCCCACCACGGCGTCGTCAACCACGTGCAGACCGATCCGCGGCTGCGCGGCCGCGGCATCGGCGGCGCGCTGATGCGCCACGCGAGCGGCGTCGCCCGCTCCGAGATGGGCCTCGAACGGCTGAATATCGCCGTACGGGCCGGCCTGGGGCTCGAACGGTTCTACCGCGGTCTTGGCTGGACCGAGACCGGCCGGTGGCCCGGCGCCCTGCGCATCGCCCCGGGCGACGACCGGGACGAGATCCTCATGACCCTCGCCCTGTGACCCCGCCCCCGGCGGCGCCACCGCATCGATCCGGCCGTCTCTCCCGTACGACGGTCATCGCGCCGCCGGGGTGGGCATAACGCGGGGATGAGCGACGCGCCGTTGTATCTGGAGCCGCGGCCGGCACGGCGATCGTCGTCGTTGCTGGCGTCGGCCGCCCTCCTCCACCAGCTCGTGGACGCCCTGGGCTCCCCGCTCAACCTCCTCCTGCCGGACCAGATCGCCGAGAACGCCGCACGCTTCCGCTCCGTCCTCGCCCGCCACCACCTCACCGGACGCATCTTCTTCGCGCACAAGACCAATCGCTCCAGCACGCTCGTACGACGCCTCGCCGCGACCGGCACCGACCTCGACGCCGCGTCACTCGGCGAGCTCCAGCACGCCCTCGGCGCCGGGTTCACCGGCGAGAGGATCATGGCGACCGGCCCCAAGGACCCCGAATTCCTCTGGCTCGCCGCCCGCGCCGGCGCCACGGTCAACGCCGACGGCCCCGGCGAACTGGAGACCGCGGCGCGCCTGGTCCGTACGTACGGACTGCCGCGCCTGCGCGTCGTCCTGCGGCTGGCCGAGTTCGAGACCTCCGGGGCCCGGCGCCTGTCCCGGCGCAGCCGCTTCGGCTGGTCCGTGAAGGCCCTGGACTCCCTGCTCGACGTCCTCGAACGGCACCGGGACGAACTGG
Organism: Streptomyces sp. NPDC039465; assembly: GCF_055639315.1. Taxonomy (NCBI): domain Bacteria; kingdom Bacillati; phylum Actinomycetota; class Actinomycetes; order Kitasatosporales; family Streptomycetaceae; genus Streptomyces; species Streptomyces sp. NPDC039465. The sequence continues at coordinate 476,084 of NZ_JBVKAP010000002.1, read as the reverse complement.
AACCGCTCGGCGTCGGCTACCACCTCGACACCACCAGCGTGGACGAGAAGGCCACCGCCCTGGAAGGCTGCCTGCGCGCCCTGGAGGAGCTGCGGCTGCGCGGCTTCGAGCCGCGCGCCGTCGACGTCGGCGGCGGCTTCGGCATCAACTACCTCGCCCACGCCGGCCAGTGGGAGCGCTACACCACCGCCCTCACCGACGCGGTCATGGGCCGCCGCCCGCCGATCACCTGGGGCGGTCACGGCTACGGCCTGCGCAGCGAGAACGGCACCCTCAAGGGCGCCCTCGGCCTCTACCCCGCCCACCGCCCCGTCGCCGGCGAGGACTACCTCGACGAACTCCTCACCCGGCCCGCCCCCAGCCTCGGACGGCCGCTGGGCACCCTGCTCCTGGAGAGCCTCGCCGACCTGTACGCCGAGCCCGGCCGTGCCCTGGCCGACCAGTGCGGGCTCACCCTCGGCAAGGTGCTGGAGGTCCGGCGCACCGACACCGGCGAACACCTCGTGCGGCTCGCGATGAACGCCGGGGACGTCGGCCTGGAGGACCACGGCGTGCTCATGGACCCGGTGCTCGTGCCCCGCGCCGACGCCGGCGGCGAGCGGCCCGTGGCCGCGTACCTCATGGGCAACCTCTGCCTGGAGGCGGACCTCATCACCCGCAGGGCGGTCTTCCTGCCCCGTCCACCCCACCCCGGCGACCTCCTCGCCTTCACCAACACCGCCGCCTACTGCATGGACTTCGGCGCCACCCACGCCCAACAGCAGCCGGTGGCCCGCAAGGTCGCCGTGTCCGGCGAGGCGGGCTTCTGGCGCTGGTGCCTCGACGACCAGTACTGGCCGATCTCACGTCTGGGGGAGCAGCACGGATGAGGTACGACAGCATCACCGACGCCATCGGCGACACCCCGCTGGTGCGCATCGACCCGGCCGTGCACGGCCTGCGCCACATCGACCTCTACGCCAAGCTCGAAATGCTCAACCCTTTCGGCTCCCTCAAGGACCGGGCCGCCTGGAACATGACCCGGGAGGAACTCGCCGGCGCCAAGGAGCGCGGCGAGACGGTCGTGGAGCTGTCCAGCGGGAACACCGCCAAAGCGCTGGCCCTGATCGCCGGAATGCACGGTCTGCCGTTCAAGAGCGTCACCAACCGGATGCGCGTACCGGAGATCAAGGACCTCCTCCTGCTGCTCGGCGCCGAGATCGAGGAACTGCCCGGACAGTCCGAGTGTCTCGACCCCACCGACACCGAGGACCCCCTGACCCTCTTCCACCAGCAGCTGAGCCGCCCCGACAGCGCCCACCTCCACACCGACCAGTACTTCAACGCCCGCAACACCGAAGCCCACGCCGAGGGCACCGGCCCCGAGATCATCGCCGACCTCGACGGCCGGGCCCCCGACTGGTTCATCGCCTGCGTCGGAACGGCCGGTTCCTCCACCGGGGTCGCCAGGACCCTGCGCGCCCACGACCCCTCGGTCGGCGTGGTCGGACTGGTCGCCCACAAGTCGGACTTCATCCCCGGCATCCGCACCATCGACGAGGTGCAAGAGGTCGGCATCTTCGACCCGGCGACCTACGACACCATCGAAGCCGTCGGCGCCGACGACGCCATCGACGGCATGCTGACCCTGATCCGCCGCTGCGGCCTGCTCGCCGGCCCCACCGGCGGCGCCGCCTACTTCGGCGCCGTACGCCACTTGGAGCCGATCGACCGCGAACTGACGGACCGCAGGACGGCCGTCTTCATCGTCTGCGACCGGGTGGAGAGCTACCTCGGATACATCGGCCGCCGCCGCCCCGACCTGCTCGGCCGGCCGGCCGTACGGAACTCCCTCGCCACCCTCACCCCCGGTGAGATCAGCGCGGCCCCGGCCGTCGACGTCGGCGACGCGCGTAAATGGATCGAGACACAGCGGCCCCTCGTCATCGACCTGCGCGGCCCCTTCGCCTACGCCGCGCTCCACATCGAAGGCTCCATGAACATCGTCGACGAGCTCTTCGAGGAACTGGTCAGGAACGGGCTGCCGTTCAGCACCCGGCAGCCGGTGCTGCTGGCCTGCCCGGTCGGCGAGAAGTCCGCCCGCTACGCCGCCCTGCTGACCCGCATGGGACATCCCGACGTACGCAGTCTGGCCGGCGGCATCATCGCCTGGCGGGACGCCGGTGCTCCGCTGGTGCGTGACTGACATGGCCGACCCGACGGAGGCGGCGATAGCCGAGCTGACCCCCTGGCAGCGACCCCTGCGGGCCCAGTTCCCGATCCTCCAGGCCCGGCCGGACCTCGTCTATCTGGACAGCGCGGCCACCTCGCAGAAGCCCCAGGCCGTCCTGGACGCCGTGCACGACTACCTCACCACCACCAACGCCAACGCGGGACGCGGCTCGTACCCCTGGGCCAACACCACGACCGCCATGGTCGAAGAGGCCCGGGACCGGATCCGGCGCTTCCTCGGCGACCCGGAGCCCGAGCGGTCCTCCGTGCACTTCACCAGCGGCGCCACCGAAGGGCTGCGCACCATCGCCCGGGACTGGCTGCCCGCGCTGCTGGTCGACGGGGACGAGATCGTCGTCCCCTTCGCCGACCACGAGGCGAACCTCTCCCCATGGCTGGAGGCGCGGGAGCTGCTGGCCCGCCAGGGAGTGCGGATCGCCGTACGTGAACTGCCCTACCAAGCAAGCTCCGGCGACTACGACCCGGTGGCGCTCGCCGCGCTCACCGGCCCGCGCACCCGGTTCGTCGCCACGACCCACGTCCACCACGTCCATGGCGTCGACATGAACGTGCACCGCATCCGCGAGACCGTCGGCCCCGACGTGCCGATCTGCCTGGACGCGGCCCAGAGCATCGGTCACCTCCCGCTGTCGACGGCCGAACTCGACGTGGACTTCGTGGTGTTCTCCGGCCACAAGGCCCTCGCCCTGCCCGGCACCGGCGCCGTCTGGGCCCGGGGGCGGCGCGGCCCCGCGTTCCGCCCCGGCGGCTGGGACGGCACACCGAACACGGCAGGCATCGCCTCCCTCACCGCGGCGCTCGACTGGCTGGAAGCCGCCGGCACCGACCCGATCGAACGGTGGACCACCGCGCTGACCGCCCGCCTGACCGACGGACTGAGCCGGCTGCCGGCGTACGACGTGATCGGCTGCCGCGCCAGCCTCGCGGCGGACTCCCAAGTCCAGCGCAGATGCAGCCTGGTGACCTTCACACACCGCGAAATCCCCCCGCACGACCTGGGCTTCATCCTCTTCAGCCATGGCTTCATGGTCCGCTCCGACGGCCACTGCCAGGCCGGCGCCGGCGTCAAGGACGCGTCGGTGCGCGTGAGCCTGCATGTCTACAACACACCCGAAGAGGTGGAAGGGTTGCTCACGGTGCTCGCCAATCTGCAATGATTTTCATAAGCACACGGCGGGTGTACGACGGAGGCGACACGAGCGCATGGGGATGAGCACGGCCACGGCGGCGCGATGGGTGGAGCGCTGGGAATGCCAGCAGGAGAGGTACGCGGTCGACCGGGAGGAGAGATTCACGGTCATCGCCGATGTGGTCGAACACGCCACCGCGGACCGGCCCGCCCCCCTCGTCCTCGACCTGGGGTGCGGGCCGGGATCCCTCGCGGCCCGGCTGGCCGGCCGTCTCCCGGCCGCCGAGGTCCTCGCCGTCGACGCCGACCCGCTCCTCCTCGAACTCGGCAGCGCCTACTACGGACACCACCTGCGCTACGTCGAGGCGGTGATCGGAGCGCCCGGCTGGCTGGACGCCCTCGGCCTCGACCGGCCCGTGGACGCCGCCGTGTCCACCACCGCCCTGCACTACCTCGGCGAAGGGACCCTGCGGGACGTCTACCGGGACCTCGCCGGGCGACTGCGCCCCGGCGGCGTCCTCGTCAACGGCGACCACATCCGCCCGGACGCGGCCGCCATCTCCGAACTGGCCGTGCACGTCGGCCGACGCCACGCCGAACGGCACAGCACCCTCACCCCCGAGGACTGGGAGTCCTGGTGGTCCGGCGTGGTCGCCGACCCCGAACTGGCCCCGCTCCTCTCACGGTCCGGCGGCCGCGCCCACCCCCCGTGCGAGGGCAACGACCTGTCCGTCTCCGAGCACCTCACGCTGCTGCGGGACGCGGGCTTCGCCCACGCGGGTGCCGTCTGGCAGTTCGGCAGCAGCCACGTCGTGGTCGCCGTGCGCTGACCCGGGCTCAGCGGTACAGCTTGGCCACCGCCGTACGCGTGGTCTGCCGGAACCCGGCCAGCGGGGCGTCCGCCAGATCGCCCAGCTGCCCCCACTGGACATAGGTGACCGTGCGTCCGTCGCGGCCCACCGAGAACAGGCTGATGTCCGTGGAGCCGACCTCGCGGTCGGCGGTGTCCAGGCTGTAGACGTACGCACCCTCCTCGACCGCCAGCCGGCCGTGGTACGCGCTCGTGGCCTCGGTCGTCGGGTACTGCCCCACGACGCGCTCCGCGCAGGAGGCGAGAGCGCGGCGCACCGCGCCGACGAGCTCGGTGGCCTGCGCGGTGCTCGCGGCGACCGTGGTGATCTGCACCCCGCCCGTGTCCAGCTCGGTACGGAACACACGGTGGCTGCTGCCCTGGGCGGGGATGACACCGGGCGCGCAGAACGCCCCGCCCTCCGGGAGCCCCCGGGTGACGGCACCGGCCGTCCACGGCGTGGCGGAGGCCGGCATCTGGGCGGCGTCGAGGAATGCGGGGCGGACAGCCGCGGTGGCGGGCCCCGCGGTGGCCAGGCCGAGGCCGGCGGCGGCCAGCGCGGTGACGAGCGTGGCGCACAGTGAGGCGCGGACAGTGGTGAGACGCATGGGAATCCCCCCGTGGTGACGGTCGGTGTGACGTCGTCAGCTTCGAAGGCGGCGTGCGGCGGACGCAACGACTTCCGGTCCCGGCGGGACGGTGGAACCATTCCACCCCCGTTGACGTGCACGGACACAGACGGGTGGAACGCCGCCCGGGACGGGCCGTGGACGGAGGCGGGGGCGGATGGACATGGGGCGGGAGCCGGAGGTCGAGCGGTTCGCGCGGGAGGTGCGCGCCCTCAAGGACCGCTCCGGACGCAGCTACGGGGCGCTGGCGCGCCGCGTCGGCGTGAGCGGCTCGACCCTGCACCGATACGGCTCCGGCGAGGCGGTGCCCCAGCACTTCACGCCGGTCGAACGGCTGGCCCGGCTGTGCGGGGTGTCGACCGAGGACGTCCTGCGGCTGCAGCGGCTGTGGATCCTCGCGGACGCGGCCCGACGGCCCCGGCCGGGGGAGGGCCAGCATGCCCCGACGTCGGCGTCAACGCCGACCGAGCCGGAAGCAGCCGCCGCGTCGGGGCCGCTCGCCGAGGCGGACCCCGGGGTGTCGGGGCTCCCGGAGCCGGAACTTTCGGATCCCGGGCCGGTTTCCGAGCCGCCCCCCGTCCCCGCCGCCCGTACCCCTCGCCTCCGCCGGGCGTCGATCCTCGCGTCCGTCGTCGCGGTCGCGGCCCTCGCCGCCGTCGTGACCGTGCTGCTGACCCTGCTCCCGGCCGGGCCCGGCGCCGGAGCGGCCCCGCCCGAACCGCCGGGCGCCCCCTTCACCTGGACCGTCGCCTCCGGCGTCTGGGAGAACGGCTGCGACCACACCTACCTCGTCGGCCGCGCCCCGCACCAGGTCCCGCCGCCACCCCAGGAACAGGACGCCGGGCCCTGGGCGCGCTCCCTGGGTGCGGTGGACGGCGGCGCCACACACGTCCGGGTCACCCTCCAGGGCGCCTCGCGCAACGCGGTGGTGCTGGAGGCGCTGCGGGTGCGGATCACCGGCCGTGCGGCGCCCGCCGCGGGGCAGGCCTACCGCATGGGCGGCGGCTGCGGCGGCGCGGTCACCCCGCGCCGTATCGACGTGGACCTGGACCGGCCACGCCCGGTCGCGCGTCCCGTCGCCGGGGTCGACGGCCTGGCGGACCGTACGATCCCGGCCGTGTCTTTCCCGTACACCGTGACGTCCGCCGACCCGGAGGTCCTGCTCGTGGCCGCCCGGACCGCGGGCTGCGACTGCCGCTGGGAGCTGGAGCTGGAGTGGAGCAGCGAGGGACACTCCGGCACGGTCCGGATCACCGACGACGGCAGGCCTTTCCGCACGAGCGGGGTCCGGGGGCGCCCCGCCTACACGTACGACACCGGGACCCGCCGCTGGGCCGCGTCCCAGGACTGACGGCGGTTCACCGCTTGATCCGGTCCTCCGCTGCCTTCAGCATCCGCCGCTCCAGGACCGCGACGTGCTCCGGGCGGTGCCTGCGCGCGTGCCGGAGCAGCAGGTCGCGGGCGGTCGCGCCGACGCGGCGCTTCTTGGGGTGGCGGGCCGTGAAACCCTCGCTCGCGAAGAAGCCGACGGCCGCGTCGAGTGCCACGGCGTCGCTCTCCCGTACCGCCCAGGCCAGTTCGTCCGTCGTCGCCGCCTCCAGCAGGGCGGTCGGGGCCCGCCGCGCCAGCAGCTGGGCGGCGTCCGGCGCGCGGGGAGTGCCCAGCCAGCCGAGCACCACGCGCAGCGGCACGGACCGTACGGCCCCCGGGTCGGGGTCCTCACCGCGCGCCCACCGCTCGGCGTACCCGCGCAGCGGCTCCGGGGCGGCGGCGGCCCAGGCGGCCCGGTGGCGGCCGGGGATGGCGTCCGGGCGACCGGGATCCAGCAGCTCCGGCAGGTGCCGGTCGAGGGTTCTGATGCGCTGACCGGCCGCGTCGTACAGCCTGACCGCGGACTCCGGCAGGCACATACAGTCGAAGTCGTGGTGCGGTTCAGCGCGTTCGTCCGGCAGGGCGGCCAGCAGCTCCCGTATCTCGTGCGGGTCGGCGATCTCGTACGTCGCGGGGTGGTCGGGGACGTCGGCGGAGGCCCGCGCACCCCCCGCCACCACGACGCGGACGGTCCTGGACAGCGGCTTCATGGCGCGATCGTAGGCCGGTCGGCGAGCACCACCCACACCTGCCCGGGGGCGAAGTTCATGGGCTGCCCCGACGGGGTGGTGTACGTGGTGCCCCGGTCCGCGGCCGGGCGGCTCCAGCGAGCCTCGTGGCCGCGGCCGTCCCGCAGCACCAGCGCCCGGCCCGAGCCGACGGTCTCGGTGTACGGCGAGACGCTGCCCCAGCGGTCACGGAACTTCGAGGGCCGGACCTCCACGTCCTGGATCACCACCGTCTTGGCTCCCAGGGGCCCGCCGTCCGTGGTCCGCCCGGCGACGCCGTCCATGGCCACCAGCCACTGCTGCCCGCTCTGCGACCAGGTGAAGGTGAACCGGGCCGCCGGGAAGCGCACCGTGTGCGTCTTCACCGGCTCGCCGCCCGCCGGAGCCGCGCCGAACCGGAAGCCGATGTCCTTGGCCCGGTCCGTCTCCGGGGCCGCGGCGAGCGCCGCGGCGGGGCGCAGGTAGAGATTGTGCGGCGCCGGGCGGCGCTGGTCGCGGACGAAGGCCCGCGGGGCGTCCGACGGCTCGAGCGGGTGGAGCGGCGCCGCGTCGATCAGGGGTGCGAGCGCCGACTGCGAGCCGGAGTAGGCGAGTGCCGGGCGGCCGAACTGCCGCAGCAGCTCCAGGTCCGACTCCCGTGCGCTGCGCACCGGCCCGACGGTCGGCGGCTGCCGCGACGAGAAGACGGCCAGTATCCGGCTCTGTCCCGCCTCGACCTGCTCCACGTACACGATGTCGGCCGAGCCGAGGCCGGTGTGCGGTCGCGCCGGCGGCACGTTGTCGATCTTGACGGCGAGTACGGGGCCGGGGCGGGCCGGCAGTCCCGTGAAGGGCGACAGGCTCTGCTGGGTGGTAGACGGTGGGGGCGGTGCCTCCCGCTCCGATCCGGAACACCCCACAAGGCCGACGGCCAGGGCGAGGCACGCCGTCACGGCCACCGCCGCTCCGGCCGGTCTCCTCGCGCGGTTCACTCCCATCGGCTGCTCCCTGCTTCCAGTGGACCACGGAAGAAGCCGCCGGACCAGATTGCCTCGGCCATCGGCTGGGGAGTTTCTGTTATCGCTCTCGGGCTGCCGCGTCTCCTGAGTGTTGGACCCTCATCCGTACCGCAGTGGAAAGTTGACCTCGCATGAAGCGCGAACCCGAGTCCTCCACCCAGGCATCCGCCCCCGCCCGGCACGGCCGCCGGCGCGGGGCGCACCGGAGCCACCGGCCCAAGGGGGTGGCCCTGGCGACCGGCGCGGTGGCGCTGGTCGTCGTCGCGGGCGGCGCCTACGGCGCTTCGCAGCTCCCCAAGGGCGGCGGGGACGAGGCGCATACGGTCGCCGAGGCCCCGGCCGATCCCGCCGCCCCCGCCATGACCTCCGCCGCCCCCGCGGGCCCGGACCGGGCGACGGCATCCGCGGCGCCGTCCGCGTCCGCCTCCGCCTCCGCGTCCGTGGCCAAGCGCGCCACCGCTCCCAAGGCCTCGCCCACCACGGCGAAGGAGACCCGTACGAAGCCGGCCGCCAAGCCGAAGACCACCCCCGCCACCGGCTCCGGCAGGCACACCCAGCGGCCCACGGCCAAGCCGCCCCGGCCGGGCGGCGGACACGCCGGCCTCGCCCAGCAGGTGGTCGACATGGTCAACGCGGAGCGCGCGAAGAGCGGTTGCGCCCCCGTCACCGTCAACTCCAAGCTGACCAAGGCGGCCCAGCGGCACTCCGACGACATGGCGGCCCGCGACTACTACGCCCACTCCACCCCCGAAGGCGCCGGCCCGGGCGAGCGGATCACGGCGGCCGGATACCGCTGGAGCACGTACGGCGAGAACATATTCAAGAGCCCCAAGGACGCCCGCACGGCCATGGCGGGCTGGATGAAGAGCCCCGGCCACCGCGACAACATCCTCAACTGCTCCTTCAAGGAGATCGGCGTCGGCATCAACCTGCGGTCCAACGGCCCCTGGTGGACCCAGAACTTCGCCGCGCGGAGCTGACGTCGGTCAGTTCGCCGCCCGGCGCACCGTGCCGAACAGGCCGGTGAGATAGGGCGCGTGGAGCCGGTACCGGCCGGGCCCCGGGGCGTGGAGGCGGACCCAGGAACCGGCCGGCTCCACGCGCGCGCCACGGTCCGCCCGCAGCCAGGGGGAGTAGCGCACCCGTACCGTCACCGGACCGGGCCGGTCCACGTCGACGACGACCTCGGACGCGGTCGCCAGGGCGGCCCGGCCCGGCCGCGCCAGCGGGACCGCGTCGTCGACCGCGAAAATGGTCCAGTGCTCGTCCCGCCAGACCGGCTTCAGCCAGGGCGGACGGGACCGGATCAGCGCCGCCTCGGCCGCGGCCGGCCCGTCGGGCGGGCCGCTGTGCAGCGCGATGTGGCCCACGGCCCAGTGGTCGAGCCAGGCGCGGTACGTGCGAGGGCTGAGGGTGCCGTCGTAGAAGAGCCGTCCCCGTTCCACGTCCAGCTGGCGGTTCCAGCCCCGCGCCAGCTGGAAATGGCGCGCCATCAGCCAGGCCTCGCGGTGGTTGCGGGCCGGGACGACCTCGATGCGCCCGCGGTGCGCGCCCAGGCGGCGCAGCTGCGCCGTCACCGCCCGGGTGTGCGAGGCCCACTGCGGGACCTGTGTGGAGTGCCGCAGATCGTCCACGCTCCGGCCCAGCACCCACACGGACGTGACCAGCGCCGTGGCGACCAGGGCGAGGGCGAGCGGGCCGCGGCGGTACGGGGCCGGGCGGGCCAGAAACGCGGCCAGCAGGGCGCTCGGGGCGGCGACCAGCGCGAGCCGGTCGGCGTTCGAACCGACCGGTGAAGGGATGAGGAAGGCGAGGATGATCCCGGCCCCGTACAGCGCGGCGCACCCGCGGGCCGGCGCCCAGGAGCGGGGCGCCGCCCCCCAGAACACCACGGTGGCGGCCAGCGGCAGGACGACCGCACCCGGCGTCATCGGCTGCTCGCCCCAGAACGGGAACACGAGCGCGACGCCCACCTGCACCGCGCTCACCGGAGCCAGCAGCGCCACGGCCGGCCGCCACCGCCGCAGGAACAGCTGCGCCGCCCCCAGGGCCAGGAGGAACAGCCCGGCGAGCGGGCTGGTCAGCGCGGCCACCAAGGCGGCCAGGGCCGCCGGGGCGGGGCGTCGGGTGAGCAGGCAGGCGACGAGCGCGGCGGCCAGCCCGACGGCGAAGGTCGTACGCCCGGAGGCGATGTTGCACCACAGCGTCGCCGCCCCCAGAAGGGCCGGCCACAGCGGCGCCCGCAGCCCCGGGGCGCGGGCCACCAGCCGCGTCATCGCCCACGTGCCGGCCAGGCCCGCCGCGACCGACACCGGCCGCACCCCGGCCGCCGCCATCAGATGCGGTGTCAGCAGGCTGTAGTTGGCCGCGTGCATACCGCCGTACCACGAGAAGTTGTACGCGCCGCCCGGGTGCCGGTCGGCGAACTGGGCCCAGGCGATCTGCGCCGCCAGGTCCCCGGCGCCGGTGGCGAGCCAGCACGCCCACAGCGCGTAGAGCGGCACGACCGCCGCCGTGACCATCAGCGGCAGCCGGGCGCCGCCCGTACCCCGGCGCCCGACCGCGGACGGACCGGCCAGCCTTACGATCATGACCGGACTGTAGAGGCGCCGGGCGGTGGACCGCGCACGCGACGGGCGCGTCGCCCCGGACGGCTCCGTGTGCCGGATGCGCGGGGCCGCGGCCGGTCGGTGGGGGAGTGACGGGGGAGCGGCCTGCGTCCGGGCGGGTGAACGAAGGTCCGTCACCGCCTCTGGCGGTAATCCGTGGCCATCTGGCACTTCTGCCCCTGGGCCGGGTCCGGACGCGGCCGTAGCGTCGCTCACGGATGCTCCGGCCGCTCCGGCCGCCCGAGCCCCGGCCGGCGCCGCCTCAACCTCCGCCCGTACGAAAGAGATCCCTCTCCCGTGACCAAGCTCTTCCTCACCCTGCACGTCCTGGCCGCGATCGTCGCCGTCGGCCCGGTCACCGTCGCCGCCAGCATGTTCCCGCCGGCGGCCCGCAGGGCGCTGGCCCACCCCGACGACCCGGCGGCCCGCACGTCCGTACGGCTGCTGCACCGCATCTGTCGCGTCTACGCCGGCGTCGGTGTCGCCGTACCCGTCCTCGGCTTCGCCACGGCCGGCAGCATGGGGGTGATGGGCGACCCCTGGCTGATCGTCTCCATCGTCCTCACCGTCCTGGCGGCCGCCGCGCTGCTGCTGCTGGTCCTGCCGCGCCAGGAGATCCTCCTCGACGCCGTCGACGCCGTCGACGGGCAGGGTGAGGTGGGGGGTTCCGCGGGCGGGGCCGCCGTCGCCGCCCGACTGGCCATGTTCACCGGGGTGTTCAACCTGCTGTGGGCCACCGTCACCGTCCTGATGATCGTCCGGCCCGGCTCGACGACCGGGGCCTGACCACGGACGAACAGCGGTATCGGGCCACGGCTCTTGTGGTGAAGGCCCGGTGGGGGCAGGCTCGGGGGCATGAACACAGCTCGGCACGCCAGTGAACGGCTGATGAGTTGGCCGGCCCTCACACAAGGCCGGCCCCCGTGCGGCGCCGGACTCGGGCTCAACGCCGGATTCCAGGAGATCGTCCACTTCCACGGCGAACACGAGGCGGACGTCCATCTGACCCATGCCATGATCGCCAGGCTCCGTCCGGCCCTCGCCGGGTCGTCCGCGATCCGTCTGCGGGCCGGCTCGGAGTGGGTGACCGTACGCCTGGACATCGGCTCCGACATCGACCTGCTGACCACCCTGGTCAGCGCGGCACTTCAGGCGGCCACCCGGGCCGAGGCCGCCCCGACCGGGGCGGCCGTCCGGCGGCCGGACCCGTGCACCCGCGGGCGGAGCCCGGCCGTCAGCGTCGTCGGCGCCGTCTGACCGACGCGCCCCATCCGGCGCCCGCCCACTCGGCGCCCTTCGTCAGGCCAGCTTCTTCAGCAGCTCGGCCGCGAGGGGCGCCGAGGAGGCCGGGTTCTGGCCGGTGATCAGATTGCGGTCGACGACGACGTGCGGCGCCCAGGCCTCGGCGGCCTGGACGTGCACGCCCGCCTCGGTCAGCCGGGTCTCCAGGAGCCACTTCGCCTTGTCGGCGAGACCGGCCTGCATCTCCTCGGCGTTGGTGAACGCCGCGACCTTGTACCCGGCGAACGCGTTGCCGCCGTCGGCCGTCTCGGCGGCGAGCAGCGCGGCCGGGCCGTGGCAGACCACGGCGAGCGGCTTGCCCGACGCGAGGGCGGCGGTCAGCAGCCGGCCGGAGGTGGCGTCGACGGCGAGATCCTCCATGGGACCGTGCCCGCCGGGGTAGAAGACGGCGTCGAAGTCGGCCAGGTCCACGTCCTCCAGCTTGACCGGCTGCTGGATCTCGGCGATGGAGGCGAGCGTCCGCGCGATCCTGTCGGCGGCCTCCTGGCCGCCGTTGGCCTCCGGGGCGAGGCTGCCCTGGTCCACGGTCGGCACGACACCACCGGGGGTGGCGACGACGACCTCATGGCCCGCGGCCGTGAACGTCTCGTACGGCGTGACGGCCTCCTCGGCCCAGAATCCGGTCGGGTGCTGGGTGCCGTCGGCCAGCGTCCAGTGGTCGGCGCCGGTCATCACGAAAAGGATCTTCGACATGGTGTCACTCCGGGGGTGCGGACCGCGGGGGCCCGTTCGGGGGCGGGAATCGTCGGTACGGCGATGTCCTCGACGGTAGGCCGGTCCGTGACGGAGATCCAATGGACGATCCGATGGCAGGCATCGGTTTTCCGATGCCTGCCACGACCGCCTGTGTGAGCGGCGGTTCAGGCGGCCGACCGGGACGGTCTCAGCTCGGCCCGGCCGAACAGGAGCGCGTACCCCTCCGGGAGGCGGGCGAGGACGCGGTCCAGCAGGTGGGGGCCGGCGAGGCGGGCGACCGTGGAGAGGACGGAGCCGGCGTCCCAGCGGGCGGTGGCGGGGCTGCCGCCTGTGCGGCCGGCCAGGTCCTTCACGAAGCCCCAGCCGGTGAGCTGCTCCAGATCGGGGATCTGGGCGGTGAAGGGCAGCGCGGCCTCCACCGGCAGACACGCGGCGAGATCGACGCGTTCGTCGCCGGCCAGCTGCCGGCCGAGCGCCGCCATGACCTCGTGGACCGCTTCCGCCGCCCGCTCACGGGTGGGGTAGGCGCCTTCGTACCGGACCGTCTCCAGCATCTGCTCGTACGTCATGCCCGGAGCCGGCCGGAGAGGTGCGGGCGAGTCGAACACGATGTGCGGGCCTTTCTCCTGTCGGTGGGATGGGGTCGAACCGGACGGCTTCGCCCCGCCCGGCGCCGCCGGGCCGGGCAAAGCCGCCGGTGATCAGCCGCTGATCTCCTTGCGGTCGCTGCCGCCGCCGATGGAGACCTTGCGGGGCTTGGCGCGCTCGGCGATCGGAATGCGCAGGGTCAGCACCCCCGCGTCGTAGTCGGCCTTGATGCGCTCGGTGTCGAGGGTGTCGGCCAGCATGATCTGGCGCGAGAAGACACCCAGCGGCCGCTCGGAGAGCTCCATCTGGACCGTGTTCGAATCGGTGACCGGGCGGCGCTCCGCCTTCACGGTCAGCATGTTCCGCTCGACGTCGATGTCGATCGCGTCCGGGGAGACACCGGGCAGATCGAAGGCCACCACGTACTCGTCGCCGTCGCGGTAGGCGTCCATGGGCATGGCGGCGGGCTTCGACCAGGTGCCGGGGCTCAGGAGCTGAGCGGTGAGACGGTCGAGCTCACGGAAGGGGTCGGTGCGCATCAACATGGGAAACACCTCCAGTCGAATCGGGCAGTACCTGCCAATGCGCTTCAACGTGCTTCCGTTGTAACATGTCATCGGAGTGATGACAAGAAGGATGTCATCGAAAGGATGACGCTCCGCAAATTCCGAGACAGCAGATTTCCGAGATAGGGGTGGCCATGACCGCAGACGACCGGCCGCAGGGGCCCGGCCCTGCCTCGTTTCTCGCGGCGGCGGCCGCGCTGGGGAAGATCGGCGATGCTCTGCGCGGCGCCCAGGAGACCGAGACGGAGCCTGACGGCCCCACCCGGGCCGAGGAGGCGCTCGCGACCCTCCTCCTGCTGCGCCGGATCCGCGAGGAGCTGGCGGGCTGGGAGAGCGGGCTGATCGAGGTGGCCCGGGACGCGGGCGCCAGCTGGGCCGACCTCGCCGCGCCCCTCGGTGTCGCCAGCAGGCAGGCCGCCGAGCGGCGCTATCTGCGGCTGCGCCCCGGCGACGGCGGGGCGACCCGTGAGGGGCGGGTCAAGGCGACCCGTGACCGGCGCGCGGCCGACCGGAGCGTCACCGCCTGGGCCCGGCACAACGCCGCCGACCTGCGCCGGCTCGCCGGACAGATCACGGCCCTGACCGACCTCCCCGACGCCGCGGACCCCCCGCTCGACGGTCTCCTGCGGGCCCTCGCGCACGACGACGCCGCCCGCCTGGTCGGCCCGCTCACGGACGCCGGGCCGCACCTGCGGCCGGACCACGCCGACCTCGCCGACCGCGTGGACGCCCTCACTCAGCACGCCGACCGGCTCCGTCAGGACAGCGACGAGCGGCGCCGCGCCGACGGCTGACCGACCGCCCCCCGGTCACCCTGCCCATGCCCCGCCTCCGCCTCCAGTGGAGGGCCGGGCGCCGGAGAGGGAGAATTCAAGTGAATACCGTTCCGGTTTTCCTTCGGTCAGGGAGGACGGTATGCGCAGACCGCAGTGTGGCCGCGCGGCCGCCGCCGGAGTCGTAGCGGCGGTGGTGTGCGCGTGGGGCGGCTCCGCCTGCGCCGCGTCGGCTCCGGCGGCCGCGCCCTCGGCCACCGTCCCCGTGGTGGCGTCGACGAACGTGTACGGCGACATCGTGGAGCGGATCGGCGCCGACCGGGTCGACGTCGTCTCGATCATCGACGACCCGGCGCAGGACCCCCACTCGTACGAGGCGAACACCCGTAACCAGCTGGAGCTGTCCAAGGCGAAGGTCGTCGTCCGCAACGGCGGCGGCTACGACGACTTCGTCGCCCGGATGCTCGCCGCCTCGGGCAACTCCTCGGCGGATGTCGTCGACGCCGTCGAGGCGTCGGGCAAGTCGCCCGATGCACAAGGCGAGTTCAACGAACACGTCTGGTACGACTTCCCCGCGATGGGCGCGCTCGCCGACCGGATCGCCGACGCCCTCGCCAAGGTGTCGCCCGCCGACCGCGACCTCTTCAAGGACAACGCCGGGGAGTTCAAGGAACAGCTCCAGACCCTGACGGACCGTACGGAGCGGATCGCCGACGAGCACGCCGGCACGGCCGTCGCGGTGACCGAACCCGTCCCGCGGTATCTGACCGAGGCGTGCGGCCTGACCGACAAGACACCCGCCGCCTTCAGCGAGGCCATCGAGGAGGGCGAGGAGGTCCCGGCCCGCAGCCTGCGCGAGACGCTCGCGCTCCTCGACGACCGGCAGGTGCGGGCGCTGGTCTACAACGAGCAGACCACCGGCCCGCAGACCGAGCAGGTCAAGGCGGCCGCCGAGGACAACGGCGTCCCGGTCGTGCCCGTGACGGAGACCCTCCCCGAAGGGGAGGACTACATCGGCTGGATGGCGTCCACCATCGACGCCCTGAACAAGGCCCTGGACCACTGATGGACCGTACGCAAGCCCCGTCACCGGCCGCCGCCCCCCTCTCCCCGCCGACCGTCGCGGCCGACTCCACCGCCACGCCCCTGGTCAGCCTGCGCGGAGCCGCCCTCGCCTACGGCGACCGGGTCCTCTGGCGCGACCTCGACCTCGACGTGTGGCCGGGGGAATTCCTCGCCGTCCTCGGACCCAACGGCTCCGGCAAGACGAGCCTGCTGCGCGTACTGCTCGGCCGCCGGCAGCCCACCGCGGGCGCCCTGACCGTCCTCGGGCACCCGCCCCGCCGCGGCGGCCGGCACATCGGCTACGTACCCCAGCAGAAATCCCTCCCCGCGCACACCATGCTCCGGGCCAGAGACCTCGTACGGCTCGGCCTGGAAGGCCACCGATGGGGTCTCCCGCTCACCCCCGGCACCGCCCGCCGCCGGGTGGACGAGCTCCTGGAGTCCGTCGGCGCGACGCCGTACGCCGACGTACCCGTCGGCCGGCTCTCCGGCGGCGAACAGCAGCGCGTGCGGATCGCCCAGGCCCTCGCCACCGACCCGCGGATCCTGCTCTGCGACGAACCCCTGCTCTCCCTCGACCTCCAGCACCAGCGCACGGTCACCGCCCTGGTGGACCGGCGGCGGCGCACCGCCGGCACCGCCGTTGTCTTCGTCACCCACGAGATCAACCCGGTCCTGGGGCTGGTCGACCGGGTGCTCTACCTCGCCCGCGGCGGCCACCGGATCGGGCCGCCGGACGAGGTCATGACCACCCCGGTCCTGTCGCGGCTGTACGGCACCCATGTCGACGTCGTCCGCGTCCACGACCGGATCGTCGTCGTCGGCGCCCCCGACGCCGTTCCCGTCCACCACCCCACGGGCGGGCCGAACGGAGGCGTACGGCCGTGACCGTCGGCGGGTTCGCCGCGCGGGGCGAGGGCGGCATCTGGCAGCAGATCTTCAACTTCGACGACTACGGCGAGCTGCTCGCCCTGGTCCACGGCTCACTGCTGGCCGGGGCGCTCCTTGGCCTGGCCGGCGGCCTGGTCGGCGTGTTCGTGATCATGCGGGACCTGCCGTTCGCCGTGCACGGGATCAGCGAACTGTCCTTCGCCGGCGCCTCCGCCGCCCTGCTGATGGGCGTCAACATCGTGGCCGGGTCGATCGTGGGCTCCCTGCTGGCCGCCGCCGTGATCGGAATGCTCGGCGTCCGGGCCCGGGACCGGAACTCCGTCATCGGCATCATCATGCCGTTCGGCCTCGGCCTCGGCGTGCTCTTCCTCGCCCTCTACCAAGGACGGGCGGCGAACAAGTTCGGGATCCTGACCGGCCAGATCGTCGCCGTCGACACTCCGCAGCTGTCCTGGCTCGTCGGCACCTCTGCCGTGGTGCTCGCCGCCCTCGCCCTGATCTGGCGCCCGCTGACCTTCGCCAGCGCCGACCCGGAGGTCGCCGAGGCGCGCGGCCTGCCCGTGCGCGGGCTCTCCCTCGGCTTCATGGTGGTCCTCGGCCTCGCCGTCGCCCTGTGCGTCCAGATCGTCGGCGCCCTGCTCGTCCTCGCTCTCCTGGTCACCCCGGCCGCCGCCGCGGCACGGCTCACGGCCTCGCCCGTCCTGCTGCCCGTCCTCAGCGTCGTCTTCGCGCTGCTCGCCATGGAGGGCGGGATTCTGCTGGCCCTCGGCAGCACCATCCCCATCAGCCCGTACGTCACCACCCTGTCGTTCCTGATCTATCTGGCCTGCCGCCTGGCGGGCTCCCGGCGGGCACGCCGGGCCCGTCCCGCCGCCGTGGTCGGGTCGCTCCCGGACGGCGTGAAGGTGGACACTTGAGGAGGGGTCCGCCGCTGGAATCGCGGCGAAATCGCGGCCCGTCGCGCCCGGTCGGCACATCCTCACAGCCGCCCGGCCGGACGGAAGGAGCTGTTCATGCATCCCCTCGCCCTCGCAGGCGCCACGGCCGGAAAGCTCGCCCACTACGCGGTTTCCGGTGTGGTCGGCGGTCTGATCATCAAGTACCTGCCCGATGCCAAACCGGCCGCGCGCAAGGCCGTCGTCGGAGGAATCGCCAACGGAATCGTCGCCGGCCGCTGGCTGGCGTCGGCCGCCGAGGAGGCCAGGCTCAAAGCCGGGGACATGCTCGCCGAGGCCCGCACCACGCTCGGCGAGGAGGCACCCCCGCCCTCCGCGGTCAGCATCGACGACCACGGACACGAGCACTGATCATGTCCACCGTGCTCGTATGCTCCGTCGCCGCGGGCCGCGCCCGCCTGACCGTGCCCTGGCTGCGGGCCCGCCCCGGCTGCGCGGGCCTGGTCGACGACCGGCTGACCGGCATCAGCGGCTTCCGGGCCCTGCGGATCTTCCCCCGTACCGGCAGCGTCGTGATCTGGGCGGAGCCCGACCAGCTCGACGTCGACCGGCTCGTCGCCGCGCTGGAGGAACCGCCCCCCGCCTCGGCCCCCGCCAAGCCCACCCGCTCGGGGCCCGACTCCTCCACCGGCGAGGTCGCCCGGCTGGTCGTCGGCGGGGCCGTCCTCGCGCTCGTGGCGCTGCGGCGGCTGCTCGGCCGCCCCAGGATCACCCTCGGCTCCTCCGGCCTCCTCGGCGTGGTCACCGTCTTCACCGGTCTGCCGTTCTTCCGGGGAGCCCTGCGCTCCCTGCGCGGCCGAAGTCACCCAGGTACGGACACCCTGGTCACCGCCGCCACCGTCATCTCGCTGGTCCTGCGCGAGAACGTGGTGGCCCTCACCGTGCTGTGGCTCCTCAACATCGGCGAGTTCCTCCAGACCCTCACCCTGCGCCGCACCCGCCGGGCCATCGAGGACCTGCTCACCATCGGCGAGGAACGCGTCTGGCTGATCAGGGACGGCGTCGAGATCGAGGTGGCGCTGGAAGAGGTCGAGCCGGGCGACGTGGTCGCCGTCTACGAACACCACCGCATTCCCGTCGACGGCCATGTGCTCACCGGCGAAGCCCTGGTGGACCAGGCCGCGGTCACCGGCGAGGCCCTGCCCGTGTACGCCCGTGACGGCTCCCACGTCTACGCCGGCACCATCGTCACCTCCGGCTCGCTCACCGTCCGCGCCGACTCCGTGGGCCGGGACACCACCGTGGGCCGGATCATCAGCCGCGTCGAGGAGGCCCAGTCGGACCGGGCGCCCATCCAGACCGTGGCCACCCGCTTCACCCAGCGCTTCGTCCCCGTCTCCTTCGCGCTGGCCGCGCTCACCTACGCCGTCACCCGCGACGCCCGGCGAGCGATGACCATGCTGCTGATCGCCTGCCCCTGCGCGGCGGGCCTGGCCACCCCGACCGCGATCAGCGCCGCCATCGGCAACGGCGCCCGCCGCGGCACCCTCATCAAGGGCGGCACCCACCTGGAGGGCATCGGCCGGGTCACCGCCGTCGTCTTCGACAAGACCGGCACCCTCACCTTCGGCCGTCCCCTGGTCACCAGCGTGGTCACCCTCAGCGAGCACGTCACCGCCGACGAGGTCCTCAGCCTGGCCGCCTCCGGCGAACTGCACGCCCGCCACCCCCTGGCCCAGGCGATCGTCGCCCGCACCGAGGAAGAACACCTGCACGTGCCCATCCACCAGGCCTGCGAGGTCGTCCTCGGCATGGGCATGCGCGCCGAACTCGACGGCAGCCGGCTGCTGGTCGGCAGCCCCGCCCTGCTGCGCCGGCACGGCGTCGAACTGACCGAGAACGCCCAGGGCTGGACCGAACGCCTGCGCGGCGGGGGAGAGACGGTCATCTGCCTCGCCCACGACGAGGACCTGATCGGCCTGCTCGGCGTCTCCGACGCCGTACGCGCCGGAGCCGAGACCGTCATCCAGCAACTGCGCGACCTCGGCGTCTCCCGCCTGATCCTGCTCACCGGCGACGCCCCGGAGACCGCGCAGGTGGTCGCCGACACCCTCGGCATCACCGAGGTCCACGCCCATGCCCTGCCCGAGGCCAAGCTCCAGCTGATCAGGGACCTTCAGGCCGAGGGCCACACCGTCGCCATGGTCGGCGACGGCACCAACGACGCCCCCGCCCTGGCGCTGGCCGACGTCGGCATCACCATGGGTGAGCACTCCTCGCACGTCGCCCTGGAGACCGCCGACATCGCCCTCGCGGGCAACGACCTGCGCCAGGTCGCCGCCGTCGTCGAACTCAGCCGCCACACGCTGCGCGTCGTACGCCAGAACTACGGCCTCGCGATCGGCGTGAACCTGCTGGGTCTGGTCGCGGGCGCGGGCGGAACCATGAACCCCGTCCTCGCGGCCCTGCTGCACAACACCAGCAGCATCGCCGTCGTCGGCAACTCGGCCCGCCTGGTCAACCACACGCCGCACCTGCCCCGCGTCGGCGACGAAACCCTCCGCGCGGCCCCGCTGGAGGAACGCCGGGTCCACTGACGCTCAGTCAGTGCGTGCAACGATCATCGGATCGTATGCTGGTGCTCATGGTGAGACTGGAGCGGCTCCGGGCCGATCACGCTGAGGCCCTGCTCGCCTTCGAGCGGGAGAACCGTGACTACTTCGCCCGGTCGGTGCCCGACCGCGGAGACGCGTACTTCGCCGAATTCCCCACGCGCCACCGCCTCCTCCTTGAGGAGCAGGACACCGGCGGGATCCACTTCCATGTCGTCCTCGACGAGGAGGGCCACCTGATCGGCCGGGTCAACCTCGTGGACGTCGGGGACGGCTCCGCCGAACTCGGCTACCGCATCGGTGAGCGGGCCGCCGGGCGCGGGGTCGCCACCGCCGCGGTCGCCGAGGTGTGCCGCCTGGCCGCCACCGAGTACGGCCTCTCGGGCCTGATGGCCGAGACGACGCTCGACAACGCGGGCTCCAGGGCGGTCCTGGAACGCAACGGGTTCGTGGTGGTGGAGGAGATCACACTGGTCGGGAAGCCCGGCGTGCGCTACCGGCGCGCACTCGACACCCCCCGCTGACCCCGACCGCCGACACCCTCTTGGCCCCGACGATCTGACAGCCCGCGCCGACCCGTCCGCGCCGCATATCCGGCCACAGCGCCTCCGAGCCGCCCTCGCCGCACCGGGCGGGGCCGGGGCCTGCCCCGCCCTGCCTGTCGCGGCTCCCACACGAACCGTAAGAATCGCTGTTTCCGGCCATCGAGGCCGGGGCATGTGCGGTCGAGTTGGTGATCTGCGCACTGATGTTCCATCATTGTGACTGCACGTCAGTTCATGGCGTGTCAGGAAAGCGGGGGCGCGGGGGTCCCCTCGCACACCGATCGATCCCGCAGGCGGCGAGCTCCCAGTCTCGCCATGCCGCGGTGAATCCTCTTTCGTTCCGCTCATCTAGGCAAAGGCCGTATGTCCGCCCATCAGCTATCGGACCTCATACGTTTCGCCCGTCACAACTCGCCCTTCTACCGCGACCTTTACGCGGACCTCCCACCGGACGTGGACCGTCTCACCGACCTTCCGGTCGTGGACCAGCGGGAGTTCTGGGCGGCCAACACCCTGCACGACAACCGTGTCCTGACCGGCCCGCTCAGCGAGGCGAGCGTCTTCAAGACCGGCGGCACCACCGGCGCGCCGAAGTTCTCCGTCTACACCCGCGACGAATGGCGCACCTTCGTGACCGCCTTCGGACACGGTCTCGTGGACACCGGGCTGCGACCGGGCCACCGCGTCGCCGACCTCTTCTACGCGGGCGAGCTCTACGCCAGCTTCCTCTTCGTCCTCGACTCGCTCGCCCACGCCCCCGTCGACAACGTCCGCCTCCCCATCGGCGGCGCCGCTCCCCTGGAATCGACGGTTCCGACCCTGTGTGACCTCTCCGCGCAGGTCCTGACCGGCACTCCCACGACACTGTGCCGGCTCGCCGAGCATGTGCTCGCGACCGGGCAGCGGCTCGACGCGGTGGAGCTGATCCTCTTCGGCGGTGAGGCGCTCTTCGCCGACCAACGGCGCCTGCTGGCCGCCGCGTTCCCCGGCGCCGAGGCCCGTTCCGTCGGTTACGCCAGCGTCGACGCGGGCCTCCTCGGCCGCCCGGTACCGGGCACCGACGCCCGCGTGCACCGGGCCTTCACGCCCCACTCCCTCGTCGAGATCCTCGACGACACGACGGGCGAGCCCGTCACCGAACCCGGCCGGCCCGGGCGGGTCGTGGTGACGAGCCTCTTCCGTCGGCTGATGCCCGTCATCCGCTACCCCGCGGGCGACCGCGCCGAATGGACCGGCACAGGGGAGGGGCACTTCCGGATCCTCGGCCGCGCCGAGGAGGGCGTACGCGTGGGGCCGGTGTCCCTGTTCTCCCAGGACGCGCAGGACGCCGTGGCTGCCGCGGACACCGCCGGCCGGATCGTCGGCATGCAGCTGGTCGTCCGCCGCCAAGACGGCCGCGACGGCCTGACCCTGCGTCTGGCCACCGCCCCGGGCGACGACGACCCGGCCCGTCTCGAGCCGCTCGCCAAGGCGGTCGTCACCTCCCTGGAGACGGCCAGGCCGCTGTACCCCGACAGCGTGCGCGCGGGCTTCGTCCGCCCGCTCTCGGTGGAATGGGCCCGCCACCGCGACCTCGCCACCAACCCGCGCACGGGCAAGCTCGTCCGCGTCCTGGACGAGAGGCCGACCGCATGACCCCGGTAGCACCCCCGGACACATCGCGCGAAGCCCCACAGGCCCCAGTGGCCCCAGCGGCGACCACGCCCGCCACCCCTCGCCGGCTCCCGCTCGTGCTGCGCAACCGTGCCTTCGGAGCCGTCTGGGCCGGGCAGGTGCTGACCCAGGCCGCCGGCCGGATGTTCCAGGTCGGTGTCGCCTGGTGGCTGGTGGCGTACGCCGTCCAGGAAGGGCAGGGGCTCGCCTCCGGGCTCTTCATGGCCGTCAGTACCGTCCCCGCCGTGGCCCTCGCGCCCGTCGTCGCACGGGTCGTCGCGCGGACCGCGCACCGGAGCGTGCTGCGCACGGCCGCCGCGCTGGCCGGGACAGCCGCCGCAGGCCTCGCCGTCTGGGGCTGGGCGAGCGGGCTGCCGCTCGCGGCCGCGTACGCCGCGGCCCTCGCCCTCGCCACCTGCCAGGCGTTCTTCGACCCCTGCCTGACCACCTCGGTGCCCGAACTCGTCGACGACGAGGACATCGAGACGGCCACCGGCTTCGAGCTCTCCACCCAGTCCCTGGCCGGCCTCGGCGGCGCCCTGCTCGGCGCGCTGATCGTCGACCGGGCCGGGGTGGCCGCCCTGGCCGCGGGCTGCGCCGCCGCCTACCTCGGCGCGGCGCTGCTCATCGCCGGTGTGCGCTTCCGTACCGCCGCCGTACCGCAAGCCGCCGCCTCCGAAGAGCGCCGGAGCCTGCGCGGGATCCTCGGCGAACTGCCCTATGTGCGCCGGATCCTGATCTGCTTCACCGCGGCGAACCTCTTCACCACCGCCGTCTTCGTCGTCATCCCGCTCTACACCCGCTCCGTCCTCGGCGACGGCGGCGGCACCGTCGCCCTGCTGGAGGCCTCCCTCGGCATCGGCACGCTCCTCGGCTCCGTCACCGGCGCCCGCGTGCCGGGCCGGCCCACCGTCACCGGCGCCTGCTGCCTCGGCCTGATGGCGCTCGCGCTCGCCCTGCCCGGGCTGCTCGCCCACCGGCTGGTCCTCGCGGGCGCTCTGGCCGTGGCCGGATGGTGCGTCGGAGTCATCGGCGTCCGGTTCGTGGCGCTGTTCCAGCGGCTCGTGCCCGCCGCCGACAAGCCCGGCTTCTTCGCCGTGATGCAGGCCGTGCTGGGCGCCTCCTTCCCCGTCGCCTCCCTCCTGTTCGGGCTCGCCGGGGACCACCTCTCGGCCCGGACGCTGTGCCTCGTACAGGCCGCCGGTCTCATCCCGGCCGCTGTCGCGCTGGCCCTGCTGGGATCCCGTACCACCGCCGAGCTCGCCACCGACCGTGCCGGAGGAGCGTGATGAACATCCTCGCCCCGGCGAGCCACGCCGACATCGCCGAGCTGCGCCAGCTCTACTACGCCGTCTACGGGCCGCACTACCCCGCCCCGCTCGGTACCGACCCCGTCGAGATGGCCCGGCTCATCCAGGACCCGCACTCCCTCTGGCTCGTCGCCCGCTGCCCGGACACCGGCGCGCTGTGCGCGTCGGCCGCCATCCACGGCGAACCCGGCAGCCGCATCGGCCGGCTCGAAGGCCTCGCCGTCCACCCCGAGCACCGCTCCGGCGGCCTGGCCGCCACCCTCACCGAGGCCCTGTGCGCGCGGATGCTGGACGGCGGACGGCTCGACTCCGTCTACGCCACCGTCCGTACGGTCAGTGCGGGCCCGCAGCGGGTCGTCGCCCGCAACGGCTTCCGCCCCCTCGGCCTCCTGCCCAACGCCGTCGATCTCAGCAGCCGCGAAAGCCTCGCTCTCTACGCGCGTCACTCGACCGGTGTGCTCGACCGGCGGGTGCCCGTACCGGCCGTACCCGCCCCGCTGCTCCCGCTCCTGCGGACCGTCGAGGACAGCCTCGGCGTCAGCTACCGCGGCACCGCCGCCACCGACCCGCTTCCGGCCACCGGCCCGGAGAAGGCCGAACCGCTGGAGATGATCGAGGCACCCTCCTTCGTCCGCCGCCGCTTCCGCGACCGGTTCCCCGACGGAGGCGGCTGGTTCTACCCGCTGCACACCCCCAACGTCCTGCTGACCCCCGAGGATGGACGGTTCGAGGTGTACGCCTACCTCAACCGCACCGGACGGTACTGCTCCCTGCTCACCGCCCACCCCGACCCCGCCGCGGCCGCCGCGTACTTGGAACCCGTCACCCGGGCCCTGACCCGGGCCGGCGCGGGGTACGTCGAAGCTCTGGTCCCCCTCGCGCACCACGGAGCCCTCTCGGCCTTCCTGGCCCAGGGATTTGTCGCCTGCGCGCTCTACCCGGCGATGCGGGCGGACGACGACGGCTTCCACGACTACGTCGTCCTCTCCCGCTCCACCGAGCAGATCGACTTCCGCGGCGTCGTCGTCGAACCACCCCTCCAGCCCTATCTGGACTGCTACCTGTCGGCCTGGGCGTCGACCTACCTGCCCACATTCGAGGTTGCCTCATGAACCCCCATCTCGCCCCGGTCGCCGTCCCCGACCCCGCCCTCCTGCCGCATGTGCAGCGCCTGTGCGACCTGGCCGACCCGTACGCCCAAGGCCCCGAGGAGGACGCGCTGTTCGCCGCCGCCATGGCGGAGATCAACGCCTGGCACGGCGAACGCTCCCCGTTCTTCCGCTCCCTGTACGAGGCCACACCCCCGGCGGAGCCGTACCGCGCCCCGCTGGTGCACGCCAACTTCTTCAAGCGCCACGAAGTGCTCTCCATCCCGCGCGACCAGGTCGACCTGCACCTGACCTCCTCGGGCACCACGGGCCAGAAGTCCCAGATGTTCTTCGACACCTGGACCATCCGCTCCGCCCAGCGCATGGTCGCCCGGATCTTCGAGCGCAATGGCTGGATCACCCCCGAGCAGGAGGTCAACTACCTCCTCTACAGCTACGAACCGGCCGAAGCCCTCAACCTCGGCACCGCCTTCACCGACAACTACCTCTGCGACTTCGCCCCGGCACGCGAGGTCGCCTACGCCCTGCGGGCCACCGGCGGCGGCCATGAGTTCGACCCCTTCGGCTGCGTCGCCGCGCTGCGCCGCTACGCCGAGGACGACGCCCCCGTCCGCATCCTCGGCTTCCCCGCCTTCCTCTTCTTCACCCTGGAACGCATGGAGGCCATGGGGCTGCCACCGCTGCGGCTGCCCGAGGGCTCCCTCGTCGTCCTCGGCGGCGGCTGGAAGGGCCACGCCGACCGGCGCATCGGCAAGGAGGAGCTGTACGCCCGCGTCACCGAGCAGCTCGGCGTCCCCGGTGAGCGGATCCGCGACACCTTCGGCTCCGTCGAGCACTGCATCCCGTACATCGAGTGCGACCACCACCGCCTGCACGCCCCCGTCTGGTCCCGGGTCGCCATCCGCTCCACCCGCACCCTCGAACCGCTCCCGTACGGCGAGCCGGGCTATCTGCACCTGGTCTCGCCGTACATCACCTCCGTACCGGCGCAGAGCGTCGTCATGGGCGACCTCGCCTCCCTGTATCCCGGAGACGCGTGCGGCTGCGCGCTGAACACCCCCTGGTTCACCGTCCACGGCCGCGCCGGGGTGAGCCGCAACCGAAGCTGCGCGGTGGCCGCCGCCGAACTGATGAAGGACATGTCGTGACCACCCACCCCATCGCCGAACCCCACTACTGGCAGGGCGCCTTCATCGGCGACGAGGAGGCCGCGCGCCGCCTCGCGTCCCTGCCCGCCACGGTCGAGGCCGTGCTCGCCGCCCCGCTGGAGACCGAGACCCTCCTCGGCGCCTGCGACGCGCTGTCCGCCGCCCTGAGCGACCCGGCCCATCCCGTACGGGCCCGTCTCGCCCGCCATCTGCCCGAGGGCGAGGACCCGGCCGTCCTCACCGAACTGGCCACCTTCCTCGGCCGGCGGGAGCTCACCCGCAAGCTCCGCCGCGAACTCGGCTCCACCGCCCCCGGCCGGCTGGGCCGCCCCGACGCCCGGGAGACCGTGTACGAGGCGTGGGCCCCGGTCGGCCTGGTCGCCCACGTCGCGCCGGGCAACGCCACCACCGTCGCCCCGCTCAGCGTCGTCGAGGGCCTGCTCGCGGGCAATGTGAACATCCTCAAGACCAGCGGCGGCGACACCCTGTTCACGCAGGTGCTGCTCGCCGAGCTCGCCGCACTGGACCCCACCGGCGCCGTCGCCGAGCGGATCGTCGTGCTGCGCTTCCCCTCCTCCCGGCAGGAGTGGCTGCGGCTGATGTGCGCGCCCGCCGACGCCGTCGCCGTCTGGGGCGGCGAAAGCGCCGTCGAAGGCGTCGCGGCCCATGTGCCGCCGGGCTGCCGGCTGGTGGAGTGGGGCCACCGCATCTCCTTCGCCTACCTGACCCGCGACGCCTGGCAGGACGAGGCCGCCCTCGACGCCCTGGCCGCCGATGTGTGCCGGTTCGAGCAGCAGGCCTGCTCCAGCCCGCAGGTCGTCTACCTCGACACCGAGGAGGCGCGGGACGTCTTCGCCTTCGCCGAACGCTTCGCGGCTGTCCTCGCCGCCCGGCCCGCCGCCGCGCCGCCCGCCGAAGCCCTCGACCCCGCCGAAGAGGCCGAGGTGACCACCACCGAACTCGTCGCCCGGCTGGAGGAACACCTTGGACTGACGCGGGTGTTCGCCGCCCCCGACGGGTCCTGGCGGGTCATGGCCGACACCCGGCCCGCCCTCACCGCCTCCCCGCTGCACCGCAGTGTCTGGATCAAGCCGCTGCCCCGCAAGAAGCTCATCACCACCCTGCGCCCCATGCGCCGCTACCTCCAGACCGTGGGGCTGGCCGGCAGCCGCACGGACATCGCCGAACTGTCCCGTACGGTCCTGGCCGCCGGAGCCACCCGCGTCACCCCGGTCGGCGCCATGCTCGACGGCTACTCCGGCGAACCGCACGACGGGGTCTACGCCCTCCAGCGCTACAGCCGCCGCGTGGCGGTCCAGGCCGACGCCCGGTTCGCCACCACGGCCTGCCTGGACGACCTGGCCAGGGCGATCGACCTGCCGGCCCCGGCAGGGCCGCTGCTCGGCAAGGACGAGGTCCAGGAGCGCAACCGGCGGGTCGCACCGGCCGACGCCGAGCTGTACTTCCGCAGCGGCGGCAGCACGGGCACCCCGGCCCTCTCCCTCTTCAGCTACGACGACTACGACACCCAGATGCACGCCGCCGCCCGCGGCCTGCTCGCCGCCGGATACGACCCGGCGGCCGACCGTACCGCCAACCTCTTCTACAGCGGCGGCATGTACGGCAGCTTCATCAGCTTCTTCTCCGTCCTGGAACGCCTCGGCGGCGTCCAGCTGCCCCTGGCGGCCGGCCCCGACCACGAGGCCACCGCCCAGGCCCTCGTCGCCCACCGCGCCGACACCCTCTTCGGCATGCCCTCCTACCTCTGGCAGCTGCTGCATGCGCAGGCCGACACCCTGCGCGCCTACGGCGGCGTCCGGAAGATCTTCTACGGCGGCGAGCACTTCACCGCCGCCCAGCGGCGGGCCCTGAAGGAGACGTTCGGCATCGAGACGATCCGCTCGATCACCTACGGCAGCACCGACCTGGGGCCGCTCGGCTACCAGTGCACCGAGAGCTCCGGCGGCGTCCACCACCTCCACGCCGACCTGCACGGCCTGGAGATCCTCGCCCTCGACGCCGACCGTCACGTGGCACCGGGAGAGACCGGCCGCCTGGTCTTCACCACCCATGCCCGGCGCGGCCAGGACCTGGGCCGGTACGTCATCGGCGACCTCGGCCGGTCCGTACCGGGCCGCTGCCCCTGCGGCAGCCACGCACCCCGCTTCGAACTGCTCGGCCGGATCGGCGACGTGATGCGGGTGGCCACCTACCTCCTCAACCACCGCCGTTTCGTCACCCTCGCCGAGGAGCGGGCCGGCTACCGCGGCGAACTGCAGATCGTGCTCAGCACCCAGGCAGCCCGTGAACACCTCACCGTCCGCGTCGAACGCACCGCCGCACCCGACCCCGAGCCGCTGCGCGCCGCGTTCCTGGCCGGCTACCCCGAGCTGCGTACGGCCGTGGAGGAGCGGCTGCTCGACCTGGCGGTCGAGGCGGTGGACGGGGCGTCGCTGGAGCGCAGTGCGACCAGCGGCAAGCTGCGCTCGGTCGTGGACGTGCGCCGCTAGCGCCGCACGTCCTCCCGGACGAGACCGGCCACCTGGTCGGTGATGAGGTCGAGCAGCTCCGCCGCGGAGGTGTCGTCGCCGCGGGCGAGGAAGCCCAGGGTCAGCCCGTCGGTCAGCGCGGCCAGATACCGGGCGAGGACGGGCACCGGCACGGCGGGCTCGAAGCCCATGAGGTGGCGGAGCTGCTCGATCAGCGCGGCGTAGGTGTCCGCGTACAGCTCGTACTGCGCCCGCGCCAGATGCTCGAATCCCGGCTGGCGCAGGGCGTACTGCGTCAGTTCATAGGTGAGCATGTGCTCGCCGGGGTGCGCGCACACATGGTCCCAGTAGGCCTGGAATCCGGCCCGTACGGTCTCCCGGACGGTGGCCCTGGGCCGGATCGCCTCCTTCACCACCGTCACGGAGTGGTCGGTGATCGCGGCGATGACGGACTCCAGCAGGGCCTGCTTGGAGTCGAAGCAGTAGTGGAACACGCTCAGGGACACGCCCGCCTCGCGCGCGATGGACCGGGTCGTCGTCCGGGCCACGCCGTCGCGGGTCATGGCACGGATCGCCGCCTCCGTCAGCTGCCGGCGCCGCTCGGCCGACGGCATCCGTGCCATGTGCTCCCCTTCCCCTCCGGCCTTCCCCTCGGGTCGGCCGTCCTCAGCCGCTGTAGACGCCGACCTCGCGCAGTGAGTAGCCCCACTGGGTACCGCGCCGCACTCCCTGGACACGGATGTGGCGGGCGGACGTGCCCGCGAAGTCCACCGTGTCAAGGCCGCCGTCACCGGCGGTGGTGGACGCCACCGTCCGCCAGGTCGTGCCGTCGGCGGAGAGCTCGATGCGGTACTCCTTCGCGTAGGCGCGCTCCCAGTCGAGGGTGACGCGCTTGACCAGGGCGGTGCTGCCGAGGTCGATCCGCAGCCACTGGTCGTCGCTCCACTCGCTCGCCCAGCGGGTGCCGGTGTCGCCGTCCACCGCGCGGCCCGGCGCGAAGCTCGTGAACGGGTTCCACCACTCCGTCGTGGACGCCGAAGCGGCCGCGCCCGCTGCGAGGTTCACCCCGGCCTTGTGCCGCTCGGAGGCGCCCCAGGTGTCGAGATAGGACTCGGCGCCCTTGAAGAGGTCGTCCACCACGTCCTGGCCGCCGACCTTGCGGATGTCCTCGATCCAGTCCGGGACCAGGCCGTAGTGCGAGGCGCCGTCGGTGTTGAGGTCCCAGGTGCGCTGCCCGGTGGTCTGCCGGTCGATGACCGAGCCGCCGTCGACGCTGCGGAAGGGGTACGTGACCTTGTTGGGGGCGTCGGCGCCGCGCGGTCCGGGCCAGCCGCCGACCCCGTTCATGTCGGTGCCGTAGCCGTAGCCGACCCGGTACTTGTCGCGCAGGGCGTCCTTGGCCTTCGCCTCCGCGCTGAAGGCCTCGGAGCCGTTCATGTACTGGGCGGCGAACCCGCCGAGCCGGTAGAGGCGCTCGGTCCAGCTGTCGTCCATCCAGCTGTGCGAGGAGATCACGCCCGGGTAGGACTCCGACTCCATGATGTCGAACGCCCGGCCCGCGGCCTTGACGCTCATGTGGTCGATCTCCAGCATCATCTTGCGTTTCATCATGCCGCGCAGCGCGTACTCACCGAGGTCGGTGAGGCCGCGGGTGTTGCACCGCGCGTCGGCGGCGTACGACGGGACGGCGACGCCCGCCGGAAGCTCCTTCTCCGCCTGCGGCGCCGCCGCGACGCCGATGGGGTTGTCGGCCTGCGGGCCCGTGCACTTCTCCGTCTTCCAGAAGGTGCCGGTCGACAGGAACTGGCCCACGTTGATCGCGGTGCCGAGGGCGCCGGAGTCGAACCGCACCCCGCACAGCGCGTTGTCGAACTTGTGGCAGAGGAACATGCTGCGCACGCCCAGCCGGTGCAGTTCGTCCAGGCCGCGGTCGATGTCGTCCTTGCCGCACTGCGCGATGTCCAGGATCTGCTTGCAGCCGAACGGCTCGGACGTCTCGACGCCGAGGACGACGGCCAGCTTGCCTTGCGCGACGACCTCGCGGGCCTGGGCGCTGTCGGTGACGATCCGGAACCAGCCCTTGCCCGGGCCGCCGTACATCGTGTCGACGTAGGTCTGCATGTCGTACGTCTTCCGCGCCTGGAGGCGGATGGAGGTCATCTCGTCGCAGCTGCGGTCCTTGAAGAAGTAGACCGAGCAGATCACGCCGTTGGTGACGAGGTCGTTGACCATCACGCGCTGGCCGCCGCGCCAGGCCCGTTCGATCCAGGCGTAGTAGTTCTGCTGGTGGGTCAGCGAGTCATGGGCGGGCCAGTCCTTGAAGGTCGGCCAGCCGTCGGGGTCGTGCTTGCCGTCGCCGCCCTTGGTGATGAAGTCGAAGACGGCGAGGGAGCCGTCGGGGTAGTGCTCGGGGCAGTCCTTGAGGGCGTCGGCCACGCCGAGTTCGGAGAACGGTTTGCCGCAGATGAGCCGGCCGCCGAAGGCCTCGTTCGACATCACGTGGTTGTGCGCGTCGACGAAGCCGCGCACCTGCCCCTGGGCGTCGGTGCCCTTGAACGGCTCCCCGGTGACGTTGATGCCGGAGTCGGGTGAGGGGCGCGCGGTCGGGTTCCACCAGCCCGGCTCGGCCCAGGAGCTGGGCGCCGGGGCGAGCACCATGGCCACCACCGACAGCAGCAGGGACAGGACCGTGAGGTGCCTGCGCAGGTGGGGCGGGTGTCCTGTCATGGTCCTCACTCACTCACGTCGTGGGGGGTGTCCCGGGGCCGGACAGGGTGCCGGCGCACCGGTGTTCCGGCCATGACAATCCACTGCGGTTCAGGAGTCAAGAGTCCGGGACGGATGACCTGATGGCTTGTCAGCCCTCCTGCGGCCGCGGTGTTCCCTGGCGCGGGGCCGCGAGGGATGCTGGCATCGGAAGGTGGTGGGGCCCATGACCGAGAAGATCGTGATCAAGGTGGGCGGGCTCGGCGGCTACGGCTCGGACGTGGAGCCGGGGACGTTCCACGAGTACTACCACGTGGACGGGCTCTCCGGCAGCAGCGAGAGCCTCGGCCGGAGCGCCGTCGAGGGCACCGAGGAGGAGCGACAGCAGTGGGAGGCGGCCGGCCGGGAGTTCGGTGCCGCCGTTCTCGACGCGTCCCGCAGGCTCCGGCGGGTCGAGCGCCGGCGGCGGTGGCTGCCCGGCGCGCGGCGGAGAGTGGAGCGGGCCAGGGAGGCGTACCGCGAGCGCATCGACCGCGCCACCGAGGCGTACCGTCCGGTGCGCGAGGAGATTGAACGCCGACTCGCCTGGCACCGGGCCGAACGCGAGCGCCGGGAGGAGGAACTCCGGGTCTGGCGGCGCGAGAACGACGCACGCCAGGCGCGCTACCGCGCGGTGGGCGAGCGAAGCGTGTGGGGCTGGCTGGTGACCGGGGAGGGCGACAGCGCCCAGGTCACCGTCTTCCGCCACGACATCCCCGCCGAACTGCCGTCCGGCGAGCGGCGCTCCGAGCAGCCCCTGGACGCGCGCGAGCTGGAGTCGGCCCTCCTGGAGCTGGCCCGGGAGGGCGTGACCACCATCGCCTGGGAGGAGGGCGCGCGCGACGCGGTAGTGGCCGAGTGCGCCGCCTTCGACGACCTCGCGTCGTTCGGCGTCTGGTGGAGCCTTGTCACCCGGCGGTACTGGCGCAGCCCCCAGGAGCCGCCCGAGCCGCGTCCGGAACGGCGGAGCACACCGCCCGGCGTATCCCCCGGCACCTCCCACCACAGCAGCCACGGAGACAGCGGCCACGGTGGGGGCGACTACGGCGGAGGGGGATACTCGGGCGGCGGCTTCAGCTTCGGCGGCTACTGACCGCCGGGCATCAGCGGGAGTTGCGCTCCGGCAGGTCCGCCTCGGCGGGCAGGGCGGTCGCCAGACCGCGCGCCTTCGCCGCCGGGGCGGGCTTCTTCCCGCAGAACGCCGCCTCCAGCGTCCCGCCGAGGGCCGTGTTCGCCTGGCCACGGTTCGAGGTGTTCGCCATGGCCGCCAGGCTGCGGCCGCCGTCCCGGGTGGCGAAGGCGTACGTGTAGTAGCCCTGCACGGTGCCCGTGTGGCCGTACACCGACGTACCGCACGTCAGGTCGTAGCGCCGCAGCCCAAGACCGTAGAAGCGGGTGTTGGTGGCGTCGGTCGGGGCCATCGTGAGCATCGCGTTCAGCATCGGGGCGCGCAGCAGCTTGCCCCCGAGCAGCGCCGACATGAAGGTGTTCAGATCGGCCGGGTTCGAGATCATCGCCCCGGCGGACTGGCCCCACGACAGCGTCTGCTGCGTGGAGTCGACCAGCGGCGCACCGGCCTCGTCCGGGTGCAGGTAGCCGCGGATGTAGCTGCCCTTGATCTTCGTGCTGGGGTGCACGTACGAGGTGTTCGTCAACCCCAGCGGCGTGATGATGCGGCGCTCGTACTCCTCGGCCACCTTGTTCCCGGTGGCCTTCTCGATGAGCATGCCGACCACCACGAAGTTGGTGTTCGAGTACTTGTACGCGGCGCCCGGCTGCGTCGTCCTCGGCTCCTT
The DNA here is from genome assembly GCF_055639315.1 of Streptomyces sp. NPDC039465. Lineage (NCBI taxonomy): Bacteria > Bacillati > Actinomycetota > Actinomycetes > Kitasatosporales > Streptomycetaceae > Streptomyces > Streptomyces sp. NPDC039465. The sequence continues at coordinate 443,354 of NZ_JBVKAP010000002.1, read as the reverse complement.
CAGCGAGAGGTTCACCAGCTCCTGGTAGGTGAAGACCCGCTTGCGCACGGCCTCGAAGCCGGGCACGGTCTGGGCGAACATCGCCTCCGTGTAGTCCGCGAGACCGCTGCGGTGGGTGAGCAGATGGCGCACGGTGATCCGGTCGTCCGGCAGCAGACCGGGCAGGTAGCGGTTGACCGGGGCGTCCAGCTGGATCTTGCCCTCGTCGACCAGCTGCAACAGCGTGACCGCGGAGAACGTCTTGGTGACGCTGCCGATCCGGAAGCGGGCCTTCGTGCTCATCGCCGCACCGGTGGTTCTGTTGCGGACGCCCGCCGTTCTTGTCTTCACCCCCTCGGGGCCGGTGAGCCGGGCCATGGCGCCCGGCGCGCCGGCGGCGGTGGTGTTCTTCAACGCCTGGAGCACGGCGTCGAGATCGGGGGCGTTCTGCCCGGCCGCGGGCGCGGCCACGGCCTCGGCAGGGCGTGCGGCGGGCGCGGCATGGGCGGCGGTGGCCGGGACCACACCGGCGACGGCGGAGAGCAGGGCGGCGCCGACGGCGAGGCGTCGGTTGAGGGACAGGGGCACGTGGCTCCTCGGCTTGTGTGTGGCAAGAGACTGAACAGGTGCGTGACCACGACGTCGTGCAACGGCCCCACGACGTCATGTGATCACGAGCCTACGGACCAGGACGGACAATCAGGCGGCACCGTTCCCTCCGGATCGACGCGCCACCGGCCGGAGCGTTGTCAGCGGGCCGTGCCAGGATCGACCGCATGAACATCCAGGTCCCCCTGCCCGCCGACCCCAGCACCTCGACCGTGTACACCGATTGGGTACGGGCCTACGAGCCCGGCGCCGAGAGCGCCGCGCACCAGCTCGCCGAGGAGGTGCGCACCGGCCTCCCGTCCGCGTACCGCAAGCCGGGGCGCTTCCTCGACGGTCTGGAACGGCGGGTCCGGGACCTTCCCGCCACCCATCTGCCGTGGTTCTGGGACACGGTGGGGCACCGGCTCTGCGCCTGGCACGCACGGTACGCCGGCCGGGCCTACGCCCTGGCCCGCGCGGCCGAGAGGGCGCACGCCCTGCCCGTCGACACCGCCTGGCACCGGGCCAACGTGCTGCTGTTCGCCCGCGCGGGGGCCCTGCCCGCCAAGGAACTGAGCGGCCATCAGCGGTGGCTGGCCGGTGTCCTGGACCCGGCCGAGGCCCACGAGGAGTTCATGGCCGTCCTGATGGCCTGGGGCGCCTCCCCGGGGGAGCTTCCGGCCGACCTGGCGCGGCGCGTACGGGCATCGGCGCGCGCCGCGGGTCTTGACGAGGCGGAGGACGCCCGGCTGCTGGCCCAGCTGGTCGGCGCGGCGCGGGGGAAGGCGGTGCCCGACACCCTCCTCGACGCGGTCGCCGCCCTCCTTGCCCGCCATCCGCAGGGCGACGACGCGCACGCCCCGCTGATCGACCTGTTCCCCGACTCGAGGAACGACGCGGCGGCCTGGCTGCGGCTCCTCCTGCGGTCCGGCGCGGCCGACGCCGTGGCCGCCGGGCGGGTCACCCCGGACGGCGGCCTCGCCGGCTGGCTCGGCCGCTACACGCGCGCGTACTCCCACCGCCCGGTGGCGGGCGGCGGCGTGATCCGGCAGCCGATGCCGCCGGAACTCTTCGAGCTGGTGGCGCGGTTCGCGCCGCGGCTGCGCGCGGCCGGCACACCCGTGACCCTGCACGAGGACCGCTATCGCTGGCCGGGCCTGGACGCCGATCTGCTGGACGCCTGCCTCGCCGACGGCATCGCGGTGCACGACCCCGGCGACGCGATCGGGCTGTCGTTCTGGGGCGAGCGCTCGCGGCGCGACCTCAAGGCCCTCGCGGCCGACCCGGTGTTCGGGCGGCGGCTGGAAGGGACGGTCCACGCCGCGCTGCGCGGCGGCGGCACGGCCATCACCCGGCTGCCGGAGAACGCGGGCATCGCCGCCGAGGTGCACACCCGGATCGAGTCCCTGCTCGGCGCCCTGCGCGGCGGCGGGCTCGCGGCCGCCGACGAGGCCGTGGACGAGCTGACGGAGCTGCTCGACCGGCCCACCGCCACGGCTCTGGTCGGGATCGAGGAGGCGCTCGCCGCGCTGGACCTGACCGGTCCGCTGGCGCGCGCCCTACGGGCCGGGCTGCCGGAAGAGCTGGGCTGGCCCGCCCTGGACGCGGCGCTGGCCGGCTTCGGCCCGGCCGGTGCCCTCGGCATGACGTCCACATGGCCGGTCCTGACCGTCTACGGAGCCGACCGGGCCGTCGCCGTCGACCACGCCGGGGTGCGCGGCTCCTGCGCGTTCCAGGTGCCCGACGACGCCACGATGCACACAGTCCACTACGTGGGCGGGCAGTTCATGGTGAGCTGGACGACGGCCGACCGCGGCTCCTACGCCGAGCTGGCCTTCTGGAGCGACCGCCCGGACGACGTCTTCACACCCGAGCGGACGGGCGGCGTGCGGCCCTACCGGGGCATCATCGACGGCGGCCTCGGCTTCCACTTCGAGACCACGGACGGCGGCGGCCGGCACGACGGGCAGCGGGTGCTGCGGCCAGGTGGCCGCGAGGGCATCGGCCACCACGAACTCCAGATGAGCGACGGCGGACGGTTCTGGAGCTCCGAGGTCTTCGCCTCGCGCGACGACTGGGCGCGCGTCGACCCGGTGACGGGGGAGCGCGGCGACGACCGCACCCTCCCCGAGTTCCACCGCACCGGCCAGGTCCCCGACGGCATGGCCGTCTTCGGCGACCAGCTCACCCTGGCCGCGCTGCCGCCCGGCGCGCCCGCCTCGCCGCTGGGCCAGGACGGACGCCTCGTCGGCTGCCGCGTCCTGTACCGCACGCCGTACGCGGGACCCTCGCCGACCGACTTCCTGCTGGAGGGCATCGACGGGCGCCGCGGCAGGTTCCGCTCCACCCGCCCCGGGCGGCGGCCCTGGGGCATCGTCCGCATGCCGCTGGACGGCGAGGAAGGGGTCCTCGTCGACGAGGACAACATCCGCTGCCACGCCGTGGCGGACGGCTCCCTGCTGTGGGAGGCACAGGGCCACCTCGGCCGGAGCCGCGGCGGCGACCGGCCCTCCGGCCACACCGTCGGAGCCATGGTGCCGCCCGCCTTCTGGCACTTCCTCGCCCCGCGCGACGAGACCGCCTCCAAGGCCCTGCGGGCCGTCGGCGACGACACGGTACGCGCACTCCTGGCCGCCGCCCTCGCGGACGGGGCCGGTACGGAAGCGGAGGCGGAGAGCATCCGGCTCCTGCCGGAGGTGACCGAACCGCGCGTCACGGAGGGCGTGCTGCGCGCCGCGCGGCTCGCCGCCGACGTCCTGCGGCGCCGCCAGGAGCTGTCCCGGCGCGTCGGCATCATGCGGGCGGGCCCCACGGTGACCCTCGGCGCCCCCGTGCCGGACACCGTCCTCGTCCCGGCCCTGTCCGGACTGCTGCCCCAACTGCCCGCGTACGCCACTCATGCCGCCCAGCCGCACCCCGCGACCCTGACGGCCGTGGCGGCCGACGGCCGCCATCTGCGCGGCGAGATCGACGACGAGACCCGGCGGCTGGCCCTGCCCGCCGCACCCGCCGAGTGGACCGCGCTGGTCGGCCGGATCGACGCGGTGGCCTGGCGGGCCGCCGTCGAGACCACCCCCGTCGAGGAACAGGCCGCCCTCGCCGCGCTGCTGGAGACCTGGAGCGGGCAGCCGTTCGCCGAGCCCGGCGGCCGATGGCGCCAGGGCCGGGCGCCCGAACGGTCGCTCGCCGACTGCCGGGCCGCCGGACTGCTCCTGGCCTCGGGCGGCGAACGCGCCGGGACGGCGCCGTTCCTCCAGCCGGCGGACGACGAGGCGCCCGCCGAGGCCGAGGCGTGCGAGACGTACACCCTGACGCGTGACGACGCCGCCCGGCTGCCCCGGCTGCTGGACCTGGTGGCCCGGCAAGGACCCCTCGCCGCCCCACCCGAGGCGCTCGCCGTCTTCTCCCGGCGCACGGGAGTCCGGCGCTCCGTCGCGGCGCTGGCGCTCGGCGGCCTGCCCAGCCGGGCGCGGCAGGACGACCACCAGAAGATGCTCAGCTCGGCGCCGTACAAGGCGAACAAAACCGCCGCCCGGGAGTACGACTCCTTCTGCCACCGGCTCGGCCCGGCGGGCCGCCGCGCGGTGCTCGCGGCGGGCATGCCCGAGGACCCGGCCGAGCTGTGGGCGGCCGACGGCATGACGGCGGCGGCCGCCCGGATGGCGGAGGCGTGGGCCGACCTGCTCGGCGCGACCCCGTACGTCGACGAGGAACTGGCCGACGCCCTGGAAACCGGCCTCGGGCTCCATGACGGCTGGGCGCGGACCCTGACCGGCGGCCCGGACACCCCCGGAGGCGTGGCGCTCCCCGACGGCGGATACGTCCTGCTCGGACGGCGGACCGGCGGGCTCGAACTGCGCCATGCCGAGCCCGACGGCACGGCCGGCCGGTGGGTCGCCCGGGACCGGCCGCCCCACCTGGACCTCGCCTCCGCCGTGGCCTGGGCGCTCACCGAACGGCCCGTCGGCGACCCGGCGGTGGCGGGGGCGACGGCGCTGTACGAGCGGCTGCGGGCCCACCTGGGCGCGCCCGGGACGCTGATCCCCCTCGGCTGGCACCACCGGCTGGCGCGGGCCGTGCCCGACGACCCGTCCTTCGTGCCGTACGAAGGAGCGGTCCTGCCCTGCCCGGAGCCGCTGTTCCGGGAGGAGACCGTGGAGAGCGTGGCCTACGACGACGGGCTGTTCGTCGTCGGCGTCCCCGGCGCCGACGTCTTCCTGCGGCCCTCCGGTCTCGCCGACCCGGCCCGGCCGGCGCGAGCGGAACGGCTCTGCCGTGAACTGGGCCTGGGCGAGCTGCTGGAGGCGGTGCGCCGGATCCAGGCCGTGTACGACGGCGGGCTCGCCCGGATGGTCGCGCGCGTGGCCACCACCCCGGTGCCGCCGGGCGGATACGAACTGAACCCGGCCCTGAGCGTCCCGGAGCTGGTTGGCGAGGTCGCGGCCGCCCTCAGGGTCGGCGCGGACGCCGCCGCCCTCTACCTCCAGCTGCTGGCGCTCGCGCGGCCCACCGACCAGAACGTCCGCCGCTGGAACGGCTGGACGGCCGCCCGGTACAAGGCCGCCCAGGCCGAGCTGGTCGCCGCCGGGGCGGTGGAGACCGGCCGGCGGGCGAGGGCCGGCCGGTCGGTGTTCGTCCCCGGCGACTGGACCGACCTCAAAGCCCCCCATCTGCCCCTGGAGAGCGCCAAACTCGCCGCGCATCTGGCCGCGGCCGACGGGAAGGAGGCTCAGGGGCCGTTCAGCCGGCTGCTGCCGCCGCTTCCGCCGCACGAACTGTTCGCCCGGGCCTGGTCCGACGCCCGCACCTGACCGGTCCCTGGCCATGGAAAAGGGGCGTGACGTCAGCGACGTCACGCCCCTATGCCCTACATCCCTGCGCCCCTACGAGGCGTTGCGCACCGTACCGGTGACCACGGGGCCCTCCACCGGCTCCCACGACTCGTCGTAGGTGATCAGCCGCATCCGCAGCGACTCCTCCGGCTCGCTCAGCGTGTCCGTGACCGTGGGCACGCTCACTTCGGCCCCCGCCTTACCGGCCGGGACGTAGACCGAGAGGTGCGGCTCCTGAACCACCTTGGACAGCGGCCGGGCCGGGCTCGGCGAACCACCGAAGTGCTCCTCCAGCCAGCTCTTCGGCACGTCCTTGGTGGACAGCTCCTTGCCGCCGGTGACCGGCAGCAGGAGGAAGCCCATCTGAAGATCCGTGTCGGCGGTCTCGGAGAGCGACACCCGCCACTTCAGGCTCTTGCCCTCGGTGACCCGGTCCGCGACCGGTGTCACCGTGACCTTCGGCATCGGGTCGTCGTTCTGCGCGGTCACACCGCCCAGATGCGCGCCGATGACCGCGCCGCGTACCGCCTTGACGAACACGTTCCGTGCGACGTCCGAGCCGTAGCGGGTGTTGCCCTTCACCTTCACCGGCACGTCGATCGCCGAGGCGCCGGCGCCCACCGTCACCAGGCGGGACGTCGTCGTCGTCGAACCCGGCTCGGCGACGAACAGCCGGACCTGGCCCGTGCCCGGACCGGAGACCTTCACCGGGACGCGGTAGGTCCGCACGCCCGAGTCGCCCTCCTTGACCGTCAGCCGGCCGATGTCGATCCGCGGCAGCGCGGCCGGCCGCACGACCGGGGTGCCGGGGCGCCAGCCCCAGGCGTCCATCAGCCACGCCTGCCCCGAACGGCTGCGCGGCGTCAGCTCGAGCGCCGTCACCTTCTTCAGGTCGAGCCCGGCCCGTACGGCCTCGGCCAGCGGGACACGTATCTCACGCCCCCAAAGGGACGTGGTCCGCTCGCTGCCCGGCAGTCCGTCGATGGTGGCCCGGCCGAGCGTGGCGCGCTTGCCCGCGGCGTCGGTCAGCGCGATGTCCAGCTTCGTTCCGGTGGTGTTGGGCGGCACGAACACCCGCAGGGCGAGCGCCTTCGACCCGGCGAGGGAGACCGGCCCGGCGGGCGTGACCCGGGTCGCGGAACCCGCCCGAGTCCAGCGCATCGCGACCGCGTACCGGCCCGGCTCCGGCGTCGTCTCCCAGGTGGCGAAGTGCGGCGACGAGCCGGCGTTCCCCTCGCCCGGCAGACAGCCGGCGGGCCCCTCGGGATCCACCTGCGCGCACAGCCGGCCGCCGGTCACCTTGACCGAGTCGTCCGGCACGAACGCGGGCGTGCGGTGCCCGCCGACGGCGTGGGTGAGGACCCGCGCGGGGCCGGCGGACGGCGCGCGCAGGTTCGAGCCGTCCAGGAGGGGACGGACCCGGTCGTCACCGGCGACGAACAGCCGCGCCGCCGCGGCGATGTAGGTGGAGCCCGCCTTCTGCTGCTGGGCGGCGGTCAGCCGGGTCTTCGTACCCGGCGAGCACACCGGGTCCGGGTCCTCGCCGGTGTAGAAGTCGTCGTCGGCCGGGGCCTCGGCCTGGCCCGGCGTCCACTCGCTGTTGAAGAAGTTGTGGTTGGCGCCGACCATGTAGACCGCGCTGTGCAGGGCGGCGCCCCGGCTGACCCCGCGCGTACCGTCGACGTAGATCTGGCCCTGCAGGTCGGACACATCGCCGTCGCAGCCCGGGAGCAGGGTCATGGACGGCACGTCCGGCACGGGATTCTGGCCGAAGATGGTGGGGCCGATGAGGACCGTGCCGCGGATCTTCCAGCGCACCTTGCCGCGGTAGCCGTCCTGGTCGGCCGGCGCCTTGGTGAGGCTGTCGAGCGCCGCCCGGTTGACGCCCTCGCCGCCCCGCGAGTGCCCGACGAGCAGCACCTTCGACAGGTCGGCGGGCGACGCGGCGCGTACGGCCGCCGGAGCCTTGGCCGGGTCGGCGGCCCAGTCGGCCCAGCGGGCCAGATGCAGGCGCACCAGCGACGAACGGGCCTGCGCACCGGCGTCGTCGGCGGAGTGGTCCTGCGCGTTGATCCCGTTGGCGGAGATGGACACGGTCACATAGCCCTGGGAGGCCAGCAGCTTCTGGTCGTGCAGATAACCCCGGTGGCTCGGCACCGCCTTCGTACCGGGCTTGCAGGGCCACTCGCCGCCCTGCGAACCCTCGGCGTCGTAGCAGGTGTAGTGCCGGCCGTGCAGGAACAGCGCCAGCGGCCGGGGGCCCGTGGCCCCGGTGGGAGCCACGACGGAGGCGCGCATCTCCACCGGAGCGGAGAAGCCGGGCAGCCGTACGTCGTCGAGGGTGTACTCGCCGCTGGTGGTGCGGTACGTGCCCGGGAGGCCCGGGTCGACCGAATGGGCGGGCAGCTCGGCCGCCGGCGCCACCGGCGCCTTGGCGCGGCCGCGCCGGTCGGCGGCGTCCTGCGCCCCGGCCGCGTCGAGCCGGCGGCCCCCGGCCAGCACCCGCAGGTCCGACGACGGCCCCACGCGGGCGCCGTCGAGCGTCAGCCGGAACGTCCGCCCGTCCTTGGCGGCCTCCGGCCGCCCGAGCAGGGTGTCCCCGGCGTAGAACTCGACCCGGGCGTCCCCCATCGGCACGGGTCGGGGTGCCTGCCACACCAACTGGGGCCCGGCGTCCGTGCCGGTGATCCGCCAGCCTTCCGGGAGGCGGTCGTCGGGGCTTCCCGGTGGTACGGCCGACAGCGGGCCGGCGGCCGGCTGCGCGGGCGCCGACTGCGGCGACGCGTACGCCAGTCCGGGCGCCCCCGCCGCCAGCGCGAGCACCGCCGTGGCGGTGGTCGCCATGCGCGGGACACGGATCAAGGTGGTCCTCCTTGTGGTCGGTCACAACCGCCCCGGAAGATCTCCGAGGCTTCCCCCGACCCCGGGAGACGGCAACGGACGCCGGTGGGTTGCCTCTTCACGCAGATCACGGAGTTCCCGTCAGATCCGGGGGCAGTTCCCGCCGGCCTCGCTATCGTCTCAAACCCCGTCCACTGCACCGGAGTTCACGAGACGCACCCATCCCGGCCTCCCGTCAGCGGTGCGTGATTCATCTGACCCCCGCACGCTCGGCGCCGACTGACCGTCATGACCCTGACATAGGAGTCCGTCTCCGTGACCCTGCATCGTCACGCCCGTCGCGCCGCCCTCGTCCTGGGCGCTGCCTCCGCGGTCCTCGCCACCACCCTGGTCGCGCCCGCGCACGCACACCTCCGTACGGCCCGTACGCTGCCCGCCGTCACCCCGACGTCCGAGACCGCGCCGCTCTTCGACGACGAGGAGGGCGGCGCCGCCGACGCGGACGACCCCGCGATCTGGCGCAACGAGGCCGACCCCGCGCGCAGTCTGGTGATCGCCACCGCCAAGGAAGGGGGACTGCGGGTCTACGGCCTGGCCGCCGAGCAGCTGCAGGCCGTGCCCGCCCCCGCCGGTCCGGGGCCGGACGACGCCCCGGGACGCTTCAACAGCGTCGACCTCGTGCCGCGGATGGCCCTGTCCGGCGGACGTGCGGACATCGCGGTCGTCACCGACCGCGGCAACGACCGCCTGCGGTTCTACCGCATCGACCGCGACCGGCCGCAGGGGCCGCTCACCGACGTCACCGCCCCGGCCGCCCCGCCCGTCTTCTCCAAGGACCAGGCCGAGATCAACGAACAGCGCACCGCCTACGGCCTGGCCACCTGGACGGACCGTGCCACGCGCCGCTCCTACGCGCTGGTCAGCCGCCGCCACGAGACCGCCGTCGCACTGCTCGAACTGACCGCCGGGGCCGGCGGCACGGTCGGCTACCGCACGGTCCGTACGCTCACCCTGCCGTCGTCCTTCCGGCTCCCCGACGGCACCTCCTGGACGCCGTGCGCCGAGCCGGGCGAGCTCCCCCAGGTCGAGGGCATGGTCGTCGACCCGGCCAACGGCATGCTCTACGCCGGCCAGGAGGACGTCGGCATCTGGCGGGTGCGCGCCGACCTCACCTCCCGGCCGACACTGATCGACAAGGTCCGTGAGTACGGCGTGCCGACGGTGTACGACGAGCAGTCCGAGGAGTGTGCCGCGGGCGCCGACCCGGGCTTCGGGGGCCGCCGGCTCTCGGCCGACGTGGAGGGCCTGACGCTGATCGAGGAGCCCGACGGCGACGGCTACCTGATGGCGTCCAGCCAGGGCGACAACACCTTCGCCTTCTACGACCGTGAGACCGGCGACGCCAACGAGTACGAGGCGGGCCTGCGCATCACGGGCCGCTCCGGTGGTCCCGACGGTTCCGAGGAGTGCGACGGCGCCGCGGCGCTCAACCAGCCGCTGGGTCCGCACTACCCTCGGGGGCTGCTCGTCGTCCAGGACGGCCACGACACCCCGGACGACGGCGAACGCACCGCCACCGGCTTCAAGTTCGTGGACCTCGGCCGGGTGCTGGACCGGATCGAGGACTGATCCCCGCCGCGGGCCGGGCGGCGAACCCCGCCGCCCGGCCCACGGCTCCGTGCCTCAGCGGCACAGGCGCGCCACGAGCTCCAGCTCGTCGGCGAACTCCCTCGGGTCGCGGGGGCCGAGGTGCGTGGCGGCCAGCGACCGTACCCGGAAGCGGTTGCGCGGGGTCAGTTCGTCGGCCTCGCGGATCATGAGGTCCTGGAGCGCCGGCGGGATCGCCCGGTCCTTGGTGAAGCGCAGATACGTCCGGGGGACCCGTCCCCAGCGCTCCGGCCGCGCGCTCGCGTCGCTGGTCGGGAGCGCGGCCGACTCGTCCGGCTCCAGCAGGTTGAGCTGCATGCGCACCTCCGCGTCCGGCCAGTCGGCGGCGAGGGCCTCCTTGGCCGCCGCGAACAGCGCCGGGTCTCCGGAGCGCCAGTTGACCCGGTTGACACCGAGCCCCGGGACGGTCCGCACCGGGGGGATCCTGAAGAGCGCGCTGGTCAGCCCCTCCGGCGTCGTCATCAGGGACATGAGGGTGCTGTGCTTGGGGGTGGGGCAGTACGCCGACGCGTACACGAGGTGGGAGATGAGCTCCGGGACCTCGTCGGCGACGCGGTTGAGGGTCGCTCCGCCCATGCTCTGCCCGACCAGGATGACCGGCCCCACGCGGTGGGCCCGCCGGACGACCGCGGTCACATGCGCGGCGAAGTCCGCCAGCGTCACCTTGGCGAGGGGAGACGGCTCCGACGTCAGCGCCTGAAGGTCCTGCGTCTGGTACGAGACCGGGAGGTAGGCCCCCGCGCCGTGCCCGGGCAGGTCGACCGCGATCGCACGGTGACCGCGCAGGCCGAGCTCCGCCAACAGCGGTGCGTAGGCGTAGGAATTCCCGGTCGAACCGTGCACGATGACGAAGGTCGGCGCGCCTCGCCGCCGCCCCTCGGCGTGCGCCACGCCCGCTCCGGCCCCGCCGACGGTCACGGCGCCCGCGCCCGCGACGGCCGCCCGCAGCATCCCGCGCCGGGACCGCCCCGTACCGTCGGTGGCGCCACCCACAACGCCTGTGCGATTCATGCCACTTGTGTCAGTCATGGTTGGACCTTAGGTCGAGGTTTCGGCAGAGATCATTTGATCTCGGCCACATCAGGAATGAGAACGATCACAAAAGACCCACCGCGACCGCCCAGCCGGTGTATCCGAGGTTGACCACCACCCTCAGGACCGCGCCGAACGGCCGCCCCAGCACACTGGGATGGTCGCGGCGGGCGTGGCGCAGGGCGTCGAGGTGGGAGAGCTGGTACGCGCAGACGAGTCCGGCGGCCGACCAGGCCGCGGCCGCGCGGCAGGCGGGGATCAGCACCAGCACGCCGATCACGATCTCGGCGGCCCCGCCGACCGCGACCAGCGGCCCGGCCCGGTGCCGCAGCCGGCGCGGCACCAGGGAGCGGTAGAAGCCGGGGAACACGAAGTGCGTGATCCCCACGGTCGCGAAGAACACCGCCAAGGCGACGGCGGGGAGGGAGTCCATGGAGTGATGGTCGATCCGGCCGGCGCCTGGGCGCTTGAACAGAACGATCGTCGCGTCGTCTTCGCGACCGACGCGCGGATGACGCTCTTCGCCGAGTCCGGCGCATCCCGTACCGCCCGCCACCAGCACCCGGTGTGGAAGGTGGTGCTGCCGCTCGGCGGCCACGCGGTGCTCGACCGGCCGGGCCACCGCCCGCTCAGCGCGGCCGGACTGATCGTGCCGCCGCAGCTCGCCCACACCTGCGCGGCGACGTCCGCGTACACCGTCCTGTTCGTCGACGCCTGGCGCCTGCGGCCCGGTCCCGGCGTGGCCCCGCTCGACGCCGCCGCGGTACGGCGCCTGCTCGCGGCCCTCGGCCCGACCGGCGCCGACGGGGCCGATCTGGCCGCCGCTCAGGCCGAACTGCTCACCCTCACCACGGCCGCCCCCGCGCTCGATGCCCGAGTGGCCCACGCCCTACGGGAGATCGGCCGCCCCGGTCACGACACCCCGCTGGCCGCCGTCGCCGCCGAGGTGGGTCTGTCGCCGGTGCGGCTGCGCGCCCTGGTCCGCGCGTCGGTGGGCGTCCCGCTCGTACGGCTGCGGCAGTGGGGGCGGCTCCGTGGCGCCATCACCGCCCTGCCCCACGGGTCCGTGGCGTCCGCCGCGGCCGCGGCGGGCTTCGCCGACCAGGCTCATCTGGCGCGCGCCGCCCGCGATCTGCTCGGCCGGACGCCGTCGTCCCTCGTCACACCACGGGTCGGCGGGCCGGCACGGTCGGCGGAGGGGGCCTTGGGATGATCAAAAACGGTCGGGTTAGCATATGAGCACCGCCTAGCTCGAAAGTGGAACTGTGACTGTCAACGAGGACTCGTTCACAAACTGGAAGAACCGCGAAGAGATCGCGGAGTCGATGATCCCCATCATCGGGAAGCTGCACCGGGAGCTGGACGTCACGGTCCTGCTGCACAGCCGCTCCATGGTGAACAAGTCGGTCGTCAGCATCCTCAAGACCCACCGCTTCGCCCGCCAGATCGCCGGCGAGGAGCTCTCGGTCACCGAGACGATGCCGTTCCTGAAGGCCCTCACCACCCTTGATCTCGGTCCCTCCCAGATCGACATCGGCATGCTCGCCGCCACCTACAAGGCCGACGACCGCGGTCTGACGGTGGAGGAGTTCACCGCCGAGGCCGTCGCCGGTGCCACGGGTGCCAACAAGATCGAGCGCCGTGAGTCGCGCGACGTCGTCCTCTACGGCTTCGGCCGCATCGGCCGGCTCGTCGCCCGCCTGCTGATCGAGAAGGCCGGCTCCGGAAACGGTCTGCGCCTGCGCGCCATCGTCGTCCGCGGCGGCGGGGACCAGGATCTGGTCAAGCGCGCCTCGCTGCTGCGCCGCGACTCGATCCACGGCCAGTTCCAGGGCACGATCACCGTCGACGAGGCGACCAGCACGATCTTCGCCAACGGCAACGCGATCAAGGTGATCTACGCCAACGACCCGTCCGAGGTCGACTACACGGCGTACGGCATCAAGAACGCCATCCTCATCGACAACACCGGCAAGTGGCGCGACCGCGAGGGCCTCTCGAAGCACCTGCGCCCCGGCATCGACAAGGTCGTCCTGACCGCCCCGGGCAAGGGCGACGTCCCGAACATCGTCCACGGCGTCAACCACGACACGATCAAGCCGGACGAGCAGATCCTGTCCTGCGCCTCCTGCACCACCAACGCGATCGTCCCGCCGCTGAAGGCCATGGACGACGAGTACGGCGTGCTGCGCGGCCACGTGGAGACCGTCCACTCGTTCACCAACGACCAGAACCTGCTGGACAACTACCACAAGGCCGACCGTCGCGGCCGTTCCGCGCCGCTCAACATGGTCATCACCGAGACCGGTGCCGCCTCGGCCGTCGCCAAGGCGCTGCCCGACCTCAAGGCGCCGATCACCGGCAGCTCGATCCGCGTCCCCGTCCCGGACGTCTCGATCGCCATCCTGAGCCTGCGCCTGGGCCGCGAGACCACCCGCGACGAGGTCCTCGAGTACCTCCGCGACGTCTCGCTGCACTCGCCGCTCAAGCGCCAGATCGACTTCACCACCGCCCCCGACGCCGTCTCCATGGACTTCGTCGGCTCGCGCCACGCCTCGATCGTCGACGCGGGCGCCACCAAGGTGGACGGCGACAACGCGATCCTCTACCTCTGGTACGACAACGAGTTCGGCTACTCGTGCCAGGTCATCCGGGTCGTCCAGCACGTCTCCGGGGTGGAGTACCCGACCTACCCGGCCCCGCTTGCCTGATCCGGCGAGCCGGACCCAGCCGCACCGAAGGCGCCTGATCTGGACGAAAGTCCAGGTCAGGCGCCTTTTTGCGTCCTGCCGAAGATCCGCTGGCTTGCCGGTCGGCGACGTGAGGCTAATGTCGTATATAGGCCAAATGTAAGGAGTCTCCCATGACCCGTACAGTGCGGGGCGTGACAGCCCTGGCCGGAGTCGTGGCCCTGTCCCTGGGGGCGGTGGCGACGAGTGGAGCGGCCCAGCCGGGTGCGGGCGAGGCGCAGTCGGCCCAGAACGAGATCAGGATCGGACTGCTGCTGCCGGAGAGCAAGACCACGCGGTACGAGAAGTTCGACCGGCCGTACATCGAGCAGAAGATCAAGGAGCTCGCGCCGGAGGCGCAGATCGACTACTACAACGCGGCCGAGAGCCCCACGACCCAGCAACAGCAGGTCAACACCGCCCTCGCCAAGGGCGACAAGGTGCTCATCCTGGACGCCGTGGACGCCAAGTCGATCCAGTCCTCCGTGCAGAAGGCCCATGACGCGGGTGTGAAGGTCGTGGCCTACGACCGGCTCGCGCAGGGCCCCGTCGACGCCTACGTCTCGTACGACAACCGCAAGGTAGGCGAGTTGCAGGGCCAGGCCCTGCTCGACGCGCTCGGTGACAAGGCCGAAAGCGGCCAGATCGTGATGCACAACGGTTCCCCGACCGACCCCAACGCCGCCGAGTTCAAGGCCGGCGCCCACTCCGTCCTCGACGGCAAGGTGAAGATCGGCAAGGAGTACGACACCCCGAACTGGGACCCGAACAACGCCAACCAGCAGATGTCGGGCGCCATCAGCGCACTGGGCAAGGACAACATCGTCGGCGTCTACTCGGCCAACGACGGCCTGGCCGCCGGCATCGCCACCGCCCTCAAGGCGGCCGGCATGAACGTGCCGCTGACCGGCCAGGACGCCCAGCTCGACGCGATCCAGCGGATCCTCCTCGGCACCCAGACGATCACGATCGAGAAGCCGTACAAGCCGGAGGCCGACATCGCGGCCACCATGGCCGTCAACCTCGCCGAGGGCAAGGAACTGCCCGACTCCCTGACGCCCACCACCGTCACCAGCGGCAGCGGCCAGAAGGTCCCCGCCACGCTGCTGACCCCGGTCGTCGTCAACAAGGACAACATCAAGGACACGGTCGTCAAGGACGGTCTGTACACGGTCCAGGAGATCTGCACTCCCACGTACGCCAGTGCCTGCAAGGAGGCCGGTCTCCAGTAGCTGCGGGCGGCCGAGCGGAGGAGGCGGTTTCGTTGCCGGAAACACCTGTGCTCACCCTGCGGGGCATCTCCAAGCGGTTCGGCGCCGTCCAGGCGCTGTCCGGCTTCGACCTCGAGGTCCACTCCGGCGAGGTCGTCGCCCTCGTCGGGGACAACGGCGCCGGCAAGTCCACCGCCGTCAAGGCCATCGCCGGGGTGAACCCGCCGGACGAGGGTGTCATCGAATGGGAGGGCCGCCCGGTCAGCATCAACCGGCCCCATGACGCCCAGAACCTCGGCATCGCCACCGTCTACCAGGACCTCGCCCTCTGCGACAACCTGGACGTGGTCGCCAACCTCTTCCTCGGCCGCGAACTGCGCCGGTTCGGCGTGCTCGACGAGGTCCGGATGGACAAGCGCTCGCGCCAGCTGCTCGACACCCTGTCCATCCGCATCCCCAGCGTCCGTATCCCCGTGGCCTCCCTCTCCGGCGGCCAGCGCCAGACCGTGGCGATCGCCCGCTCACTGATCGGCGAACCGAAGGTCGTCATCCTGGACGAGCCCACGGCCGCCCTGGGCGTGGAGCAGACCGCCGAAGTCCTCGACCTCGTCGAGCGGCTCCGCGACCGCGGCCTCGGCACCATCCTGATCAGCCACAACATGGTGGACGTGATGGCGGTCGCGGACCGGATCGCGGTCATGCGCCTCGGCCGGAACAACGGCTTCTTCGACAGACGCGCCACCACCACCGAGGAGATCATCTCCGCCATCACCGGCGCCACCGAGAGCGCCGTCACCCGCCGCCAGGCCCGCAAGCGGGAGGAGGAGCGATGAGCCGAGACCGAGACCCGGACGCCTCCGCCCAGGAACCGGCACCCGACGCCGTACCCGCCGTCGACACCCGGCTGCTCGTCCGGGAGGAGGGGGTGCGGGGGTACCTTACGGAGTTCCGGCGCAAGATGCGCAGCGGCGAGCTGGGATCCCTGCCCGTCGTCATCGCCGTGATCATCATCTGGACGGTCTTCGGCAGCCTGGACAGCACGTTCCTCTCGGCCCAGAACCTCTCCGACCTCAGCCAGCAGATCGTCGGCACCGGCATGATCGCCGTCGGGATCGTCTTCGTCCTGCTGCTCGGCGAGATCGACCTCTCCGTCGGATCGGTCAGCGGCCTGTGCGCCGCCCTCTTCGCCGTGCTCAACGTCCTCAACGGCATGAACGAATGGCTTGCGCTGCTGGTCGCGCTGGCGGGCGGAGCCGCCGTCGGACTCATCCATGGCTTCTTCTTCGCCAAGGTCGGCGTGCCCGCCTTCGTCGTCACCCTCGCCGGCAACCTCGCCTGGAACGGCCTCATGCTCCAGGTCCTCGGCACCAGCGGCACGGTCAACATCCCCGGCGAAAGCATCGTCTCCAAGCTGTACTCGACCATCTTCGACAGCCCTGCCGCCGCCTATCTGACCGCGGCCGTCGGCGTCGGCCTGTTCCTGGCCGCCTCACTCCTCGACGCCCGGCGCCGGCAGGCGGCCCGGGTGCCGTTCCGGCCGGTCGCCGAGATCGTGCTGCGTACGGTCGTCATCGCCGCGATCGCCTTCGCCGCCGCGTACATCCTCAACGAGTACCGGGGCCTCCCGCTGGCGCTCCTGATCTTCCTGATCCTGCTGGTGGTGCTCGACTTCGTACTGCGCCGCACCACCTACGGCCGGCAGATCTTCGCCGTCGGCGGCAACATCGAGGGCGCGCGCCGGGCCGGTATCAGCGTGCCGTTCATCCGGATGACCGTCTTCATGGTCGCCGGCACCATGGCCGCGGCGGGTGGCATCTTCCTCGCCGGACAGATCCAGTCCGCGAGCCAGACCTCCGGCGGCGGCAACCTCCTGATGAACGTCATCGCCGCCGCCGTCATCGGCGGCACGAGCCTCTTCGGCGGGCGCGGCTCGGTCTGGTCCGCGCTGCTCGGCGCCCTGGTGATCGGCTCCATCCAGTCCGGCATGAACATCATGGGCGTCAGCAACGCCGTCCAGTTCATGATCACCGGATCGGTGCTGCTCGCCGCGGTCGTCGTCGACTCGCTGTCCCGCCGGACGCAGAAGGCGGCGGGACGCGCCTGACCTCCGCCAGGCCTCAGCCGTGCGCGGCGGCGAAGGGACCGCCGGCGCGGAAGGCCAGCTGGGCGAAGCGTTCGCCGATACGGCGATGCGTGGCGGCGTCCGGGTGGATCTGATCGGGCAGCGGCAGCTCGGCGAAGTCCGCCTCGCCGTAGAGCTCGCGGCCGTCCAGATAGTGCAGATGCGGATCGTCGGCCGCGCGCCGCTCCACGATGCGGGAGAGCTCGTCCCGGATGACGCCCAGGGTCAGCTTCCCCGCGGCGCGCTCCGCCGGATCGCCCGCCGCCCGGAACGCCAACTTCCCGGCGCCGAGGCCGCTGTAGTCCGGAACGCTGGGGCCGGGGGTGTCTTCGTGGATGGGGCACAGCACGGGCGAGACCACCAGCAGAGGAGCGTTGGGGTGACCCTCCCGGATCGTGTCGAGGAAGCCGTGCACCGCCGGGACGAACGCACGCAGCCGCATCAGATCGGTGTTGACCAGATTGAGGCCGATCTTGACGCTGATCAGGTCCGCGGGGGTGTCGCGCAGCGCGCGGGCGGTGAACGGGTCGAGCAGCGCACTGCCGCCCAGGCCCAGATTGATCAGTTCCACGCCGCCGGCCGAGGCGGCCAGCGCGGGCCAGGTCGTCGCGGCGCTCTCGGCGTTGGAGCCATGGCTGAGCGAACTGCCGTGGTGCAGCCACACCTTGCGGCCCCCCGGCGGGACGGCCTCGACGGGGGCGTCGGTGCGCAGGGCGACCAGCTGGGTGATCTCGTTGTACGGCAGCCAGACCTCCACATCCTTCACCCCGCCGGGCAGAGCGGGGAAGCGGACCGTGCCCACCGGCCCGGGCCGCGTCTCGGCGCGGCCGGTGGCCATGTCCACGGTCAGGACGGTGCCGCCCGGGGCGCTCGCCCTCCCCGCCGGACGACCGTCGACCAGCAGGTCGTACACCCCGTCGGGCCGGGGCGGGGCGCCCTTGTAGACCGTCTTGGTGGGCAGCACGTCCAGCTCGACAGCGGTGGCGCGGGTACGGAAGACCAGCCGGACGCCGGAGGGTTGCGCCTCCGCCATGGCCAGCTGCCCGTCCGGGCTCTGCGCACGGGCCCGGGCGGGCAGCCGGTGCGGCAGCACGCCGTACGCGGTCCGCTCAAGCTCCAGGGCGCCGCGCAGCAGATCGGCCGTGACGGGCGTGGCGATCCAGTCCGTCGGCGGGGGCGCGGGGGAGGAGCCGGGGATGTCGTCGTACGGGTCGTCCATACGACCCAGGCTGTCAAAGATGATTGCCGATCCGCACACGATTTTCCGTCCACCGCCGCCCTGGCCCCCCGGACAACCTCTTTGGCCGAAGCCGCACGGTGCGTAGTCCTCCTGCGACAGGGAAGGCGCAGGGCGTTGCCGAACGGGCATCCGTGCGGCGCCGTGAGCAGAGGCGAGGAGGGTGTCATGACGACCGGGCCGCTGAGCGAGAACGGCAACTGGATCTGCCCCGAGGCCACCGAGGGGCTCATCGCTCACTTCGAGGGAGACCTCGGCGATGTCACCGATGCGCGGCTGGCCGCCGGGCTCTGCCTCGACAGCCTCGCGCACCACGATCCTCCGGCGAGCCCGGAAAGCCGGGGCGACATCCTGCTGGTGATCACGGAGCTCGCCGCCGCCGCTGTACGGTGCGCGCCCGGCCCGTTCACCGTACGGATGCGCCGGACGTTCGACGGGGTGCACGTGGCGGTGGGAGGCACCCGCCCCGCACTGCCCCGGCCCGCGCGTCACCTGGACGGACTCGGCCGGCAGATCGTCCGGTCGCTGTCGCGGCAGGTCAGCGTGTTACGCGATCCGGGCGGGCAGGAGATCCACGCATTATTGCCATGGTGAGGGTCCGGCGGGTGGCCGGTCCGCGCCGTACGGGCGCGCCGGGCGCCGCGCCGGACATCAAGGCACGACGCCGGCACGCCGGCGGAAGGGAAGACGGACAAGTGACCAGGAACAAGCGGCAAGGCCGGCAATGGATCGGCGTCCGGACGTACGGGGACGTGGACGGGGCGCTCAGCGGCCTGGCGGAACGGACGGAGGGCAGTGCGCAGTTCTCGGCGGGCGAGGCGGCCGCCTTGCAGTGGGCTCTGGGACGCGGCGACCGCGCGCCGGTCACCGGCGCGGACGTCCCCGGCCGCCCCGATCTGCAGGTGCTGACCGCCGAGGTCGACGCGGCGGTCGTCCAGCTGGAGGACCCCACCACCCCGGCGGGCGGCCGTGACTACCTGAACGGTGTGCACGGCGCCCTGGCCTGGGTCTGCGGCCACAGCGACCAGATCGACTGAGCGCCCGACGGGCCGGGGCAGGCGCCCCGGCACCGCACGTCGTCACCCCGTCAGCGCGTCCGGCCGGAGCCTCGGTTCACTCCGAGGCGTACCGACCTGTGCCACACCGGGAGCCGGTTCGGCCGCCCCACCCTTCGGCCCCGGGCGCGAAGGGTGCCCGGCCGTGGCGTCCGCGGCGTTCAGCAGCCGCTGCACGCAGGACGACCGGGCGGTCAGGTGGAGCAGACACCCCCGCCGTTCCCACCCTCGCAGGGCGTTGAGCAGGCCTGAGTCGCAGAAGGTGACGCGGGAGGCCTCCAGGACGAGGACGGTGTAGCCGTCGCCGGCCGCGGAAGTGAGTATCGCCCGCAGGGGGGCGGCGCTGTAATGGTCGATCTCGCCGGTCAGATGGACGACCAGGGTCGTGTCACCGAGGCTGGTGCATGAGTGGACGACTATGTCGCTTGGCGCGTTGTCCGCGCCGGTGTTGTGCGGGGTCGAGCTGGTCAGTATCGGGCTGGTGCTTGAGGTACTCACATGCTCATCAACGGCCCTCACTCCGGGGCAGGGAACGAGCCACGCGGGTCTTTCACCCCTTGTGAGCAGCACGGATCCTCGTTGGGGGGAAGTTTTGCACTCGGATGAGGCAGTCGGCCCCCGCCTCGGAGACGGGGGGCCGGGACGGGGGCGGGAGCGGGTCAGCGTTCCAACTCCTTGTGGGCGCTCTCCGGCAGCCGCAGATAGACGGCGGCCGACACGAGGCACAGCACGGAGACGTACCAGGGGAAGAGGCCGGGACGGTCGATCTCCTTGAAGAGCGTGCCCACATAGGGCGCTGTGCCGCCGAAGACGGCGACGGTGAGGGAGTACGGGAAGCCGATGCCGGCCGCCCGCACCCGGGCGGGGAAGACCTCCGCGTTGACGGCCGCCGAGATGGACGTGAAGCCGGTGAGGAGCACCATCCCGGCGCACTGGACGAGCAGCAGGGAGACGAAGGAGCCGTTGATCGCCCGCAGCAGGGGCACGCTCAGCAGGGCGAAGCCCACACCGAAGAAGAGCAGCAGGGGCTTGCGGCCGTAGCGGTCGGAGAGCAGGCCGCCGAGCGGCTGGAGGAGGGCGAAGAACGCCAGGGCGAGGGTGCCGGCGAGGAGGGCGTCCGCCTTGCCGATGCCCTCGTTGAGCTCGGCGTAGGTGGGGAGGTAGGCGGTCCACGTGTAGTAGGCGAGGGTGCCGCCCGCGGTGATGCCGCAGATCAGTAGGGACTGGCGGGGGTACTGGCGCAGCGCGTCGAACAGTCCGGGCCGCTGCCCGGGGGAGTCGTCGACGGGCGTGAGGGTTTCCTCCGCGCCGCGCCGGATCCAGAATCCGACCAGGCTCAGGGCCGCGCCCACGATGAACGGGACACGCCAGCCCCAGCCCTCCATCGTCCCCTGGCCCAGAGCGGCGATCAGCGCCGCGGTGATGCCGGAGGCGGCGAGCTGGCCGATGGTGGTGGAGACGTACTGGAAGCTGGAGAAGAGTCCGCGCCGGCCGGGGCCCGCGGACTCGACGAGGAAGGTGGTGGAGGCGGCGAACTCGCCGCCGACGGAGAGGCCTTGGAGGAGCCGGGCGGCGACGAGGATCACCGGCGCGAGGACGCCCGCGGCCGCGTACGTCGGAGTGAGCCCGACGAGCAGGCTGCTGCCCCCCATCAGCAGGATGGTGACGGTGAGCGCGGCCCGCCGGCCCCGCCGGTCGGCGAGGGCGCCCATCAGCAGTCCGCCGACGGGGCGCATGAAGAATCCGACGGCGAAGACGGCGAAGGTGGCCAGGAGAGGGACGAGGGAGTTCCCGGCGCCCGCCGGGAAGACCTGCCCGGCGATGTAGGTGGCGAGGAAGGTGTAGGCGTACCAGTCGTACCACTCGACGGCGTTGCCCACGGACGCGGCGAGCAGCTGCCGGGCGGGACGCCGGCCGGGGACGGGCGCCTGGGTGCGGACCTGAGGCTCTGTCATGATCACGGCCCTCCCCAGGCCGGCCGCCTCGCACACATGTCCTGTGTCAACGGTTTGTGACAGCGCCCGCCGCGACCCGCCGAGCGGACGGCGGTGGACCGCCGCACCCCCCTCGGCCTCACTACGCTGGCACGGCACGTGGCAACCCCTGAGCACGTGGCGACCCATGAGGACGGGCAGTGGCGAACTGGCTGATGACGCTGGGCGGAGCCGCTCTCGCGATGCTCGCCCTCCGGGACGTTTTCCACACCCTCTGGCACCCCACCCGCCACGGCGGACTCAGCCGACGCGTCATGACCCTCGCCTGGCACCTCTCCTCCAGCTTCGGCCGACGGCGCGCGGTCGGCCTGGCAGGTCCCCTCGCCATGGTCACCGTCGTGGTCCTCTGGGCCGTCACCGTCATCCTCGGCTGGGCCCTGATGTACTGGCCGCACATGCCCGCGGGCTTCTCGTTCGCCACCGGGCTGGAACCGGCGGATCACACGGGCTTCGTCGACGCCGTCTACCTCTCCATCGTCACCATGGCCACGCTGGGGCTCGGAGACATCGCCCCGGCCGACGGCTGGCTGCGCGTCCTCGGCCCCATCGAGGCGGTCGTCGGCTTCGCCCTGCTGACCGCCACCGTGACCTGGGTGCTGGGCATCTACCCCGCCCTCACCCGCCGCCGGGCCGTCGCCCTGCGCATCCGCCAGCTCCGCCGCTGCGACCTGGACGAGCGGACCCTGTCCACGCCGCAAGCCGCCGCCGTGCTGCAAGGGCTCGTCGCCGACCTGGCGCATGTGTGCGTGGACTTCCGGCAGTACGCGGAGTCGTACTACTTCCACGACGGCGACGAGCCCACCTCCCTCGCCGCCAACATCCCGTACCTCGCCGCCCTCGCCGAGCAGACGCCGCCCCCCGCCGAACCGCAGGCCGCCCTCGCCCGCGAACTCCTGCGCGCCTGCCTGGACGACCTCGCGGTCACCCTCGACGAACGCTTCCTCCACACCGGCGGCACGACGCGGCAGGTCCTCGACCGTTACGCACACGACCACGGACGCGCCGCGAGAGCCTGACCCTGCGGACCGCCCGCCGTCACCGGCCTGCCCCTGGGGGAGCGGCCGGTCAAGCCCACAGCAGGATCGCCGCCGCGCCGAAGAGGTCGACCACACCGCACCACTCCGACCAGCCCCGGGGAACCACCCTGCCGGCGCGGAGGTGGGCGAAGTCCCAGACCGCGTGGGCGAACCAGCCCGCCGCCAGGACATACAGGCCCGCCCTCTGGTCCACGGCGAGCGCCACCAGCGCCAGCGCCCCGAAGGCCAGCAGCCCGGCGGCCTGGAGCGCGAGGACGCCCGGCCGGCGCAGCTCTCCGCGTACCGCGCCGAAGGCCAGATAGCACAGGGGCATGAAGGCGAGGAGCGCCGCGAGGAAACCCGCCGGCGGCGCGCCGTCGACGAAGGTGGCGACCACGAGGGCGAGCGCGAGCCAGGTCGGCCAGCGGTCCGCGGCGGCGCGCAGCACGCCTCGGCCCGTACGGTCCCGCTGTCCGTGTGTGCAATCGGTCGTCATGTGATCCCCCGTCATCTTCCGTAGCCCCGAAGGCGCGTGACGTCTCCACTCTGTGGCAGGCCGGCGCCGGGCCGCACGGAGACGGCGTGGTCATGTCCCGAACCTTGGGGTACCGGTCATTCCGGCATAGGGTCCCCGCATGAGCGAACGGCGTGTGGTGGTGGTCGGCTATGACACGGCCGAGCTGCTGGACATCGCGTGTGTGACCACCACGCTGGCCATGGCCAACCACCTCGGCGCCGCCGACCGGCCCTACGAAGTGACCCTGGCGGCGCCGGGAGGCGGGCCGGTCGTGTGCGGGTCCGGCCTCACCCTGGGCAGCCAGCAGTCCCTCGAACGTCTCGTCGGGCCGCTGGACACACTGATCGTCTCGGGCGGTACGGGCTTCGAGCAGGCGGCCGCGGACAGCCGGCTCGTCGGCCATGTCCGCCGCCTGGCCCGGGAGAGCCGGCGCGTGGCCTCCGTCTGCACGGGAGCGTCGATCCTGGCCGCCGCCGGACTGCTGGACGGCCACCGCGCCACGACCCACTGGCGGTTCGCCTCCCGGCTGGCGGCCCAGCACCCCCGGGTCACCGTCGACGCGCGCCCCATCTACATCCGCGAGAACAACGTGTCCACCGCCGCGGGCATCACCAGCGCGCTCGACCTCACCCTCGCCTTCATCGAGGAGGACCACGGCGGCGAACTGGCCCGCCAGGTCGCCCGGGAGCTCGTCACCTACCTCCAACGGCCGGGTAACCAGGCGCAGATGAGTCTGTTCACCACCGCGCCCGCGCCGCGCGACGACCTCGTGCGGCGGCTCGTCGACCACATCGCCCAGAGCCCCGACGTGGACCTGAGCACCACGGCGCTGGCCGCCCTCGCCGGCGTGACCCCCCGCCACCTCACGCGCCTCTTCCTCGAACACCTCGGACAGCCGCCGGGCAGGTACGTACGCCAGGCCCGTACCGAAGCGGCCGCCCATCTGCTCGCCTCGACCGCGCTCCCCTTGGCCGGCATTGCCGCACGCTGCGGCTTCGGGTCGGCGGAGAGCCTGCGCCAGGCCTTCACGGACCGGTTCGGGATCCCCCCGTCGCGGTACCGCGAGGCACACACCGCCCGCATGCGGTGAGGGTACGTACGGTCAGTGCGCGCCGCTGCCCGGGGCGGGCGCCTCTTCGAGCAGCCGCGTGCGGAAGAGCCCGAGGACCTGGTCCAGCGCCGCCCGGGTCGGCTCGCCCGGTGCGTCGATCAGATGCTCGGTCAGCACGGAGTGCGGGGCGAGCACGGCCTCCGGATTCGCCGCGCTGTCGTCGAGCTCGACGGCGACGAACGCGTCGCCGAGCTCGCGCCGGAGGAACGCGAAGCGGCCCCCGGGCACGAGCCGGTCGCTCCGGAACCGCAACCCCATGACCTGGAGCCCTTCCCGCTCGCACCGCCCCCGTACGACGGCCAGTTCCTCGGGCGCGATGTCGATCGTCGCCGCCCGGCCCGCCGACACGGGCACCGGCAGCGACGGCTGCGACAGCACCGGCGCGACCAGCCGCGGGTCGGTGGCCATCGCCAGCGCGAACCCTCCGGTCACACACATGCCGACGGCTCCCACGCCCGGGCCGCCGCAGCGCTCGTGCTCGTACGCCGCCAGGGCGCGCAGCCAGGTCACGACCCGGGAACTGCGTCCCGTGGCCAGCAGGGTGAACTCCCGGCTCACACATACCTTCAGAAGCGACGAGGCCGCATACCGCCCGGCAGCGAGCCGCCCGTGCGCCTCGGGCCGCGGGTCGCGCCCGGCCTCGCCGAACAGCACCGGGAGGACGGCCGTGCACCCGATCTCCGCGACGCGGTCCGCGAACTCCAGCACCTTGGGCGTGATTCCCGGTATCTCGGCCATCACGATCACGGCGGGGCCACTGCCCCGCCGCAGGATCCGCCGCTCGGTCCCTCCATGGGTGAACGTGCTCTTCTCGTACCCGCCCAGGTCGTGGTCGGCCATCACCAACTCCTCGTTCACCTCAGCCGGCGAGGGCGCGTACGGGCAGCTGGCCGAGGCGGCTGAGGGTGCGTTCGACGTCGTGGGGCAGGATGTCAGGCGGCAGGCACTCCTCCAAGGGCGCGTCGGCGATCAGATACAGCCGGGCGTCCCGGTCGTACAGCACGTCGACGAGGTTCGCGAACCGCTGTGCGGCGTCCTGGTCGTGAGCGGTCAGCCGGGGCAGGCCCGACAGCACCCATGTGGGGAAGCGGTCGGCGAGCTCCAGGAAGTCGCGGGTGGAGGTGCGCCGGTCGCAGACCTCCGCGAAGTCGAACCAGACCAGGTCGTCGCGGACGGCCCTGGCGGTGACCCGGCTGCCGGCGGTGGTGAGGGTCCGGGTCTCCGCCTCGGTCGGCGGCAGGAGTCCCGCGTCGCGCAACTGCTCCGGGCCGCCGGGCCGGATGTGCAGACCCCGCTGGAACTCCGTACGGGCTTCGCCTGCCGGCCGCCGGGCCCGGTAGTCGTGCGGGCCCGCGATCTCCAGCACGTCCATCGACGCTTCGAGCAGCCGGACCGTCGGCTCGAACATGTGGTGGTACACCGGGTTGGGCAGGAGGCCGCCCGGCGGATAGTTCGATGTGGTGGTACACCGGGTTGGGCAGGAGGCCGCCCGGCGGATAGTTCGATGTGGTCACCAAGGTCGTGCCGCGGTCCAGCAGGGCGGTGAGCACCCGCCCCATCAGCATGGCGTCGCCGGGGTCGTGGACATGGAACTCGTCGAAGAACAGCACCCGGCAGTCGCCGACCAGATCCGCGACGGCCCGGCCGCTCGCGTCCCGGTCCGTGCGGTGCCGGGCGTACGCGGTGTGGAACTCGCGGAAGAACTCGTGGAAGTGCACCCGCCGCTTGTCCCGGACCGGAAGCAGCTCGTAGAACACGGAGGTCAGCCAGCTCTTCCCGCGGCCGACCGGCCCCCATACGTAGATCCCGCGCGGCGGCGGAGGCGTACGGCCGAGGAACCGTCGACGGGGGGTCAGACCGGCGCTCAGTCCGGCGAGCCGGCCGGCCGCCGCCCGCTGTGCCTCATCGAGCGTGAACCCCGCCCGCGCGGCCGCGCGTTCGAACTCCTCCAGCATCTGCCCGTCCCCCGTCCGGCGCTCCTCCATCGGTATTTGTGATCTTGTCTTATGGAAGGGGCTCGTCAGGGAAGATCACCCCATGAATCTCACCAGCAGACGTGCCGTCCTCTCCTCCGTCGCCGTGGCAGCCGCGGGCCTGCCCCTGCTCAACGACCTCGCCGGGAACGGCAGTACCGCCGTCGCCGCCGAAACCCCGGAACGGTTCGCCACGAACACCGCGCTGTACAGCAGCGGCGACTTCCAGGAAGGCACCAACTGGATGCGCCGGTTCCGCTACGGGACCCCGGGCGGTCTGGTCGACAACGACAACGACGCCACCCCGGCCGTCCGCAGTACGGCGGTCATCGCCCCGCACGGCGGCGGCATCGAGGCAGGCACCAGCGAGCTGTGCCTCGCCGTCGCCGGCTACACGCTCGTCGGGGCCGGAAGCGCCCAGCCCGCACCGGTGGAAGGGGCGGTGCAGCGCGACTACTGGATGTTCGAGGGGATCACCACCCACAAGGACCTCCACGTCACCTCGACACACTGCGACGACCCTGCCGCCCTGGCCGTCTGCGGCAACAACCTCTACGCCGTCTCCCTGCACGGCTTCACCCCGGACACGGGTCCTGCCAAGCAGATCCTCATAGGCGGCCGCGACCAGCGGCTGATGCGGAACCTCGGGTGGGCCTTCGCCAAGCACGGCTTCACCACGAACACCAGCGATCCCGCGCTGGCCGTGCAGGTGGTCATCGCCGGGGTCGACAGCCCCCTGAACGGCGACGACCCGGCCAACATCGTCAACCGCACCCGCACCGGAGCCGGCGCCCAGCTGGAGATCTCCACCGAGCTGCGCAGGGCCATGTTCGGGACCTTCGCCGGGGCGGCCGACCGACGGCAGACCGCCGGTGTCGGCACCGCCCACCAGGCCCACTTCTGGAACGGCTTCGTCGGCGCCGTACGCGAAGCCGTCGAACGGCACGAGCTCGGTCTCGCCGCCCCGCAGTAGGGGAGATGATGGGGTCACCCCCGCCCGCCGTACCCGAGGAGCGTTCGCGCAGATGACCAGTTCCGGTTCCGGTTCCGGCCCGAGACCGCCCACGATCGCCGATGTCGCGCGGGTCGCCGGTGTGTCACGGACGACGGTCTCGCACGCCCTCAACGGTCTCGGCAAGGTCGACCCCCGGACCCGGGAGCGCATCAAGCAGGTCGCGGCCGAGCTTGGCTACCGGCCCAACCTGCGGGCCCAGCGGCTGCGGCGAGGGCAGGCGAAGGCCATCGCGCTGGCCTCCTCCATGCCGTTTGCCGTGGCCGGCGGGCCGTCCCGGCTCGGGTTCTACATGGAGGTCGCCGCCGCGGCCGCCGAGAGCGCCCTCGCGCACGACTACGCGCTCGTGCTCGTACCGCCCGTGCAGTCAGGGTCCGCGCTGTACTCCGTCGACATCGACGGGGCGATCGTCGTGGAGCCCGACGTGGACGACGCGGCGGTGGCTCGGCTGAAGGAGCGCGGTCTGCCGTACGTGGCGCTGGGCAGACCCCTGTCGCCGGACGAGGAGGCGGTGCCGTACGTCGATCTGCGCGCGGGCCTCGTCACCGAGCTGCTGCTGGCCCACCTCCACGAGCAGGGCGCCCGGCAGCCCGCTCTGATCGTCGGTTCCGGCGCACGACACTCCTCGGTCGACGCGCGCGCCGCCTTCGAGCGGATCGCCGGCGAGCGCGGCTGGGCCCCGATCGTGGCGACCGCACCCGAGGCGGGCGGTGAACAGGCCGGGTACGAGCGGTGCGCCGCCCTGCTCGCCGAGCACCCCGGGATCGACGCGGTCTGCGCGCTGGTGGACGCCTTCGCGGTGGGCGCGGTCCGCGCGATCACGGACAGCGGGCGCTCCGTCCCCGACGACGTCATGGTCGTCACCCGCTACGACGGCCTGCGCGCCCGCACCTGCGAGCCCCCGCTGACCGCCGTCGACCTGCACCTGGACCGGGCGGCCGCCGACGCGGTGGAACTGCTGCTGGCCCGCCTGCGCGGCGACACGACCGCGGCGAGGGTGGCGACGGCGCCCGAGCCGCGCGTGATCGCCCGCGCCTCGTCGGTACGGGGCACGGCCTGAGCCCGGGTGGGGGACCCCGACGGGACCGCCACCCCCTTCCTACGGTCAGATCCCGACCATGAGCAGCACCCCCGAGACCAGGGCGAAGACGAGCACGAACAGACGCATCCGCCGCGCGTCAAGACGCTGGTGCACCAGGCGGCTCAGCCACGCCCCCACGGCGATCGCGGGCACCAGCGCCAGCGCCCACCCGAGATCGGCCGGGTCACCCTCCCCGGTCGCGAACAGCAGCAGCAGCGAGGCGACTTCACCGACCAGGAAGCACGCGGCGACGGTGGAACGCAGTTCGGCCGGGGGCCGGTGCTGGTAGACCAGTGCCAGCGGCGGACCGCCGACGCCGGTCGCCGTCTCCGTCAGACCGGTCACCGCGCCCGCGCCCACATAGGCGGCCCTGCCCGGGGTGAAGGCGGGCGCGGCCAGGCTCACGACCGCCGCCAGGACGGTGGCGATCCCTACGAACAGGCCGAGACTGCGGTCCGGGATCAGCCAGAGCAGCGCCAGACCGCCCGGTGTCGCGGCGAGCCGCGCGACGGAGATCCAGCCCGCGCCCCGCACGTCGAGCGAGGCCCGTTCGCGCCACGCCACGTACGCGTTGAGGGGGATCATCACCGCCAGGACGAACACCGGGAGCAGACCCGGATCGAGGATGCCGGCCACCGGCGCGACGATCAGGGCGAAGCCCAGTCCGCTGCTGCCCTGGACGAAGGCGGCGGCGGCCACCGTGAGGGCGAGCACCGCCAGCGTCTGCCAGCTCACCGCGCCGCAGTCCTTTCCCGTGCCGCCGTGGAGGTGGGGTGTACGCGGGTGATGGCGGCCCTTCCCACGGTGGTACGGGCCAGTTCGGCCGCCTGACGCACCAGTGCCTGGCCGTCCCAGCCGACGGGCCGCCCGCACCACAGGCGCAGGCGTCCGGCGACGAACACGGCGGCGATCTGGTCGCGGTTGCCGCGCCGTACCAGCTCCCAGGGCAGGTCCCAGGAGAGGGCGAGCTCGGGGTGGGTGATGTCGACGAGGAGGAAGTCGGCGGCCAGGCCCTCGGCGATCGTGCCGGTCCGCGCGCCGAGACCGACCGCGTCCGCGCCGCCGCGTGTGGCGTGCTCCAGCCAGGTCCAGCCGGCGCCGCAGGACGAGTCGCCGGTGGCCAGGCCGTACGCGAGCCGCTGGGCGAACTCGGCCGCGTCGGCGAGCCGGAACCCGTCGCCGCGGGTCCCGTCGGTGCCGAGCCCGAAGCGGACGCCCCTCTCGGCCATGGCGGTGGCGGGCGCGACGGCGTTGCCCTTCCAGGCGCTGGCGACCGGGTTGTAGCTGACCGCGGTACCGGTGTCGGCGAGCAGGGTGAGCTCGCGCGGTGTGAGGAGGGTGGCGTGGGCCGCGAGCAGCTGGGGGCCGAGCGCGCCGATCGTGTGCAGGTGTTCCAGGGGCCGCAAGCCATGGCGTACGAGGGAGCGCTCGACACCGGCGAGGTGTTCGTTGAGGTGGATCTGGACGACGGCACCGGCCTCGGCAGCGAGGCGGGCCGTATTCCTGAGGGTCTCCTCGGTGGCCGCTTCGGGGACGGAGACGGCGAGGGAGGGGTGGATGAGCGGGTCGTCGCCATAGCGCGCGAGATGCTTCTCGGCGCTGTCCATGACGGACGGATTGTCGCCGTCGGAGTCGTCGGCGTCGTTGCAGACGAGGCCGAGCACGCAGCGGATGCCCGCGTCGCGCGCGGCGGATGCCACCACGTCGATGTCGACGTCGGCGCGGGTCCCGGCGTCGGCGACGGTGGTGAAACCGCCGCGCAGGGCCTCGAACGCGGCCAACTTGGCCGCCACGTACGCCGATTCCTCGTCCAGCGCGCCTTCCAGCGGCACCCACACCCGCCGGAAGATCTCCGACGGCTCCCCGAAGGCGAGCGCGGAACCGAAACTCTGCGTGAGGTGGTGGTGGGCGTCGACGAAGCCGGGCATCAGGAGATGGCCGGGCAGGCGTACGGGATTCAGGTGCGGATGGGTTCGTATCAGCTCCTCGGCGGGACCCACGGCGTGGAAGAAGCCGTCGGATACGACGACCGCGTGGCCGTCGGCGGGGCCTTCGGGCAGCAGGACGGCGTCGGGGACGAGGAGGAAGGGGCCCGGGCCGTCGAGGAGATCGGGGGTGAGCTGGTTCATCGGTCGCTTTCCGTGCGGGCGGTGGCCAGGCGGGCGACGACGCCGGGCCTGACGTGGTGGAAGAGGATGTTGAGGACGGCGGCGACGACCGCCCCGACGGCGACGCCGCTTTCGAGGAGGATGCGGACGTTGGGCGGGAAGCCGCCGTACACGCCGGGAACGAGGATCGGCAGCAGGCCGAGCGCGAGGGCGACGGCGCAGATGAAGGTGCTCGTGTGCTTGTCGAGGTCGGAGCGGCCGAGCATCTGCACGCCGAGGACGGTGATCACGGCGAAGACGACCATCGCGGTGCCGCCGACGACCGCGGACGGGATGACGCTGATCGCGCGGGTGACGGGCGCGAGGAAGCCGATCGCCACGAGGACGACGCCGGCCGCGGCGGTCACGTACCGGCTCCGTACGCCCGTGACGCGGACGATGCCGATGTTCTCGCCGCTGGTGACCATGAGCGGCAGTCCGAAGAATCCGCCGAAGAGCGAGGTGAGCGCGTCGCCGCGGACGGTCTTGGGGACGTCGGTGCGCTGGTCGATGTCCTTGCCGACGGCTTCGGCGTTGATGACGGTCTGGCCGGTGGCCTCCGCCATGGAGGCGAGGCTGTAGAGCATCAGCGGCAGCGCGGCGATGAGGTTGAACTCCGGTGAGCCGAACGGCATCAGCTGCGGCACGGTGAACAGACCGCCGTCGGCGGCGCGGCCGAAGTCGATGGCGCCGAGGAGCGCGGCGAGGCCGGTGCCGGCGAGGAGCCCGAGCATCACGGCGAGCTGGCGCAGGATGCCGCTGAAGAGCAGGTAGAAGACGACGGTGAAGCCGATGGTGGCCATGCCGAGACCGAGGGCGGTGGGGTCGGCGAAGCCGGGCTGGCCGGGGCGGCCGGTGACCAGGACGGCGCCGACCTTCACCAGGTTGACGCCCACGATGACGATCATCGTGCCGATGACGAGGGCCGGGAAGAAGGCGAGCAGCCGCGAGAAGACGGGCAGCACGACGAAGTAGAAGGCGGCGGTGAGGAGCACCGCGCCGGTGGCCGTGGGCAGGCCGTGCTGCTCGGCGATCGCGAGGAAGAGGATGAGCGGCGCGCCTCCGGGCAGCATCACGAACGGCAGCCGGGGCCCGAACTTCCAGGGGCCGAGCGACTGGATCAGGGATCCGACTCCGGACAGGACGAAGGCCGCGGAGAGGAGGTTGACGGTCAGTCCGGGGTCGAGCTTGAGGGTGGCGCTCATCAGGAAGATCGCCGAGATGGGGGTGGCGGCCATGACGAGGACGTGCTGGATCCCGAAGAGCAGGATCCGGCCGAGGGGCCGGGACTCGTCGACGGGATGAGGCGCCGTGGGTGCGGGCGCGGGGGCGGGTGCCGTTTGTTCCGTGGAGGGCAGGGTCTGGCGGGGACTGGACATGCTCGGGCTCCGTTCGGGCGTCGCTGCACGCTCGGATTTCAGCCGCGATCCGGCCCTGGACGGAGAGCCAAATCGATTTGGCCAAATCGATTTGGCCGCCAGTATCCGAGGGCGGTGGGGGAGCGTCAAGAGGTGCGGCAAGGGATCGCGCGCGCCCGCCGGGGTGTACGTCGGCCGCGGCCCTTGGCGCTTGCGGCCGCCACCCGCCATCCTTCGGCGTGCCCGAACCCGACCCGGCACTCACCCCGGACATCGCCGCGCCGCCCCACATCACCGGCCGGACCGGCACCCGTCAGTGAATCCGCCGCCTCGGGAGCCGGTGCAGGGTGACGTCCCCCAGCGCCCCGTCCGCGACCGTCAGGGTCATGAACGTGCAGAAGGGCTGGCGTCTGCGGTCCGTGGGGGAGCCGGGGTTGAGCAGGCGCAGGCCGCCGGGGGCGGTGGAGTCCCAGGGGATGTGGCTGTGGCCGAACACGAGGACGTCCAGGTCCGGGAAGCGTTCGGCGCAGCGGCGCTCGCGCCCCGCGGCCGCTCCGGTCTCGTGCACGACGCCGAACCGCACTCCGCCGAGCTCCGCGCGGGCGACCTCGGGCAGCCTCCGGCGCAGGGCCGGGCCGTCGTTGTTGCCGTAGACGCCGATCAGGCGGCGGGCCGAGGAGCGCAGGAGGTCGAGCGTCGCCTCGTCGGTCCAGTCTCCGGCATGGATCACGGCGTCCGCCTCGCCGATGCCCGCCACAAGCGCGTCCGGCAGGCTCTTCGCGCGGGCGGGTACGTGCGTGTCGGAGGTCAGCAGAAGCCGCATGCGCCCACCGTAGGCCGCCGCCGCGACGGGCGCCCCCGCGGCCGCACCGGGGTGGGCCGCGGGGGCGCGGGAGGAGCCGTGCGTCAGATGCGCGGGCCGCCGAACGGGCCCGTACCGTCGTAGTACTTGCTGATCTCGAAGCGGTAGTTCGGGTCGCGCAGATGGTTGTCGCGCTGGAACTCCGGAGCCGCCTTGATCTGGTCCTTGGTGGCCTCCACGTGCACCGTCCTACTGTCCCGGTCCACGCTGGTGACCGTCCCCGCCGGGATCAGGACCTCCTTGCCGAAGATCCACACACCGGTGTCGACGACGAGGTACGCGTCGGAGACCTCGTGGGAGTGCTTGTCGACCTTCCCGATGTGGCCGTCGAGGGCCTCCACGCGGAAGCCCACGAGGTCTTCGCCGCTCGGGTGGACGATGCCGGATCGGTAGGTCCAGATGTCGTCGGTCATGCTCAACTCCTTTGCCGGACGTTCGTCTTTCCCCGCGCCTGCCCCGCGAGCCCGACCTGACACGGGGGGCACCGGACTTCGGCCGGACTTCCCCGTACGCACGGGTCCGTATGGGGGTTCCCCGGGTATGGGAGGCCCCCGGGCGGGAACACGCCCGGCATGTCCGATTCGCACACCCTGCAGGCGCTGTCCGAGCCCGGCTACTGCCTGATGAAGCCCGACGAGATCGGCCGCCGCCTCGGAGCGGACGGCCGGCAATGGGCGGAGTTCGACCGGCACTGGGACGAACTCGCCCCCGACCCCTACGTCCAGGAAGCCGGCATGCGGCGCCTGCGGCGCTACGGCCACTTCGGGCGCAAACCCACCGGGGAACTCACCGCCCGCCGCCACGACGGCTTTCTGCAGCCCGAGGACAGCAACCCGCTCTACATCGGCCAGGAGCGTCACTTCGAGCCGCTGACCGACGCCTTCGCCAGCGACCCCCTGCTGGCCGCGCTGCTGGATCTGCTCGCCGAAGCGGCGTCCGTCCTCGCCGACCCGCCCGAGTGGACCGTGAAGGTCCATCCCTTCAGGGTCGTGGCGACCAGCGGCCAGGCCGGGCAGCCCACACCCGAGGGAGTCCATCGCGACGGAGTCACCCTCGTCTCCTCCCTTCTCGTCGGCCGGGGCAACGCCAGTGGCGGCGAGAGCACCGTCTACGACCTCGACGGGGCGCCCGTCCTGAGGACGGTGCTGGAGGAGCCCGGCACGCTGCTCCTCGGTGACGACCGGCGGACCCTGCACGGCGTCTCGCCCGTGACCCCGCGCGACCCGGCACGGCCCGCGCACCGCGACGTCCTCGTGATCACCTTCGCCGATCGGTGAGGCGGGAGGCGCCCGGCGCGCCGCCCGGCCAGGGCTCGCCGGCCGCCTCCTCGCACGGCCGCCGCGTCGTCTCGACGAGCCACCGCACGGCCCCCTTCAGGCCGTCCGGTCCGGCCGCCGCCAGGAGCTGGGCCTGCGCGCCGCCCCGGCCGGGGGCGCCTGCCGCCGAGGTCCCGGCCGCGCCCACGATCCCGGCGATCCGGGCCCGGACGAACGCCGCTTCACCCGCCTCCTCCAGCGGCTCCCGCACGTGGTCCAGGAGCGCGAAGGCCAGTTCCCCGCCCGGTCGGACCCGGCCGTCCCGCAGGTCCACGCCGGTGCCCGCGACCCCGTCCCGCGCGGCCTTCCAGTACGCGGCGCGCACCTCCTCCGCCCCGATCGGCGGGCCCGGGTCGCCGCCCCGCACCGCCTGGACGGACACCTGCACCAGCGCCCGTACCAGCGCCGCCAGGGCCACCGCGTCGTCGAGCTCGGCGACGACGTCCATGCACCGGATCTCCACCGTCGGGAAGGTCGGGTTGGGGCGTACGTCCCAGAAGGGCATCGCGGGGTCCAGCATCGCCTCCGCCGCCGCGATCACCCGCGCCGTCCGTTCCCACTCCGCCAGGGAGGCGGCGAAGGGCGGCGGGCCGAGGCACGGGAAGCGCAGCCGCATCACCGACCGCCAGCTGGCGTAACCCGTACTCCGTCCCTGGTGGTACGGGGAGTTGGCGCTCAGCGCGACCAGGGTCGGCAGCCAGGGGCGCAGGTGGTTGCCCACCAGCACCGCGCACTCCCGGTCCGGGCAGTGGACGTGCACATGCTGGGCGCAGATCGCGAAATCTTCGACCATCGCCCGGTACTGGGCCTGGCCCGCCCGGTAGCGGGGGTGGTCGCCCACCGCCTCCGGGGCCGCCCGGCCGAGGACCGGTGTGCCGGAGGCGCACAGCCGCACCCCGGCGGTGCGGGCCGCTTCGATGGCCGCCCGGCGGACGGCGACGAGGTCGTCGCGCAGCTCGGCGAGGCCGGTGCACGGCCGGGTGCGGCCCTCGACCTGGTAGAGGGTGAACTCCCCGGTCACGCTCTCGCCATGGCCGGCCGCCCCGGCCGCGGCGACGACCTCGTCCGCGGCGGCCCGGACCCGTTGGGTGACCGGGTCCACCAGGAAGTACTCCTCCTCCACCCCGATGGTGGGCAGGCCGTCACCGCCGCCGGCCATGGCGCCCTCCGGGCTCCCGCGCAGGTCTCTCACCCCTCGGGCAGCGGGGCCCGGAGCGCCGAGCGTCCCGCCGTCCACCGCTCGCGCAGATACGCCGCCAGCCGGTCCTCCAGCAGGTCGGTGGCGGCGCAGCCGAAGGCGATGTCGGCCTCCAGGGCGGGTTCGGCGGCCAGCAGGCCTCCGATCACCTCGCGCCGGACGATCTGTTCGTGCACGGCGTCCGCCTCGACGTGCTCGGCGTAGAAGTGCTCCGCCGCCGGTCCGGCCCCGCAGCGGCGCATCGCCCGGGCGAGCCGCCGGGACCCCGGCGAGGAGGTGACCTCCACCCAGGCGAAGTGCCCCACCAGCGCGCCGCGCCGCGCCCGGTGCAGCCCGAGCAGGGACATCAGGTTCACGGTCGCGAGCAGCGGCGCGGGCGCGCACTCCAGGTGGCGGCCGTAGGACGGGTCGAGCCCCAGGTCCGTCATCAGGTCGGCGAAAAGGCGGGCGTGTACGCGCTCCGCCCGCCCCGCGCCGAACTCGTCGTACTCGATCGCCGCCATCGCGGCCTTGGCCTGCCCCGTCAGCCGGGGGATCACCCACGCGTGCGGGTCGGCCTCCTTGAGGTGGTAGAGGGAGCGCAGGGCCGCGTACTCGCGCAGCTGCCAGAGCTCGCCGTCGGTCTCCAGGAAGCGCGACAGGCTGCCGGACAGGTCGACCGGCTCCTCCAGCAACGGGCCGAAGGCTTCGTCGACGGTCGTGGGGGCGCCGGCGAGCTCGTCGCTGAGCGCGTCCAGCATCCTGGCTTCCAGCAGGCCGCGCAGGCGCAGCAGGTCGGGGTCCCACTCCCGCTCGTCCGGGACGTCGGCGAACCCCCGATAGTGCGGTTCGTACAGGACGTACAGCGCCAGCTGGAGGTCCTCGCCCCAGGGGTCGGCCGCCCCGGCCGCGCGTTCCACCGCGGGGGCGGCGAGCTCCGGCGCGGGCGCGGGTGCCCTCAGCGCCGTGACCACCGCGGCGGACAGCGGGCCGCGCCCGGCGGGCAGCGGCGGTCCGGTGGCGGTGCGCGGGCGGTCCGTGGCCGGGGCGGACGGGTTCATCGAGCGCTCTCCTCGCCTGCGGAATCGGGGTCTGGGTCGCGGCGTCGTGGGCGGTGGCTGGTGTCGCACCACGGGGGTGTACGGGTCCGCCGGCAGGTGCACAGCGCGACGACGAAACGGTCCGAGACGGCGGTGGTGCCGTCCTCCATCACGACCTCCACGGGCCCGTCCACGAGCAGGGGCCCCGCCGGGTCGATGCGTACCCGACGCGGCGCCCGGGGCGTCTCAGATGTCGTCTCAGGCGTATTGGCCACGGATGACCACCAGTTCCTCCCACTGCTCGCCCGGGGCGGCGAACCCGCGCTCTTGCAGCCATGCCCGCCGGGAGCGCAGTACGGGCCCCCAGGGCACGTCCTGCCGGGCGACGACCCGGGCCTCGACACCGCCGCGCTCCAGCAGCTCCACGGTGCGGTCGCTGTCGCACATGGCGGAGTGGACCATGAGCAGGACGCCGCCGGGGCGCAGCAGCGCGGGGGCGGACGTGCAGATGGGGTCGATGACGCCCCGGCCGTCGCCGCCGGCGTCCCAGGCCCGGCTCGCTCCTCGGGTGGGCAGCTCGTGGTCCGGGGAGGGTACGTACGGGGGATTGGCCGTGACGAGGTCGTAGCGGCGGCCGGCCGCGCCGGCGTCGAAATCGCCGTGCACGACGTTCAGCGGGAGACGCAGGCGCAGGGCGTTCAGCCGGGCCGCCATCACGGCCGGCCAGGAGGTGTCGACGGCGGTGACGGTGGCCCCGGTCGCGGCGGCGCGCAGCGCCACCGCGCCCGTTCCGGTGCCGATGTCGAGGGCGCGGTGGCCGGGGCCGAGCTCCTCGTCGGCGAGGGCGGCTTCCAGCAGGAGGGTGTCTGC
Source organism: Streptomyces sp. NPDC039465 (assembly GCF_055639315.1). Lineage (NCBI taxonomy): Bacteria > Bacillati > Actinomycetota > Actinomycetes > Kitasatosporales > Streptomycetaceae > Streptomyces > Streptomyces sp. NPDC039465. The sequence goes on along the minus strand of NZ_JBVKAP010000002.1, from coordinate 406,586 downwards.
CTGTGGGCGGTACACGCCGGGCAGCGAGATCAAACGACGTTGAAGAGCTACTGGTCGTGTCGTGGTACCGGCCACGGCTACCTCCGGGTCTGGACGGGCCCTTGGTGATCGCCCTCGTGATCACTGCGGATACCCCACTTCGCCCTTTTCACCCCGCCCGGGCGCCACATTCGGATGAATGTATGGAAACGGGATGAATGGGGTGTGGGGCGCGCAGGGGCGCGCGGAAGGCGCGACCGGGGGTGCGAGGGGCGCTAAACGGGAGGTGGGGAGGGGCCGACCCACCCCTCCCCGGCTCGCCGGGCGGTCAGGCGGAGATGGCTTCGAGGAGGTCGCCGACCTTGGGGTCGGGCAGTGCGCGCGCCACGTCGGCCTGGGCGACGATCCCGACCAGCGTGTGTCCGTCGATGACGGGCAGGCGGCGGACCTTGTGCTCGCTCATCGTGCGCAGGATCTCCTCCGCGCTGTCGTCGGCGCCGATGGTGACGGCCTCGCCCTGGGCGAGGTCGCCGGCCTTCACCTCGGCGGGGTCCTTGCCCTGCCCGAGGACCTTCACGACGATGTCGCGGTCGGTGAGCATGCCCTTGAGCTTGTTGTCCGTGCCGCAGATCGGCAGGGCGCCGACACCGAGCTCCGTCATCTTCTTCGCCGCTTCCAGGACGGTCTCCTGGGCGCCGATGCAGGTGACGTCCGGCGTCATGATGTCGCGTGCGGTGGTCATGATGCTCTTCACTTCCCTCGGTGGTCCTGGTCCCCTGCCAGGCGCCTGCCCGCCCGCCGCCGGGCTACGCACGCGCGGGCGGGGTGCGCCCGCGCGCGGCCGAGGGTAGGACGTCCGGGCCGGCCCGCGGGCCGGCCCGGACGTCGTCGTCCGTCAGACGAGGTCGAACCGGTCGAGCTCCATGACCTTCGTCCACGCCGCGACGAAGTCGGTCACGAACTTCTCCTTCGCGTCGTCACTCGCGTACACCTCGGCGAGCGCGCGCAGCTCGGAGTTCGAGCCGAAGACGAGGTCGGCACGGGTGCCCGTCCACTTGACCTCGCCCGTGGCGGCGTCGCGGCCCTCGAAGGTGTACGCGTCCTCGGACGTCGCCTTCCACGTCGTACCCAGGTCGAGCAGGTTGACGAAGAAGTCGTTGGTCAGAGTGCCCGGGGTGGTGGTGAACACGCCGTGCGACGCCTGCTGGTGGTTGGCGCCCAGGACGCGCAGGCCACCGACGAGGACGGTCATCTCGGGGGCGCTCAGGGTCAGCAGGTTCGCCCGGTCGATCAGCAGGTACTCGGCCGGCAGGCGGTTGCCCTTACCGAGGTAGTTGCGGAACCCGTCGGCGGTCGGCTCCAGCGCGGCGAACGACTCCACGTCCGTCTGCTCCTGCGACGCGTCCACCCGGCCCGGCGTGAAGGAGACCTCCACGTCGACCCCGGCGTCCTTGGCGGCCTTCTCGACCGCCGCACCACCGGCGAGCACGATCAGGTCGGCGAGGGAGACCTGCTTCCCGCCGGTCCGTGCGGAGTTGAAGGACTGCTGGATCCCCTCCAGGGTGCGCAGCACCGTCGCCAGCTGGTCGGGGTCGTTGACCTCCCAGCCGATCTGGGGCTGGAGGCGGACGCGCGCGCCGTTGGCGCCGCCGCGCTTGTCGCTGCCGCGGAAGGAGGCGGCCGACGCCCACGCCGCGGACACGAGCTGGGACACCGACAGGCCGGAGTCGAGGACCTGGGCCTTGAGGGCGGCGATGTCCTCGGCGTCGACGAGCTCGTGCGTCACCTCGGGCAGCGGGTCCTGCCACAGCAGCGTCTCGGCGGGGACCTCCGGGCCGAGGTAGCGCACGATCGGGCCCATGTCACGGTGGGTCAGCTTGAACCACGCGCGGGCGAAGGCGTCCGCGAACTCGTCGGGGTTCTCCAGGAAGCGCCGTGAGATCTGCTCGTAGGCCGGGTCGAACCGGAGCGAGAGGTCGGTCGTCAGCATCGTCGGCGCGTGGCTCTTCGACGGGTCGTGGGCGTCGGGCACGGTCCCCGCCCCGGCGCCCTCCTTCGGCCGCCACTGGTGCGCGCCGGCGGGGCTCTTGAACAGCTCCCACTCGTAACCGAAGAGGATCTCGAAGAAGCTGTTGTCCCAGGTGATCGGGGTGTTCGTCCAGATGCCTTCGAGACCGCTGGTGATGGCGTCGCCGCCCTTGCCGGTGCCGAAGGAGTTCCGCCAGCCAAGGCCCTGCTCCTCGAGCGGCGCGGCCTCGGGGTCGGGGCCGACGTTCTCCGCCGGGCCCGCGCCGTGGGTCTTGCCGAAGGTGTGGCCGCCGGCGATCAGCGCGACCGTCTCCTCGTCGTTCATCGCCATCCGGCGGAACGTCTCACGGATGTCGCGGGCCGCGGCGAGCGGGTCCGGGTTGCCGTTGGGGCCCTCCGGGTTGACGTAGATGAGGCCCATCTGGACCGCGCCGAGGGGGTTCTCCAGGTCCCGGTCGCCGGTGTAGCGCTCGTCGCCGAGCCAGGTGGTCTCGGGGCCCCAGTAGACGTCCTCGTCCGGCTCCCACACGTCCGCCCGGCCGCCGCCGAAGCCGAAGGTCTCGAAGCCCATCGACTCCAGGGCGACATTGCCGGCGAGGATCATGAGGTCGGCCCAGGAGAGGTTCTGGCCGTACTTCTTCTTGACCGGCCACAGCAGGCGGCGGGCCTTGTCCAGGTTTCCGTTGTCCGGCCAGCTGTTGAGCGGCGCGAAGCGCTGCTGGCCGGCTCCGGCGCCACCGCGGCCGTCGCTGATGCGGTACGTACCCGCGCTGTGCCACGCCATCCGGATCATGAACGGGCCGTAGTGGCCGAAGTCGGCGGGCCACCAGTCCTGGGAGGTGGTCAGCACTTCCGCGATGTCGCGCTTCACCGCGGGCAGATCGAGGGTCTTGAACGCCTCGGCGTAGTCGAACTCCTCACCGAGGGGGTTGGACACGGCGGGGTTCTTGGCAAGGATCTTCAGGTTGAGCCGCTCCGGCCACCACTGGCGGTTGCCACCACCCTGAGTGGGGTGCGGGGCACGCCCGTGTGCGACCGGGCACCCCCCTGAGCCCTCCGTCTTCGCGTCGGTGACGATTGCGTCGTGGTTCTCAGACATGGGAATCCTTCCGGACCAGGCGGATCACGGTGCTGGGAAACTCAGTGCGGTGGAACGGTCGGGGAACCCCTTGGCCAATTGCCGGAACCGATCCTACGATGGACAGAGTCCAAGTCAATAAGTTCATCAACCCCGTATCCAATCAGAACTCGGACGGCCATGGGTGAATTTCATCTGATGATCCACTGAATCTGATCCACTGAACGTCCACTGACCGGAAATAGGTGGCAGCGATATGAGTGACCTGCTGGGGCGATTGCGAGAGCGTGGCTGGCGGATGACTTCTCAGCGGCGCGTCGTCGCGGAGGTCCTCGACGGCGACCACGTGCATCTCACCGCCGACGAGGTGCACGCCCGCGCCGCCGAGCGGCTGCCCGAGATCTCCCGGGCGACCGTCTACAACGCCCTCGGCGAGCTCGTCATGCTCGGCGAGGTCGTCGAGGTCGCCACCGACGGCCGCGCCAAGCGCTACGACCCCAACGCCCACCGCCCGCACCAGCACCTGGTCTGCTCCAGCTGTGGCACCATCCGCGACGTCCACCCGACCGGCGACCCGCTCGCCGACCTCCCGGCCGAGGAGCGGTTCGGCTTCACGGTGTCCGACGCCGAGGTCACCTACCGCGGCCTGTGCCCCTCCTGCGCCTGAGCGGTCGCGCGGCACGCTGTGGGATGGTGGTGAGGTGACCTTGGAGGACCTCGTCCGGCTGCGCCGGGCCCGTGACCTGATGGACCGCGAGTACGCGAAACCGCTCGACGTCCCGGCGTTGGCGCGCGTCGCCCTCATGTCGGCGGGCCATTTCTCCCGCAGTTTCCGCGCCGCCTTCGGCGAGACGCCGTACAGCTACCTGATGACGCGGCGGATCGAGCGCGCCAAGGCGCTGCTGCGGCGGGGAGACCTGTCGGTGACGGAGGTCTGCTTCGCGGTCGGCTGTACGTCCCTGGGCTCGTTCAGCTCGCGCTTCACCGAGCTGGTCGGCGAGAGCCCCAGCGCGTACCGAGCGCGCGACCATCAAGAGGGCGCCGCCATCCCGGCCTGCTACGCCAAGATCTACACGCGACCGGTCAGGAATGGAGAAGCGAAACCCGCCCCCCGCCCGTAGCGTGAAGCGCATGGACATCACGCTTTCCACCTGCTTCATCGCCGTCGACGACCACGACAAGGCGCTCGCCTTCTACCGCGACATCCTCGGCCTGGAAGTGCGCAACGACGTGGGGTTCGAGGGGATGCGCTGGGTGACCGTCGGCGCGCCGTCGCAGCCCGATGTGAACATCGTCCTCGAACCGCCCCTCGCGGACCCGAACGCCTCACCCGCCGACCGGGACGCCATGGCGCAACTGCTGGCGAAGGGCCTGCTGCGCGGGGTCATCTTCCAGACCGAGGACTGCGACGCCACCTTCGAGCGGATCCGCGCCGCGGGCGGCGAGGTGCTCCAGGAGCCGGTCGACCAGCCGTACGGCGTGCGCGACTGCGCCTTCCGCGACCCCGCGGGCAACATGCTGCGCTTCAACCAGCCGCGCGTGTAAGGCGCTTGGGGCCACCCGTACCCCGCGAGGTCACCCGCCCGAGACAGATGGAGACACACCCAGCATGGCCACGAGGACGGACACGCGGTCGCCCGCGCCGCACCTTGCCGACAGTCACGACCTGATCCGCGTCCACGGCGCGCGCGTGAACAACCTCAAGGACGTCAGCATCGAGATCCCGAAGCGCCGGCTGACGGTGTTCACCGGCGTCTCAGGCTCGGGCAAGAGCTCGCTGGTGTTCAGCACGATCGCCGCCGAGTCGCAGCGGCTGATCAACGAGACCTACAGCGCCTTCGTACAGGGCTTCATGCCCACGCTTGCCCGCCCCGAGGTCGACGTGCTCGAAGGCCTGACGACCGTGATCAGCGTCGACCAGCAGCGGATGGGCGCCGACCCCCGCTCCACGGTCGGCACCGCCACCGACGTCAACGCCATGCTGCGCATCCTCTTCAGCCGGCTCGGCAAGCCGCACATCGGCCCGCCCAGCGCGTACGCCTTCAACGTCCCCTCGGTCCGGGCGAGCGGCGCGATCACCGTCGAGCGCGGCGCCAGGAAGGCGGTGAAGGCGACCTTCAGCCGCACCGGCGGCATGTGTCCGCACTGCGAAGGCCGCGGCACGGTCTCCGACATCGACCTCACCCAGCTCTACGACGACAGCAAGTCGCTCAACGAGGGCGCGCTCACGATCCCCGGCTACAGCATGGACGGCTGGTACGGCCGCATCTTCCGCGGCTGCGGCTTCTTCGACCCGGACAAGCCGATCCGCAAGTACACCAAGAAGGAGCTCCACGACCTCCTCCACCGGGAACCGACCAAGATCAAGGTCGAGGGCATCAACCTCACGTACGCGGGTCTGATCCCGACGATCCAGAAGTCGTTCCTGTCCAAGGACGTCGACGCGATGCAGCCGCACATCCGCGCCTTCGTGGAACGGGCGACGACGTTCACCGTCTGCCCCGAGTGCGACGGCACCAGGCTGAGCGAGGGCGCCAGGGCGTCGAAGATCAAGAAAGTCAGCATCGCCGACGCCTGTGCGATGCAGATCAGCGACCTCGCGGAGTGGGTCCGCGGCCTCAAGGAGCCGTCGGTGGCCCCGCTGCTCACCGCGCTCCTGCAGACCCTCGACTCGTTCGTGGAGATCGGCCTCGGATACCTCTCGCTCGACCGCCCCTCGGGCACGCTGTCGGGCGGCGAGGCGCAGCGCGTCAAGATGATCCGCCACCTCGGCTCCTCGCTCACCGACGTCACCTACGTCTTCGACGAGCCCACCACGGGCCTGCACCCCCATGACATCCAGCGGATGAACGGCCTGCTGCTGCGACTGCGGGACAAGGGCAACACCGTCCTCGTCGTGGAGCACAAGCCGGAGGTGATCGCGATCGCCGACCACGTCGTCGACCTCGGACCCGGCGCCGGTACGGCGGGCGGCACCGTCTGCTTCGAGGGCACCGTCGAGGGGCTGCGGTCCGGCGGCACCATCACCGGCCGCCATTTCGACGACCGGGCCTCCCTCAAGGAGACGGTGCGCGAGCCCACCGGCGCGCTGGAGATCCGCGGCGCGACGACGCACAACCTGCGGGGCGTCGACGTCGACATCCCGCTCGGGGTCCTCGCCGTCGTCACCGGCGTCGCCGGCTCCGGCAAGAGCTCGCTCGTGCACGGGTCGATTCCCACGGGCGACGGGGTGGTGTCGATCGACCAGGGCCCCATCCGCGGCTCCCGGCGTAGCAACCCGGCGACGTACACCGGGCTGCTCGACCCGATCCGCAAGGCGTTCGCCAAGGCCAACGGCGTGAAGCCGGCGCTGTTCAGCGCCAACTCCGAGGGCGCCTGCCCCACCTGCAACGGCGCCGGTGTCATCTACACCGACCTGGCCATGATGGCCGGTGTGGCCACCACCTGCGAGGACTGCGAGGGGAAGCGGTTCCAGCCGGCGGTCCTGGAGTACCGCCTCGGCGGCCGCGACATCAGCGAGGTGCTCGCGATGTCGGTGGACGAGGCCGAGGAGTTCTTCGGCGCCGGCGAGGCACGCACACCGGCCGCGCACAAGATCCTCGACCGGCTCGCCGACGTCGGGCTCGGCTACCTCACCGTCGGCCAGCCGCTCACCACGCTGTCCGGCGGCGAGCGGCAGCGGCTGAAGCTGGCCACGCACATGGCGGAGAAGGGCGGCGTCTACATCCTCGACGAGCCGACCGCAGGCCTCCACCTCGCCGACGTCGAGCAGCTCCTCGGCCTGCTCGACCGGCTCGTCGACGCCGGCAAGTCGGTCATCGTCGTGGAGCACCACCAGGCGGTCATGGCCCACGCGGACTGGATCATCGACCTCGGCCCGGGGGCCGGCCACGACGGCGGCAGGATCGTCTTTCAGGGCACCCCCGCCGCCCTCGTCGCCGACCGCCCCACGCTGACCGGCGAGCACCTGGCGGCCTACGTCGGCAGCTGACGCCGACGCGGGGCCGGAATGATTACGACCCCTTTGGTAGGGAATGTGCCTTGCATCTCGTACGACCGCGGAGCTGTGCGTGGCCGCGCAGGAGGTGACAGCGATGGGTGCCGGTAAGAAGGCCAAGAACATCGGCAAGACCGCCAAGGGCAAGGTGAAGGAGGTCACGGGCCGCGCCGTCGGCGACGACCGGCTGGAGGCGAAGGGACGGCTGGAGGAGGCGGAGGGCGACGCCAAGCAGGCTCTCCAGAAGGGCAAGGACGCCCTCGACCACTGACGTGGTGGGTCCCCCGGCAGTGCGGGCCGACGGATGTCCATCCGCCGGCCCGCGTGCGCTTCGGAGCACCGGGCGCGGGGGTGTCGGTCAGCGGCGGCCTCGGGTCGGCGTGGCGGGGACGTGGGCCTTGCTTCAGCGGCGGTCGCGGGTCGGCGTGGCGGCCTCGCTTCTGAGCGCCGGGTACGTCGGTCTTGCTCAGCGGCGGGCGCGTGCCGGGCGGCGCTTGCGCCGAGGGGGCTCCTCCTCGTCCTCCTCTCCCGCTCCCTCTTCTTCCTCCCCCTCCTCCTCGCCCTCTTCTTCTTCCTCTTCCTCTTCTTCAGGCTCCTCCTCCTCGTCCTCCGCAGCTCCTTCCGCCCCCTCCTCGCCTTCGGCCTCGTCCTCGAACTCTTCTTCCTCCTCCTCGTCACCCGGCTCCTCGTCCTCGTACTCCGCCTCTTCCTCCTCCAACGCCTCTTCGTGCGTGCGCACCACCTCGCCGTCGCGGATCTCGCCCCGCCAGCCGTCGGGCTCGCTGTCGCCGAGGGTGACGTACCGCTGGAAGTGCTTGAAATCCAGGCGCAGTCGACGGCCCTGCACCCGCCAGAGGTTGCCCGTCTTCTCGAAGAACCCCGACGGGTAGTACTCGACGACGAGCACGATCCGGGTCAAGGTCGGCGTCAGCTCGTGGAAGCTCACGCAGCCCCGCGTCGAGCCCTTGGACCCGTCCGAGGTCCATACGATCCGTTCGTCCGGGACCTGCTCCTGAACGGTCGCCCTCCAACTCCGGGTGGACGGACCCACCTTGACCTTCCACTCGCTGGTCGTATCGTCCCCCTGGGAGACGTTGCGCACGCCCTTCGTGAAGCCGCTGAACTCCTCGTACTGGGTCCACGCGTCGTACGCCGTGCGGATCGGCACCCCCACGTCGAGGGTCTCGACGATGTTCATGACCTTGGCGGTGCCACCCTTGCGGCCGCCCTGCCCGTCACCCGCTCCCAGGGCTCCGGTGACCTTCTCCTTCAACCCTTGCAGCTTCTGGCCGGCGAGGGCCTTCATCGGGGAATCGCCCTGGAGAAGCCGGCTGCCGACTTCTTTGAGGGAACCGCCGCTTTCCGCCACGTCGTACAGCTGGTCGGTGACGTCGTCGATCTTGTCCGCGGCTTTGTCGGCCAGTTGGTCCGCCTGCGCGGAGAGATAGGCGACGACCTCCTGACGCAGCCGGTCGACACCGGAGTTCATGTCCGGTTCGCTGTCGCGCTTCGTCCTGGCCATGGCCTTACCTCCGCGCCGACGGCTTCCTCGCCGTCGTCTTCTTGGCGGCCGTCTTCGAGGCCGCGGTCTTACGGCTCGCGGCGGTCTTCCTGCCCGCGGGCTTCGAGGTCGTCTTCTTGGCCGTACTCGGTTTCGAGGTGGCCTTCTTCCTGGTCGACGCCCCTGCGCCGGCCCCGCCGCGGGACGATGTCGTCTTCTTGGCGGCCGTCTTCGACGCCGTGGCCTTCTTCGCCGGTGCCTTCTTGGCGGGAGCCTTCGTGGCGGTCGAGCGGGCGGATGTCGTTTTCTTTGCGGCCGTCTTCTTCCCGGCTGTCTTCTTCGCCGGGCCCGTCTTCTCGGGCTCTGCGCTCTTCGGCCGCGCCCGGGCGGTCTTCTTGGGCCTCTCCCGGTCCGCCGCGGCCCGCCGGGGCGCGGTTTTGCTCTTCGTGGACGTGCTACGGGCGGGAGCGCTGGGGCGTGCACGGGCACGCTTCGGCGGCTCCTCCTCCGCTTCCTCCTCGGCTTCCTCCTCGGCCTCTTCTTCCCCCTCCCCTCCTTCCTCTTCTTCCTCTTCTTCCTCTTCTTCCTCTTCGGCTTCCTCGTCCTCGTCCTCGTAGCGGTCTTCCTCGTCCTCGTCCTCCTCGCGTGTGCCGGAACTGCCCTGCGTGAGGGCGAGAGTCCGGTCGTGGAGGGAGTCGGCGACGTCGGCCAGGCGACGGTTGGCCGCGGCCACGAGAGCCTGACGGCCGGCGTCGAGTGCCTCGCCGCGCAGTTGCTGGCCCAGCTCGGCGAATTGGGGCATCTCTCCGAGCTTCCGCGCGCCCTGCGTGAGCAGTTGCCCGGGTTCGAGCCCGAAGCGGCGGCCGGCCAGATAAGTCGCCATGGTGATGGCGAGCCGGCCCTTCTTCGCTCGCCCGAGCATGTAGCCGCCGGCGACGGCTGCCGCGAGGGCGATCTTGCTTGTGTCCTGCATGGCCTTCCCCTTCGGGAGGAAATGAGGCGTTATTCCCATACTCTCGCTTGAGGCGGGTATGCCCCCTATCGAGTGAATTATGGAACGGTTGCACGGATGGAACTGATTACTCATCGGGGAGCACCCATGGCCTCGGCGGAACCGGCCAGACGGCGCAGGACCACCAGCGGGGACGCCGCCGGTAAAGCGGATGGCGACGCGGACCGCAGGCGACGCCGCCCGGACAGACAAAAGGCCCCGGCCGCGCGAGGGAGCGGTGCCAAGACCGCCGACGCGGCGATGAAGGCGGCAGCGGAGCAGCTGTCGGAGCTCTTGGGCCGCCGACCGGAGTCCGTCTCCGCGCTCAAGCCCGTCGAGGACGGATGGGAAGCGCAGGTGGAGGTGGTCGAACTGGAGCGGATACCGGAGACCACCAGCGTCATCGCCAGCTACAAGGTCACGCTGGACGAGGAGGGCGAGCTGATCTCGTACGAACGGACCCGTCGGTACAACCGGGGCATGATCGACCGGCCGGTCTGACGGGGCCGCCGCCGATGAAGGGAACGCGCCATGACCGTGGTGCCTCAAGGAGGAAGCGCCGCCGTCGGCAGAGGCGGCAGTGGCAATCTCTACGACGTCCTGGAACTGATTCTCGACCGTGGGCTGGTGATCGACGTCTTCGTGCGCGTGTCCCTGGTCGGCATAGAACTGATCAAGATCGACGCCCGGATCGTGGTGGCGAGCGTGGACACGTATCTGCGCTTCGCCGAGGCGTGCAACCGGCTGGATCTGGAAGCGGGCCGCAAGGCGCCCGCACAGCTGCCGGAGGTCGTGGGCGACATGGTCGAGGGCGGGGCGCAGGGCAAGTCGAAGGGTGCGTTGACCGGGGCGGTGCAGGCCGTTACCGACACCCTCACCGGCCGGAGCCGTGATGAGGACGAGGACGAAGAGCCCGAAGAAGCGGAGGAGGAGTACGAGGAGGAGCCCGAGGAAGAGCTGGAGCCCGCCCCACGGCGGCGTCGGACGACGACCCCCCGCCGTCACACGCGCCGGGAGCGTGAGTGAGCGATGACCGTCTACGTCTACGCGATCACCAGCGCCACCCACCCCTGCCGTCTCGACGGCCTGAGTGGCGTGGGCGCCGACCCCTCCGGTGTACGGACCGTGACCGCCGACGCGCTGCGTGCGGTGGTCAGCGACGTACGGGAGGCGGAACTGCGACCCAAGCGGCGTGACCTCACCGCCCACCAGGAGGTCCAGGACCGGCTGATGGCCGACGGCACCGCGCTGCCCCTGCGGTTCGGCTACACGGCCGCCGACGACGACGCGGTCCGCGCCGTACTGGAGGACCGCGGGCAGGAATACCTCGCCACCTTGGAGCGGCTCGACGGCTCCGCCGAATTCCACCTCCGGATCGCCCAGGAGGAGGGATCGCTGCTGCGGGAGATCCTGGAGGAGTCCCGCGAGGCGAGGGAGCTCAACGACGCCATCATCCATGGCGATCCCGACCCGCGCGCCAAGCTCGCTCTCGGTGAGTTCGTGGCGCAGGAGGTGGAGAGACGCCGGAACGCGCGCGCCGAAGCCGTGGTGAACGCACTGGCACCCTCGGTGCGGGAGCACGAGGTGCTCACGCCGAGCGGCGACGACTTCCTCAGCGTGTCCTTCCTGGTGGCGGACGAGGACCGGGAGGCGTTCCTCGCGAAGGAGGCCGAGCTCGCGGCGGCGGCCGACGACGGCGTGGAGTTCCGCCTCGCGGGCCCCCTGCCTCCGTACAGCTTCGTCTAGCGGCTCCGTCCGGCGGCACGGCTTCGTCCGGCGGCGCGATCAAGGACGCGATCGAGAGAGGAGCGCGGGAATCATGGGGCTTTTCACCCAGCTGCTGACGCTGCCGCTCGCCCCCGTGCGGGGCGTGGTGTGGGTGGTGGAGCGGGTCACCGAAGCGGCGGAGGCGGAGTACTACGACCCCGCCCCGGTCTGGGCGGCCCTGCGCGAGCTGGAGAGGCAGTTGCAGGCCGGTGAGATCGACGAGGAGACCTTCGACCGGCAGGAGGACGAGCTGCTGGACCGGCTCGACGAGATCGCCGCGTTCGAGGCCGCGCGAGGGCAGTAGCCCCGGCCGCCCCGGTGGCAGGGGTGCACGGACGCCCGGCGGCAGTGGCGGCGCAGACGAGAGGAGGCGGACACGGTGAGCGATCCGCTGGCGAACCGGCTCGGATCCGTTCCGTCACGGGCTGTCCAGCCCTACGAGCGTGGCTCGTCGGCGAGCCTCGCCGACATCCTCGAACGCGTGCTGGACAAGGGCATCGTGATCGCGGGCGACATCCGGATCAACCTTCTCGACATCGAACTTCTGACGATCAAACTCCGGCTCATCGTCGCCTCCGTCGACAAGGCGAGAGAGATGGGCATCGACTGGTGGGAGCACGATCCGGCGCTGTCGTCCGGGAACGGACGGAGCGGCGAGCCGCTCGCCGTGGAGAACCGGCGGCTGCGCGCGGAGCTGGACGCCCTGCGGGAGCGCGTCGGAGCGCTCGACGCGGCCGCCGAGAGCGAAGAGGAGCCGGCCGAGGGCGGTGAGCCCCGGGAGCGCCGCGCCGCCGAGCGGCCGAGCAGGGGACGGAGGCGCCCGGCATGACCGCCACAGGCCCCGATCCAGGCCCAGGTCTCGTATACGTCTATGCCGCGGTGCGCCCTGTACAGGGCCTACGCGACACCCTCCGCGCCCTCACCGGTGTGGCCGGTGCGGAGGTGGAGCTCCTGGAAAGCGGCGCGGAGGGCCGCACCGGAGCCCCGGCCGTGGCGTTCGCCGTCTCCGTCGTCCCTGCCCGCGACTTCGGCGAAGAGGGGCTCAAAGAGCGCTTCGAGGACCTCGACTGGCTGGCGGACGTCGCCCGCGCCCATCACGCCGTGGTCGAGTCGCTGGCCGCGTGTACGGGCGTACTGCCCTTGCGGCTGGCGACCGTGTACCGCGACCGCGAGCGGGCCCGTGCGGCACTGACCATGCGGCGGGACGGGCTCGACGCGCGGCTGTTGCTGCTGGCGGGCCAGGCCGAGTACGGCGTGAAGGTGTACGTCTCCGAGGCGGCTGACGACTCCGCCGAGGACACGGCCGCACGGGCGGCCGAGGACGCCCGGCAGCCGGCCGGACAAGGATCCGCCGGACAAGGATCCGCCCCCGGCCCCGGCAAGGCCTATCTGCGTCGGCGCCGCGCGCAGCACGGCCTGCGCGAGACCCGGCACCGGAAGGCCGCCGAGGTCGCCGACCGCATCGAAGCGGTCGCGGACAGCTTCGCCCTGCCACGGGTGCGCCATCCCCTCCAGCAGGGCCCGCTGGTCGCGCCGGGGCTCGGCGCGAACGTGGTCAACGACGCCTACCTGGTACCCGACGAGACGGCCGAGGCGTTCGCCGCGGAGGTGGCCGCGGCGACCGGCGAGCAGGGCATCCGCGTGGAGGTGACCGGCCCCTGGGCCCCGTACTCGTTCGCGATGCCCCCGGAGGAGCCCGGACCACCACGAGCGGAGCCGGAGCGATGACCGAGCGCAGGGCGGGGGAGCCGTTGGCGCAGCGCCAGGTGGCCCTGATCGACCTCCTCGACCGGTTGCTGAGCGGAGGGGTGGTGATCGCGGGGGACGTGGTCCTGTCCGTGGCCGGTGTCGACCTCGTACGCGTGTCCCTGCGGGCCCTCGTGGCGTCCGTCGGCACGGTCGGCGACCCCTTCGCACCCCTGGACGCCCCGGACGACGACGAGGGGCGATGAGGAGATGCGCGAGAGGCGGGAGGGGCACGAGCGGCGGGGGCCGACCGGAGGCGGCCGGCTGGAGGAGGTGTCGAACGCGGCCACGCGGGCCTTCCGACTGCTCGCGGCGGCGCCCTCCCCGCAGGACGGCACCTCCGGGGCGTACAAGTCCGGCCGACAGGCGGTGCCCCGGCTGCGGACGGACCGCGAGAACGTGGAACGGGACCTCCTGCGGCTGGTCCTAACCGTGATCGAGCTCCTGCGCCAGCTGATGGAACGCCAGGCCCTGCGGCGCGTGGACGCCGGTGACCTCACCGACGAGCAGGAGGAAGAACTCGGAGCCACGCTCCTGGCCCTGCACGAGGCCATGGTCCGCCTGTGCGAGGAACACGGCCTGACCCTGGAGGACCTCAACCTCGATCTCGGCCCGCTGGGGCAGCTGCTGCCGTCCCCCGAATGAGACGGGCGGTCCTCACCGTTGAGCCACACCCCACCCAAAGGCCGCCGTTGGCCGGGCCCGGGCCAGGTGAAACGATCTCCCGCATGGCACTTCAGCACGACACGCAGACCATCGAAGCGCGCGGTGAGGCACTCGTCGCCGCCGCCCTCGCGGGGGACGGCGAGACCGCCCGCCGGCACACCGACTTCTTCGTACTCGGCCGCCGGGTCGACGAGGGAATCCCGTACTGGGAGCGGGCGGTCGAGGCGGGTGACGCCTTCTCCGCGTACACCCTCGCCCGCTACCGCAAGATCCGCGGTGACCGCCCGGAAGCCGAGCGGCTCTACCGCCTCGCCGCCGACCGCCACTCCGGCTGCGCGTACGGACTGGCCGTACTGCTTCAGGAGAACGGCGACCCGGAGGCCGCCGAATGGTTCGAGGCGGGCTGGGGCATGGGCCGGCTCGACTGCAAGATCGAGCTGGGCAAGCGGCTCGCGGCCGAGGGGAAGCCGGACGAGGCCGCCGCGTTCCTGATGAAGGGCGTGGACATCGGCGACATCGCCGTCCTCCGGTGGGTGCAGCTCTTCGAGCGCATACGCGCGGACTTCGACCGGGTCGCGGAGGACCTCGAAGCGGCCGAGGCCGCCGGGGACGGCGAGGCCGCGGACGAGGCGCTCGAGCCGCTGCGGGAGATGAACCGGGAGTTCACGGACTATCCCGGACTGTGCGCGGAGGCCGGGGAGTACTTCCGCCGGGCGGGACAGCTCAATGCGGAGGTCCTCGTCGACCACGCGATCTTCCTTGAGCGGCGGTACGCCGACGACCGCTGGAGCGAGGTCCGCGAACTCCTCCTGCGCTCCCACGCCCAGGGCTACCCCGGCGCGGCCTACATCCTGGGCCTGTTCAACGAGGAGCGCGCCGAACTGGCCGAGGCCGAGCGCTGGTACACCCTCGCCGCCGAGGCCGGGCACGCGGCCGCGCGGCGGCTGCTCTCCGACCTGTGCGCCCGGCAGCGCCGGCTCGACGAGGCGGAGGAATGGCTGAGCGAGCTCGACCCCGACGACGACGCCGTCGCCGGACGGCTCGACGCGATCGCCGAGCTCCGTGAGGAGGACGAGATACCGCACGAGCAGGACCTGCGCCGCCTCCCGGAGCTGCGCGAGCGGGCCGAGGCGGGCGATCTCCAGGCGTCGTACGCGTACGGGAAGATGCACTACGAATGGGGCGGGGCGGGGGCGCGCTGGATGCTGCCGTGGTACGAGGCGGCCGCGGTCGCGGGCGACCCGGATGCGGCGGCCGGCCTGCGGTGGCTCTACGACAAGTTGGGCAAGCCCGTGCTCCGCGACCACTGGAAGCGGATCGCCGCGGAGCGCGGGAACCACGACGCCTGCCAGGGCATGGCCTGGCTCTCCGACTACCACAAGGACTACCAGGAGGCCGAGCGCTGGTACGTGCGCGCGGCCGCCGACGGCAGCGCACTGCACGCGATGCTGGCGGGCAAGGCCATCGCCCAGCGCGGCGGTTACGAGGAGGCGGAGCCGTACCTCCGCAAGGCATGGGACGAAGGCCGGGATGAGGCGTTCGGCACCGAGACGGCGGGCTACTACGGCCTCGTCCTGAACCGGCTCGGACGCCATGAGGAGGCCGTGGAGCTGCTGCGTCTCGCCGCCGAGACCTGGTGGGAGGACGTCCGGAGCCGCTACGACTCGGACGATCTGGACATGATCTCCCGGATGCTGAACCCGCAGGAGGAGCTGAAGGCCGCCGAGGAGGCGCTGGCGGCCGGCTGAGCGGGCGCGGCCCGGCGCCTCACGTGCCGAATGCGGGATTCCGTTGCCGCCAGGCGACGTACGCCGGGCTGGCGGCGCAGGTGTCGAGGTAGCCGGCGCGGGTCCGCGACAGGATCTCCTCGCCGTGCGCCGCGAGGGGGCCGTCGTCGCACCAGGCCAGCACGTGCCGGTAGCGGAGCGGGGTGCCGGCGAGGGGGCGGACGACGACCCCGGGTGCCTCGGTGAAAGTTGCCTGGCAGAGGCTGACCGCCAGGCCCGCGCGGACGAGTTCGATGAGTGGGCGGCCTTCGGCTTCGTACGGTGTCGAAGGGCGGTGGTGGGTCAGGGCACGTGCGGAGGACCAGTACTCGCGGGTGCCGTCGCTGTCCGGCCGGGGCACCGCCCAGTCCTCGCGGGCGAGTTGCTCCAGGCTCACTTCCTCCCGCGCCGCGAGCGGGTGGGCCGCGGGCAGCAGGGCGAACACCGGTTCCGTGGCCAGCGGGGTGAGCACCACCCCGTCGGTGGCCGGGAGTTCCCGCTCCGGATGGTCTCCGAGGACCGCCGCTTCCAGCCGCCCGGCCGCGAGGTCCTCCAGCAGCGGGATGGAGGAGTACCGGCACCTCGCGCTCACCTCGGCGTCGGGCAGTACGTTCCGTGTCGCCAGGATGAGATGGCTGAGCAGGGGAGCGCCGACCGAGCCGATCCGGACGCGGCCGGGGACGGTCTGGTGCCGGGCGGTGTCGGCCAGGAGCGCGTCGACGCCTGGCAGGATGGCCCGCGCCCGGGCGAGGACGAGCTCGCCGAAGGCCGTGGGGACGGCGCCGCCCCGCCGGCGGTCGAAGAGGGATCCGCCCAGCATGTTCTCGATACGGCGGAGTTGGGCGCTCAGGCCGGGCTGCGTCAGGCACAACGAGGCGGCTGCGCGGGTGAGGCTTTTGGCCTCGGCGATCGCGCACACCACCCGCAGGTGCCGTACCTCCAGATCCATGGCGCGGATGTTATGGAGAGACGACAGCTTTCGGACAGTGGCCGGACACCTTCAGTCTTATGTGAAATGTCACACGGCATACACCTGGAGGTAGTGAGGCCATGAGACGGTTCCGCACCCCGTCGGCGATACGGTCCACGGTATTTTCCGGCCTGATCGCCACCCTGCTCCTACTGCTCCCCGGTGCGTCCCCGGCGACGGCCATGCCGACGGCGGACAGTGTGTCGGCCTGCGCCCTGCGCGGCACCACCGGCTGGACCGACGAGGGGCACGCCACGGACCACTCCGTGTTCCAGCGTCCCCTCGGCACGATCAGAGTCGCCATGATCTTCGTGGACTTCCCCGACACACCAGCCACCGAATCCCCGGCCGACGACGCGGCGCAGATCACGCCCGGCGCGGACTGGCTGTGGAACGCCTCGTACGGCAAGACCTGGCTCGCGATCACCCAGCACCAGAAGTGGGCGCGCATGCCGCGCAAGTCCACGGAGTACGGCTTCGCGCGGGGCCTGACCCACGAGACGCACGAGGCGTACCTCAAGGACGCGGTGGCCGCCGCCGACCCGTGGGTGGACTTCTCGGACTACGACATGGTGTACGTCGTGCCGACCCGGAACGCGGCGGCGATCTCCTTCACCCCCGCGTACATCCACGACCCGGGCACCGCGGGCGTGGTCGCCGACGGCAGTCGGGTCAAGTGGGCGGTGACCTTCGGTCAGGACATGTGGTACTGGGGCGCCAAGCTCGTCGGCCACGAGACCGGGCACACCTTCGGGCTGCCCGACCTGTACGCCTTCGACGCGGGCACCGACGCGCACCGCTTCGTCGGCGGGTGGGACGTGATGGGCCTGGTCGGCGGGGCCGGCCCGCAGTACTTCGCCTGGCACTCCTGGAAGCTCGGCTGGACCGCCGACAGCCAAGTGGTGTGCCGGGCCTCGAAGGGCAGCGACACCGTCCACCTGACCGCGGTCGAGTACGGCTCCGGCACCAAGATGGCGGTCGTCCGCACCGGCCCGACCACCGCGTACGTCGTCGAATCGCGGCGGGCGGTCCAGGGGGACAAGGGCGTCTGCTCGACCGGCGCGCTCGTCTACAAGGTCGACTCGTCCGTCGTGACCGGCCAGGGGCCGATCCGGGTCATGGACGCCAAGCCCACCGCCACCCCGGCGGCCGGCTGCCGCCCGCTCGACGACGCCCCCTTCTGGGCCGGGCAGTCGTTCACCGACGCCGCGGCCGGGGTACGCATCGAGGTGCTGAGCGCGGACGGGTACGGCGAGAGGGTCCGCATCACCAAGTCGTAGCGGTACGAGCACGGCTGCGCCCCGGGCCTCAAGAGGCCCGGGGCGCAGCCGCGTTCAGGCCGCCTCGGGGAAGTGGCAGGCGACCTGACGCGTCTCGCCGGGGGTGGCGACCCGCAGCGGCGGTGCCTCCGTCCGGCAGATCTCCCGCGCCTTGGGACAGCGCGGATGGAAGGAGCACCCCGGCGGGGGAGCGGCGGGGCTCGGCGGGTCGCCGAGCAGCGTGATCCGCTCCCGGGCCCGCTCGGCGGCCGGGTCGGGCAGCGGCACGGCGGACAGCAGCGCACGGGTGTAGGGGTGGGCCGGGGCCGCGTACACCCGCTCCTTCGGGCCGATCTCGACGATCCGCCCCAGGTACATCACGGCGACCCGGTCGCAGACCCGCTTGACCACCGACAGGTCGTGCGCGATGAAGAGGTACGCAAGTCCCAGCTCCTGCTGGAGGCGTCCCATCAGATTGACGATCTGGGCCTGGACGGAGACGTCGAGGGCGGAGACGGGTTCGTCGGCGACGACCAGCCGGGGGCCGGTGGCGAGCGAGCGGGCGATGCCGATGCGCTGGGCCTGGCCCCCGGAGAACTCGTGCGGGTACCGGTCGATGTGCTCCGGGATCAGGCCCACCAGCTCCATCAGCTCGGCCGTCCGCTTGCGCGCGTCGGCCGCCGAACTCCCCTGCACCATCAGAGGGTCGGAGATGATCCGGGCCACCGTCTGGCGGGGGTTGAGGGAGGAGTGCGGGTCCTGGAAGACCATCTGGAGCTCCTTGCGGAGCGGCTTCAGTTCGCGCTGCGAGAGATGGCTGATGTCGCGCCCGTCGTAGGTGATGGAGCCCGCGGTCGGCTCAAGCAGACGGACGATCATGCGGCCGGTGGTGGACTTGCCGCAGCCGGACTCGCCGACCAGGCCGAGGGTCTCGCCCGCCGCCACGTCGAAGCTGACGCCGTCGACGGCCCGGACCGGGGCCGAGCGGGCCCGGCGCCCGGGGAAGCTCATCGCCAGGTCCCGTACGCGGAGCAGGGGTTGGGGTGTCGTCGTCATGAGGCGATGCCTTCGTACGCGGGGAAGTGGCAGGCGACGGGGTGCCCGGCGGGGCCGTCGAGCGGTGGCCGCTCGGTCTCGCACCGCGCCCGCTCCTCGTCGGAACCGGTGGCCGCGCGGGCGCAGCGCGCGGCGAAGGCGCAGCCGGGAGCGGGGGTGAGCAGGGACGGAGGGCTGCCGGGGATCGCCCGCAGCGGTTCGTCGTCGCTGTCGTCGAGGCGGGGCAGGGAGTCGAGCAGGCCGCGCGTGTACGGGTGGGACGGCTGCGCGAACAGGTCGTCCACCGCGGCTTGTTCGGCCGCCCGGCCGCCGTACATCACCAGGACCTCATGGGCCACGCGGGCGACCACGCCCAGATCGTGCGTGATCATGATGACGGCGAGGCCCCGCTGCTCCTGGAGCCGTGCGATCAGCTCCAGGATCTGGGCCTGGACGGTGACGTCGAGGGCGGTGGTCGGCTCGTCCGCGATCAGCAGATCGGGCTCGCAGGCCAGCGCCATCGCGATCATCACACGCTGGCGCATGCCGCCGGAGAACTGGTGCGGGTACTCGCCCGCCCGGCGCTCCGGTTCGGGGATGCCGACCTCGGCCAGGGCGTCGACCGCCCGCCGCCGGGCGGCGGCGCGGCCCGATCCGAAGTGGACCCGGTGGTGCTCGGCTATCTGCTCACCGACGGTGTAGTACGGGTGGAGGCTGGAGAGCGGGTCCTGGAAGATCATCGCCATTCTGCGGCCGCGCAGCCGGTTCAGGGCGCGTTCGCCCAGGCCGACGAGCTCCTGCCCGTCGAAGGCGATGGATCCGGCGATCTCGGCGCCGCTGTGCAGGCCCATCACGGCCAGGGAGGTGACGGACTTGCCGGAGCCCGACTCGCCGACGATGCCGAGGGTCCGGCCCCGCCGCACCTCGAAGGCGAGGGAGTCGACGGCGCGTACGGGACCGTGCTTCGTGGGGAAGGTGACGGTCAGGTCGCGGACCGACAGCAGGGGTTGGGTGTCCGTCATCAGTACCTCACCCGGGGGTCGACTACGGCGTACAGCAGGTCGACGGCCAGGTTGGCGACGACGATGAAGGTGGCGGCGAGCAGCGTGACGCCGAGGATGACCGGCTGGTCGCCGGTGGTCAGGGCGCCGTAGAAGAGCCGGCCGATGCCCGGCAGCCCGAAGATCGACTCCGTGATCACCGCTCCGGCAAGCAGCCCGCCCAGGTCCATCCCGAAAATGGTCAGGATCGGTGTCATGCCCGCGCGCAGACCGTGCTTGACGACGACCGTGCGGCGCGGAAGGCCCTTGGCACGGGCGGTGCGGATGTACGGCTCCGCCATCGTCTCGATCATCGAACTGCGGCTCTGGCGTGCGTACATGGCCGCATACAGGATCGCGAGCGCCAGCCAGGGCAGCAGCAGGTTGGAGGCCCAGCCGAGCGGATCGGAGCCGAACGGCACGTACTGCGGATAGGGCAGCAGCCCCGCCACCCGGATCAGCCCGTAGATCAGCATCACCGAGGTGAAGTAGACGGGCAGCGAGGCGGCGGCGACCGCGCCGATCATCAGCGCGCGGTCGGTGAGGCTGTCCTTGCGCAGGGCGGCCGCGACCCCGGCCGAAAGGCCCAGGGCCAGCCAGATCACCGCCGCGCCCAGGGCGAGTGAGGCGGAGACCGGCAGCCGGTCGATCAGCAGGTCCCACACGCCCTGGCTGTTCTCGTACGAGTAGCCCAGGCACGGGAAGCCGCAGTGCAGGGCGTACGGGCCGCTGCCCATGGTGCGGCCGGTGAAGATGCCGGTGAGGAAATCCGTGAACTGCCGCCACAGCGGCTGGTCCAGGCCCATGTGGGCGCGGATCGCCTCCAGCCGTTCGGTGCTGCACGACTTGCCGCAGGCCGCGGCGGCCGGGTCGGAGGGCAGGACGTAGAAGATGGTGAAGGTGACGGCGGCGATGGCGATCAGGACGCCGACGACCCCGAGGAGCCGGCGGCCGAGGTAGAGGATCATGTGCGGCTGCCCCTCGGGTCGAGGATGTCCCGCAGCGCGTCGCCGAGCAGGGTGAAGGCGAGCACCGTCAGGAAGAGGCAGACGCTCGGGATGACGAAGTACATGGGATCCGTGTCGTAGAAGTTGACGCCCTCGGCGATCATCTGGCCCCAGGAGGGGGTGGGCGGCCGGACACCGACGCCCAGATAACTGAGGGCCGCCTCGGTGGCGATCATGCCGGGGATGATCAGCGTGGTGTACGCGATCACGGGCCCGGCGACCCCCGGCAGGATGTCGCGGGTGAGGATCCGCCAGGGGCCCGATCCGCCGACGCGGGAGGCGTCGACGTACTCGCGGTGTTTGAGCGAGAGGGTCTGGCCGCGTACCACGCGCGCGATGCCGGGCCAGCCGAAGAGGCCGATGACGGCGGTCATGAGGACGATCCGGTTGACGTCCCGGGCCACCGACATCATCGCGATCATGAAGATGAGGGAGGGGAAGGACATGGTGAGGTCCATCAGCCGGGACAGCACGGTGTCGGTGCGGCCGCCGAAGTAGCCGGCCGCGATTCCGGCGGCGACCCCGGCGACGACGACGATCGCGGTGGCGGCGAAGGCGATGAGCAGGGAGACCTGGGCGCCGTGGACGACGCGGGCGAACAGGTCGCGTCCGGTGACGGGTTCGACGCCGAGCCAGTGCTCGGCGGAGATGCCGCCGAGCGGGCCGATCGGCTGGCCGCCCAGGTAGGGGTCGACGGCGGACTTGTCGAACTCCTCGGGGCCCCAGCCGCCCAGCGCGCTGAGCAGCGGGGCGGCCAGGGCCATGAGCGCGAAGAGCGCGACCACGACGAGGGAGATCTTCACGGAGGTGCGGCGGCGCAGTTCCGCGCGGGCGAGCTGCCAGGGCCCGCTGCCCGCGGAGACGGCCGGTGAGGTGGTGGCCATGGTCCGGGTACCTCAGCGGCCGCTCTTGGCCGGGTCCTTGAGGCCCACGGTGGCGTAGTCGATCTGGCCTCCGAAGGAGGTGTGACCGTACGCCCCGGCGATGTTGGTGCCGACCAGCAGCGGCATACGCTCGACGACGGTGGGCGCCGTCGGCGCCTGGGCGAGGATCTGTCCGTCCAGCTGCCGCCAGGCCTCGTTGGCCTGCCGCGCGTCGGTCATGGCGGCGATCTCGTCCATCCGCTTCATGGTCGGCTGGTCGCGGAAGACGGAGTGGTTGCCGGAGTTGCCCTTCTCCTTGATGTAGCGGCCGTCGAAGACGAAGGGCAGGAAGGTGGAGCCGGAGGGGTAGTCCGGGCACCAGCCGGTGTAGACGAGGTCGGTGCGGTTCTTGGTGTCACCGATGGTGTCGTAGAAGGCGGACGCGTCGACGGTCTCGATGGTGACCTTGATCCCGGCCCGGCCGAGGGACTGCTGGATCGCCTCGCCGACCCCCTTGTCGCCGTTGGAGACGGTGATGCTGGTGGCGAAGCCGTCGGGCTTGCCCGCCTCCTTGAGGAGCTGCTTGGCCTTCGCCGGGTCGCCGGTGGCCGGGATCTTCAGGGTGTCCGGCTGCTTGCCGCCGAAGAGGGTGCCGGGCATGAGGGCCGTGGCCGGGTCGTTGAGCGCCGGGCCGCCGGAGGCGGTCATCACGGCCTCTCGGTCGAGCGCGTACTGCACGGCCTGGCGCACCTTGACGTTGTCGAACGGCGCGCGGCCGGTGTGCATCTGCACCATCTCGACGCAGTTGCTGGACTCGGCGAGCAGCCGTGCCCGGATGTCGGCCTTGGTGAGCACCTTGGGGGTGGATTCGGTGCGCAGCTTGGCCCAGGCGACGGCGGAGGCGTCGGCGCCCGAGGAGGCGATGAGCCGGTCGTCGATCTGGTTGGCCTTGAGGCCCATCGTGACGACCACCTTGTCGGGGTACGCCTTGCGGACGCTGTCCGTCTTCGGGTCCCAATGGGGGTTGCGGACGAGGACGAGCTGCTTGTCCCGGTCGTACCGCTCGATCTTGTACGGGCCCGAGGAGAACGGTCGGTTGTCGTACTGCGGGCCCTTGTCCCGCGCCTTGGGCACCGGGGCGAAGGTGGGCAGAACCGTGGCGTACGGGAACTCGGCGAAGGGCTTGCGCAGTTCGAAGACGATCGTGTGGTCGTCGGGGGTCTTGATCGAGTCGAGGTGCTTGCCCTGGGCGGGGCCCTGGTACCCCTCGGCGCCGGCCAGGTAGCGGGCGGCGTAGTCGGGGCCGCCGGGCAGGTCGGGTGAGAAGGACCGTTCGACGTTGTACTTGACGTCCTGGGCGGTGACCGGGGTCCCGTCCTCGTACTTCAGGCCCTTCTTCAGCTTGAAGGTCCAGGTCTTGGCGCCGTTGGAGGAGACGCCGAGGTCCTCGGCGAGGTCGGGGGTCAGCTCGCCGCCCTTCGCGCCGGGCTGGGCCTTGTAGGTCACCAGGGTGCGGTAGAGCATCCGGGTTCCGAAGTCCATGTCGCCCATGACCCAGTTGCGGGCCGGGTCGAGGTGGGTGAAGTCCTGGTTGGACAGAACGGTCAGCGTGCCGCCCTTCGTGGGCGTACCACCGACGGTCGTGCCGTTGGTGCCGGTCGCCGGGTTCCGGCCGCCGTCGCGGTCCTGGCCCGTCGAGCCGGAACCACCGGAGCAGCCGGACACGGCAAGGGTGAGGGTCGCCATGAGAGCGGCGGCGAGGGTTATCGAGGTGCGCTTGTTCATCAGAGGTCACTCCGGGAACGCGGTCGGCCAGCACCATGGCTGGAATGTGACCTGTAACATAGTAATGTGAAATTGCACTGACAAGTCGTCGGCTCCTCCGTTATCCGCTTGTGTCCGGCGAGGCTGGCCGGAACGGATCCCTCCGGAAGTCAAGCAAGCCCTCGCGGCACGCCTCTTGGCAGCCGGAGTGCAATGTGAAATATTACTGTCGTGCTCACGAGAAACACCTCGGACGTCATCGTCGTCGGAGCCGGCGTGGTCGGCGCCGCTTGCGCCTACTACGCCGCCCGCGCCGGCCTCACCGTCACCGTGCTCGACCGCGGCCCGGTCGCGGGCGGCACCACAGGAGCCGGAGAGGGCAACCTCCTCGTCTCCGACAAGGAGCCGGGGCCCGAACTCGAACTCGCCCTGCTCTCCCTGCGGTTGTGGCGCGAACTGGCCGACGGCCTGCCGGAGCGGATCGAGTACGAACCCAAGGGCGGCCTCGTCATCGCCTCCGACCAGACCGGCCTGGCCGCCCTGCGCGACTTCGCCACCCGGCAGGGCGGAGCCGGCGTCACCGCCCACGAGATCCCGGCGGACCGGCTGCACGACCTGGAGCCCCACCTCGCCCCCGGCCTGGCCGGAGGCTTCCACTACCCCCAGGACTCCCAGGTCATGCCCGCGCTCGCCGCCGCCCACCTGCTGCGCTCGGGCGGCGGTCGCGTCCACGCGCACCTCGGTGAGGAAGTCACCGAGGTGATCACCGGAGCGAGCGGGGAGGTACGGGGAGTACGGACGGCGAGCGGCGAGTTCCATGCCCCGTACGTGGTGAACGCCGCCGGCACGTGGGGCGGCGAACTCGCCCGGAGCGCGGGCGTGGAGCTGCCCGTCCTGCCCCGCCGGGGATTCGTCCTCGTCACCGAGCCCCTCCCGCGCGTCGTACGGCACAAGGTGTACGCGGCCGACTACATCGCCGACGTCGCCAGCGGATCCGCCGCACTGCAGACCTCACCGGTGGTCGAGGGCACACCGGCGGGACCGGTCCTGATCGGCGCCAGCCGGGAACGGGTCGGATTTGACCGGTCGCTGTCCACCGAAGCGCTGCGGCGCCTCGCGGCCGGGGCGACGGCGCTGTTCCCCGTACTCGCCGGAGTCCGCGTGATGCGCACGTACGCGGGCTTCCGCCCCTACCTCCCCGACCACCTGCCCGCGATCGGCCCCGACCCGCGCGTTCCCGGACTGCTGCACGCCTGCGGCCACGAAGGCGCCGGCATCGGCCTGGCGCCGGCGACCGGACTGCTCATCGCCCGCTGGCTGACCCACGGCCAACTACCCCTGGACACCGGACCGTTCCGCCCCGACCGGTTCGCTCCCGTACCCTGAGCCGCCCCCCGAGCCCTCCCTGATCCGCCCCCGCGAGGCGATCGCCGTCCACCACGAGCCCGCACGGAAAGAAGGACCCGCCATGGCCCGCACCCCCGCCGAACTGGTCGGCGCGCGGCCCGAGCCGCCGTTCGAGATCACCTTCGACGACCGCACGATCACCGCCCTGCCCGGCCAGTCCGTCGCCGCGGCCCTGTGGGGAGCGGGGATCCTGGCGTGGCGCACCACCCGGGGCACGGGCCGCCCCCGCGGCGCGTTCTGCGGGATCGGACAGTGCTACGACTGCCTCGCCACGATCAACGGCACACCCAACCGAAGGGCCTGCCTGGTCCCGGCCCGCCCCGGCGACGCCGTCACCACCCAGGAAGGAAACGGCCATGCCGACCTCAGCGTCTGACCTCTACGACGTCGCGGTCGTCGGCGCGGGCTCCGCCGGTCTCTCCGGCGCCGTCACCGCCGCCGAACTCGGCCTGTCGGTGGCCCTGCTGGACACATCGGCCCAGGTCGGCGGCCAGTTCTACCGGCACCCCGAACCCGCACTCGGCGCCGTACGCCCCGAAGCCCTGCACCACGACTGGTCCGCCTTCCGGTCTCTCCACCGTCGCCTGGAGTCCCTGTCCCAGGAACCGAGCGGTGTCACCCGCCTGGCCGGGCACCACGTCTGGGCCGTGACCCGGGACGACCCGGAGAAGACGGATGCCTGGACGGTCCACGCCGTCACCGGCGACGACGGCAACGGCGAGCGGTCCGTACGGGTACGGGCCCGGGCGCTCCTCCTCGCCACCGGGGCGTACGAACGCCAGCTCCCCTTCCCCGGCTGGACCCTGCCGGGTGTGGTGGGCGCCGGCGGCGCGCAGGCGATGCTCAAGTCCGGGCTCGTCCTGCCCGGCAAGCGGATCGTCGTGGCGGGCAGCGGCCCGCTGCTGCTCGCCGTCGCCTCCTCGCTCGCGCTCGCCGGCGCCCGCGTCCCCGCCGTCGTGGAGGCGTCCGGCTATCTCGGCTACGCCCGTCACATGGGCACCCTGGCTGCCAACCCCCACAAGCTCGCCGAGGCGGCGGTCCACGGCTCCGCGCTGCTGCGCCACGGCGTACGGGTGCGCACCCGCAGCGCGGTCACCGCCGTCCACGGCCAAGACCGGGTGGAAGCCGTGACCGTCTCCCGGCTCGACCGCGACTGGCGGCCCGTGACGGGCACGGGCCGTCGCATCGAGTGCGACGCACTGGCCGTGGGCTTCGGCCTGGCACCCCAGATCGAACTCGCCACCGCACTGGGCTGCGCCACACGCCCCTCGCAGGACGGAACGTCCGCCCTCGCGCTCGACACCCTCCAGCGGACCTCGGTGTCCGGCGTGTGGGCGGCCGGGGAGAGCGGAGGAGTGGGCGGAGCCCAACTCGCCCGTATCGAGGGCGAATTGGCGGCGATCGCCATCGCCGCCCGGCTGTCCGGACGGCGTACCCTCACCGCCGGCGGACACGCCCGGTCGCTGCGCCGCCGCCGGGACCGGATGCGTGCCTTCGCCGACGTCATGGCCGCCGCCCACCGGCCAGGCCCCGGCTGGACCCATTGGCTGGACGACGACACGGACGTGTGCCGCTGCGAGGAGGTGACCGCGGGAAGCATCCGCGAGGCGGTCACCGATCTGGGTGCACGCGACGCGCGTACGGTCAAACTGCTCACCCGAGCGGGGATGGGCTGGTGCCAGGGCCGCATGTGCGGCGCGGCCGTGGCCTGCCTCGCGGCCGCCGGCGGCGACGTACCGCCGTCCGCCGAGCGGCGCCCGCTCGCCGTCCCCGTCACCCTCGCGGCGCTCGCCTCGCTGGACGAACCGAGCGCGGCCGAGGCCCCTGAGCCCCCCACGGGATCCGCCCCCACCGACGGCGGCTGACCTCTGCCCCCCGCGGCGTTCCTCTCCGGACGCCGCACCATCCACAGTGACATGTCACATACTGAAGAAGGGTCTGTCCTGATGACTGCCAGCACTGCCACCTCCTGGAACCCCGCCCAGCCCTGGCGCGGCATCATGGTCGCCACCACGCTTCCGCTCCGCGCCGACCTCTCCGTCGACCACGACGCCTACGCCGAGCACGTGGCCTGGCTGATCGAGAACGGCTGTGACGGCGTCGTACCCAACGGCTCCCTGGGCGAGTACCAGACGCTCACCGACGAGGAGCGGGCCCGCGTCGTCCGTACCGCTGTCGAGGCCGCGGGCGACGGGGCGCGCGTGATGCCCGGCGTGGCCGCCTACGGCAGCGCCGAGTCCCGGCGCTGGGCCGAGCAGGCCGCCGAGGCCGGCGCCGGCTCCGTACTGCTGCTGCCGCCCAACGCCTACCGCGCCGACGAGCAGTCCGTACGCGCCCACTACGCCGAGGTCGCCAAGGCCGGGGTGCCCGTCGTCGCGTACAACAACCCCATCGACACCAAGGTCGACCTGACCCCGGCGCTCCTCGCCCAGCTCCACGGCGAGGGCAGCATCGTGGCCGTCAAGGAGTTCAGCGGCGACGTCCGCCGGGCCTACGAGATCGCCGAACTCGCGCCCGGGCTCGACCTGCTGATCGGCGCCGACGACGTCCTGCTCGAACTGGCTCTGGCTGGAGCGGTCGGCTGGATCGCGGGCTACCCCAACGCCCTGCCCGCCACCTGCTCCACGCTGTACCACGCGGCGGTCTCCGGGGACCTGGACACGGCGCTGCCGCTCTACCGGTCCCTGCACGGGCTGCTGCGCTGGGACTCCAAGACCGAGTTCGTGCAGGCGATCAAGCTGTCGATGGACATCGCCGGCCGTCACGGCGGCCCGGTCCGGCCGCCGCGCCACCCGCTCGGCGGCGCGATCGAGGCCGCGGTGCGCGAGGCTACCGAGAAGGCTGTCGCCGAGGGCCACAAGTAGTCGCCACCCGAGGGGACACCACCATGCGCACCCGCCACGTCTACCACGCCGTCGATTCGCACACCGAAGGCATGCCCACCCGGGTCGTCACCGGAGGCGTCGGGACCATCCCCGGCGCCACGATGGCCGAGCGGCGTCTGCACTTCATCGAACACCTCGACCACATCCGCACCCTGCTGATGTACGAGCCCCGGGGACACGCGGCGATGAGCGGCGCCATCCTCCAGCCGCCCACCCGCCCCGACGCCGACTTCGGTGTGCTGTTCATCGAGGTCTCGGGCCTGCTGCCGATGTGCGGGCACGGCACCATCGGGGTGGCCACCGTCCTCGTCGAGACCGGGATGGTGCCGGTCACCGAACCGGTCACCACGGTCCGCCTCGACACCCCCGCCGGCCTCGTCTCCGTGGACGTCCACGTCGAGGACGGCGCGGCCACGGCGGTGACGCTCACCAACGTCCCCGCGTTCTGCGCCGGCCTCGACCTCACCGTCGACGTGCCCACGTACGGGCCGGTGACCTACGACCTCGCGTACGGCGGGAACTTCTACGCCTTCGTCCGCCTGGCCGATCTGGGACTGCCCTTCGACCGTGCCCGCAAGGACGACCTGCTGGCCGCGGGCCTGGCCGTCATGGAAGCGATCAACGCCTCACCCGACCGGCCGGTCCACCCGGAGCGGGCGGAGATCGCCGGGGTCAAGCACGTCTACCTCGAAGCCCCCGGCTCCGACGCCGTCCGCTCCCGGCACGCGATGGCCATCCACCCCGGCTGGTTCGACCGCTCGCCCTGCGGCACCGGCACCTCGGCACGGATGGCGCAGCTGCACGCCCGCGGCGAACTGCCCCTGGACCGGGAATTCGTGAACGAGTCCTTCATCGGTACGCGGTTCACCGGACGGCTCGTCGCCGAGACCGAGGTCGGCGGACGCCCGGCCGTCGTCCCGGCCATCACCGGACGGGCGTGGATCACCGGAACCGCCCAGTACTTCCTCGACCCGACCGATCCCTTCCCCGGAGGGTTCCTCCTGTGACCACGAGCCCGTCTCCCGTCATCTCCCGCAATCCGTCCGACCCGTCCGACATCGTCGTCCAGGTCCCCGCTCCCGGCGCCTTCGCCACGGCCGACACCGTGGAGCGGGCCCGCGCCGCCCAGCCGCAGTGGCTGCTCGGCGGTGCCTCCGCCCGCTCCTCCGCGCTCGCCGCGGTCGCGGCCGCCATCGAGGCGGAGGCCGAGGAGCTGGCCGCTCTCGCCGTACGGGAAGTGGGCAAGCCCCTCACCGAGGCGCGCGCGGAGGTGGCCCGGACCGCGGCCATCTGGCGCTACTACGCCCAGGCCCCCTACGAACCCGTCGGCAGCGTCCACGAGACGGCCGCCGGCGCAGGGCTGCTGATGACCCGTCGCCGCCCCCACGGCGTGGCGGGTCTGATCACCCCCTGGAACTTCCCCTTCGCCATCCCGAGCTGGAAGGCCGCACCGGCCCTCGCGGTCGGCAACACCGTCGTCCTCAAGCCCGCGCCGGAGGCCACCGCCTGCGCCCAGCGCCTGGCCGAGATCGTCCAACGGGCGCTCCCCTCGGGTGTCTTCACCGTCCTGCCCGGGGGAGCGACGGAGGGCGGCGCGCTGGTCGCCGCCGCCGACGTCGTCTCCTTCACCGGCTCGACGGTCGTGGGGCAGGCCGTCGTCCGCGCCGCGACGGCCCGTGGAGTCCCGGTCCAGGCCGAGATGGGCGGCCTGAACGCCGCCATCGTCCTGCCGGACGCCGGCATCGAGCAGGCGGCGGCCCATCTCGCCGCCGCCATCGCCGGCTACGCGGGGCAGAAGTGCACGGCCACCAGCCGGGTCATCGCGGTCGGCGCCGCCCTCGATCCGCTGCGAGAAGCCCTGTCCGAGGCGCTGCGCGCCGTGCCGGTCGGTGATCCGGCCGACCCGGCCACCGTGTGCGGACCGCTCATCAGCGAACACGCCCGCGACCAGGTCTGCGACGCCTGGCACGGCACGCCCGTACTCGCCGGCGGCACCCTTCTCGACAAGGCCGGCTGGTACGCGGCACCGACCCTGGTGGAGAAGGTGTCCCCGGGGCACCGGCTGCTGCGCGAGGAGGTCTTCGGGCCGGTCGCGGCCCTGCTGCCCGCCGACGACCTCGCCCACGCCGTACGCCTCACCAACGCGGTGCCGTACGGGCTCGTCACCTCGGTCCACACCACCGACCTGGACGCCGCCCTCACCGGGCTCGACCGGCTCGACACGGGAATGATCAGGGTCAACGCCCCGTCCACCGGGGTGGACTTCCATCTGCCGTTCGGTGGCGCCAAGGCCTCCAGCCATGGCCCACGGGAACAGGGCCGCACGGCACTGGAGTTCTACTCGGCCGGTCGTACCTACACCCTGTCACCTGCGAAAACAACGTGACATTGTACTCTGGTGATCTCGGCAGGCACGAAGGGAACACCATGGGGCACCTCAAGCAGCGCGATCTCAACGCCACCCGTGAGCGGCTGCGCGATCAGGTGGCCCATGCCTTGAGGGCCGCCCTGATCTCCGGCGAGCTGCGGCCGGGGGTGGTGTACTCGGCGCCGACGCTCGCCGAGGACTTCGGGATCTCGGCGACCCCGGTCCGTGAGGCCATGCTCGACCTGGCCCGCGAAGGTCTCGTCGAGCCCGTCCGCAACAAGGGCTTCCGGGTCACCGAGGTCGACGAGCGCGACCTCGACCAGTACACCGAGATCCGGGCCCTGATCGAGGTCCCCTCGATCGGGCGGGTCACCCGCAGCGCCACCCGCGAGGAGCTGGAGGCGCTGCGCCCCGTCGCCGAGGAGATCGTGCGGGCCGCCCGCGACCACGATCTCATCGCCTACCTGGAGGCGGACCGCCGCTTCCACCTCTCGCTGCTGTCCCTCACGGGCAACGAACGGCTCGTCGAGACCGTCGGCGACCTGCGCAAGCGGTCCCGTCTGTACGGCCTGGCCGCGCTGGACGAGCGGGGCGAGCTGATCCCCTCGGCCGAGGAGCACCTGGAGCTGCTCGACCTGATGCTGGCGGGCGAGGCCAAGGCGGCGGAGAAGTGCATGGCCCGGCACCTGGGTCATGTCCGCTCGCTGTGGGCGAAGAGCGAGTCGAAGGGCTGACGGCCGCAGAGCCGCGGCCTCCCGGCCGCGGCTCCTCGACCGGGCTTCTCGACCGGGCTTCTCGATCGTGGTGCGGGTCGCCCTGACAATCAGTGCAATGTCACACTTCATGATGCGCCCATGGGGCCGCGAAAGGGATCCATGAACCCCGCATACGCCACCACCGACCACACCTTCACCGTCCCCCTCGACCACCAGGACCCCCTCGGCCCGACCATCGAGGTCTTCGCCCGCGAGGTCGCCGACCCCGCCCGCACCGGCGACGAACTGCCCTGGCTGCTGTATCTGCAAGGCGGCCCGGGCGGCAAGTCGCCCCGGCCGTCGAGCGGTTCTCCCAGCTGGCTGGACCACGCACTCAAGACCCACCGCGTCCTGCTCCTCGACCAGCGCGGCACCGGCCGCTCCACCCCCGTCACGGCCAGGGCCGCAGCCCGCTTCTCCTCCCCGGCCCGGCTCGCCGCGTACCTCGGCCACTTCCGCGCCGACGCCATCGTCGCCGACGCCGAACTGATACGCCGTCAACTCTGCGGCGACCAGCCCTGGGAGACCCTCGGCCAGAGCTACGGAGGCTTCATCACGCTGACCTATCTCTCCCACGCCCCCGAAGGGCTGAGGGCCTGCTACGTCACCGGCGGCCTGCCCGGCCTCACCGCCACCGCCGACGACGTCTACGCCCGCACCTACCCCCGCGTCCGGGACCGCGTCCTCGACTTCTACGCCCGCTACCCCGACGACGCCCCCCGGCTGCGCCGGATCGCCGACCTCCTCGCGGCCACCGACGTCCGCCTGCCCGACGGCGACCGTCTGACACCCCACCGCCTGCGCACGCTCGGACTCGTCCTCGGCATGGGCGACGGCTTCGAACGGCTCCACTGGCTGCTCGACGAAGCCCTCGACGACCAGGGCGAGTTGACCGCCACCTTCCTGCACCAGGTGATGACCCTGACCGGCTTCACCGACAACCCGCTCTTCGCCGTGGCGCAGGAGACGATCTACGGCCAGGGGGCGGGCCCCACGGCCTGGGCGGCCGCCCGCGCCCAGGCCGGCTTCGCCGAGTTCACCGAGGACGCCGACCCCCTCCTGCTGACCGGCGAAATGATCTACCCCTGGATGTTCCGCGAGATCAAGGGACTGCGCCCCTTCGCCGACGCCGCCGACCTGCTCGCCGAGCGCACCGACTGGCCGCCGCTGTACGACCCCCGCCGCCTCGCCGCCAACGACATCCCGCTGGCCGCCATCGTCTACCACGACGACATGTACGTGGATGCCGGACTCTCCCTGCGCACCGTGCGCGAGGTCGGCGCCGCCAGGGCCTGGGTCACCAACGAATGGGAGCACGACGGCGTCTCCGCCTCCGGCGGCCGCGTCCTCGCCCGCCTGATGGACATCGCCCGCGGCCGCGCGTAGAGCGGCCCGAACCCCCACCTCCACGCCCCGAGGGAGACACATGCCCAGACTGCCCCGCCGCTCGCGCCCCTTCACCGCGGCACTGACCCTCCTGCTGGCCGGCCTGGCCACCGCCACCCCGGCGACCGCGACCCCACCCCCTGGGCCGGCCGGCTCCGGCGCCCCGGCCGCCGCCTGCGCGCTGCCGGGCGCGACCGGCTGGACCGACGAGGGGCACGACACCGACCGCGTGCAGTTCCAGCCGTCCACCGGCACACGCCGCGTGCTGACGCTGTTCGTGGACTTCCCCGACGCGCAGGCCACCGCACCCACCGACGGGTACGCGGCCCAACTCGCCCCCGCCGCCCGGTGGATGAGCACCGCCAGCTACGGACGCCTGCGGCTGGACGTCACCCCGCTGCACCGCTGGATCCGCATGCCCAAGGCCTCCACCTCGTACGACTTCGCACGCGGCCTCACCTTCGAGGCCCACGAGCGGTACGTCCGCGACGCGATCACCGCGGCCGACCCCCACGCGGACTTCTCCCGCTACGACATGGTCTACGTCGTCCCCGCCAAGGAGGCGACCGCGATCCCCTTCTCGCCGACCTACCTCTACGACCCGGCCGCCCCCGGGATCGTCGCCGACGGCACCCGCCTGAAGTGGGCCGTCACCTTCGGCCAGGACATGTGGCGCTGGGGCCACAAGGTCGTCGCCCACGAGACCGGCCACACCTTCGGTCTGCCCGACCTGTACGCCTTCACCGGTGAGACCCACCGCTTCGCCGGCGGCTGGGACGTGATGGGCAACATCGCGGGCCGCGCCCCGCAGTTCCTGGGCTGGCACTCCTGGAAACTCGGCTGGATCCGCGACCGCCAGGTCGCCTGCCTGCCGGGCACCGGCGAGCGCACGGTACGGCTCACTCCGGTGGAACGCCCCGGCGGCACCAAGATCGCGGTCATCCGCACCGGCCGGACCACGGCGTACGTCGCCGAGTCCCGTCGTGCCCGGGGCGTCGACGGATCCGCCTGCTCGACCGGTGTCCTGATCTACCGGATCGACTCCGCCACCGCGACCGGCGAGGGCCCCGTCCGGGTCATGAACGGCAACCCGGCCGCGACACCGCCCACCGGCTGCACACCCCTGGACATGGGCGCGTACACCCCCGGCCAGTCCTTCACCGATCCCGCGACCGGCACACGCATCGACGTCCAGGCGGGCGGCGCGGCGGGAGACGTGGTCCGGCTCAGAGCCCAGGGAGGCGCTTGAGCGGACGGCCCTCGGCCCGCGCTCGGCAACGTATCCCCAGCTCTATAGAGTCGGCGCATGAGGTGGACCCTCCGTAGCTTCCGGACCGTCACCACCGCGACCGTACTGGCGGCATGGGCGGTGTTCTACGGCATCGTGCTCGCCCACAGCGACCCGCTCCCGACGCCGACCGCCGCCGTCGTGTACCTCGCGGGACCGCCGCTGCTCTGGGTGTTCACCGCCCGGATCGTGCTGCGCCACTGGTGGGAGGCGGCCGGCTCCCGGATGGCCGCCATGGACCCGCCGCAGCGGCTGCTCACGGTCGCGGTGGCGGCGCTGCCGGAACACCGCCGGGAGTGCGGCAGGGCGATGACCGCCGAACTGGCCGCGGTGGAGGGGCGCGTGGAGCGGTGGCGCTTCGCGCGCCGCAGCGTACGGGCCACGCTGTGGCCGCGCCTCGCCGGCGGCCTGCCGCTCCTCGTGCTCACGGCCGCCCTGGCCGTCGTAGCGGCCTGGGCCGCCGGGCCGGTCGCCGAGGCGGCCGCGCCGGGGCTGAAGGTGTTCGCGGTGACCTTCACCGGGCTGGTCGGGGCCGGGCTGGTGCTGGCCGTCGCGCGCTCGCGCCGGCCGCGGCTGCCGGTGCCCGCCGGGACCATCCTGGTCACCGGCGGTGTGGCCGCGTCGATCGCCGTAACCGTGGCCTTCCTGCGCCGCGAGCCGGCCGCGGCCGCGTACCTGCCGCCCGCTGCGGCCGTGTGCCTCGCCGCCGCCCTGGCCGGCTGCCTGTGGCTCGCCGTGGCGGCGCCACGCTGCCTGGGCACGGGGCTCGCGCCCCACCTCGGTGCCGCCGCCGCGGTCGTGTTCGTGGGCTGGTTCCTGCTGGCGATCCGCCTCGACGGCATGGACCCCCCGTTCCCGCTCGTGCTCCTGCTGATCCTCCTGCTCCCGCTCACTCCCGTCGCCGTCTTCCTCGTCCCCGCCTTCGCCGCACGGCGCGCCGGCCGGTCGTTCCGCGCCGGCCTGCAGGCCGCCGTCTGGACCGTGATCGCCCTCGTGCCGCTCACCTACACCCTCTGGCTGGCCGAGGGGATGCGCCGTCACGCGATCGACGGCGCCCTGCTCCTCGGCGAGGGCGATCCGGCTCCCCTCGGCGTGAACCTGACCGACGCCCTGTCCTTCTGTCTCGGCATCTTCCCGGTGCTCGGCCTCACCCTCGGGGTGATCGGCGCGGGACTCGGAGCGCGGACCCCCCGTTCCGTACGGCGTGCGCTGCCCGTAGGCAGGGGTGGAAGCCGGAGCGCCGGGTAGCCGCGGGAACGTACCGGGGAGGGCCCCGGGCGAAGGCGGAGGCGGGACGGATGGGTGGAGACGTCACGAGCATCCGAGTCGGCGGGCGGACGGTGGAACTGAGCCGTCCGGGCAAGGAGCTGTTCCCCGAGGACGGCATCACCAAGGCCGACCTCGCCGACTACTACCGCCGCGTCGCCCGGCGCATGCTGCCCCACCTGCGGCACCGGCCGCTGATGCTCGAACGCCACCCGGACGGGATCGAGGGCCCCGGCTTCATGCAGAAGGAGGTTCCCGACCACTTCCCGGACTGGATCCACCGGGCCGAGCTGCCCAAGGAGGGCGGCACCGTCACGTACGCCATCTGCGACGACTCCGCCACCCTCCTCCACCTCGTGGATCAGGCCTGCATCACACCCCACCGCTTCCTCTCCACGGCCGACCGGCCCGACTTCCCGGACCGGCTGGTCTTCGACCTCGATCCGCCGGGAGACGACTTCGACCTGGTCCGGCGGACGGCTCTGGCCCTGCGTGAGCTCCTGCACGACGAGCTGTAGCTGCCGTCCCTGCTCATGACGACCGGCTCGCGCGGCCTGCACGTCCTCGTCCCCCTCGACGGGCGGGAGGCGTTCGACGGCGTCCGGGCCTTCGCCCGCGACGTCGCCGAGCTGCTGGCCGCCCGCCACCCGGAAGAGCTCACCACCGCGCCCCGTAAACAGGCGCGCGGCGGCCGCCTCTACCTCGACATCCAGCGCAACGCCTACGCGCAGACGGCCGTCACCCCCTACGCCGTACGCGCCCGCCCCGGCGCGCCCGTCGCCGCACCCCTGACCTGGGACGACCTCCACGATCCCGACCTGAGCGCGCGGCGGTGGACCCTGTCCACCGTGGACCAGCTCCTCAAGGACAACCCCTGGCGCGGCGCGCCGCGCGGCCGGTCCCTCGACCCCGCCCGCCGGCGCCTGGCCGTCCTGACTGGCGGCGGCTGAAAGGCAGCCGCACGCCAAGTGGCCCTGGCCCGCATGGGACCGGCCAGGAGGGGCACCTGCCCGGTTAGACCCGGATGGACCTCGGGCCCGGTGGACCATGAGGGATCTCCACGCGGCGCGGAGGGAGGAAGACCGTGGTGCTGATGGCAGCCGACGTGATCGGGGCTCCCTGCTGGCTGAGTCTCACGGCGCGCGATCGGCGGCAGGCGGAGCGTTTCTACGGAGCGGTGCTGGGCTGGTCGTTCCGGCAAGGCAGCTTCGGACGGGCCTTCTCGGTGGCGGAGGCCGACGGTGTGCCGGTGGCCGGGATCGGGGCCCTGGCCGGGGAGCTCGCGGTACCGGTGGCGTGGACGCCGTACTTCGCCGTCGACGACGCGGACACGGCGGTCGCGCGGGTGCGCGAGAGGGGCGGCACCGTCGGGGTGGGGCCCGTCTCCTTCCCGCCGGGCGGCCGGGCCGCTCTGGTGGCCGACCGGGAGGGAGCCACGTTCGGGGTGTGGGACGGCGGCGTCCTGGCCGAGTGGAGCGTCGGCGAGCGGTCGCCCGCCTGGCTGGAGCTCCACACGGCCAACGCCTTCGACGCGGCGATCTTCTACGGCGAGGTACTGGACTGGGGCAAGGGGGACGAGACCGAGAGCGCCTGTGACGTCTCCTACGAGGAGGACCGGGTCGTGCTCCGCCACCACGGAACCCCCGTGGCCCGGCTGAACAGCGGCCCCGTGGAGGAGGCGGCCTCCAAGCCCCAGCTGCGGCCCCGCTGGCTCGTCCACTTCAAGGTCCCGGACCTCGACGTGGCGGTCGCGCTCGCGCTGGAGAACGGAGGCAGCACGGTCAACGGCCCCGAAGAGGGCGCCGGACGCCATGTGACGATCCGGGACCCGGACGGCGGCCTGTTCACCCTTGATACCGGGTGACGGGCTCCGGCGCCGGCACCGGCCCGGGCAGCGGTCCCGGCTGGGGCCGGGGTTCGGGCCGGGGGCCCGGCGACGGCTGCGGATCGGGCTCCGGCTGCGGAGGCGCCGGGGGCACCGGGTCCGGCCCCGGAGCGGGGACCGGCCCCGGCAGCGGCCCGGGGTCCGGCGCGGGCCCCGGAGCGGGAGAGGGGTTGGGAGGCACCGGATCGTCCGGAGGAGTGCCCATGGCGGCGGTCCTTCCCGAGTCGTTCCCCAGGTCTCGTTCAGCGGGTCGAGGCTGCGTCTACCCGCATCGCGCGGCCGTAGACCTGGTGGTCAGGGCGTGACGCGATGTGGGCGTCCTCGGTGTGCCACTCCTCCCGCTCCACCACGCGGTGCCCACCACGCTCGCCTCCGTACGGGGGGGGGTGTGCGGCTGCCCGCGTCCCTTCGGCGGGTACATCGCCGACCCAGCCCTCGAGGTCACCGTGAACAGCACGTGCGCTCCGCACGTGCGCAGTGGCAGGCCTTCGGACTCGTGGGCTCGTCCACCGGACTTCCGGCGCACATCCTGCGATTGTCCGATTGTGGTCGGTGGTGCAGGGGCCCGTTCCTCGGTAGAGGTATCCCCGTGATTACTTGGCGCCGGATCGGCGAAGCAGACTTTCCCCTCCTCGGCAGATGGCTCGCTCAGCCGCACGTAGCACGATGGTGGAACCACGACGCGTCCCCCGAAGGCGTCGACCGCGACTTCGGCCCCGCCGCCCGTGGCCTGGAACCGTCCGAGGACCTGCTCGTCATGCTCGACGGCGAGCCGATCGGCCTCGTACAGCGCTGCCGGCTCGTCGACTATCCCGAATATCTCGCGGAGTTGGCCGCCGCGGTCGACGTACCCGACGGGGCAGTGTCCCTCGACTACCTCATCGGCGATCCGCGCCTGACCGGTCAGGGGCACGGTGCCCGCATGATCCAGGCCGTGGTCGCGGCCACCTGGACCGACCATCCGGACGCCACCGCCGTCATCGTCCCCGTGCACACGGCCAACCGCGCGTCCTGGCGCGTACTGGAGAAGGCGGGCCTGCGCCGCGTCGCCGAGGCCTCGTTGGAACCGGACAACCCCGTCGACGACCGCGCCCACTACATCTACCGAGCGGACCGCCCCACCCCCGCCCGCTGACCCGGACGGTCGGTCACCCATTCGGATTCCGCCCGCCCGCGCGTGCGCGGCGGAGGACCGAAGGAGCGCTCTACGGTGGGCCGATGCGAGCTGTTCCCAGGTGGGCCCTTGTTTCGTCGGGGTGTGCCCCTCTCCTGCTGGCCGGAGGCTGGGCGGTCGCGGCAGTCCTTGAGGGGCCCACCTACGATCCCGCCACCCAGACGATCAGCGTCCTGGCCGCGTACGGGGCCGCAGGGTTCTGGGTGATGACCTTGGCACTGCTCGGGCTGGGCGCCTGTCATCTGCTGACGGCGCTGGGGCTGCGGCCGGCCGCGCTCGCCGGACGTGTCGCGCTGGGCGGGGGCGGAGTGGCGGCGCTGGGCGTGGTGCTGGTTCCGGCGCCGAGCAGCGGCGGTTCGCTGCGCCATGGTTCGGTCGCCGTGGTGGGTTTCACCCTGCTCGCGGTGTGGCCGGTGCTGGCGGCCGTCCGCGGGGATGCCGCACCGTGGGGACTGCGGCCCCTGCCTTCGCTCGCGGCGACCGCGGTGATGGCGCTCGGCGCGGGCTGGTTCGTCTGGGAGATGCAGGGGCACGGCGCCCCCGGCGTCGCCGAACGCCTGGTGACCTGCATCCAGTCGCTGTGGCCCTTCCTCGTCGTCACCTCCTGCCTCCGCCACCCCGCCAACGGCAGATCCCCGACATGACGACATCCACCTCGCCGGTCACAACCATCCGCAGCGCTGCGCCTGCAAAGCCATCTGGAAGCGGCTCGCGGCGCCCAGCTGGGCCATCAGAATCTGCACACGGCGAAAGAGCGTCCGGCGGCTGATCCCCATCTCACGGGCGATGACCTCGTCGCTCGCCCCGCCCGCGAGGAGCCACAGCAGGCGGCGGTCGGCGGGCGACAGGCCACCCGGGCGGGTGGTGCGGCCATGGAACGGCAGGGCGTTCTGCCAGGACTGCTCGAACAGCGCCACGAGCGCGGAGAGCAGACCGCACGGCTGCACCACCAGCATCGTGTTGTGCACGTCGGCCTCTTTGATCGACAACGACACCAGCGCGTACGCCTCGTCGATGATCACGAGCTTGACCGGCACCGACGGCAGCACCCTGGCCTGTTCCCCGGCCCTGATGCACGGTTCGATGACATTCTTCAGATGCCCCGGATGCTCCAGGGACGCCCGCGAGTACACGACGCGCTGCGTCACCCCTCGGGCCAGCGTGGCCAGCGCGTCGTCGGTGGCCCCGGGCAAGGGGAAGTACGGCGGTGACTCGAACTGCCGGATCTGCTCGCGGGCGCTCGCCCACGCGTGACGGATCCGTGGGCCGATGGCGTCGCCGGTGACGACCTCGACGAGATGGCCGTTGTACGCGGCCAGCCGCTGGCGCCGGAACGACTCGAACGCGCCCCCGACGGTGATACGCGACTCCTCGACCTCGGCCGCCCGGTGCCGGGCGAGGATCTCAAGACCCGCCGCGGGCGGAACCGGCGCCACCACATCCGCGCCCTCCTCCGCGGCGCTGGCCAGGCCGGCGTCGACCAGCGCGCCGTACGCCGCGGCCACTTCCGCGTCGTCGAGACCGGCCGCCGTGCCGATCGTGCTCAGCGGCGCGGGGGCCAGCTCCAGCAGCGCCAGATAGACCTGGCTCGCCGCCTGGCCGATGCCCAGAAGCCGCAGGGCCTCACCGAGTTTCGCGTTCGTCACAGGCCGCATTATGAACGGCTCCCGACCCTGGCCGTGGCCGATCTGTGCCAGTGGCACTTCTGGGCACCCGGCGCGCGCGGTGCGGGATACCGTCCGGGAGCCGCCGGCGAAAGCGCCGGCAGCGAGGGCACCCGGCCCGCACCGGGAGGGAACCCGGCCTGCCCGTACGGTTCCCGCTGCCCCTCTCCGCTGAGGAATCCACCCAGAAGAAGGTGTATGACGTGGCGAAAGGCCGAAAGAACGGTCTCTACTCCGGGATCTCCGAGGAGCTCTCCGCTCTGATGCGGACCGGCTGGGCGGACACCGAGCGGCGCGACCTGCGGCTCGACGAGCAGGCCCCGTACGCGGCCCGCCGCCGCGCCGCGCTCTCGGCGCGCTTCCCCGGCGAACGCCTCGTGATCCCCTCGGGCAGTCTCAAGGTCCGCTCCAACGACGACCTGTACCCCTTCCGGCCGTACTCCGGCTATGTGCACATGACCGGGGACCAGGCCCGCGACGGCGCGCTCGTCCTCGAACCCCGCGCTGACGGCGGCCACGACGCCTACTGCTATCAGCTGCCGCGCGACAGCAGGGACAACGACGAATTCTGGACCGGCGCCACGGCGGAGCTGTGGACCGGCCGGCGCCGCTCCCTCGCCGAGTCCGAGCTCGTCCTCGGCCTGCCCTGCCGCGACGTCCGCACGGCGGCCCAGGACCTGGCCGCCGCCTCCGGCGCGCCGACCCGGATCGTCCGGGGCATCGCCCCCCACCTCGAAGCCGCCGTCACCACCGACGAGGAGCGCGACGCCGAACTCGAAGAGGCGCTCAGCGACCTCCGCCTCGTCAAGGACGCATGGGAGGTCGCCGAGCTCCGCAAGGCCGTGGACTCCACCGTGCGCGGATTCACGGACGTGATCGAAGAGCTCTCCCAGGCCATCGCGTCGTCCGAGCGGTGGATCGAGGGCACGTTCTTCCGCCGCGCACGCCTCGAAGGCAACTCCGTCGGCTACGGCTCGATCTGCGCCGCGGGCGACCACGCCACGATCATGCACTGGACGGACAACGACGGCCCGGTGCGCCCCGGGGACCTGCTCCTGCTCGACGCCGGAGTGGAGACGCACACCCTCTACACTGCCGACGTCACCCGCACGCTCCCCATCAGCGGGACCTTCACGCCTCTGCAGCGCGAGATCTACGACGCGGTGTACGAGGCCCAGGAGGCCGGCATGGCCGCCGTCAAGCCGGGCGCCGCGTACCGCGACTTCCACGAGGCGTCCCAGCGCCACCTCGCGGCCCGGCTCGTCGAGTGGGGCTTCATCGAAGGCCCGGCCGATCGCGCGTACGAGCTCGGCCTCCAGCGCCGCTTCACCATGGCCGGCACCGGCCACATGCTCGGTCTGGACGTCCACGACTGCGCGCAGGCGCGCAACGAGGAGTACGTCGACGGCGTGCTGGAGCCCGGCATGGTGCTCACCGTCGAGCCCGGCCTGTACTTCCAGCCGGACGACCTCACTGTGCCCGAGGAGTGGCGCGGCATCGGCGTCCGGATCGAGGACGACCTGCTCGTCACCGAGGACGGTCACGAGAACCTGTCGGCGGGCCTGCCGCGCTCGGCGGACGACGTCGAGGCGTGGATGGACCAGTTCGCGGGCTGAGCTCAGCCGTCGACCGCTTCGACTCCCGTGAGGTCGAAGCGGTCCTCGATCTCGTAGAGGGAGGCGACGCGCGCCGTGCCGTTGGCGGCCGTCTGGTTCTCGGGCCGGGCCGGGCGGAGGAAGCCGACGTGCTGCCGCTCGTACCGCTCGACGGTCAGGGTGCGCAGACCGTACGAACGCGCGTCGCCGACCTCGTAGTCCGTCCAGAGCAGGAAAGGATGGGACTGCTCGGGCGGCAGGTCGGCTTCGTCACCGAGCAGGCCGCCGTCGGCGCGCAGGTCGACGTCGAAGCCGGGCATCCGGGTCGTCCACCGCTCGCCGTCACCGGCCGGCGGGGCGAGCAGCTTGTGGAAGCCGAGCAGGTAGCCGCGGATCAGGGAGTATTCGTGGTCGACGTAGGTGACCACGGGGAAGAGGTGGCGTAGCTCTCCCGTCCGGACGGGGATCTTGACCAGGGTCTCGCTGAAGTCGATGGCGTGATCCTCGGACACCGTGGAACGGACGTGGGAGCGCGTCACCAGGAAGCGCCGCGTCACGAGCCGGTCGGCGATCCGCTCCGGCAGGCCGGGCTGGGCCAGCGGCCGGAAGTCGATGGGGTCCTCGCTCTCGAGGACGGCCGT
Organism: Streptomyces sp. NPDC039465; assembly: GCF_055639315.1. Classification (NCBI taxonomy): domain Bacteria; kingdom Bacillati; phylum Actinomycetota; class Actinomycetes; order Kitasatosporales; family Streptomycetaceae; genus Streptomyces; species Streptomyces sp. NPDC039465. The sequence goes on along the minus strand of NZ_JBVKAP010000002.1, from coordinate 364,815 downwards.
ACGGGACGTACAGGAGAAGGAGTTGGGCAGGCTCAGGGTCATGTGGGGCTCTTCTCGAGGTCTGTCGGGGCTCTCGGTTCGCTCAGGCGGAGGGCCGTGCCGCCATCGCGGACAGTGCGAACGGCAGGCCCTGGTTTTCGAGGAACGCGCGGTCCCGCACGGTGTGAAACGTTTCTTCGGGGTGGTGCGTCCCGGATCTCCGGGCGAGGAACTCCCGGGAGGAGGGCAGCAGGGTCAGCCGATGCGTCTCGGTGACCGTGTCGAGGGCCCGCAGGCACACCTCCGCCCGCGGCTCCCCGTTCTCCGGCCCGAGCAGCTCGGCCTCCCGGCCGGGAGCCGCCGCTCTCACCAGCCGACGGACGGCGACGGTGGCCTTGGCGAGGTTCTCCTCGGGGCGGGTCGTGCCCGCCTTGGCGAGGTAGTACGTCACCGGCTGGGCCAGCCACGGCAGGAGGTCGTCGCCCGCGCCGGCCACGTCCGCCCGGGAGTCCAGGTGTTCCTGGAGGCCGAGCGGGTCGCAGAGGAAGGGCCGGGTGCGCATGCTGGTGACGTAGCCGGCGTGCCGGGCCCGGAGGAAGTTCTCCCGAAGCGTGATCGCCGCGGTGCAGGTGACGGCGTAGTGGTCGGCCAGGTCCCGCAGGACCGGCTCCAGCTGCTTGCGCGCCAGGGTGACGTCGTCGGCGGAGTCGACGACCGGTATCAGGTCGAGGTCCGACAGCACCCGCCCGTCGGCGATCCGGGCGTCCCCGCGCGACAGGGAACCCGAGAGCGCCACGGAGGCCGCGGTCACGTCGGCGAAGGCCCCCGCCAGGTACGTCGGCAGGCTCGCGATGTCCGAGGCCTTCATCGCCCCACCGTCCCGGTCACGGCCGTGTAGTCGGCGTCGCCGCCGTGGACGGACGCGGCATGCGCGAAGGAGCGGTGGACCATGTCAAGCAGCTCGTGCGAGGGGCCGAGGACCTCCCGGGCGTATCCGAGGTCCTTGATCATGTGCCGCAGCGCGAAGTCGGGGTCATCGAAACGCTCCTCGATCATGCGGTCGAACTTGCTCGCGCAGACGAGGGACATCCAGCCGTCGCTCCTGACGATGTCGCCCGCCACCTCGAAGTCCTCGCCCAGTACGTCCCTGAGGGTGGGGACGAACGCGGTGAGGGAGTGGAGCAGCGCCGCACCCCAGGCGTTGTAGACGAGCTTGAAGCGGGTGGGGTGGCCGGCCGTCCGGAAGACATGGCGCCGGCTGGTGAACGACCCCAGCACCCGGTCCACCCGCGGGTCGTCCGCGCTGCTGTGGAGGAACGCCGAGAGGGTGCCGCTTCCCGCACCGGGACGGCTGCCGGTGACGGGGCACTCCACGGAGATTCCGCCCAGGTTCTGGATGTGCGGATGCCAGGCGTCGATCCATCCCGGACTGAGCGTGGACAGCTCGATGCAGACGGCGCGGCGCCCTGTGAGCGCCGCGGTCGCGCTGGGGGACGTCCAGAAGTCCCGGCTGCGCGTGTCGTCCTCGAAACAGCCGATCACGACGTCGGGCAGGCAGGCCGGGATGTCCTTTTCCCGTACGAGTCGGACGTCCGGGTGCGGAGAGGCGTCGAGATGACGGCTGTGGAGGAGGACCGACATCTCGCCGCTCTTGAGCAGGTGGGGGATGATGCCGCGGGTCATGACGCCGTAGCCGGCCACCAGGACCTTGGTCATGTGTGTCATCGCTTTCCGGACTGGAGGAGGTCGGCACCGCGGACGAGGGCGGACAAGGCGTGGTGCAGCACCCCCTCGGGGAGGGCGAAGTTGAGCCGGAGATGACCCGGCGCCGAGAACTCCGTCCCGTCGGACATGGCGAGCCCCGCGTGCTCGCGGAAGAAGGCGGCGGGTTCGTCGACGCCCAGCCGGCGGCAGTCCAGCCACGCCAGGTACGTCGCTTCGGCGGGGAAGGAGACGACCTCGGGCAGTTGTTCCGCGAGCGTCTCACCCACCAGCGCGCTGTTGCGGGCGAGCCGGGCGCGGACGGTCGCGAGCCACTGCCGCGATTCCGGCTCGTCGTACGCGGCTCGTAGCGCGGCCACGCCCAGCCTGGAGACGGAGCGCAGGTAGAAATCGGCGACACCCTGCCACAGGCGCAGATCCGCCGGGGCTGAGAAGATCAGCTGGGCGCACTTGAGGCCCGCGGTGTTCCACCCCTTGGAGGCGGAGGTGGCCGTGATGGTGTGCCCGGCCGCGACCTCACCTAGCCCCGCGTAGGGCACGTGCGGGGCATCGGTGAGCGTCAGGGGTGCGTGGACCTCGTCGCTGAAGACCCGTGCGCCGTACGCGTCCACGAGCGCGGCCAGGTCGGAGAGTTCACCCGCGGAGAAGACCCGGCCGGTCGGGTTGTGCGGATTGCACAGGACCACCATCCGCGCGCCCCGGCTCAGCGCCGCCTCGATGCCCGCCAGGTCCATACGGTGGCCGCCCTCGCCCATCAGCCCGGGAACCTCCGCCACCTGGTGGCCGAAGAGCCGCGGCACGGTCAGGAAGGGGGTGTACGCGGGGGTGGGGACGACGATGGTGCTGGCCTGCGGGAGGAAGTGGCGGAGCACCGCGCCGAAGCCGGTCACGATGTCGCTGACGAACCCGATGGCCTCGGGGCGTACGGACCAGCCGTAGCTGTCGCCCATCCAGCGGACGACGGAGGCGCGGGCTCGGCCGATGCTGACGGGGTCGTTGTAGCCGAGCGTCTCGGCTCCCATCTCCCGTTCCAGAGCGGTGTGGATCGGCCGGGCCACGCCGTAGGCCATTTCGGCCACCCACGCGCCGATGGCGCTCGGATACTTGGCGGACAACAGCGGTTGCGGACCGTCCGTCGACGGAGTGCCGGCCGAGAGGGCCGCCAGGTCGAGGGGCGGCGGGTGGTCGAGGCTCATGTCACCTTGTGCCTATGCGTCGGTATCGATGATGGAGTCGCGCTTGTCGAACCAGGTGAGGGAATCCCGGATCCCCTCTTCGAGGGAGTACCGCGGGCGCCAGTCGAGCAGGGCGGCGGCGCGTTCCCCGCGGGAGTAGGCGCCGGCGTTGTCACCGGGGCGCCGGTCCGTCTCCACGGCGGGCAGCGGCTCGCCGGTCACGTTCGCGAAGGCGTCGAGCAGTTCGCGGACCGTCGTGCCCGTCCCCGTACCGAGGTTCACGACCTGGTACGAGCCCCCCGCCCCGGCCCCGGCCTCGAAGACGGAGTCGAAGCGGCGCAGCGCCTGCACGTGGGCCTGTGCGAGGTCCCACACGTGGACGTAGTCGCGGATCCCGGAGCCGTCCCGGGTGGGCCAGTCGACCCCGGTGATCTGGAAGGTCTCGCCGAGGCGGTGGGCCTCGATCATCTTGCCGAGAGCGTGGGTGGGCCGGCGCACCTGAAGCCCCGAGCGCATCTTCGGGTCCGCGCCGATGGGGTTGAAGTAGCGCAGCGAGACGACGCGGATCTCTCCGGTGGAGCTGATGTCCTCCAGCGCCGTCTCGAACAGCGCCTTGGTGCGGGCGTACGGGCTGAGCGGTGCCAGCGCCGAGGTCTCGTCGACGGAGAAGTCGTCGGCGGTGGCGTAGATGGACGCGGACGAGCTGAAGATGAAGCGCCGGCAGCCGTTACGGGCCAGGTGGCCCAGGAAGGTGATGCCCTTCGCGACGTTCTCCGTGTAGTAACGCAGCGGCTGCGCCACCGATTCGGGCACGACGATGAGCGCGGCGCAGTCGATGACGGCTTCGATGTCCGGGTGCGCGGCGAAGATCTCGTCGATCAGGGGGCCGTCGGCGATGTCGCCCTCGTAGAAGGTCCGTCCGGCCGTGAACTCCCTGCGGCCGGTGACGAGATTGTCGAGTACGACGGGCTCGATGCCGGCGTCGAGACACGCGGAGGCGACCGTGCTGCCGATGAACCCGGCGCCGCCGGCGATGAGAATCTTCATGGATGGGTCCTGTGATCTGTGCGGTGGATGAGGTGGATCAAGTATGTGCGCCGCTGGTCGACGGACCGGGTGCCGCGGGCGCGGTGGCCCGGCCGCGGCCGGCCTTCGGTTCGTAGAGGCACCACACCATCGTCGGCTGCCAGACGTGCCGCACCTCCAGGTCCGCGCTGTCCTGGACGACGTCCAGCGAGCCGATGCATCCGTCGACGCGCCCCTCGGACGCCCACCGCACCGCGATCGGCTTCGCGTTGACGTAGGTGGGCACGGCGTGCGGTGCGTATCTGCGGGCGAAGGCCGCCGTCGCCGGATGGATCGCCACCGAGCGCATCTCCTCGACACCCGCCGCCCGTGACGGGTTGACGGCGACGCACATGGGCTTGGTGGGGCTCTCCCAGGTGGCGACGAGCCGCATCAGGTCGAGGTTGCGGAAGTGCATGTCCACCCAGCTGTCCACCACCTGCTGCTCGTCACGCTCCACGAACCCGGCCGCGACGAGCACGAGGACTCCCTTCGCCAGCCCGAGGTCCATGGCGGCGTTGAAGGAGTCGGCGAGCAGGACACGGCCGAAGTGCCGCTCCGCCTCGGCGTGCGCGTCCGTGCCCGCGGGCCCGAGCGTCGCCACGGTCGCCGACCCGCGCTCCGCGGCGGGCAGTGCTTGCTCAAGCGGACTCGGCATAGGTGTTTCCCCCGTCCGAACTGCTGAAGAGCGTTTTCCTTCTGAGGAGTTCCAGGGTGATCCGGCGGGCCTCCTCGTCGGCCGCGAGGCTGTTGCGGGTGCACGCCACCCGGTGGTGGTCGAGCGTGGCGATCCCCTCCCACGAGCCGGGCAGGCGGTGGTCGGCCGACACGAGGTGGGCGGAGTGTCCGGCGAACGCGGGGAGGGGGCCGCGGTGTGCGGCCACCAGATGCGCCAGCCAGTCGAGGTAGGTGCCGGCCATCGTCCGGGCCACCTGGAGGACGGTCGGGTCGGGCTCGCCCGGGTGGACCTCGCCGGAGTCCTCCGCGAGGGCGGCCGCGATCACCGAGTGGAGATGGCCCTCGACGCGCTCCATGGTCTCGTCCGGCCGGTGGCCGACGGCTTCCTCGCTCCACCATGCGGGCAGCTCGGCGCCGGGCGCGAACGAGCGCAGCACGGCGCGCAGTTCCTCGGCGATCACGGCGGGCGTCGACCGCTCGGCGTCGAGGAAGAGCAGATGCGACGCGGAGGTCAGGACGGCGACGTGCTGGGCGAGGGAGGCCGACATGCAGTAGGCGAGGACCGAGTGCACGCCGTGCGGCAGCTCACCGGCGGCCTGGAGCGCCCGCCGTGCGTACGCGTCGGCGGAGACGTCCCGGGGCAGCGGCCGAGTCAGGACGTACCGCACGTCGAAGCCGGCGGCTTCGAGCCGGAGACCGGTCAGCTTCTCCTCGGGGCGGTGACCGGGGTAGTCGAGGACCAGGACCACCGGCTGTTGCGTACGCTCATCCGCCGCAGACGGGACCGTGGTCGTCGACGGTCCGGGTAGGTGCACCATGCTGCTGTTCCTGTTTCGTGGGGAGTGGGGGGCGTGGGTCGACGGGCGCGCGGTCCCTTTACTGGCGCGGGCTCTTGGCGTCCGCGGCCCGTTGCGCGGCGAGCAGGGCGGCCACACTGGTGCCGTCGGCGTGGTCGCCGTGGTGTGAGACCAGGCCCACCATGCGGAGGAACGTCGCCATGAACTCCTCGGCCCGCTCGGCGGACCACACCTCGCGCTCGTACTGGAGGAGGACGGAGGCGCTCCCGTCCGGCCGTGTCTCGACCCGGATCGTCAGCCCGGCCCGCAGCGCGAGTTGTACGTCCGCGGCGGCGGGCTCGACGCTCACGCCGCGCAGCTTCAGCGGCGTGTCCTCGTACGTGTCGAGCGCCAGGTAGAGCCAGGGCCGCCACCTCTGCTCCACATCGCGGTTGTACTGGAGGTGCTCCAGCAGCAGCGGCAGCGGGACCGCGTGCGCCAGCCCCGTCCCCACCGAGTGCTTCGCGGCCCGGATCACCTCGCGGACCGGCAACTGAGAGTTGATCCTGAACCGGTTGATGACGGAGGTGGAGAACCAGTCGACGTGGTGCTCCCACCCGGGCGGACGGCCGGACGCCGGACTGACCATGCCGGCCACCGAGTGCCCGGCGTCGTCAAGGACCGCGAGGCCGAGCGCGGCGACGAAGCCGCAGAACAGCGTCGCCGACTCGGCCGCGCAGGCGGCGCGCAGCCGCTCCACGGCCCCCGCGCTCAGCCGCCCGTGGCACTGGGCGGCCGTCGTCGGCCAGACCTCGGGGTCGCGCATCCCGGGGAGCCGCACCTCGGGCAGCGCCTCCAGCGGATCCAGCCGGGTACGCCAGTGGGCCAGGCGCTCCTGAAGGGCCGCGTGCTGTCGGCCCGACTCCTCCTCGGCCCAGCACCGCGCCTCGATCTGCGGGAGCACGCCGGCCTCGTCGGCCGCGGCGCCGGTACGGCGGTTGTAGAGCGCGGAGAGGTCGCGGACCAGGACCGTGAAGGAGTCGCCGTCGCAGACGAGATGCTCCGTGGTGATGACGACGGTGGCCGTCCGCACCCCGGTGGTGAGCACCAGGACGCGCAGCTTCGCCTCGGTGGCCAGGTCGAAGAGAGCGGTCTGCTCCGCCCCCGCCTCGTCCTCCACCGCCCGGCCGGCAGGCAGGGGACGGACACGGAACAGCCGCTCGACGTTCAGCTCACCGGTGTCGAGGCGGAACGCCCGATGGGCCCCGCCCTCCGGATCCAGCGCGAACCCCGTGCGCAGGGACGCGTGACGCGCCAACAGGTCGTGGCACGCGGCCTCCAGGCTCGCCAGGTCGAGGGGGCCGGTGGCGGCCTCCACCCTGGCCCGCCGCACCGTCTACCCCGGCGAGCCGGTCTTCCTGCTGGTCTCCCCGCTGGCTTTCGACTCCTCCGTGGCCGGCCTGTGGGGCACCCTCACCGCGGGCGGTCATCTCGTGGTCGCCACCGCGCAGGAAGTGCGCGACCCCGCCCTGCTGGCCCGGCTGATCACCCGCCACGGGGTCACCCACCTGCTGTGCGTGCCCTCCCTCTACGCCGTCCTGCTCGACGCCGTGGAACTCACCGGCGCCGCGGCCACGGCCACCCTCCGCACGGTGACCGTCGCCGGTGAACCGCTGCCCGAGCCGCTCATGGAACGGCACTTCGCCGTCCACAGCGACGCCGTGACGCTGTTCAACGAATACGGTCCGACCGAGGCCACCGTCTGGGCGAGCTACGCACGCTTCGACACTCCCGCGCCCGTCACCATCGGCGGCCCCGTGCCCGGCGCGCGGCTGTACGTCCTCGACGAGGAGCAGCGGCCCGTGCCCGTGGGCGTCACCGGCGAGCTCCACATCGGCGGCGCCGGGGTCTCCCGTGGCTACCACGGACGCGAGGAGGCGACCGCACGGGTCTTCCTCCCCGACCCCTTCGCCGAGGCCGGATCCGACGGCACGCGCGCCCGGATGTACCGCACGGGCGACCTCGTCCGCTGGAACCCGGACGGAACGCTGGACTTCGTCGGCCGCCGGGACCACCAGGTGAAGATCCGCGGTCACCGGGTCGAACTCGGCGCCGTGGAAAGCCTTTTGGCCTCGCTCCCCGGCGTCCGCGAGGCGGTCGTCGTCCCCAACTCCGCGAGCACCGGACTGCTCGCCTACGCCCTCGTACCCGGCCCCGACCAGCCCGAGGGAGCGGACCTGCGCGACCGGCTGACCGACCTGCTCCCCGAACCCATGGTGCCCGAGCGGATCACCGTGCTCGCGACATTCCCCCGCACCGTCAACGGCAAGGTCGACCGGGCCGCCCTGGTCCGGGCAACCTTGTCGCAGCGTGAGGCTGTTCAGGGCCTGTTCACCGGCACGGTGTCCTTGGCCACCAGGACGTCGCCGGACCAGCACAGCCGGTAGAGGTCGACCTGTACCAACAGGTCGCGGCCTGAGCGGTAGAACTCGCAGGTGGTGCCGGGCGGCCGCGGTGCGAAACGGGCGTGGTCGGGCGGGTGGGGGAAGGCGCGGGCCGGCAGCAGCCGGGCGAGTTCGGTACGTGACCGGCCGGTGCTCAGCTCGTCGAACCGGGAGGGCGGCAGCACGCTCGTCGTCAGTTGCCAGGCCATGTAGACGGCGGCGGGCACGAAGAAGGCGGCCGCGGCGGCAGGTGCCGCGAAGGCGGTGAGGGAGCGGCGGCGGGCGGCGCGCCGGGCGTCGGCGAGCCGCCTGGCGGACTCCGGGGTGGTGTCCGTGTCCACGGCCGGACCGGGGGCGGACCCGTCGTACGTTCCGGGCGCCATGGCTGTCGGCTGGTGGGGGAGGACGGCGGTGACGCGGAACCCGCCCTCGTACGGGCCGGTCCGCAAGGAGCCGCCGAGGACCGTCACCCGCTCCCGAAGCCCTGTCAGTCCCCGGCCCCCGGCGCCGGACCTGGGGTCTTCGACGTCGTTGCCGACCGTGTCCGTCGGCGCGGCGGCGTTCACCACGCTCACGCGGGTAACGGTCGGCCTCGTGGGTGATCCTCACCCGGACCGCGCCGTCCGGCGCATGCTTCACCGCGTTGGTGAGAGCCTCCTGCACCACCCGGTACATCCCGCGCTCGACCAGGGCGGACAGTGCGGGCACCGCCCCGCGCCGCTCCCACCGTACGGGCACCCCGGACGCGACCGCCCGGCCCAGGAGGTCCTCGACCGAGTCCTTCACCGGCAACCCCCCGCCCGCGCCCTCTTCCTTCCCCGGCGGATCGCGCAGGACGGCGACGGTCTCCGCCAGTTGTTCCACGGCGTCCCCGATCGTCCCCCGCAGCTCGGCGAGGTCGGCGCGGTCGCGGTCGGTGAGGTCGGGGGAGAGCTCCAGGGCCCCGGCCCGCAGGGCGACCAGGCTCAGGACATGGCCGAGGGAGTCGTGCATGTCGGCGGCGATGTCGGCGCGTTCGGTCAGCCGCGCCCGTTCCGCGACGAGATGCTGTCGCTCTTCGAGGCTACGGGCCAGCCGCCAGCCGTCCCGTACGAGTTCGCGTCGGCCGCGCCAGTGCCGTCCGGCCAGCCAGGGCAGGAGAAGGGCGGCGGGCAACACGGTCAGCGCGTAGAACCACCACACGGTCTGCGCCCGCAGCACGGCGCACATCGCGACATCGACGGCCAGGCACCCGGCGAGCACCACCAGCGGGCCCCGGGCCGCGGCCACCCGGGCTCCCAGCAGGCAGCTCACGGCGGCCAGCGAGAGGACCTGGGCGTTGGCGGGCGTCGCGGGGTCGGCCAAGCCCAGCGCGCACAACCCGTTGACGAGGAACAGGGCGGGCCCCGGCCGACGGCGGGACAGCGGCACCGCCACCGCCAGGACGGCCAGCGGGAGCAGTAGGCCCAGGACCGGTGAGGCCGCGCCCGCGTCCCGGAACCCGTAACCGGTGGCGACGGCGAGCACGCCCCACAGGGCCACGTCGCCGACCATGGACCTCGCTGTTGGTATGCGCGTGTGCCCCACGGTGCGTCGACCGTCCTTCCCATGCATGTCCTCATCCGCCCGGTCGATTCTGCGGGACGGGCCCGGACGCCCGACGACGCGGTGGGCGGCGGGGGCGTCCGGACGGTTCCTGACGTGGGGTCAGGCGTCCCGGCGGCGCAGCACGCACAGGCCGGTCAGGTGCGCGGCGGCGGACCAGGCCGCCACGATCAGCACCGCCGTCACCTGGGTGTGCGGGGCCTCGGCGCCGACGCGCATGAAGTGGTCTCCCGCTCCGTGCGGCAGATGGTCGTTGACGGCCGCCAGCGACGGTCCGCCGAGCCCCAGGAGTACGGACGGCAGCGCCCACAGGAGCGTGACGAGGATCGACAGCGCGCCGGCCGGGTGGCGCGTGGCGAAGGCGACCCCGACGGTCAGCACGGCGATCAGCGCCTGGTAGAGACCGACGGCCAGGACCTGCCCGAAGACCGTGCCGGTTTCGAAGGACGCCCGCCCGTCGAACGCCCCCCAGGCCACCGCCGTGCCCACGGCGGCGTACGCGGTGCCGGCGACGAACGCGACCGCGGCCACTACCAGTGCCTTCGCCGCCTGCACCCGGTGCCGCCGGGGCACCCACAGCAGCGAAGCCCGCACGGTCCCCGTCGCGTACTCGGAGGTCACCGCGACCGTGGCCAGGACGACGACGGCGAACTGGGCGAGGACGGCGGACGCGGCCGCCGCGTTCCCGACAGGCTGGATCGGATGATCGTTGATGCGGGCGATCGAGGCGTAGTAGAAGGTGAACACGCCGGTGATCGTGAGGCCTGCCAGGAGACAGAGGGCGGGGGCGCGGACGGACCACAGTTTGGTCCACTCGGAGGCGACCGCCCCGGCGAAGCCGCCGGGCCCGCCGCGGCCCGCACTGCCGGACTCGGCCCCGGACGGGCCCGTCCGCTTGCCGGATGTCGTCGTCGTGGTCACTGCCGGCCCTCCTCGCCTGCCGCGCCTGTACCGGTCACAGCCGCACCACCCGTCACGTAGTCGACGCTGTGCGCGGTCAGGTCCATGTACGCCTGCTCCAGCGAGACCCGTATGTCGCTCAGTTGGTGGAGCCGTACGCCGCAGTGGTGCGCGAGGTCACCGATCTCGGCGGCGGTCCGGCCCTCGACGGTGAGTTCGCCGGCCACGGACGCCTCGACGCTCACCCCGTCCGCCGTCATCAGACGGCGGACGAGTGCCGCCCGCTCCTCGGGGTCGGGCACCACGGCGCGCGCCGACGCGGGGGAGGCGGCGGCGAGGAACTCCGTCATGGAGGTGTCGCTCAGCAGCCTGCCCCGACCGATCACGACGAGGTGGTCGGCCGTCAGCTGCATCTCGCTCATCAGGTGGCTGGAGAGGAAGACAGTGCGGCCCTCCGCCGCCTGGTCGCGTACGAGCCGCCGGATCCACCGGACCCCGTCCGGGTCCAGGCCGTTGACCGGCTCGTCCAGGATCAGCACCGCCGGATCGCCGAGCAGGGCGCCCGCCACCCCGAGCCGCCCGCTCATGCCGAGCGAGTACGTGCCGGCCGGCCGCCGGGCGGCCTTGGTCAGCCCCACCGTCTCCAGCACCTCGTCCACACGGCGTACCGGAATGCCGTTGGCCCGGGCCTGGGCGAAGAGGTGCGCACGGCCGGAACGGGCCGGGTGGACGGCCCGGGCGTCCAGCATCGCGCCGACCGCGCACAGCGGCCGGCGCAGGGCCGCGTACGGCCGGCCGGCGATCAGGGCCCGCCCGCGCGTGGGGTGGTCCAGGCCCAGGATCATGCGCATCGTGGTGGACTTCCCGGCCCCGTTGGGGCCGAGGAAGCCGGTCACGCGGCCGGCCTGGATGTCGAGTGTGAGGTCGTCCACGGCGAGGGTGTCGCCGTAGCGTTTGGTGAGTCCTCGGAGGGTGATCACGGGGATCCTTCGCTGTCGCTCGCTGAGTGCGGCCTGCGGAACGCGGAATGCCGACGGACGGTGATGTGATGGGCGGCGCCGCGTTCTCGTGCGCCGTGTTCTCGTACGGAAGCGACGCTAGGAGTCCGCGGCGCCCGGGCCCATCGGTCGAACGGCAGCGGCCACCTGCCTTTCGTCGGGGGTGCGCCCCGCCCCGCGGGCGGATCTCCGGGGTGCGCGGCTCGCGCGGTCATGCGGCGGCCTTAGGCTCGCGGGGTGGAAGAGACGACACCGAACAGCCGACCGGTGCGGGTGCTGGTGGCCGACGACGAGGCGATGGTCCGGGCCGGGGTGGGGGCCATCCTGGCCCGGGATCCGGGCGTCGAGGTGGTCGCCGAGGCGGGCGACGGGTACGAGGCGGTCGCGCTCACCCGCCGACACCGCCCGGACGTGGTCCTGTTGGACATCCAGATGCCCGGCCTGGACGGCCTGACGGCGGTGACGCGGCTCCACCGGGAGCTGCCGACGGTCGGTGTGATCATGCTGACGACCTTCGGCCAGGACGAGTACGTCACCCGGGCCCTGGAGGAGGGAGCCGACGGCTTCCTGCTGAAGGCGGACGACCCGAGAGAACTGCTGGGTGGGGTACGGGCGGTGGGCGCCGGCGGGGCGTACCTGTCCCCGCGGGTGGCCGGCCGCGTCATCGCCGGACTGCGCGCGCACCGGGCGGCCCATCCCCACCGGCCGCTGGAGCGGCTGACGGAACGGGAGCGTGAGGTGCTGGCCGGGCTCGGGGCGGGGCTGTCCAACGCGGAGATCGCGGCCCGGCTGCACCTGGTCGAGGGCACCGTGAAGGCGCACGTCAGCGCCGTGCTCGGCAAGTTGGGCGCGCGCAACCGGGTGGAGGCGGCCATCGCCGCGTACGAGGCCGGCCTGGTCCCGCCCCGGCCTCGCTGACCCGTGCGGGGGCCCGGCCTCGCTGACCCGCGCCGGGCCCCCGCCCCCGCTGACCCCGCCCTGGGGCCCGGCCCCGCTGGCCCGCGCTGGGCCCCGGGCCCGCTTACCCGCTCCGGGCCCCGCGGGCGCGTACCTCTAGGGGGCGAGGAGCAGTGCCTCCGCGCCCACGGGGCGGTACCCCGCCGCCTGGAAGGCGCGGACGCTGCGGGCGTTGCCTGCCGCCTGCTGCGACCAGACCGGCTCGCCCGGGGGCACGAGGTGGCGGGCGGCGGTGGCCAGTTCCCGGCCGAGACCGCGGTGGCGCGCGTCCTCGTCCACCTCGATCGCCGTTTCCCAGCGGCCGGCGACACCGCGGCCGAGGACGAGGATTCCGCCGTCGGCGGCCCACACGCGTACGCCGTCGCGGCGCCGGCGCGCCCGGGCCACTCTGGGATGGACCGGGTCGGTGATCTCCCGCAGATCCAGGGCGGGTCGGCCGGGCAGGGAGTGCGCGACGGTCAGGAGGTCGATCGTGTCGGTGCGGCGCCCGGTCCGGTCGAGGAACGCGCTCAGGAACCGCGGGTTCATGGTGGCGGCCAGCTCGTCGCAGTCCAGCGCGGCGAGCGTCTTGTGCACCCAGTCGGGGTCCTCGTCGGTGAACACGACCGAGTGCGCGGTGAAGGCGAGCACTCCGGTGTCGCGGAGGCTCGGGGCGGGCACGACGGTGGTGCCGCCGTCGGGTACGGGGAACTGCCCGTTCGCCGCGGCGTCCAGGATGTCCCTCAGGGTCTGTCGTATGGCCTTCACTGTTCTCCTGCGTGTCGCCGGTCTGATGATCATCCGGTCCCGCGACGGGAAGATCAACATCTGTAGGCCCGGGACCGCGGCCCCGGGCCGCCGCGCGCTGCGGATCCCGCTGCGACCCCTGAGACGAGACAGCCTCGCCGCCTGTGACACGGATGATCGCGGACCGGCCGTGACGGCGCCCGGAGCGGCGTGGGAGGCTGACGGCATGCGCCCCGACCCATCCCGTCGGCTTCTTGTCGTCGACGACGACCCCACGGTCACCGAGGTGGTCACCGGCTACCTGAAGAACGCCGGCTTCGCCGTCGACACCGCCGCCGACGGGCACGAAGCCTTGGTCAGCGCCACGAACGGGCGGCCCGACCTCGTCGTCCTCGACCTGATGCTTCCTGGAATGGACGGCATCGCGGTGTGCCGTGCCCTGCGCCAGAACTCACCGGCGCCTGCCGTCATCATGCTCACGGCGCGCGGAGAAGAAGAAGACCGCATTCTCGGCCTGGAAGTCGGCGCCGACGACTACGTCACCAAGCCCTTCAGCCCGCGCGAACTCGTGCTGCGGGTGCAGTCCGTACTGCGCCGCCGGGACGCCGTCGCGGTCGAGCCCGGAACCGGAACCCTCCTGAGAGCCGCGGACCTCGTGGTCGACCCGGCCGCTCGCCGAGCCGTCCAAGGCGGGAGGGAACTCGCCCTCACCCTGCGCGAGTTCGACCTGCTCGTCTATCTGATGCGCAATCCGGGGCGGGCCATCAGCCGGGAACAGCTCCTGCACGACGTGTGGGACTGGGAGTTCGGCGACCTGTCCACCGTGACCGTCCACGCGCGACGGCTGCGAACCAAGATCGAGGAGGACCCGGCGAACCCCCGGCTGATCCAGACCGTCTGGGGCGTGGGTTACCGCTTCGACTCCTCCGCAGAGAAGGGCTGACCACGATGCGGGAGCAGGACATCGTGCTCATCGCGCTGTACGCCCTGGGCGGCGCCGTGGCGGCCGGTGCGCTCGGGGCCGTGGTCCTCCGTGCCGTACGGCACCGGTCGACGGCGGTCTCACTGGCGGTCGTCGCGGCCGTCTCCGTGACGACCATGCTCGCCGGGACGCTCGCCGTCGCCTGGGCCATGTTCCTGTCGCGCCATGACCTGACCGTGGTCACCACGGTCGTCGCCATGGCGGCCGTCGTCTCCTTCGCGCCGGCGCTCGTACTGGGCCGATGGGTGGTCGCCCGCAGCGAGGCCCTGGCCCTGGCGGCGCGTTCTTTCGGTGACGGCGGCTCGTTCGCCGCGCCGGACGAGGCCGGGACCGCGGAGCTGGCCGCGCTGAGCCGCGAACTGGCCGCCACCAGCGCCAAGTTGAACGAGTCACGCGAACGTGAGCGGGCGCTGGAGACCTCCCGGCGGGAACTCGTCGCCTGGATCTCCCACGACCTGCGGACTCCGCTGGCGGGAGTACGGGCGATGGCGGAAGCCCTTGAGGACGGTATGGCCGCCGACCCCGAGCGGTACTTCCGCCAGATCCGGACGGAGGCGGAGCGACTGAGCACCATGGTCGGCGATCTCTTCGAACTCTCCCGCATCCACGCGGGAGCACTGTCCCTGGTGCCGACCCGCATCTCGACGTACGACCTTGTGGGCGACGCGTTGGCCGGCGTCGAGGCGCTCGCCCGGCAGCGCGGCGTCCGGCTCGTCGGAGAGCGGGTCACGCCGGTGCCGATCGAGGTCGACGGCAGGGAGATGACGCGCGTCCTGTGCAACCTGCTCAGCAACGCCCTCCATCGGACGCCCGCCGACGGTACGGTCGCCATCGCCGCGGAGTCCGGAGAGGACGACACGGTGGTGCTCTCGGTGACCGACGAATGCGGCGGCATCCGCGAGCAGGACCTGCCCCGCGTCTTCGACACCGGCTGGCGCGGCACCGAGGCCCGCACGCCCCCGGGCGGCGCGGGCCTCGGCCTGGCCATCGTCCGGGGCATCGTCGAGGCACACGCGGGCCGCGCCAGCGTACGCAACGTGTCCGACGGCTGCTGCTTCGAGGTGACCCTGCCCAAAGCCAGTGTCTGAAAGCGCCATTGACGCGAGTCAGGCGTCGTTCCGAGGCGCTGCCTGTGTCTCTATTCGGATCTGGCCCGACCAGCATCGCGGGGCACCGGTAACGTCACCGGGATGAGCGCGACGTCCTCGGACTTGCTGTCCCGTGCCCTCGACGCCCCTGGCGAGCCGCCCCTGCGGCCGCTTCCGCCCGTGGTGGCGGAACTCCTGCGGTCCCTGGGCGCCCCTCCGCGGTTGGCGGCGCACCTGCGCGCGGTTCACGACGTGGCGGTCGAACTGGCCGACTGGGTGCGGGACCGACACCCGGATCTGGCCGTCGACCGTGACGCCGTCCTCTTCGGTGCGGCGACCCACGACGTCGGCAAGACCTTGCACCCCGAGGAGCTCACCGGGACCGGCTCGGCGCACGAGGCGGCCGGCCGGGACCTGCTGGTGGGCCATGGCTTCGCGCCTACCCTGGCCCGGTTCGCCGCCACCCATGCGAGCTGGGACGGCCCCGCCGTGACGATCGAGGACCTCCTTGTCAGCACGGCCGACAAGGTGTGGAAGGACAAGCGCGTCCCCGACCTCGAGGACAGGCTCGTCCGGGCGCTGGCCTGCGCGACGGGGCGGGAGCCCTGGGAGGAGTACCTCGCACTCGACGACCTGCTCACCCGCCTCGGCGCGGATGCCGCCCGCCGCCTGGCTTTCCAGTCGGCGTTCCCGGTCCACCTGTGACTGCCGTGCCCGGACCTCCTGGGCCCCGTGGCGTAACCGGCGAATGCCGGCGCCCGCCCGGGTGCGACACGGGCTTCCGCAGTTCAGTCGACGACGGCAGTGGCCTCGACCTCAACCAGGTGCTCCGGTACGTCCAGTGCCGCCACGCCCAGCAGAGAGGCCGGTGGGACGGGGGTGGTGATCCCCAGCTTCGTGACCGCCCTGGCGATCCCGTCCAGCACCAGCGGCATCTTGGCGGGGTCCCAATCGACGACGTACACGGTCAGCTTCGCCACGTCGTCGAACGAGGTGCCGGCCTCGGCCAGGGCCGTGCCGACGTTGAGGTAGCACTGCTCGACCTGGGCGGCGAGGTCGCCTTCGCCGACCGTGACCCCCTCGGCGTCCCAGGCGACCTGACCGGCGACGAAGACCAGCTTCGACCCGGTCGCGATCGACACCTGCCGGTACGCGTCGATTTTCGGCAATCCGTTGGGGTTCACCAGGGTGATGGCCATGCTGCCTGCCTCCATGACGTCGCGAGCGAGTCGCTCTCTTGTGGTTACTGGGAAACCGTAGGAGAGTCGCCGCTGACGTGGAAGAACGCACTTTTCGGTGACGGGGGAACCTGATGGTGACCAAGCAGTTCAGCGGCTCGTCCGACGACGCGGACCTGCGGCGCGCGGACTCTCTGGCGCGGGAGATCTTCTCGGACGTCGCCAACAAATGGGCGCTCCTGATCATCGAGGCGCTGGGTGAAGACACCCTCCGCTTCAGCGAGCTGCGGAACGAGGTCGAAGGCATCAGCCACAAGATGCTCACCCAGAACCTGCGCATGCTGGAGCGCAACGGTCTGGTCGAGCGGACGGTGCACCCCGTCGTGCCGCCAAAGGTCGAGTACACCCTCACAGAGCCGGGCCAGGCCCTGCGGGTGACGATCGACGGACTGTGCGACTGGACCCACCGCTACCTCGGTCACATCGAGACCTCCCGCCACCGCTTCAACGGCTGACGCGCGGCGCCTCGGCCTCGCCGGTCCCGGGCCCGCGGGCAGGGCCGATGACGTGCTCGCGTACCGTCCTGTCGCATGCATGTGGTCGCGGTTCTGGCGCTTGACGCGGTGTCGGCTTTCGACCTGGCTGTTCCTTGCCAGGTGTTCACGCTCGCGGCACACCCGGACGGGAGCCCGGCCTACGAGGTGCGGGTCTGCACCGACAGTACGGCCACGACCGAGACCGGGCCCGCACAGCCGTTCCGGCTCACGTCCGCGTACCGGTGGGACGACGCCCGTGACGCGGACACCATCGTCGTGCCAGGTGTTCCGCCGGACCGAGATCCGCACCCGCGCGCCGTCCAGTTGCTCAGGGAGGCGGCGGCCGCGGGGGCGCGGGTGGCGTCCATCTGCACAGGGGCGTTCGTGCTCGCTCGCGCGGGGCTGCTGGAGGGGCGTCGTGTGACGACGCACTGGCGGTTCGCCGCGGCGCTGGCCAGGGAGTATCCCGGGACGCACGTCGACCCGTCGGTGCTGTTCGTCGACGAGGGGCGGGTGCTGACTTCCGCCGGGGTCGCCGCGGGGCTCGACCTGTGTCTGCACATGGTGCGCCGGGACCACGGCGCGGCGATGGCCGCGGATGTCGCCCGCCTGATGGTCATGGCCCCGCAACGCACCGGCGGCCAGGCGCAGTTCATCGACCATCCGATCCCGGAGAGCGATTCCGCCGATCTCGGTGGCACGATGCAGTGGATGCGGGACAAGCTGCACGAACCGCTGACGATCGCCGACATCGCCGCCCACGCGATGATGAGCAAGCGCAGCCTGGCACGGCACTTCCAGGCACAGACGGGCAGCACCCCGCTGCGCTGGCTGACCGCCCACCGCCTGCAGCGCGCGCGGGAACTGCTGGAGACGACCGCCCTGCCCATGCGGCGCATAGCGGAGGCCACCGGGTTCGGATCCGCCGAAACCCTTCGCCATCACTTCACCCGCCACGTCGGCACCACGCCCTCCGCCTACCGCGCAGCGTTCCGCGTACAGCCCTGATCGGTCCGGCCGGCCCGGCCGCCACCGCGGCGGGTCCCACCGCGGCGGAGGCCCGGAGGGCGTCGAACCGGCTCCCGACGTCGGCGGTGGTCAGCAGTCGTTCTCCACCGGCCGGCCCTCGATGCGGTCGGCCAGCCACCCGACCGTCGCCGGGGCGGCGGCGTAGAAGGTGGCGATATGGGTGGGGACCAGATACGTGGCCCAGTCGACGGACGCGCCGAGCCCGCACAGCCGGTCCTTGAGCTCGGTGCCCACCTGGTACGGGATCACGTCGTCCAGGCGCGAGTGGTACAGCTGCACCGGCACCGCCGGACGGTGCCGCCCGGCCCGCTGCTCGGTCAGCCGGCCGCGCCAGTCGGCCCGCGCGAACGGGTCCTCGGTGGTCAACCGGTCCCAGCTGTGCATCCCGTACCTGGTGGCGATCTCCAGCGTGCAGTCGTCGGAGATGTCGGCCAGCAGGGCGCGGCCGTGGTCGGTCAAGAGCTCCTCCAACGGGAGTTCGGGGTAGGCGTGCTTGAGGCCGACGGCGGCGGTCAGGCCGAAGCCGAAGGCCGGGCTGCCGTCCACCCCCTCCGCGACCATCAGAAGGTCGGCGGCGGGCGCCCCGACGGAGGCGCCGCGCAGGTTCAACTCCGGTGCGTAGAAGGGCTGCAGCTCGGCCGCCCAGCTCGCCGCCTGACCGCCCTGCGAGTAGCCGGCGATGACGACCGGGGCGTCGGGAACGATCCCCGTCCCGGGCAGTCGCTGGGCGGCACGCACCGAGTCCAGCACGGCCTGGCCCTCGGCCCGCCCGTTGACGTAGCTGTGCCCGCCGGGGGTGCCGAGCCCCTGGTAGTCCGTGGCCACCACGGCCCAGCCGCGATCGAGCATCGCCTTGATCACGACGCTCTCGTACTGGCTGCCCTCGGCCAGCGCCCGCGAGGGGGCGCACCTGTCGCCCAGACCGTGGGTGCCGATGGCGTGCGCGACCACCGGCCGCGGGCCGGGCCCGGCGTACGGAGCCTCGGGGACGAGCACGGTGCCGGAGACGGCGATCCGTCGGCCGTCGGCGTCGGCGGAACCGTAGAGCAACTGCCAGGAGCGGACGTGCTGGTCGACCAGGCCGGTCGGCTCGACCCGGAAATCGGCGGCCCGGTACCGGATCACCTCGCCCGGCCCGGCGGTGAGTTCACCGGCCGGTGGGGTGTAGAAGTCGTCTCGGAGATCGCCGCTTTCCACGGCGGCGGCCGGAGTGGCTGGCGCCATCAGGGTGGCCAGCAGGGCGACGAATGCGGGCACGGCGGTGCGCAGGAATCTCATGAGGGTCCCTGGGGTGAGTGAGGGTGAGGAGACTGTGCACCGATGATCGACAAGGATGTGCGCGTCAGGTGATGGAGCGTCGGACAGGATGTGAAGCCCGATCATGTGAGCCACGACAATGACATATGTTGTTCGGCAATGCCGTACTGCTAGTTAGGATGCGGCCATGCCCGACAGCCTCGTCACCACCCACCCGACGGATCGACGAATCGGCTTACTGGCCACCGCCCTGAACGGGCGGCTGCCCGAACTGAGCAGACGCGCCGTCGACCGGATCCTCGCCCCCTCCGGCACCGTCGCCTACCGCCGACTGGTCCCCGTCGAGGAGCTGCGCGGCTCCTGCCACGCCCACCTGTCCTTCACCCTGGGTGCCCTGACGGGCCGTCACAGCCCCGCCCCGGCCACCGCCACCGCGCTCCGCCGGGCCGGTCAGGGCGTCCCGCTGCCCGCCGTGATCGCCGCCTACCACGCGGGCGGACGGATGCTGCTGGAAGAGCTGACCACCGAGGCGCGCAACGCCGGCCGCGGCGGACTGGAGGCGCTGCCCGACGGCGCGGCCCGGCTGCTCGGTCTCATCGAGACCGGCGCCAACGAGATCACCGCCGCCTACCAGCATGCGACGTCGGCCGCCGCCGACCAGACGGGCTCCCCGGCCCTGACCGAGCTCTTCAACGGCACCGCCCGCAGCACAGAGGCGCTCTGGCGGGCGGCGGACACGCTGCGCCTGCCGTACGACGGGCTGTTCGTGGTCCTGGTCGCCGATCCGCCGCCCGGACCGGCGCCCGAGATCGGCAACCGGCTCGCCGCCCACGGCATCGCCTCCGCCTGGAGCCGCACCGCCGGCCTGCTGGCCGGGCTGGTCTCGGTCCGCGACCGGCGCACCCTGGATCGGCTGCTGACGGTGCTCCAGCGGTCGGCCACCCTCCGCTACGGCGTGAGCCCGGCCTTCGCGAGCCTCGCCGACTGTGCCACCGGCCTGCGGCTGGCCCGGCTCGCCCTGGCCACCGCCGACCCGGCCGGCTCGCCGGTCGCCCACTTCGACGACGGCCCGCTCGCTGGGCTGGTGGTGCATTCCCCGGACGTCGCCGCCCGGATGGCCCGCTCGGTCCTCGGCACGCTGCTCGATCTCCCGGCCGAGCAGCGCACCCTGCTGATCGGCACGCTCACCGCGTGGTACGCGGCCTCCGGCTCGACGGAGGATGCCGCGCAAGCCCTGCACTGCCACGCCAACACCGTCCGCCAGCGACTACGCCGGATCCGCCGGCTCACGGGACGTACGGTCACCGACCCGGTCGACACGGCCGAGCTGTACGCCGCGCTCCAGGCCGTCCGGGCGCTGCCGCCCTCCGTCCTGCGCTGACGAGCGCCTCGCGGCCGTTCCCTCACACGGTCGGCTGGAAGCCGTTGATGGTGGCCTCGACCATGCGGGAGACCCGCTCGAGCTGGGCTCTGGTCGGGTCGGCGGGGACCTTGAGGTTCTGCCACACGACCACGAAGTCGAGGTTCCGATTGCTGTCGTGCACCTTCAGTGCCTCCGAGACCACTTTCTCGACGACACCGGCGCTGTTGGGCTTGAGCGGGCCGATGCCGATCTTCGCGTGGGTGGCGGAGAGCCCGCCGTTCGGCCACAGGATTTCGCGGTGGAACCAGCTGCGGCCGCTGCCAGCCAGCAGCTGGATCAGATCCGTCGGGCTGCCGCTCTCCAGGCTGCCGTCGAACATCCGGGTGACCAGCTTCGCCATGTCCACGGCCGTGGTCGCCTGCGCGACCTTTCCGTCGTTGGTGGACGCGATCCCCACCGGGGTCCATTGCCCCAGGTAGTCGCCGGCGAGCCAGATGCCCTGCTGGGCCGGATTCCGGAAGAAGCCGTCGTCTGCGGCCTTGGCGTTCATGAAGCCGAACGCGACGCCGTGGATGCATGCCGCCGCGGGGGCGTTCTGCTGCTGCAGGAGCATCCCCCTGAGCTGGGTGCGATAGTCGAAGAGGAACTCGACGCCGATCGGCTGCCCCGCCGCGTCGAATTGCGGTTCGAGAACCGTTCGGTAGTCCGGCAGGATCTTGGTGTCGTCGCCCCCGTGCTGAAGCGTGATGGAGCTCGGGGTGGCATTCCTGATCTTCCCGTCGAAAGCGGCCGAGAGGGCCTGGAAGAAGGCGTCCGGCGACGGCGGCCGCTGCTCCAGAAGTAGTTGACGGGAGAAGAAGCGGAGCGTGTGGGCCGCGTACATGGCAAGGAGTTTGACCAGGCTGGCCGAGTAGTGGACCTCGTTCTGCCGGTGGCCCGCCCACGCGCGGGTGTCGGCCTCCTCCAGAGCCACCACGGTGAGCGCGACCCGTTCGAGTGCGGCGCGGTCGGCTCCGGTCAGCCCGTTCATGAAACCGTTGAGTGCGTCCTGCATGCTCCGGTTACGGTCCGCGGCCCCCTCGGCCTGGAGATTGTCGCCGTACGCCCCGGTGAACAACTCCATGGCGATCGACCTTCCGTGCGTACGAGGAGACGAACGCCACGAGAACGGCGGCGTTCCCGATGAGCATGTCTCTCCTTCCATGCTCGTACGTCACTCCACCGGCTTCAACCGCAGATCCGGCGGTACTTCACTCCGTCAGGGACGTACTGCTGCCATTCCCGCTGGGTCATGGACCGGCCCGCGGCCGCGCAGGCCCCGTCGATGAGGATGCGGAGATCGTTGAACATGCCGGTGTCCCACAGCCGCGCTGTCGCGTCGTCGCCGCTGGTGGCCAGGGTGTTTCCGTCCGGGCCGAAGGCCACCGACCACACGTTGTCGGTGTGGCCGGTGAGGATGGCCAGCTGGCGGTGGGTCCGTACGTCCCACAGCCGCACGGTCCGATCGCGACTGCCGGTGGCCACGGTCTGCCCGTCCGGGCTGAGGGCCACCGACCACACGATGTCGGTGTGGCCGGTGAGGATGGCCAGTGGGCGGTGGGTCCGTACGTCCCACAGCCGTGCCGTGGTGTCTCTGGCGCTGGTCGCGAGGGTGTTTCCGTCCGGGCTGAAAGCCAGAGACCACACGGTGTTGGTGTGACCGGTCAGGGTGCCCAGCGAAGCGCGTCCGGACGTCCCACAACCGCGCGGTGGAGTCACTGGCACCGGTCGCCAGAGTCCTTCCGTCCGGGCTGAAGGTCACCGATTGCACCATGCCGGTGTGGCCGGTGAAGGTGGCGAGCTGACGGCGTGTCCGTACGTCCCACAGCCGCGCCGTCCGGTCCATGCTGCCGGCGGTGGCGAGCGTCTTTCCGTCCGGACTGAAGAGCACACGCAACGCCGAGGTGCGGCCATGGCCCGCGAGGGTGCCCAGCGGGTGGCGTGTCCGGACGTCCCACAACCGCGCGGTCCCTTCACCACCACCGGTGACCAGGGATTTTCCGTCCGGGCTGAAGGCCACGGGGCTCGTCGCGCCAGGGAGGCTGGCGAGCTGACGGCGGGTCCGTACGTCCCACAGCCGCGCTTGCTGCCCGTCACCCGCGCTCGCCAGGATCCTTCCGTCCGGGCTGAAGGCCACTGAGTTCACCTGGCGACTGTGGCCGGTGAGAGTGGCCAGCTGGCGGCGTGCCCCTACGTCCCACAGCCGTACCGTCCGATCGACACCGCCGGTGGCGAGGGTGCCGCCGTCCGGACTGATGGCCACCGAGTTCACCGAGCGGCTGTGGCCGGTGAGAGTGGCGCGCAAGGGGGAGCTGAGCGTCGTGAGGAGTCGGGCGCGGGTGTCGGCGGTGGGGTGGATGCGCTGAGCGGCCAGGGCGAGGCGAGCCGCCAGGGCGGGGTCGGTCAGGGCGTGGAGCTGGCTCTGCGTCGTCAACCGCTCGACGGCTGCCAGATCTCGCTGCTCACTGCTGGTCCGGGCGTTGAGGGAAGCGAGACTGGACACGACGAGGACGAGGACGGCCAGAAGGGCGAAGCCGGCCAGGATGAGGCGGCGCCGGCGGGCGGTGCGGCGTTGGGCCTGGATGCTGGCCTCGACGAACTCGGCTTCCTCGGCGGAGATTTCGGCCGCACGGGTGCCGAGCCACTGCTTCGCCTCGTCGACCCGCTGCCGGTCGAGGGTGAGTTCATGCGGCCGGCCCCGTTCCTGCCAGGTCCGCACGGTGCGCCGCAGCTCCTCCTGCCAGCTGCGGAAGTCGCGGTTGCGCTCGACCCAGCCCTGCAGTCGCGGCCAGCTCTCCACCAAGGCCTGATGCGCGAGTTCGGCCGTGTCCAGCCCCGTCGGGCGGCGGGTCACCACGACCAGCCGAGTGCTGGCCAGGCGGTGGATCAGCGACCAGTCGTGCTCGGAGAACTGGGAGCGGTCGGCGACCCTGCGCGTGTCGGGGCCGTGTTCCCCGACGTCCAGCCGCTCGGCGGGCCGGACCAGCTGGATGAAGATCCTCTCCAGCGCCTCGTGCTCGGAACTGTCCGCCCACTCCCACAGAGTGCGTTCCGCGTTGCCGACCAGCGCTCCTTCGACCCCGCCGAGCTCCTGGTAGGCGGTGGCGGTGAGCACACCGCGCTCCTGTCGTGCCCACAGCTGACTCAGGGTGTACTCCAGCATGGGCAGTGCGGCCGCACCGCGCGGGGTGTCGTGGAGCAGCCGCTCGACCAGACCGTCGGCGAAGAGGATGCCGACGTGCCCTTCCAGCGGGCGGGTGATGGCCGCGCGCAGCTGCTCTCGCGTCATCGGCGGCACCACTACGTGGGTCGCCTCCCAGGCGGCGCGTAAGTGGGGGAGCTGCTCGATCTGAGGCAGGAAGTCGATCCGGCTGACGACCACCGCCTGGGCCGGCCGACTGCCGTCCGGGCGGCGCATCGTCAGGACGCCCAGCATCGTGTCCAGCTTGCGCGCGGTTTCCGGCGCGTCCGCGAGCAGGGTTTCGAACTGGTCGAGTACGAGCAGAAGCTTGGGCCGTCCGTCGTGGCGAGCGTGTCGCGTCAGTGTCTGCTCGAGCGCGGTGCGAAGCCCCTGCTCGTCCCCCAGCCGGCGGGCCAGCGCGGACCAGTGCTCGTGCCAGTCGGCCTGCCGCGTGTCCGCCTGCCGCCTGTCCGTATCGCCCGCGGATGCCAGCGCCCAGGCGAGCAGCTCCTCGGCGGTCAGCCGCAGCCCGTGGGGCAGACGAGCGGTCAGGTAGCGGCCCTGGTCCACATGTGCCAGCAGGCCGGCGCCGGTCAGTGAGGACTTGCCGACGCCGGAGGCGCCGAGTACCGGCAGGATCGGTACCTGTTGTTCCCCGAACAGTTCGAGCAGCCGGCGCGTTTCGTTCGTACGCCCGTGGAACACCGCGCTGTCGTGCTCGGTGAACGGCAAAAGCTCACGGAACGGACTGTCGTCGAGCAGCCGTGAGCGTAACTGCGGCCACTCGCGGGCCAGTGACTCCACGGTCAACGCGTAGCCGGTCCGGCGCCGCTGGTCCCCTTCGACGGCGACGACGACACCGATGACGCCTTGGTACTCCTCGTCCCACACGGGTGCCCCGCTGAAGCCTCCGGCCAGCGGGAAGCCCGCCTGCTCGTCGCACGTCAGCTGCCACCAGCCGGTGCCCTCACGGCCCTCGACGGTGCCGCGGGTCCAGACGCCGGCATCCTTGCTGCCGCCCGGCCCGGGGTACCTCGGGAAGCCGAAGGCGCGCCAGCGGTGCCCGGCGAGGTCGTCCGCCTCCACGATCCGCATCGCGACGGCGCCCGGAGGCAGTTCGTCGGTCAACCGCAGCACGGCGACGTCACCGCTGTTGTCGGCGGCCACCGGCACGCTGAAGTGCACAGTGGCCGCCGCCTTGGGGTGGCCGGGCAGCAGCGGGAAGTCGACGGTCACGGGAAAGCGGTCGGGCAGCGGCTGATCGTCCGGGAGGCCGGCGAGGGAGGAGATGACGTGGGCGCAGGTCAGCAGCAGCCGGCCAGGGACCAGGAACGCGACACCGACCGGCCGGCCTTCGTGCAGTACGCGTGCCGTCCCGCGCTCCCAGCCCGAGCTCACCCGTCGCCCTCGGGGCGACTCCACTCCAGTTGAAGCGTGATGTGCGCGTCGCCGGACCCCTTGGCCACGACGAACCCGGCCTCGGCCGTGACCCGGATCCCGAACTCGGCACGGATGTGGTCGGGGCTGCGGGGCAGGTCCGTCAGCCGCTCCAGCAGCGCCTCGGCGACGCGTCTGACACGGGCCATGCCTGCTTCGAAGGTGTCGGCCGAGGACTCGAACACTCCCTCGCCGCGACTGGCCCGGATGACTCCGGAGCCTTGCCCGTCGGACAGTTCGACAACCATGGTCTCGCCATTCTCGAAGGGCACACTCAGATACACGCGCGACGACCTCTCTGATAGCCCGTCAAGTCAACGGCTTCCACGGCGAGTTGATCAGCCCAGCACTGCGCAGCATGTTAACCCCGATCTTTGCCGGGGTCCGTCGGTTTGCCGCTGCCCCATGAAGACGATCAAGGCGGAGGGGGTCAACCATGCCGTATGTGACATGGAAGGACATCGGAGGCATAGCCGGAACGGCGGGAGCCCGGGGCGGTGCGCGTGACTTGACACCCCGTGCGGTCTAGGGGAATTTAGGCACGCCTTACCTTAGTAGTTAGTCTTTGACGTGTGGCCGTGTGGTGCGCGGCCACACAGTCGTACGACCCAACGGAAGGACCAGCATGTCGGGACGCCGCGAGGACAGCGGCCGGGCCGAGGGCGGCGCCGCTCGGGACCTGGTCGGCATAGGTTTCGGTCCGTCGAATCTGGCCCTGGCCATCGCCGTCGCCGACCACAATCGCCGCGACCCCGAGCGGGCGCTGCGGGCACGTTTCGTGGAGCAGCAGGAGCGCTTCGGCTGGCACCGCGGCATGCTCCTGGAGGGCGCGACCATGCAGGTCTCCTTCCTCAAGGACCTGGTCACCATGCGTGACCCGAGCAGCCGCTTCTCCTTCCTGATGTACCTCCAGGAGCGCGGCCGCCTGGCCGACTTCATCAACCAGAAGACGTTCTTCCCCACCCGGATCGAGTTCCACGACTACTTCGAGTGGTGCGCCGCCGAGTTCGGCGACAGCGTCGACTACGGGCGGCGGGTCGTCGAGATCCGTCCCGTGCGCGACGGGGACCGCGTCGAGGCGGTCGACGTCGTCTCGGAGAGCGTCGCCGACCCGGCCGACCGCGAGGTGCTCAGGGCCCTCAACGTCGTCGTCGGTACCGGTCTCAAGCCCCGCCTCCCCGACGGCGTGACCCACGGCGAACACGTCTGGCACACCCGCGACCTGCTCTTCCGCGCACCGCGGCTGAAGGACCTCCGGCACCGCCGCTTCGTGGTGGTCGGTGCGGGACAGTCCGCCGCCGAAGCCGTCGACTACCTGCACCGGACCTTCCCCGACGCCGAGGTCAACGCGGTCTTCACCCGCTACGGCTACAGCCCCGCCGACGACAGCCCCTTCGCCAACCGCATCTTCGACCCCGCCGCGGTCGACGACTTCTTCACGGCGCCGGAGAACGTCAAGCAGGACCTCCACGGCTACCACCGCAACACCAACTACTCCGTGGTGGACGGCGACCTCATCGAGCAGCTGTACCGCACGCACTACCAGGAGAAGGTCAGCGGGCGGGAGCGGCTGCGGTTCCTCAACACCACCGAGCTC
The DNA here is from genome assembly GCF_055639315.1 of Streptomyces sp. NPDC039465. Classification (NCBI taxonomy): domain Bacteria; kingdom Bacillati; phylum Actinomycetota; class Actinomycetes; order Kitasatosporales; family Streptomycetaceae; genus Streptomyces; species Streptomyces sp. NPDC039465. The sequence goes on along the minus strand of NZ_JBVKAP010000002.1, from coordinate 338,124 downwards.
GGCGGCGTCGAGGCCCTGCCCGACGGCGCGCGCGTCCTGGTCCGCTCGCTGACGACGGGCCGGCAGGAGGCCCTGGACTGCGACGCCGTGGTCATGGCCACCGGCTACCGCCCGGTCGACCCGCGCGACCTCCTCGGCGACCTCGCCGCCGACTGCCTCACCGACGAGCAGGACCGGGTCCGTGTGGACCGCGACCACCGCGTGCTGATGAGCGACCACGTGGACGTCGGCGTCTACCTCCAGGGCGGCACCGAGCACACCCACGGCGTCACCTCCTCCCTGCTGTCCACCCTCGCCGTCCGCTCCGGCGAGATCGCCGACTCCCTCCTGCTGCGCCGTACCGCCCAGGCGCTCCGCGCCGACCGCGGCCGGGAGATCGACGCCGTGATCGGCTGATCGGCACGCGCCCTTATGCAAGGAGGCCGCCCTCCCACCCTCACGGGCGGGGAGGGCGGCCTCCTTTCGTATCCCTACTGCCAGGCCCCGGTGTGCTCGGACAGCACCGCCGCGATCCGCCGCAGCGCCGACGGGTCCAGCAGACCGTCGTGGTCGTCGGCGACGGTGTGCACGACGACCTCGCCGTCCGTGTACGCCGCCCACTCCTCGGCGGGCCGGGGAGCGTCGGAGGCCCGGAAGTGGAGCAGCGTGCCCCGGTACCGGCCGGGGGAGTGCGCCGCCAGCAGGCCGGTCGCGGAGGCGTAGTTGGCGTACATCGCCGTCACCGTCGTCTCCTCCAGACCCAGTCCGTCCACCGCCGCCCCCACGGCAGCCGCGTCCCCGTCCCCATCCCCGTCCGCACCCGGGTAGGAGTCGAGCAGCGCCAGCAGCTCCACCCGCTCCCCGCGCTCCTGGAGACGGCATGCCAGGGCGTGGGCGACGACACCGCCCAGCGACCAGCCAAGCAACCGGTACGGGCCGTGCGGCTGGAGCCGGGTCAGCTCCGCCAGATGTGCCTCGACGAGCTGTTCCAGAAACTCCACGGCCGGTCCGCCCGCCAGGTTCGGTGCCTGGAGCGCGTGGATCGGCACCTCCTGCGGTACGTGCGCCCGCAGCGCCGCGTACCGCCAGCCGAGTCCGCTCGCGGGCGCCGGGCACCACAGCGGCGCCCGGTCGCCGGAGGACCGCAGGGTGAACAGCACCTCCAGGCCCGGCCCGGTGTCCTGCGCCGACCGCAGCCGGCCCGCGAGCGCGGCCGCCGTCGGATGACGGAAGAGGTCCGCCACCGCCAACTGCCGTCCGGTGGCGCGCTGCAGCCGGTCCCGCAGCCGCACCAGCAGCATGGAGTGGCCGCCGAGGTCGAAGAAGTCGTCGTCGATGCCGACCTCGGGCAGGTCGAGCACCTCGGCGAAGATCTCGCAGACCAGGGCCTCGGTGAGGTCGCGCGGTCCCCGGCCGGTCCGCGACTCCACCGCCTGGGGGGCGGGCAGCGCGCGCCGGTCGAGCTTGCCGTGGTCGGTCAGCGGCAGCGCGTCCAGCTCCACGAACGCCGACGGCACCATGTAGTCCGGCAGCATCCGGGTCAGCTGGGCGCGCAGCGCGGACGGGTCGAACTCGGCGCCCGCCGCGGGGACGACGTAGGCGACGATGTGCTTGCCCCGCGGGCCGTCCTCGCGTACGTCGACCGCCGCCTGGAGCACGGACGGACCGGCGGCCAGGGCCGCGGTGATCTCGCCGAGTTCGATGCGGAAGCCGCGTATCTTCACCTGGTCGTCGGTGCGGCCGAGGTAGTCGATGGTGCCGTCGGGCATCCAGCGCACCAGGTCGCCCGTGCGGTACATGCGGGTGCCGGGCGGGCCGAACGGGTCCGCCACGAAACGCTCGGCGGTCAGCGAGCGCCGGTCGAGGTAGCCGCGGGCGAGACCGGCCCCGGCCAGGTACAGCTCGCCGATGACACCGGCCGGTACGGGCTGGAGACGGGCGTCCAGGACGTACGCGGTGGTGTTCGCCGTCGGCCGGCCCACCAGCGGGCGTTCGCTGCTCGCCACACTGGCGGCCAGCGCGTCGACGGTGCACTCGGTCGGCCCGTACAGGTTGAACCCTGCCGTGCCCTCCAGCTCGCGCATCTCCCGCCAGAGCGGGGACGGCACGGCCTCACCGCCCACGCCGAGCGCGAGCAGCGGGCAGCGGCCGTCCTTGATCAGTCCGGCGCCCGCGAGCTGCATCGCGTGCGAGGGCGTGACCTCGATGAAGTCGATCCGGTGCGCGTCGATGAACGCCACCAGCTGGTCCGGGTCGCGCAGCGTGTCCTCGGTGACGATGTGCAGCGCGTGGCCGTCCAGCATCCACAGCTGCGGCTGCCACGCCGCGTCGAAGGCGAACGACCAGCCGTGCGCCACCCGCAGGCTCCGCCCGCCCGCGGCCTCGACCGTCGGCCGGTAGAGCAGCTCGCGGTGGCTGTGGAAGAGGTTCGCGATGGAGCGGTGCTCCACGACGACGCCCTTGGGCAGGCCCGTGGAACCGGAGGTGTAGATGACGTACGCCGGGTGCCGCGGCAGCGGGTGCGGCAGCTCGCCCGCCCCCGGAGCGGCGCTCTCGTCCGAGAGCAGCGCCTGCGTTTCCGGCGCGTCAAGGATCAGGGTCTCCGGTCCGCCGTCCCCCGCGAGACCCGCGAGCGCTCCGGTGGTGATCAGCAGCGTGGGCGCGGAGTCCCGCAGGATGTGCTCGATCCGCCCCGCCGGATAGCCCGGGTCGATGGGGACGTACGCGCCACCGGCCCGCATCACCGCAAGCAGCGCGACCACGGTGTCGGCCCTGCGGGGCAGCAGCATGGCCACCATCCGCTCAGGACCGACACCCCGGTCCTTCAACAGGCGGGCCAGGCGTGCCGTGCGCCGCTCCAGCTCGGCGAACGTGTACGCGATGTCGCCGCACACCAGCGCCGTGGCGTCCGGGGTGCGCTCCACCTGACGGGTGAACAGCTCGGTCAGCGTCGCCACCGGCGCCTCGACCAGGTCGCCCTTCCAGTCGACGAGCACCTGCCGGCGCTCGTCGGCGGAGAGCAGCTCCAGGCTGCCGAGCGGACGGTCGGGGTTCTCCGTGACGGCCTGAAGGACCCGCAGGAAGCGGGTCGCCATGTTCGCCACGGTCTCGTGGTCGAACAGGTCCGTGCTGTACTCCACGCCCAGGAGCATCCCGTCCCGGCCGTGCTCCTCGGTGATCTCGAAGGCCAGGTCGAACTTGGCCGTACCCATGTCCACCGGCTCCTGCCGGACCGCGACCTCGCCGAGCGCCAGGTCCATCGGCGGCCTCGCCTGGTGGCTCAGCATGACCTGGAACAGCGGGTGCCTGGCCATGGACCGCGCCGGGTTGAGCAGCTCCACCAGCCGCTCGAACGGGATGTCCTGGTGCGCGTACGCGGCCAGGTCGGTCTCCCGGACCCGGGCCACCAGCTCGCGGAAGCCCGGGTCGCCGGACGTGTCCGTACGCAGCACCAGCGTGTTGGCGAAGAAGCCCACCACGTCGTCGACGGCGTCGTCGCTGCGGCCCGCGATCGGCGTTCCGACGGGGATGTCCGAACCGGCACCCAGCCGGGTCAGGAGGGTGCCGAGCGCCGCGTGCAGCACCATGAACACGCTGGCGTCGCAGCGTCGGGCCAGCGCCCGGACGGCCCGGTGCAGCGGGGCCGGCACATCGAGCTCCACGGTCGCGCCGCGCAGGCTCGGCGCAGCGGGCCGCGGCCGGTCCGTGGGCAGCGGAAGCTCCTCCGGCAGCCCCTCCAGCGTCTTGCGCCAGAACTCCGCCTGGCGGTGCAGCAGCCCCTCCGGGTCCGACTCGTCCCCGAGCAGCGCCCGCTGCCACACCGCGTGGTCCGCGTAGCCCACCGGCAGCGGGACGAAGGCGGGGCGCTCGCCCCGGCCGCGCGCGGTGTACGCGTCCGCCAGGTCCCGCAGCAGCGGCAGCGCGGACCAGCCGTCGGCGGCGATGTGGTGCAGCACCAGGATCAGCACGTGCTCCTCGGGGCCGACGGCGAACACCTCGGCCGCGAAGGGCGCTTCCTCGTCGATACGGAACGGGCGGGCGGCCGCCTCCGCGAGCCGGCCCGGCAGCTCCGCCTCGGTGACCGGCGTGACCGCAAGACCCGGCCGCGCGGCCTTGGCGTCGAGGATGACCTGCCGGGGCGTGCCCGCCTCGTCCGGCAGCACCGTCCGCAGCGCCTCGTGCCGGTCCGTCAGGTCGCCGAGGGCGGCACGCAGCGCGTCCGTGTCGAGGGCACCGGTGAGCCGGGCCGCGAACGCCATGTTGTACGCCGGGTTCGGCCCTTCCAGCCGGTACAGGAACCACATCCGCTGCTGCGCGAACGACAGCGGCAGCGGATCCGGGCGCTCCCCGCCCCGCAGCGGCGGCCGGGTGCTGCGCGCGCCCAGGCGCTGCGCCAGCGCGGCGACCGTCGGCGCGTCGAAGACCGTACGCAGCGGCAGCTCCACCCCCATGGTGGAGCGGACCCTGCTGGCGAGCCGCGTCGCGAGCAGCGAGTGCCCGCCCAGGGCGAAGAAGTCGTCGTCGATGCCGACTTCGGGCACCCCGAGGACCTCCGCGAACAGGTCGCAGAGGATCTCCTCCGACGGGTTGCGCGGGCGCCGGCCCGCCACGGCCGGGCCGAGCTCGGGCGCGGGCAGGGCCCGGCGGTCCAGCTTGCCGCTCGGCGTCAGCGGCAGCGCGTCCAGCGCGACGAACGCGGACGGCACCATGTGCTCCGGCAGCGCCGCCGCCAGATGGCGGCGCAGCTCCGCGGGATCGGCCGCGCCGGTCGTGTAGGCGACCAGCATCGGGTCACCGGCCGCCCCCAGGTCGCGGCGGGCCACCACGGCGGCCTCCCGGACACCGGGGTGCAGCGCGAGCACGCCCTCGATCTCACCAGGCTCGATACGGAACCCGCGGATCTTCACCTGGTCGTCGGTCCGGCCCAGGTACTCGATCACCCCGTCCGCGCCGCGCCGGGCCAGGTCGCCCGTACGGTACATCCGGGTGCCCGGCGGGCCGTACGGGTCGGCGACGAACCGCTCGGACGTCAATCCCGGCCGGCCCAGATAGCCGTGGGCCAGCTGAGGACCCGCCAGGTACAACTCGCCGGGCACACCGGCCGGGACCGGGCGCAGCGCCGCGTCCAGGACGTACGCCGAGGTGTTCCACACCGGGCGGCCGATCGGCACGCCGTCGCGGTCCCCGCCGTCGGCCGGGCACGGCCATGCGGTCACGTCCACGGCGGCCTCGGTGGGCCCGTACAGGTTGTGCAGCTCGACCACGCCGCCGAACAGGCCGTGGAAGCCGCGCACCAGGTCGGCGGTGAGCGCCTCACCGCTGCACAGCACCCGGGTCAGGCCCGTGCAGCCCGCCGCCTCCGGCTCGGCGAGGAAGGCGCGCAGCATCGACGGGACGAAGTGCGCCGTGGTGACGGACCGTTCCTGGATGAGCCGCGCCAGGTACTGCGGGTCCAGATGGCCCTGCGGGCGGGCGACCACCAGCGTCGCGCCGGTGATCAGCGGCCAGAAGAATTCCCACACCGACACGTCGAAGCTGGACGGCGTCTTCTGCAGCACCCGGTCGGCGGGGGTGAGGCCGTACTCGCCCTGCGTCCACAGCAGCCGGTTGACGATCGCCGAGTGGGGCACGACGACGCCCTTGGGGCGGCCCGTCGATCCGGAGGTGTAGATGACGTACGCAGGGTCCGCCGGGCGGACGGCGCACGGCGGGGTGCCCTCCGCGGGCGGAAGCGACTCCGATCCGTCCAGGGTGAGGACAGGGGAGGCGTCGGGCAGCAGGCCGCGGGTCGCCGTGTCCGTCAGGACGGCGACCGGCCGGGCGTCGTCGAGCATGAACGCGAGGCGGTCCGCCGGGTAGCCGGGGTCCACCGGCAGGTAGGCGGCACCGGCACGCACCACGGCCGCCAGGGCCACGACCAGCTCGGCGGAGCGCGGCAGCGCGACCGCGACGACCGCGCCCGGACCCGCGCCCTGCCGGGTCAGCCAGCCGGCGACCCGCTCGGCCCGCGCGTCCAGTTCGGCGTAGCTCAGCCGGTCGTCCTCGAAGACCACGGCGGTGGCGTCGGGGGTGCGGGCCACCTGCTCGGCGAGGAGCGCAGTGAGGGTGGTGTCCGGTACGGGGCGGGCGGTGCCGGACGCGGTCAGCAGCCGTGCCTCGTCCGCGCCCAGCAGGCCGACACGGCCCAGCGGCGCGTCCGGCGTGGTGGCGAACGCCTCGAAGGCGCGGTGCAGCCGGTCGGCGACGGACCGCACCTCGTCCTCGTCCAGCGCGTCGGGCCGGTAGCCCAGCTCCAGCCGCAGCCGCGTGCCGGGCAGCACGGTCAACGCGAGGGGATAGTGCACGCCCTCGTCGCCGCCCGCGTCCTCCAGGCGCAGGCCCGGCGCGAGCTCGGTCAACGACTCGGGGTCGAACGGGTAGTTCTCCACCACGGCGAGGGTGTCGAACAGATCCCGCCCGCCGGCCAGCCGCTGCACCTCCGCCAGGCCCATGTGCTGGTGCGGGACGAGGACGGACTGCTCCTCCTGGAGCCGGGCCAGGGCGGCGGCGAACGGCTCCGCCGCGGGCAGCGTGACCCGTACCGGAACGGTGTTGACGAAGACGCCCACCATCGACTCGACGCCCGGCAGGTCGGCCGGCCGGCCGGACACCGTGGTGCCGAAGACGACGTCGCCGCGGCCGAGGGACCTGGCCAGCGTCAGCGCCCAGGCGCCCTGGACGACGGTGCCCAGGGTCAGTCCGCGGGCCCGCGCGACGGCGGTCACCGAGGAGGTCAGCGCGGCGTCCAGTTCGACAACGACCTTCCGCGGCTGCTCGCTCACCGACTCCGACGCGTCGGGCGCGACCAGCGTCGGGCCGTCCAGCTCCGCCAGCGCCGTGCGCCACGCGGCCTCGGCGGCGCCCCGGTCCTGCGCGGCGAGCCAGTCCAGGTAGACGCGCGGGGAAGCCGCCGGAGGCAGCAGGCGGGCGGCGCCTCCCGCGTAGTGGGCGAACAGCTCCTGCACCAGCAGCGGCTGCGACCAGCCGTCAAGCACGATGTGGTGGTTGGTCAGGACCAGCCGGTGCAGATCGTGGCCCAGCCGCAGCAGCGTGAAACGGACCAGGGGCGGCTGCCCGAGGTCGAACCCGCGCTCCGCGTCCAGGACGGTGAGCCGCTCGGTCTCCCGCTCCCGCTCGGCCTCCGGCAGCGCCGACAGATCGGTGAAGCTCCACGGCACGTCCACCCGTGAGGGGATCAGCGCGGCGGCCTTGCCCTGCCGGTTGCGGCGGAACGCGGCCCGCAGGCCCGGCTGGCGGTCCAACAGGGCCTGGGCGGCGGCCCGCAGCCGCGGCTCGTCCACGGGCCCCCGCAGCGTCAGCGCCAGATGGCCCGCGTACACGTCGTGGCCGTCGCCGTCGAGCTCCGTCCGGAACAGCAGGCCCTCTTGGAGCGGGGTCAGCGGGAGGATGTCCTCCAGCTTGGAACGGGCGTTCACGAAAGCCTCCAGTCGGCTTCGAAGTCGTCGATCTCGTCCTGGGTGAGAGAGATCAGGGAGAGGTCGGAAGGCGTCCAGCCGCCCGCGTCGGGCCTGTCGGTGTGCGCCACCAGAGCCGCCAGATACGCCAGCCAGCCGTCCGCGAGCGACCGGACGACGCCCGCGTCCAGGGCCTCGCCCGCGTACGACCAGGTGGCGCTAAGCCGGGGCCCTCCGGGTGCGGCGGCCACATGGACGTCGATCTCCAGGGCGTGTGCGAGCGGCAACGCCGGGTCGACACCGTGGAACAGGCCCTCGTCACCGGCGACCGGCTGCCACGGGCCCTCCCCGTCGCCGGAGCCGAACCGCCCCAGATAGTTGAAGCAGATCTCGGGCACGGGCAGCGCGGCGAGAGCCGGCGCCGTCTCGGGGTTGAGGTGGCGCAGCGCGCCGAACCCGAGACCGCCGTCGCCCACGGCCCGCAGCCGCTCCTTGACCGCCTTCAGCGCCAGGCCCGCCGCGGGACCGCCCGCACGCGCCTCGGCGAGGTCGACGGGGCCGGGGTCCAGCCGCACCGGGTGGACGGTGGTGAACCAGCCGACGGTCTGTGCCAGGTCGACGCCCTCGGCGACCGTCTCCTCGCGGCCGTGGCCCTCCAGCTGCACGCTCACGCCCGCGTCCGCGACTCCCGAAAGACGCCGGTGGTCGGCGACGGCGAGGGCCAGCGCGGTCAGCAGCACGTCCTCGACGTTCGCGTGGAACGCCGCGGGCACCCGCGTCAGCAGCGCCTCGGTCTCTTCGGGCTCCACGGACACGGTGTGCCTGCGGGAGGTCACGGAGGTGTCCCGCGCCGGGTCAAGGGCACGGCCTGCCAGCGGCGTTCCGCCACCGAGGGCGCGGGCCCAGTCGTCGGCCTGCCGGACGGTCTCCTCGCGGCGGGCGTACGCGCGCAGCAGCTCGCTCCAGGCACGCAGCGAGGTGCCGGTGGGCGGGGCCTGTTCGCCGCGCCACGCGGCGTCCAGGTCCGCGCACAGGACGCGCCAGGACACGCCGTCGACCACCAGATGGTGGATGACCAGGACGAGACGGTTCTCCGGCTCCCACCACACCGCCTGCACCATGGCGCCGGACTCGGGACGCAGCCGGTCCCGGGCGGCCGCGGCCTCGGTCGCGGGGTCCGCCTCGGCGCGCCGCAGCACGTCCCCGGCCCGTACGGAACCGGGCGCCGGGGCGTCCAGCTCCCAGGTGCCGTCGGCCGCGCGCACCAGGCGGGCCCGCAGCGCCGGATGCCGGTCGAGCACCGACTGGAGGACGGCGGTGAGTCGTTCGTAGGTCAGCCCGGCCGGGGTGTGCAGGGTCATGCCTTGGCTGTAGGCCGCCACGGACCCGGCGGGAGACACTGCGGTGCCGGCCGAGTCGGCGAGCTCCCGCAGCCACCCCATGATCGGCGTCTCCGGCACCCGGCCCACACCGTCGTCGGAGGTACGGCCCGTCGCGGCCTGCTCCGGCCGCGCGACGGCGGCCAGGGCGGCCGGTGTCTGGTGGCGGAAGACGTCACGGGGGCCGAGCTTCCAGCCCGCCGCGCGGGCGCGGCTCACCAGCTGGAGGGAGATGATGCTGTCCCCGCCGAGCTCGAAGAAGTTGCCGTCGGCGTCCACCGTCTCCTGGCCGAGCAGGGCGGCGAACAGCTCGCAGAACAGCCTCTCGGCCTCGGTGACGGGGGCGCGTCCGCTGCCCTGCCCGGGCAGTTCGGGCACCGGCAGCGCGGCACGGTCCACCTTGCGGTTGGCCGACTGCGGCAGCCGCTCCATGGCCACCCACAGCGAGGGCACCATGTGCTCCGGCAGCAGGGCCGCCGCATGGGCGCGCCACCCGTCGGTGTCGGCCGCGTGGCCCGGGGCGGGCACCACGTAGGCGACCAGGCGGCGCGATCCCGGCAGGTCGTCGCGGGCGATCACCGCGACCTCCGCGACGCTCCCGTGCCGTCCGAGGACCGCCTCGATCTCGCCCGGCTCGATGCGGAACCCGCGGATCTTCACCTGGTGGTCGGCCCGGCCCAGGCACTCCAGCTCGCCGTCGGCGGTCCAGCGCGCCAGGTCGCCCGTGCGGTACATCCGCGCTCCCGGCGGACCGTACGGGTCGGCGGTGAACCGCTCCGCGGTCAGCGCGGGACGGCCCAGGTATCCACGGGCCAGACCGGCGCCCGCGAGGTACAGCTCACCGGTCACCCCGGGCGGCACGGGCCGCAGCCGGTCGTCCAGGACGTACGCCGCGGCGCCCCTGATGGGCCGTCCGATGCGGGGCGCGCCCTCACCGGTGACCCGGGCGACGACCGAGTCCACGGTGCACTCGGTGGGACCGTAGAAGTTGTACGCCGTTGTGGCCGGGTGCGCGCCGAGGTCCCGCCACAGCGAGTCCGGCATGGCGTCCGCGCCGGGTCCCAGCAGGGCGGGCCGGTGCCTGCCCTCGTCCAGCAGGCCGTGCGTGATGAGCTGCTGGAGGTGGGCCGGGGTCAGGTCGAGGTAGTCGATCCGCTCCTTGGCGACGTACGCGGCCACGGCCTCGGCGTCCGGGTACGTCGACTCGTCCAGGACGTGCAGCTCGTGACCGCCCACCATCAGCAGCAGCGGGTCGAGCGAGGCGTCGAAGGCGAACGAGGCGATGTGCCCCACCCGCAGCCGGCGCCCGCCGACCTCGGGCACCTCGGGCGGGAACAGCGTCGAGGTGTGCGCCGCATACAGGTTGGCGAGGTTCGCGTGGGTCACCACCACACCCTTGGGGCGACCGGTGGAGCCCGAGGTGTAGATGACGTACGCGGCGTCACCGGGCCTGGCCCGCGCCAGGGGGACCGGCGCCGCCGGCTCCTCGGCGTCCACGAGGACCACGGGCAGATCCGGCCGGTCGGGGAGTGTCTGTGCCAGCTCACGGGTGGTGAGCAGGCACACGGGCCGCGCGTCCTCCAGGGTCTGCGCGAGGCGCTCCTCCGGGTAGTTCGGGTCCAGCGGCAGGAACGCGGCACCCGACCGCAGGACGCCGAGCAGCGCGGCGACCGTCTCGTGGCGGGGCAGCGCCAGGGCCACGAACCGCTCCGGGGCCGCGCCGTGCGCCGCGACCAGCCGGGCGATCCGGTCCACGCGCGCGTCGAGTTCGGCGTACGTGATCCGCTCGACGGCACCCGGGCGGGAGCCGAGGACCAGCGCGACCGCGTCCGGCGTCTGGCGGACCTGCCGGGCGAACGCCTCGTGCAGCGGCGGCGCCTCCGGCGCGGCCACGGGCGAGGCCAGCAGCGTGCCCCGCTCGGCCTCCGTCAGGATGTCGTGGTCGCCGATCGGCACCTCAGGGCGTGCGACGGCGGCGGACAGCAGCCGCACCAGGCGCCGGGCGAGGACCTCGACCGTGTCCGGGTCGAACAGATCCGCGCTGTACTCGGCGAAGGCGCTGACCTCGTCCGCGTCACCGTCAGGGTCGAACCGCTCGATGAACGTCAGGCTCAGGTCGAACGTCGACGTGCCGGTGGCCACCACGTGCGGCCGGGTCCGCAGACCCTCCACCGGCAGCTCGGAGGCCGTACCGCTCTGGTGCACCACCATCACCTGGAACAGCGGGTGACGGGCCGTGGACCGCGGCGGGTTGAGGATCTCCACCAGCCGCTCGAACGGCAGGTCCTGGTGCTCGAACGCCGCGACGGCCGTGTCCCGTACCCGCCGAAGCAGGGTCTCGAAGGACGGAGCCCCGGACGTGTCGGTGCGCAGCACGAGCGTGTTGACGAAGAAGCCGACGAGGTCGTCGAGCGCCTCCTCGCCGCGTCCGGCCACGGGCGTGCCGACCGGGATGTCCTCCCCGGCGCCGAGCCGGGTCAGCAGGGCGGCCACCGCGGCCTGGTACACCATGAACGGGGTGACGCCGAGCGAGGCCGCGAGCGTGCGTACGCGGCGGGCGAGTTCGGCCTCGACCGTGAACCGGACCATGCCGCCCCGGTTGGACGACTCGGCCGGACGGGGCCGGTCGGTGGGCAGCCGCAGCTCGTCGGGCGCGCCGCCCAGGGCCACCTTCCAGTACGCGGCCTGACGTGCCGTCAGGCTGCCCGGCTCGTCGGCGTCGCCGAGGAGCTGTCGCTGCCAGACGGCGAAGTCGGCGTAGCGCACGGGCAGCGCCGGCCAGTCGGGGGCCCGCCCGGACAGCCGCGCCCGGTAGGCGTCGGCGAGGTCGCGGACCAGGACGGGCAGGGACTGCCCGTCGCCGGCGATGTGGTGCAGCAGGAGGAGCAGCACGTGCTCCTCGGGGCCGGTCTCGAACAGGGTGACCCGCAGCGGCGGTTCCTCGGCGAGCGCGAACACATGCGCCGCCGCGGCGGCCAGTTCGGCCTCCACGGTCTCGGGCGCCGTACGGCGCACCTCCAGCCGGGGGCCGCGCTCCGGCTCCAGCACGACCTGGCAGGGCGATCCGTCGCGGTCCGGGAAGACCGTCCGCAGGCTCTCGTGGCGTACGGCCACGTCGGCGACGGCGTCGGCGAGGGCGGCCGTGTCCAGCGGCCCGCCGATACGCAGCGCGGTGGGGATGTTGTACGCCGGGCCCGGCTCCTCCAGGCGGTGCAGCAGCCACAGCCGCTGCTGCGCGAGCGACAGCGGCGCGGGATCGCCGACGGCTCCGGCGGTACCGGCGGTGAGCGCCGGGCGGGCGGGCTCCTGGCCTTCGGCGCCGTCCAGTACGCGGGCCAGCGCGGCCGGCGTCGGCGCGTCGAACAGCGCCCGCAGGGCGGGCCGGTGGCCGAGCTCCGCCTCGACGCGGGTGACCAGCCGCGCGGCGAGCATCGAGTGGCCGCCGAGGAGGAAGAAGTCGTCGTCCGGCCCGACCGCCGGAAGCTCGAGGACCGCGGCGAACAGCGCGCACAGCGTCGCCTCGCGTGCCGTGGCCGGCTCCCGGCCGGTGGCGCGCTCGTACACCGGTGCGGGCAGCGCCCGGCGGTCCAGCTTGCCGTTGCTGGTCAGCGGCAGCCGCTCCAGGGGGACGATCGCGGCGGGCACCATGTGGGCGGGCAGCGCGGCGGCCAGCTCCTCCCGCAGCCGGTCGGTGTCGGGCGCGGTCGCTCCCTCGGCGGGCACCACATAGGCGACCAGGCGCAGGTCGCCCGGCTGGTCCTCGCGGGCGATGACGGCCGCCTGTGCGACCGCCGGGTCCCGGCGCAGCAGCTGCTCGATCTCGCCGGGTTCGATCCGGAAGCCCCGGATCTTGACCTGGTGGTCGACCCGGCCCAGGTACTCCAGGACACCGTCCGCGCTCCAGCGGGCCAGGTCGCCGGTCCGGTACATCCGGCTGCCGGGGGCGCCGAACGGGTCGGCGACGAACCGCTCCGAGGTCAGCCCCGGGCGGCCCAGGTAGCCGCGGGCGAGCCCGTCACCGGAGACGTACAGCTCACCGGGCGAGCCCGGCGGCACCGGGTGGAGCCGGTCGTCGAGCAGGCGTACGGCCGTGTTGTGCACCGGGGCGCCGATCGGCACGACCGGGCCCGTGTGGTCGGGCCGGCAGGTCCACAGCGTGGCGTCGACCGTGGTCTCGGTGGGCCCGTACGAGTTGAACATGCGGGTGGTGGCCGACCAGCGCCGCATCAGCTCGGCCGGGCATGCCTCGCCGGCGACGATCAGCGTGGCCCCGGCGGGCAGCGACCGCTCGTGCGGCAGCGTGGCCAGCACGCCAGGAGGCAGCGTCAGATGGGTGACGGCGTGCCGCGCGCAGAAGTCGGCGAGCGGCGGCCCCAGCCGCTTGTCGGTGGGGACGACGACCAGTGTGGCGCCGGTGAGCAGGGCCATCGTCCATTCCCACACCGAGGTGTCGAAGCTGAACGAGGCGAACTGCAGCACCCGGCTGCCCGGTCCCGCCCCCAGCTCCTCCCCCATGGTGGAGACCAGGCTCGGAATGCCCTCGTGGGTGACCACGACGCCCTTGGGGCGTCCGGTGGAGCCGGAGGTGTAGATCAGGTACGCGGCGTGGCCCGGCGTCGAGGGGCGCAAGCCGGCCCGCGTGTCCCGGGAGGGGCGGGAGTCGTCGTCGAGGAGGACGACCGGGATCTCGCCCTGCGGGAGACGGCCGGCGGACCGGGAGTCGGTGACCAGCAGGCCGGGCCGGGCGTCGTCGAGCATCAGGGCGATGCGGTCGGCCGGGTACTCCGGGTCGAGCGGCAGGTAGGCGGCTCCGGCCTTCATGACGGCGAGCGCCGCCACCAGGAAGTCGCCCGAGCGGGGAAGGGCCACGGCGACGAACCGCTCGGGTCCGGCGCCCAGCGCGGCCAGTTCGCCGGCCAACTGGTCGGACCGCTCGTCCAGTTCGGCGTAGCTGAGCCGGTGCTCGCTCCCGGAGTCCGTCTCCCAGACGAGCGCGGTGGCGTCGGGGTTCTCGCGGACCCGGTCGCGGAAGAGGTCCGGGATGGTGGCGCGCTCCAGGGCACGCCGGTCGCCGTCCCATGCCGTCAGGACCCGCTCACGCTCCTCCTCGCCGAGCAGGTCGAGGTCGCCGAGGGGTGTGTCGGGGGCGTCCAGTGCCGTCGCGAGCAGTCGCTCGAAGCGCGAGAGCAGACGGCCGACCGTTTCCTCCCGGTACAGGTCGCGTCGGTACGTCGTGTCCAGGGTGAGCGTCCCGGCGGAGTCCAGCACCGCGGACACGGCCAGGTCGAACGCGGCGGTGTTGCCCGGCAGCGGCCGTTCGGCCGGCTGTACGCCGGGCAGCTCGAAGCCCTCCCAGACGTCGCTGCGCAGCGAGAACATGACGTCGAAGAAGACGTGGTGCCCGGCCGTGCGCTCCGGGCGCAGCTCCTGGACGAGAGTGTCGAAGGGGACGCTCTGGTGCGCGTACGCACCCAGGCAGACCTCCCGCACCTGCTGGAGGAACGAACGGAACGTGGTGTCCGGGGTGGCCCGTGTCCGCAGCGCCAGGGTGTTGCCGAAATTGCCCACCAGCCGCTCGGCGCCGGACTCGGTGCGCAGTACCGCGGGGGATCCGACGAGGACGTCGGGTGCGCCGGCGGCGCGGTGGAGCAGCGCGTTGAACGACGCGAGGAGAGCCATGAAGGGGCTGACGCCCTCCGCTCGGCACAGCGCGTGCATGCGCTCGCGCAGCTCGGCGGGGAGCGTACGGACCAGCCTGCCGCCTTCCTCGGCGCGCTCCGGCGAGCGGGGGAAGTCGGTGGGCAGGGGGAGCGGGGCGGGCGGGTCCGCGAGCAGCTCGCGCCAGTGGGCGAGGTCGGCGGCCGTCCAGGGCGCGCGCTGCTGTTCGCGTACGGCGAGGTCGGCGTACTGCAGGGGGAGTTCGGGAAGCGGACGCCCGGTGTAGACGGCGGCGACCTCCTGGAGCAGGACCTGCCAGCTGCCGTCGTCCCAGGCGATGTGGTGGGCGACGAGCACGAGGACGTGTTCGTCCTCGGCGAGCCGCAGGATCTCCAGGCGGACGGGCGTGTCCGCCGACAGGTCGAAGGGGCGCGCCGCCAGCCGGGCCGCAGCCTCGTCCACGGCCGCCTCGCGGTCTGCGGGTGCGAGCGCCGACAGGTCGCTCTCGCCGATGACCGGTTCGGCGTCCGGTATCAGTATCTGGACCGGCTCGCCGTCCTCGCCGGGCCGGTAGACCGTACGCAGGACATGGTGCCGCTCGACGACG
Source organism: Streptomyces sp. NPDC039465 (assembly GCF_055639315.1). NCBI lineage: Bacteria > Bacillati > Actinomycetota > Actinomycetes > Kitasatosporales > Streptomycetaceae > Streptomyces > Streptomyces sp. NPDC039465. The sequence goes on along the minus strand of NZ_JBVKAP010000002.1, from coordinate 323,047 downwards.
GTCCGCAGTGCCTGCCGCAGTCCGGATACGGACAACTCGCCGGAAAGGCGCACCGCTACGCATATGTTGTAGGCGGTGCCGTGCGGCTCCAGCTGGTGCAGCAGCCACATCCGGCGCTGCGCCGAGGACAGGGGAGCCGGCCCCTCTGCCCGGACCGGGGGAGTCTGCGGGGATGTGTCCCCGCTTCCGGGCTGCCTGGCTATTCCGCGGGCAGCCAGTTGACGGCGCAGCAGCTCGCGGCGTCGTTCGTTCGCGTCTGCGCTGTGGCCGATGTTCGCACCCGACAAGAAGGTTCACGTCCCCTCAACCTGACTGATGGGCCGAACCATAACTTAGGATAGCCTTATCTTGCTATTGTGGGCCCGCTCGTCGGGCTGCTGCCTCGGCGGGGAAACCCCAGAGGTGGAGGACCGGCGTTGCGCATCAGAGAACTGGCCCTGGACCTGTCACCGTTGCGGGCCGGCGGCCCCCTCGGCCTCGTTCTCGCCACCCGCGTGCTCGCCCTCCTGTGCATCGGACTCACCTCCGTCGGCGTGGTCGTCCAGGTCTACGAGCAGACCGGATCGTCGGTCCAGGTGGGCGCCGTCAGTCTGGTGCTGGGCGCGGGACTGCTGCTCGGCTTCCTGGTCGGCGGCGTCCTCGCCGACCGCAGGGACCGCAGGGGACTCATCCTCGTCGGCAGTGGCTGGGCGGTCGTCACCTTCGCCGCCCTGTCCGCGAACGCGGCGGCCGACCGGCCCGCGCTCTGGGTCGTCTACGTCGCCGGAGCCCTGTTCGGCTTCACCGAAGGAGTCGCGGAGACCGCCCTCACCGCGGTCGTCCCCACATTCGTGAGCGAAGAGCACATACCGGCCACGGGCGCGCTCGTCACGGTCACCACCACCCTCGGATCGATCGCCGGTCCCATGCTCGGCGGTGTGCTCATCGCCGGACCCGGCCTCGCCACCACCTTCGGCCTCGCGGCCGCCGGCACGGCGCTCACCACCCTGCTGCTGACCCGCCTCGGCCCCATGCCGCCGACGGGCGCGGACGCGCCGCCCCCCACCGGAGGGCAGGAACAGCCAGGCGTACTGGACTCCCTGCGGGAAGGGCTCGCCTTCATCCGGGGCAGCCGCGTCGTCGCCGCCGTGCTCGTCGTGGACCTGTGCGCCGCGCTCTTCGCCACGCCGACCGCCCTCTACCCGGAGTTCGCCAAGGAACGCTTCGGCGGCGGGCCCGAGTTGGTCGGCCTGCTCACCACCGCTCCGATGATCGGCGCGACCGTGGCCTCGCTCGCCTCCGGCTGGACGGGCCGTACGCGCCATCAGTGGCGGGTGCTCTGTGCCACGGTGGCCGTGTGGGGCCTGGCCTGCCTCGGCTTCGGCCTCAGCCCGCTGCTCGGCTTCGGCCTGTTCTTCCTCGCCCTCGGCGGCCTGGCCGACACCTTCTCCGAGATCATGCGCCGCACGCTGCTGATGCGGCACACCCCGGACCCCCTCCAGGGCCGGGTGAGCAGCCTCTGGCTCGCCCAGGCCATGACCGCACCGGCGCTCGGCGGTGTCCTCGCCGGTCTCGCCGCCTCGGCGGCCGGCCCCTCCACGGCCGTCGCCGCGGGCGGCGCCCTGTGCGTCGGGGCGCTGTGCCTCGTCGCGCTGCTCTACCGCCAACTGTGGCGGGAAACCGGCGAGTCCGCCGTACGGGAAGGCGAAGCTGCGAAGGGCGTTCCGGCAGGTGATGTCGGCCCCGGGGGTAACAGTGACGCAACGGCGGCCACCTGAACCTTGATGGCCGGTACTTAGGTATGGCTATCCTTTTCTCCGTGCTTCCGTATTCGCAGAGCCGGTCCGCGGCGTCGCCCGTTCGACCACCCGAGACGGTTCCGCGACGGACCTCCGTACACCTCGTCGCCGTCCCCGTGTGCCTGGTGGTGCTGGGGCTGCTCTGCCTGTGCTCCATCGCCCTCGGCACCAAGTCGATCGCGCCGGAACGCGTCCTCGAACTCCTGTGGAGCCCCGACGGCTCCGAGGAGTCCGGGATCGTCCATCAGATGCGGGTGCCCCGCACCGAGTTCGGCCTCGTCGTCGGCGCCGCGCTGGGCGTGGCGGGAGCCCTGATGCAGGGTCTGACCCGCAACCCGCTCGCCGACCCGGGCCTCCTCGGCGTCAGCGCCGGAGCCTCCCTCGGTGTCGTCCTCACCACCGGTCTGCTCGGCATCACCGCCCCCCAGGGCTACATCTGGTTCGCCTTCGCCGGGGCCCTGGCCGCGATCGCCCTCGTCTACGCTCTCGGCAGCGCCGGAAAGGGCGGGGCGACCCCCGCCAAACTCGCGCTCGCCGGAGCCGCCGTCACGGCGCTGCTCCAGTCCCTCGTCAACGCCGTGCTCCTCTTCGACGCCGCGGCGCTCGGCGACTTCCGCTTCTGGGTCGTGGGTTCGCTGACCGGACAGCCGCCCGGCGTCCTCGTCGACGTACTGCCCTTCATCGCCGTCGGAGCGGTGCTCGCCGCCACCACCGCCCCCGCCCTCAACAGCCTCGCCCTGGGCGAGGGCGTCGCCACGGCCCTGGGGCGGAACGTCGGTCTCGTACGGCTGCGCGGCGCCGCAGCCGCCACCCTCCTCGCCGGAGGCGCGGTGGCCCTGTGCGGGCCTATCGCCTTCGTCGGCCTGGTCATCCCGCAGCTCGCCCGCTCCCTCACCGGCCCCGACCACCGCTGGATCATGCTGTACTCCGCGCTGCTCGGCCCCAGCCTGCTGCTCGCCGCCGACATCGCCGGGCGCCTGATCGCCCGGCCCGACGAACTTCACGTCGGCATCGTCGTCACGGTGATCGGAGCGCCGTTCTTCATCGCACTGGTGCGCCGCCGCCGACTTCGGGAGCTGTGAGCCGTGACCGTCACCGACACCACGCGCGGCGCCGCCGCCGTCCGCAACGCGGGCGGGGTGGTGATCCGGCTGCCCCGGACCAAGGCCTCCTGGATCGTCCGCCCCCGCAGCGTCCTTGTGAGCCTGCTGCTGGCCGGCGCCGTCGCCGCGGCGTTCGTCGTCGAGGTCGCCTTCGGCGAACTCGACCTGCCGCTCCCCGACGTGGTCCGCAGCCTCGCGGGCGGCGGCGACCCGACGACCGCCCTGGTCGTCCACAGCCTGCGCCTGCCGCGGGCGCTGGTGGGACTGCTCTGCGGCGCGGCCTTCGGCGTCGCGGGAGCCGTCTTCCAGACACTGACCCGCAATCCGCTGGCCAGCCCGGACGTCATCGGCGTCTCCGCCGGAGCCGGCACCGCCGCCACCGCCGGACTGCTGATGGGCATCGGCTCCGGGCTCGGCCTGCAGACCCTGGCGCTCGTCGGCGGCCTCGGAGCGTCGGCGCTCATCTACGCCCTCGCCTGGAAGTCCGGCACCACCGGCTACCGCATCGTGCTCGTGGGCATCGGCATCGCCGCACTGTGCACCAGCGCCACCAGCTATCTACTCCTCAAAGCCGGCGTCTACCAGGCCCAGCAGGCCCTGATGTGGCTCACCGGAAGCCTCAACGCGCGCGACTGGGAACACGTCGGCCCGCTCGCCGCCGCCCTGGCCGTGCTGTTGCCGTGCGTGGTGCTGCTCGCGCCGTGGCTCGGCGGACTGCAGTTCGGCGACGAGATGGCCAAGGCGCTTGGTCTGCCGGTGCAGACCGCGCGGATCGCACTGCTCGCCGTCGGCGCCGGCCTGGTGTCGTTCGCGACGGCAGCCGCCGGCCCGATCGCCTTCGTCGCCCTGATCGCGCCTCAGATCGCCCTGCGCCTCGTCGGCACGCCCGGCCCCGCACTGCTGCCGTCCGCCCTGGTCGGCTCCTTCGTGGTCCTCGCGGGCGATGTGGCGGGGCGTCAGCTTCTGCCGGGCACCGAACTTCCCGTCGGCGTCGTGACCGGTGTGCTCGGCGCCCCCTGCCTGCTCTGGCTGCTCGGCAGGTCCAACCGCACCGGTTCAGGAGGGTGACCGTGGAAGAACGACCGCAGGGGCTCACCGCCGAGGGGCTGACCCTGGCGTACGACGGCCGCCACGTGGTGAACGCCCTCGACGTGACGATCCCGGCCGGGCGGGTGACCGCCGTGGTCGGCGCGAACGCGTGCGGCAAGTCGACGCTGCTGCGCGGCCTGTCGCGGCTGCTCACGCCGAAGGAGGGCGCCGTCTACCTGGACGGCCGGCTCATCCACACCATGCGCGGCAAGGAGCTCGCCCGCCAACTCGGCATGCTGCCGCAGTCGCCGGTCGCGCCGGACGGCATCACCGTCCTCGACCTGGTCAAACGCGGACGCAGCCCGCACCAGTCGTGGTGGCGCCAGTGGTCGCCCGACGACGAGCGGGCGGTGTACGAGGCCCTTGAGGCCACCGGCCTGCTGGAGCAGGCCGAACGCAGCGTGGACGAACTCTCCGGCGGCCAGCGCCAACGCGCCTGGATCGCCATGGCTCTGGCGCAGGGCACACCGGTCCTGCTGCTCGACGAACCCACGAACCACCTCGACCTCGCGCACCAGATCGACATCCTCGACCTGGTCGTCGACCTCAACCGTGAGCAGGGACGGACCGTCGTCCTGGTGCTCCACGACCTCAACCACGCCTGCCGGTACGCCGACCACGTCATCGCCATGAAGGACGGGCGGGTCGTCGCCGAGGGTGCCCCGCCCGAGGTGATCGACCGGGAGCTCATAGCCGAGGTCTTCGGTCTGAGCTGCACGGTCATCGAGGACCCGGCAGGAGGCGGCCCGCACATCATCCCGTTCGGCCGTCACCACGGCGGGCGGGCCGGGCAGGAGCCGGCCGTCACCGCCCGCTGACCACCGCTCGCCACGATCCGCACCACCCAACCCCCCGCTCGCCACACCCGCTCCGCTCACCCTGCACGACCTGCGGCACGCCCGCTCGGAAGGACAGTCATGCCCATTTTCAGAACTCCCGCCATCGAGTCCGGTCAGGCCGCCCGGATGGACCGCCGCCGCTTCCTCGCCCTCGGCGGGGCACTGGCCGCCACGGGACTGCTGGCCGCCTGCGGCGACTCCGACAAGGGCAAGGGTTCCGACAAGGCCGCCTCCGGCCCGTGGAGCTTCACCGACGACCGCGGCAAGAAGATCTCGCTGCCCAAGCGGCCCGAGCGGATTGTCGCGCAGTCCCACCCGGCCGCGGCCCTGTGGGACTTCGGCATCAAGCCCGTCGGCATCTTCGGCCCGCAGAAGACCGCCGACGGCAAGCCCAGCCCGCAGATCGGCAACGTCGACCCGTCGACCGCCTCGGTCGGCACGGCGTTCGGCGAGTTCCAGATGGAGAAGCTGATCTCCCTCAAGCCGGACCTGATCGTCACCATCGCCTACGGTCCGATGGTGTGGTACATCCCGGAGGACGTTTACAAGAAGGTCGAGCAGGTCGCCCCGATCGCCGTCATCCAGCTGATGGGCGTGGCCGTGCCGGACGCGGTCAAGCGCTTCGGCGAGCTGGCCGCGGCCCTCGGCGCGGACCCGCAGAGCGCCGAGGTCAAGAAGGCCAAGGCCGACTTCGAGAAGGCGGCGGCGGGCGTCACCGCGGCCGTCAAGGCGAAGAAGGGGCTGTCCGTCGCGGTGGTTTCCGGTACGAAGGAGAACTTCTTCGTCGCCGACCCGGCCTTCCACGGCGACGTGAAGTTCTTCCAGCAGCTCGGTCTCGACATCGTCAAGCCGAAGAAGCCCGAGGCCGGCTTCGAGGCACTCAGCTGGGAGGAGGCCGGCCGGTACAAGGCCGACCTGGTCCTGGAGGACGCCCGTCCCGAGGGCGGCCTGACGCACCAGCAGCTCGGCGCCTACCCGACGTGGAAGGGCAGCCCGGCGGTCAAGGCCGGCCAGGTGTCCGACTGGCAGACGGAGACGCCGTTCACGTACCAGCGCTTCACCAAGGTGCTGAACGACCTCGCCGCCACCGTGACCAAGGCCCGCACCGACGTCGTGTGACGCTCTCCCGGACAACACATCGGCCCCTGCCGCGCAATCCGCGGCAGGGGCCGATGTGTTGTCCGGTTCTACTCGCCGTCGATCAGGCTCTTCGGCCGCAGATCGGTCCAGTTGGCCTCGACATGGGCCAGCGCCTCGGAGCGGCTCACCGGGCCGAGGACCGAGCGCCAGCCGTCGGGCACGGTCTGGAACGACGGCCACAGCGAGTGCTGGCCCTCGTCGTTGACCAGCACGAGGAAGGAGCCGTTCTCGTCGTCGAAGGGGTTGGTCATGGGGTGACGCCTTTCTTGGTGGGACATGCGGGAGGGGTGGTCTCAGGCCTCGTCGGTCTCAGGCCCCGTCGCGTGCGGCGAGGATGCCGCGCAGGGCCCGCTTGTCGATCTTCCCGATCGCCGTGAGCGGCAGGTCCGCGACCGTCTCCACGCGGTCGGGCAGCTTGAACGCGGCCACACCACGCTCCAGCAGGAAGGCCCGCAGCGCCTGGACGGTCGGTGCCGAGGAGCCGTCGGGGACGACCACCGCGCAGATCCGCTCGCCCTCTCCCGCGGGGTCGGGCACGCCGACGGCGGCGCAGCGCCGGACCTGCGGATGGGCCGCGACATGGCTTTCGACCTCCTCGGCGGAGACGCTCTCGCCGTTGCGGTCGATGGTGTCCTTGACCCGCCCCTCCACGATCAGGTGGCCGGAGGGGAGTTGGCGAACCAGGTCGCCGGAGCAGTAGAAGCCGTCGGGGGTGAAGGCGGTGGTGTTGACCTCGGGGGCGCGGTAGTAGCCGCGCAGCGTGTACGGGCCGCGTACCAGCAGCTCTCCGGCCTCGCCGGGCGCGACGGGCCGGCCGTCGGCGTCCACGATGCGCAGCTCGTCGTCGGCGCTGAGCGGCCGGCCCTGGGTGAGGGCCACCGTCTCGGCGTCGTCGTCCGCGCGGGTGTAGTTGAGCAGGCCCTCGGCCATGCCGAACACCTGCTGCACCGAGCAGCCGAGCGCGTCGGGGATGGTGCGGGCGAGGTCGGCCGAGAGCTTCGATCCGCCGGCCTGCAGGACGCGCAGGCTGGAGATGTCCGCGGGGTCCCACTCCGCCGCGTCGATCCACAGCGGGATCAGCGGCGGTACGAGCGCGGTGTGCGTGACGCGTTCGGCCTCGATCAGCGGGAACGCGTCGCCGGGCGCGGGGGAGGGGGAGAGCACGACACGGCCGCCCACCGACAGGGCGCCCAGCATGCCGGGGCAGGCCAGCGGGAAGTTGTGCGCGATGGGCAGGCAGGCGAGGTAGACGGTCTCGTCCGACAGCTCGCACGCCTCGGCGCTGGCGCGGGCGTTGTACCCGTAGTCGTTGTGGGTGCGGGGAATCAGCTTGGGGACGCCGGTGGTCCCGCCGGACACCAGCAGCAGGGCGACGTCCGCCGGGTCGGGGTCCGGGAACCGCCGGGGCTCCGCGTCGACCTTCGCGAGCGGGGTGTACGGGCCCGGGTCGCCGTCGACCAGGACGTGCCGCAGCTCGGGCGCCTGCGCCTGCACGGCGGCGGCCAGTTCCCGGTAGTCGAAGGCGGCGTACTCGTCGGCGATGACGTACGCCACGGCCCCGGACAGCCGGGCCAGGTGGCCGATCTCGGTGAGGCGGTGCGCGGGCAGGGTGAGGGCCGGGATCGCGCCGAGGCGGGCCAGCGCGAAGAACAGGACCGGGAACGCGCCCGTGTTGGGCAGCTGCACCAGGACCCGGTCGCCGGCGCGTATCCCCAGCTCCGCCAGGCCGGCCGCCATCCGGTCGGCCCGCTCGTCCAGCTGACGGTAGGTGAGCCGGTCCCGCCCGGCTACGATCGCGAGCCGGTCGCCGTACCGGTCCGCCCAGTCGCGCAGCAGGGCTCCAAGGGTCCGGCCGTCCCAGTGGCCGGAGGCCACATAGCGGGCCGCGGTCTCCGCGGGCCACGGGGTCAACCCCGAGGGCAGGGGCGAGGGGGGCTCGGTGGCGATAGGGGTCACGTTCGGCTCGACTCTCGTGGCCGGAGGGCGCCTGGCGCTCCTCGCTGGTTTCCGCTCGTCATGGGGCGTGGAGACCAGGGTCGTTCCCGGCATCCACAAATAGGTGTGGTTAGGTTAACCTAACTCCTGTCGTTGCACACCTCCTGTCGCTAAGGGTGCTCCTGGTGTCCATTCCTGGCTGGTTAGGGGCGATTTGAGGACGGTTTGCCGTCCCTCGCGCCGAACGCTCCGGATGCCCACAGCCGTCCGGAACGCGACTCTCATCACGACACGACGTCCCTAGGAAGAAGCCGCTTCATGCTGTCGATCGACGACCTCCGGCGTGTGGTCACGGAGTTGCTCGGCCCCGGTGCCGAAGCCCCCGCCGACCAGGACAACCTCATCGAACTCGGCCTGGACTCGCTCAAGCTGATGAGGATCGCGGACCGCTGCCGACGGACAGGCCTCGACATCGGTTTCGCCGACCTCGCACGGTGTCCCACCCTCGCGGGCTGGGGCGGCCTGCTCGCCGAGGCGGGCGGCGCGGCCGCCGCACCGGCGCCGGACGACAGCCCCGCGGCCGCCACCCCGGTCGCCCCCGCCGCGCCGGCCGCCGCCTCCTCCGAGACCGGGGACGCGGAGCCGTTCCCGCTGGCGCTCATGCAGCACGCGTACTGGGTCGGCCGCGGCGGCTCCCAGGCCCTCGGTGCGGTGGCCGCCCATCTCTACACGGAGTTCGACGGCTCCGGCGTCGACCCCGCCCGCCTCGGTGCCGCCGTCGCGGCCCTGGCGGAGCGTCACCCCATGCTCCGCGCCCGCATCCTCGACGACGGCCGCCAGGTCGTCGGAGCGTGGCCACCCAATCAGCAGGGAGCCGCGCTCCCCGTCCTCGACCTGCGCGACGCCTCCCCGCGGGAGGCCGAGGAGCAGACCGCCCGCCTCCGTGACCAGCTGTCGCACCAGCTGCTCGACGTCGAGGCCGGTCAGGTCTTCGACATCCGCGTCACCCTGCTGCCCGAAGGCCGCACCCGCGTCCACGTGGACGTCGACATGCTCGCCGCCGACGCCCGCAGCTACCGCACCCTCCTCGCCGACCTCGTACACCTCTACGAGCACCCGGAACAGCCCCTGCCGCCCCTGGACTACACCTACGCGCGGTACCTGGCCGAGCGCCGGGCGCAGCCGCCGCGCGACCAGGACGTGCGCTGGTGGCGCGAGCGTCTCGGTGAGCTGCCCGGCGCCCCCACCCTGCCCGCCCGGCCCGAGGCCGAGCGCGGCGCCGCGCACCGCGTGACCCGCCTGCACCACTGGCTCAGCCCCGAACAGCGCGCCCAGCTCACCGACCAGGCACGCCGGCACGCCGTCACCCCGGCGGTCGCCGCCGCCACCGCCTTCGCCGAGGTCCTCGGCGCCTGGAGCGGCGAACCCAGGTTCCTGCTCAACGTCCCGATGTTCGACCGCCGTCCCCTCCACGCCGACGTGGACCGCCTCGTCGGCGACTTCACCAGCTCCGTCCTGTTCGACGTCGACCTGAGCGAGACCCGTACGTTCGCCGAACGGGCCAAGGACGCCCAGGACCGGATGCACCGCGCCGCCGCCCACTCCTCGTACTCGGGCGTCGAAGTGCTCCGCGACCTCTCCCGCGACCAGGGCTCCCAGGTCCTCGCCCCCGTTGTCTTCACCAGCGCGCTCGACCTCGGCGAGCTGTTCGGACACGATGTGGAGCGCTGCCTCGGCGAACCCGTGTGGATCGTCTCCCAGGGCCCGCAGGTCCTCCTCGACGCCCAGATCACCGAGCTGCACGACGGCCTCCTCGTCAACTGGGACGTCCGCGCGGACGCGTTCCCCGACGACGCAGCCGAGACCATGTTCGCCGCGTTCACCGACCTGATAGGCGCGGTGGCCGACGGCACCGCCTGGGACGTTCCCGTGGGGCCGCTCGTCACCGAATCCCAGCTCGCCGTCCGCGCCGAAGCGAACAACACCGACGGACCCCTGCCCCAGCAGCCGCTCCACCAGGCGTTCTTCACCCGCGCCGCCACCGCCCCGGACGCCCCGGCCGTCCTCGCCGCCGACTCGACCCTGACCTACGGTCAGCTCGCCGAGCGGGCGCTCCGCGTGGCCGGGGCCCTGCGGGCACGCGGCGTCGAACCCGGTGACGCGGTCGCGATCCGCCTGCCCAAGGGACCCGACCAGCTCGTCGCCGTCCTCGGCGTCCACGCAGCGGGCGCGCACTACGTGCCGATCGGCGTCGAACAGCCCGCCACCCGCGCCGAGTCCATCCGCGCCCGCGCCGGAGTCAAGACCGTCCTCGCCGACGGCGGCGGCGATGCCGCCACCCTCCCGCTCGCCGAAGCCGCCGCCTGGCCCACACCCCTGCCCGAGCCGGTCCTCGCCGACCCGCGGTCCGTGGCCTACGTGCTCTTCACCTCGGGCTCCACCGGCGAACCCAAGGGCGTCGAGGTCTCCCACCGCGCCGCCGCCAACACCATCGACGACCTCGTCGAACGCCTCGGCCTCGGCCCCGCCGACCGCACCCTCGCGCTCTCCGCCCTCGACTTCGACCTGTCCGTCTTCGACCTCTTCGCCCCCCTGTCGGCCGGCGGAGCCGTCGTCACGGTCGACGAAGAGACCCGCAAGGACGCCACCGCCTGGACCGGACTGGTCCGCCGGCACGCCGTCACCATCCTCAACTGCGTGCCCAGCCTGCTCGACATGCTGCTCACCGCGGCCGAACACGAGCCGATGGGCACCAGCCTGCGTGCGGTGCTGCTCGGCGGCGACTGGGTCGGCGTGGACCTGCCCGTACGGCTGCACGCGCAGGTTCCCGGCTGCCGCTTCCTGGGCCTCGGCGGCACCACCGAGACCGCCATCCACTCCACGATCCAGGAGGTCGTGGGCGGCGAGGTGCCCGCGCGGTGGACGAGCGTCCCGTACGGCACCCCGCTGCGGGGCGTCCGCTGCCGCGTGGTCGACGCCCAGGGCCGCGACTGCCCCGACTGGGTCGCCGGCGAACTGTGGATCGGCGGCGCCGGAGTGGCCGACGGCTACCGCGGCGACGCCGAGCGGACCGCCGACCGTTTCGTCGAGATCGACGGCTACCGCTGGTACCGCACCGGCGACCGCGCCCGCTACTGGCCCGACGGCACCCTGGAGTTCCTGGGCCGCGCCGACGACCAGGTGAAGATCCGCGGCTTCCGCATCGAACTCGGCGAGGTCGAGGCCACGCTCGCCCAGCACCAGGCCGTCCGCCAGGCCACCGCCCTGGTCATCCGCACCGGGCCCACGCCGCGCCTGTGCGCCGTCGTCGCCACCGGCGCCGGGGCCGTACTCGACGAGGACGACCTGAGGGCCACGGCCGCCGAGCGGCTGCCCGCCCACATGCTGCCGGACACCATCGCCGTCCTGGCCGAGATGCCGCTGACCGCCAACGGCAAGACCGACCGCCGCGCCCTGCGCGAACTGCTCGCCGCCCAGGCCAAGGAAGGCGAGCACGAGGCCGCGCGGACCTCGCTGGAGGAGGTCGTCGCCCGCGTCTGGGCCGGTGTCCTCGGCACCGACCGCGTCGGACGCCAGGACGACTACTTCCAGCTCGGCGGCGACTCGATCCTCGCCACCCGGATCACCGCGCGGCTGCGCGAGGCCCTCGACACCGACGACGTGTCCGTCCACGACATCCTCGCGTCGCTCACCGTCGCCGAGCTCGCCCGGACGCTCGCGGCCCGCGACACCGACGGCCGGCTCGAACTCGTCGCCGAGATCTACCTGGAGATCGACTCCCTGTCGGACGAGGAGATCGACGCCCAACTCACCGACGGCGAGCGCGATCCGGAGCGCGCCGATGGCTGAGCCGCTCCCCGGCCCGGCGGCAGGTGCCGCCGACGCCTGGTTCCGGCGGTACGCGCCCCGGCCGGACGCCTCGGCACGCATCGTGTGCTTCGGCCCGGCCGGGGGCGCCCCCGCCTTCTACCGCGACTGGGCCCGGGCCGTGCCCGACGACGTCGAAGTGCTGTCCGTGGTCCTGCCCGGCCGCGAACGCCGGGCTGCGGAGCCCGCGTTGACCGACATGGCGACCCTCGCGGACGCCGCCACCGCCGCGCTGCGTACGGTCCTCGACCGGCCGGCCGCGCTCTTCGGCCACAGCATGGGTGCCTCGGTCGCCTTCGAGGTGACCCGCCGGCTGGAGGCGTCCGGCGGGCCCCGCCCCGCCGCCCTCGTCGTCTCCGGCAGGCCGAGCCCCCGGCGTCTGTTGGAGTGCCCCTCGCCCGTGGCGGAGTACGACGACGACCAGATCGTCGCGTACCTGCGCGGCCTCGGCGGCACCCCGGACGAGCTCCTCGACGCCCCGGAGGCACGGGAGTTGATCCTGCCGCCCTGCCGGGCCGACTTCCAGGTCATCGGCCGGTACGCCCCCGAGCTCCACCCCCGCGTCACCACCCCGCTGCACGTCCTGCTCGGCGACCGGGACGAGTCCGTCCCCGCCTGGGACGCGCCGCGCTGGGGCGAGGCCGCCACCCGGCCGAGCGGGATCCATGTCCTGCCCGGCGGCCACTTCTACCTGGTTCCCGAGCGGACGGCCGTCATCGACCACGTGCTGCGCTCGCTCCACGGGACCGCCGCGCCCGCCGCCGTACCGCCCGCCGACCTGCCCCGCCCCACTGATCCCCACGAGGGAAACCCCCGCCACGCCGGACGAGCCGACTCCGGGAAAGAGAGAGAAGCCGTGACCTTCGCCCCTGCCTACCACGAGCGCCGAATAACGCTGACCGGCGACGCGCTGAGCACCGCGGCGGCACTGTCGGAGACCTCGGCCGACGCCTACGTCCTCTACGAGAACCGGGGTGCCATCGGCTGGGCGGAAGGCGAGTACGGCACGGTCGTCGTCCGCTCCGGCGGGACCACCCTGCGCCTCGGCGACGCCGACCCGGTCGACTTCCCCGCCGACCGCGGTGTGCTCCACGCGCTCGAACAGGCCCTTGCCGCCGTGCGGGTCGAGGGCTGGCGGGCCTACGGCTGGTCCGCGTTCGAGCTGAGCTACCCCCTGCACGGCCTGCCCGCCACGCCCGGTGACACCCCGCTCGCCCACCTCGCCGTACCCCGGCGCGAGGTCAGGATCGAGGACGGCGGCGCCCTGCTGCGCGTGCTGGACCCCGAGGACCTCGACGCGCTGGAGCAGCGGGTGCGTTCGGCCGCCGCTCTCGGCGGAGCGGCCGGCAGCACCCGGCGGGTGACCGCCGACGTGGAGCAGCACGACGCCGACGTCTACCGGGCCTCGGTGGCGGCGGCCGTGGAGGAGATCCGCGCCGGCCACCTCACCAAGGTGATCCTCTCCCGCGTCGTGCCCGTCACCTCGCCCATCGACCTGCCCGCCACGTACCTCGAAGGCCGCCGCGGCAACGACCCCGCCCGCTCGTTCCTGCTGCGCCTCGGCGGCTGGGAGACGGCCGGTTTCAGCCCCGAGATCGTCGCCCGTGTCACGGGCGGCGACGGCCATGTCGTCGCCCAGCCCCTGGCGGGCACCCGCGCCCTGGTGGGCGACCCGGAGGCGGACCGCGGCCGGCGCGCCGAGCTCTACCGCGACGAGAAGGAGGTCTTCGAGCACGCGGTCTCCGTACGCCTGGTGGCGGAGGAGCTGGAGCAGGTCTGCACCCGGGAGTCCGTCGCCGTCGACGACTTCATGTCCATCAAGGAGCGGGGCAGTGTGCAGCACCTTGCCTCGCGCCTGTCCGGTTCCCTCGCCCAGGGCAGGACCGCGTGGGAGGCGTTCGGCGCGCTGTTCCCCGCGGTGACGGCCTCCGGCATACCCAAGGCCGAGGGGTGCGAACTCATCCGCCGCGCCGAGCGCCGGCCCCGCGGGCTCTACAGCGGCGCCGTGCTCACGGTCGACGCGGACGGCACGGTCGACGCCGCGCTGGTGCTGCGCAGCGTCTACCGCCACGAGGGACGGACCTGGATGCGGGCCGGCGCGGGCATCGTGGCGCACTCGACGCCGGAGCGCGAGCTGGAGGAGACCCGCGAGAAGCTGCGCAGCGTCTCGCGCTTCCTGGTCCCGGCGGCCGAAGCCGAGGGAAGGCCCCTCACGTCCGCCCTGGACGAGCAGTCCGCGGCGCTGACCCACTGAGCACGATTGGTAAAGCAAGGCTTACCTAAATATGGTAATGCCGCGCTACGATGGGCTGGTTGTCGGACCGGACACGGCGTCGACAGCCAGCCCGCTCCACCTCCGGCGCTCTCATACGGAAGGCGGTCGGCATGTCCACGGACACGGACACGGACGCGCTCGCCGACGACGGTCACCGGACCGTCTCCGAGCTGGACGAGGCGATCATCGATCTCGTCCGCCGGCGTACCGCCCTGTGCGGGGAGCTGGCGGCCCGGCGACGGGCGGCGGGAGGCCCGGCGATCGAACTCGCCCGCGAGAACGCGGTACTGCGCCGCTATCGCGAGGCACTCGGGCGCGAGGGCACGTCGCTGGCGATGCTCCTGATCGAGCTGGAGCGGCGGTCGAGCCCCGTCCAGATGCCGGCGGCACGTCGCGCGCCCCTGGCCGAACGGCTCGTGCCGGCCGAGCGGCATTGAGCCCTGAACCGAACTCAGTCGTAGAGCGCCGCCATGGTCCGTGTGGACACGGCGACACGCTCCCGCAGGTCTGAGGGTGCGAGCACCTCCACCTCGGGGCCGAGCCGCAACAGCTGCGACTCTGCGTGGGCGAGGCTCTCGATGGGGATGACGGACCGGCGCCAGCCGCCGGCCTCCGGCTCTCCTCCGTTCGCCCCGTCGATCACGGCCTGCGTCGCGAACTCCTGGAGCCGCGCGATACCGGCCGGCGAGATACGTATCTCCGCCTCGCCCTGCCACAACCGCTCCTGCAGCCGCGCCGTATGCGCCTCCCAGTGGCCGGCCAGGTCGAAACGGGCCGGTGGATCGAACGTCTCGTCCAGTGGCTCCAGGGCGAGGATCTGCCCGATCCGGTAGGTCCGCAGATCCCCGTCGGCACCGGCGACGGTGTACCAGCGCCCGGCCTTGAGCACGATCCCGTACGGCTCCAGACGCCGCTCCACCTCCTGCGGGGCGTACCACCGGCGGTAGCGCACCCGGATGGCGCGCCGCTCCCACACCGCGGCCGCCACCGCCGGTAGATGCGGCACCTCGTCCGCCTGCCGGTACCAGCCCGGGGCGTCGAGATGGAAGCACTCCCGGATCCGCCGGACCTGGTCGTGCAGCTGGGCCGGCAGGGCCGCCTCCAGCTTCAGCTCGGCCGCCGTCAGCACCGAGCCCAGCCCCAACTCGGCCGCCGGCCCCGGCAGACCGGCCAGGAACAGCGTCTGCGCCTCGGCCGCGGTCAGCCCGGTGAGCCGGGTGCGGAAGCCGTCCAGCAGGGCGTACCCGCCCGCGTGACCTGCCTCGCCGTAGACCGGCACACCCGCCGCGATCAGCGCCTGCACATCGCGGTAGACCGTGCGCACGGACACCTCCAGCTCCGCCGCCAGCTCGTCGGCGGTCATCCGGCCACGGTTTTGCAGCAGGAGCAGAAGCGAGAGGAGTCGACCGGCGCGCATGGCCGCAAATCTACGCCGGTCCCCTGACACAGGATGTCAGGGGACCGGACCTAGCCTCCGGGGCATGACGAACAACAACTTCGCGTTCTTCACCGGCACATACGACGTCGTCAACCGCTGGCGCAAGGACTTCCTCGACCCCACCGAGGGCGACGACCGCTGGGAGGAGTTCCCCGGCATCACCCGCGCCTCCTGCCACTTCGACGGAGCCGCCAGCTTCGACGAGATCGAGTTCCCGACGAAGGGCTTCGCCGGGCTGACCCTGCGGCTGTTCAACCCGGCGACCGGACAGTGGTCGCTGTACTGGGCCAGCAAGCGCACCGGAACGTTCTTCCCACCCGTCACCGGCAGCTTCGGCGCCGACGGCACCGGCGTCTTCCACGGCGACGACGAGCACGACGGCCGCAAGGTCCGGGCGCGCTTCATCTGGTCCGGCATCACCGCCGACCGCGCTCACTGGGAGCAGGCGTTCTCCGTCGACGACGGGCAGACCTGGATCACCAACTGGCACATGGACTTCACCCGGCGCACAGGGGAAGCGGTACGGGCGACCAGCTGACCGGGCCGGCTCAGATCTTCCCGGTGTGCGCACGGAGTCAAGTGCGCGTGCCGGGGAAGGCTCGCCGCCATCCGGAAGCCCGTGGTTTCGAGTGGTGGCGAAAGGAACCGACATGAGCCGTCCTCTGGAGAAAACGATCAACGCGACACTGCAGTCGGTGGTGGGTGAATGGCATGAACTGCCGTTGCGTCTACGACACGTGCCGCGCGACCCGTTGGCGATCCGGCTGGACTTCCTCGTGACCGCGTACGAACCACCCGTGACCACCTGGGTGTTCAGCCGGGACCTGCTCGCCACCGGGCTCAGCCGGCCCTCGGGAGAGGGCGATGTGCGGGTCCGGCCCCACGGCGAGGACGCGACGGACGTCGAACTCATCTCGGGGCGGGCCCGGTGCCTCGTCAGGATGGCATCGGCCGACGTGCGTGACTTCGTCGTCAGGACGCGGCCCACGGAGGAGCACTGCGCCGGGGAGATCGCCACCGCACTCGACCGGATGCTGACGGAGCTCCTCCCGGGCGACGTCAAGAAGAACGCGGATTCATAGCTGGCACTGAGGCAGCGCCGGCCGCTCCCTGGTGCGTACCGCGGGAAGCCAGGCCGCCGGGGGCATGGAGCCGGGTGGGAGATGGACGCGGAACCAGTGGGTGGACCGCAGGTCCTCCTCGTCGATGATGGGCTGCCCGTCGGGCAACTCGCAGTCCGCGGTGAGGACGTCGCCGTGCCACACCCTGGTCGGTACGACGTTCTCCGCGGTGTAGGGCCGCACGGGATCGATCGCCAGGCCCAGACTGCACCGCGGGTCCCGGTCGACCCGGTCCTGGCAGGCCCGTTCCGCGTTGAACACCCGGACCGTGCCGACGGTCGCGCCCGCACGGCCGGGCGGTGCGGACGAGCTCACCCGTGCCGCGTCCGAGCACAGGCCCGCGCCGGCCATCCCGCACACCGCGGTGGCGAGGACGGCGGCGCGGGCCCGGCCCCGCAGCCGCCCCGCCCCCGTCCCGGCCGTCTCCTGCTGGGCCGCGATCCGGGCGAGCAGGCTCTCGGCGGTGTGGGGGGCGCGCGCCGCGTGGGTCGGGGCGAGGCAGTCGGCGATCAGCGCGCGCCAGAACGGCGGCACGGCGTGGTCCATGCGCAGCGGGGCACGCCCCTCGCCGTACTCCTGGACCGCGGCGCCCCGCGCGACGGGTGTGGCGCCGGAGAACGGCGAGGCGCCCGACGCGAACACCTCGTGGATGACGATGCCCAGGGCCCAGATGTCGGCGGTCGGCCGGACCCGCACGCCGAGTTCGCCGAGGGGCGCCCGCCAGCGCTCGGGCGGCAGGTAGTCCAGGGTGCCCATGGGAGGCGCGTACCCGTGTGTCCCCGTCAGCTCGGTGGCGAGGCCGAAGTCCGAGAGCTTCACGGAGCGGTCCTTGCCCAGCAGGACGTTCTCCGGCTTGAGATCCGCGTGAACCCAGCCCGACCGGTGGAGATGGGACAGCCCCTCGCAGATTCCCGCGATCAGCCGGGCGCGATCGGCCTCCGGCACGCCCGCGTCGATGAGTTCCCGCAGACTGCCGGAGGCCCGTTCCATGACCAGCACGATCGCGCCCTCCAGGGAGGGGCGGTCGGGTGCGGCGAGAACGAACGACTCCCGGAGGCCGATCAGCCGGGGATGCCCGGCCCGGCGCCCGAGCTCGACCTCGCGGCGGGCGGACTCCACGATCCTGCGCGCCTGCCGCGGCGCGAGCCCGGCGGTCGGCATGATCTTGAGCGCGACGTCGGTGGGGCCCGTGGGAGCCCCGCCGGTTCGGTCCGGGTGTGGGCCGGCCGGCCGCGCCGCGTAGACGGTGGACCAGCCTCCGGACCCGATCAGCTGGGTGACCACCCAGTCGCCCACCTGACTGCCGGGTGGGAGCAGGTCTGGTCGGTCGAATTCCGTGGTGTCATCCAGGCCGCGCGGCGGTCTCATCGTGCGGCCGGCCGCTCCCGCCCGCCGGCCCCTGTCAGGGACGGCAGCAGCGCGAGGTGCTCTTCCCGTACGAGCCCGAACCGCAGCGCGAGCCCGACGATCTCCTCCCGCTTGCCGTTGCGGCGGTCGCCCTTGCCGGGTTCGTGCGCGTCCGGGACGCCGATGCGCAGTTTCTCCTCGGCGAGGTAGTCGATGTGCGAGCTGACGGCCCGAGCGGTCAGCGTGCCGCAGGTGACGTGCCCCCTGAGCCGCTCGACGATCTGGGGAGTGGTGGGCACCGCCACCCGGGACTGGTCACGCAGGCGCGGTTCGCAGAGCGCGACAAGGACAAGGAAGTACGTGGCCGTCTCGTCCAGGGAGTACGCGGTGACCGTGCTGGTTCCCCAGGGGGCGCCCATGGCCTCCGGGTCCAGATAGATGTGGTCCGGGGCGAACACCTGGAAGGAGATGGTGACGTCACCGCGGGTGGGCAGCACGACACGGGAGAACTCGAACGGGATGGGAGCCCCGACCCGTCGCGGCGGAACCCTCAGGTACTCCCCTGCCCCCTCCGGGTTCTCCACGAGATAGCTGTGGGTGGTGCTGTGGTTCGTGAGCTGCCAGTGGTCGTCGGTCACGCGAATCTCCCCGGCGAGCCGGGAGATCGCCGGGTCGGCGAGACGCAGCTCCACGGGGACCGTCGTGGAGCCCCGTCCGAAGCGGGCGACCTCGCCGGGGCCGAGCCGTAACGTCACCGCGTCACCGCGCGGTTCGCCGCCGTCGGCGCCACCGCTGCCCTGCGGCAGATGGACGACTACGCCACTCACCGCGCCCCCCGTTCCACGCGTCGCACTTGCCGGACGAGCGGAACGATACTCATCCCTCAGGGGACTTCACCGGCGTACTTCGGCCACTTCGGCCCGAACCGCCCCCAGGGGCAGGCCGCGCGGGGGGAGACGGCCCGCTGCCGGGCGCGGCGCCTCGTTCCAGGTCGCGCAAGGTGGGGAAGGTCACCGCGCGGGGAGGGGAGAAGCCGGGGTCCGGGCAGGTCCGCGGCCCGTACGAAACACCGATTTCCCCGTTCACTTGGCGAGATCCGCACGCTCCGCTCAAAGAGCGGGACTGCCCGACACGAGGGGCGCGACCGCGCGATCGCCGAAGGCCGTCCACGGTCGCCACCCGCCGCTCGGCCGCTCCTGGACGCGGGTCCGCATCCTGCCCGCGACGGTGACGGCGAAGACGTGCATCCGCCCGGCGGAGTCGAGCGCGGCCGTGGGTGTCGCGACGAGCCTGATGCCCGGCTCGCCGAACTCCCCACCGGGAGCCCAGTCCCCGCCCGGAGCGAGCTGCCAGCGGTGGCTGAGCCGGGCGCCGCCGGGCGTCAGGGAGAACGCCTCCAGCCGGCCGTCGGCGTTGGCGGCGAACGCCGGGGCGGCGGCGCTCCAGCCGAACAGCGGCAGCCAGGCGTCCCAGCCGCCGCTCGGCACGGCCTGCCGCCGGGCGAAGGTTCCCACGCCCGACGGCCCGATCGCGGCGACGGTGAGCCGGCCGCTGCCGTCCCTGGCCACCCGAGGCGCGGCGCCGGCCGCGGTGCCGAACGGGTGCCATGCCGCGGCCCAGGGACCACCGGGGGCTTCCTGCCAACGGTGGCGGATCCCGGAGCCGCCGGGGGAGAGGACGAACACCTCCAGCCTGCCGTCGGCGTTCGCCGCGACCACCGGTGGCGCGCCCGCCGCCCCACCGAAGCCGGGCTCCCACGGGTCCCAGGTCAGCGACCCGGGCGACCCCTGCCGTCGCCGCGCGACGGAGGCGCCGCCGGGGCTCAGGGCGAAGGCCTCCAGCCGGCCGCCGGCGCGAGGGCGAAGGCCTCCAGCCGGCCGCCGGCGCCGCGGGCGACGGCAGGGGCGGCGCCGGCCGGGCCGCCGAACTCCTCCCAGGCGTGCCAGCCGCCGTCCGCCCGCTGCACCCGGTGGTGCAGGTTGACGCCGCCCGGGGCGAGCGAGAACACCTCGAGCCTGCCGTCGACGTCGCGGCCGAGTGTGGGAACCGCGCCGGCCGGCCCGCCGAAGGGCTCCCACTGCGACCAGGTGTCGGTGTACGGGTCGAGCTGGACGCGCCGCAGCATCGAGCGGTCGGCGGCATCGAGCGCGAACACCGTGAGCCGGCCGTCCACGTCGAGGCCGGCCACCGGGTTGTCGGAGCTCTGCCACGGCGGTGGCGTGTCCCGCCAGTACAGGGGCGCCACATACAGCCCGTTGCGGAACCAGCCCGCGGCGCTGGCGTGCCACGCCTCCCCGTCGGCGACCACCTCGACGGCGTGCCCGGCCACATGCCCCGCGTATCCGCCGAGTTCGAAGTGGAACGGATCCCGCGAGGCCAGTACGTCGGTGCCCTCGTAACCGCCCCGCGGACCGATGAACAGGTAGAACCAACCGTCCCGTTCGACGACGCACGGCGACTCGGTGACCGAGACGGTCGCGTCCGTGCTCGCGTCGGTGAACGCGACGCCCGGCTCGCTCCAGCGCAACAGATCGGCGGAACGCCGGTAGGCCACGACATGGTGGCCGCCCGCGCCCGAGAGCTCCGTGTAGTACATGACCCACTCGCCGCCGACCCGCAGCACCATGGGGTCACGCGCCGCGAGCCCCCGGAACAGCGGGCCGGACGGTTCGCGGGTCCAGGTGAACAGGTCGGTCGACGTGGCGAGGTTGATCGCGGCACCACTCTCCCCGCCCGCGGCGTAGAACATCCAGAACCTGCCGCCGGCCTCGACGACGTGCGGCGCCCACAGGTGTTCCTCGCCGAAATAGGACCGGTCGACGGTGAGCGCGTCGGCGTGGGTGGCCCACGGCCCGTGCGGGCTCGGCGCGGAGGCGTGCGCGAAGGTGATCTCCGCCGCGCTGTCCGGGGATTCGCCGCGCGGCGCGCTGTCCCCGACGATGCCGAACAGATGCCAGCGGCCGTGAGCCTTGATCAGCGTGTGATCGTTGAGATAGCGCGGGCCGGCGGGGGTGGACGGGTCGTGGACGTACGCGAAGGGGCCCGCGCCGACCCAGTGAGGGGACGCGGCGTCCGCGGAGGCCGCGGCGACGGCCGGGCCGGCGCCCAGGAGCGGGAGCGCGCCCGCCCCGGCGACACCGCGCAACAAGCTCCGTCTGCTGATCGGAAGCATGAGTCCCCTCAGATGGGTCAGTCGACGGCGGGGCCGGCGGTGTCGTTGAGCCAGATCCACTCGGACCAGGTGGCGAAGCCGGTCTGCCACTTGTGGTACGTGCCGGCGTGGCTGGTGCCGAAGACTTCGATGCGGCCGTCGGCGTTGGTGGCTGCGGTGACTTCGGTGCCGCCGGTGCCGAAGGACGCCCAGTCGCTGTAGGGGGCGTTGACGGCGGTCTGCCACCTATGCATGGCGGTGCTGCCGTTCATGGCGAAGACTTCGACGCGGCCGTCGGGGGTGCGTTCGCTGGTGAGCTGTGCGTCGGCAGGGCCGCCGGTGGGTTCCCACTCGGACCAACTGGTGGGACTGGTCTGGTATTTGTGGAACACGCCGACCGGGCCCGAGGCGAAGACCTCCAGGCGACCGTCGGCGTTGTGGTCGACGGTCAGGTCCCGGCCGCCGCCCCCGAAGGTGCCCCACGACGACCATCCGCCGTTGGGGGCGGTCTGGTACCGGTGCTGGAAGGTGGTGCCGTTGAGGGCGAAGACCTCCAGGCGTCCGTCGGGTGCCTTCTCCATTTCCACGCGACTGTCGGCGGGACCGCCGCCCGTGGGCTCCCACTCCGACCAGCCGCCGTTCGGGGCGACTTGATACCGGTGGAAGAGTCCGACCGGGCCGGACGCGTAGACCTCGATGCGGCCGTCGGCGTTGACACCGGCCGCGGTGTCCCGGCCGCCGCCTCCGAAGGCCTCCCAGTTCGACCAGCCGCCGGACGGGCTCAGTTGCCAGCGGTGCTGGAAGGTGGTGCCGTTGAGGGCGAACAGCTCCAGGCGGCCGTCGGCGTTGGGTGCGATGGCGAGTTCGGCGTTACCGGGTCCGCCGAGGGCTTCCCAGGCGGACCAGTTGCCGTTGACCTCCTGCTGCCAGGCGTGGTGGATGCCGTCGGCTCCGGCGGCGAACACCTCAAGGCGCCCGTCCGCCGACCGCGCCGACACGACCCGGCCCGACTCCGCCGGATACACCAACGGCTTGGGCCGCGGACCGCTGCCCGGGGTGCAGGGCAGCACCACGCCACGCTCCGCGAGATAGACCTCGGGGTCGATACCGTACGAGGCGGACCGGTCGCCCCAGATCCGCAGATGGAGGTGGGGACCGGTGGACTGCCCCTCGGAGCCCATCAGGGCGATCTGCTGGCCGGCCACGACACGGTCGCCGACGGAGACGTCCCGCCGGGACATGTGCCCGTACTCGGAGATCCTTCCGTCGGGGTGCTGGACCCGGATCCACTGGCCGTAGCCGGGCTCGTACCCGGAGATGGTCACCTCGCCGTCTCCCACGGCGTAGATCGGCGTCCCCACATTGTTGGCGATGTCGACGCCGTTGTGGCCGCTGTGGAAGTGCTGGGACACGAAACCGGCGGCCGGGCAAGCCACGGCGAGGCCGCCGGTCCGGGCCGCGGCCGGAGTCACGGGCACCAGCGCCGGGAGCAGCAGGGCGGCTGCCGCCGCGAGAACCCAGGCCAGTGCGCGTCGGGAAATTCCAGGAAGCACGAGACGCTCCTCCCCCTCGGGGGTCTCGGGTGATGACGGACCGACAGGTGGAAGCCCCATCGAAGCGGCTAGGTGACCGCGGGGCCGGAGTCGTTCAGCCAGCCCCATTCCGACCAGGTGGCGAACCCGGTCTGCCAGCGGTGATAGACGCCGGCGTGGCTGGTGCCGAACACCTCGATCCGACCGTCGGCGTTGTTGCTCGCACCGATCTCGGTGCCGCCGCCACCGAACGTCTCCCACTGCGAGTACGACGCGTTCGGGCCGGTCTGCCAGGCATGGCTCGCGGTGGTGGCGTTGATCGCGAACACCTCGACCCGGCCGTCGACCGACCGCGAGGTGGTCAGCTCTGCGTTGGAGATCCCGCCGGTGCCCGTCCACTCCGACCACGTGGTCGGACTGGTCTGCCAGCGGTGGAACACACCGTTGGCGTTGGAGGCGAACACCTCCAGCCTGCCGTCCTGGTTGTAGCTGGCGGTGACGTCGTGTCCGCCGCCGCCGAAGTTCTCCCACGCGGACCAGCCGCCGTTGACACCGGTCTGGTACAGGTGCCCGAACGTCGAGTCCGACAGCGCGAACACCTCGAGTCGCCCGTCGGGTGCGTTCTCCATGGCGAGTCGCGCATTGGCCGGACCGCCGCCGACGCCTTCCCAGTTGGCCCACCCGCCGCTGGGTGCGGTCTGCCAGCGGTGGAACACACCGTTGGCGTTGGAGGCGAACACCTCGATACGGCCGTCGGCGTTGTTGCCCGCAGCCAGTCGGTACCCCCCGGTGCCGAAGTTCTCCCAGCCGGACCAGCCCGCACTGGGCGCGGTCTGCCACATGTGGTCGAAGGTGCTGTCCGACAGTGCGAACACCTCCAACCGGCCGTCCGCGTTCGACGCCACCGCCAGCTGCGCATTGCGCGGACCACCCGCGAACCGCCACTGCGACCAAGCGCCGTTCACCTCGGTCTGCCACGAGTGATACACGCCATCGGCGCCGGCGGCGAAGGCCTCCAGCCGCCCGTCCGCTGACCGCCCGGACACCACCCGGCCCGAGGCGTACGGGTGCTTGGGGCCGCCGCTCATACCGGACCACAGCGCGTTGGCGATGAGCACGGCGTCGCCCGCCTCGATCCCGTACAGGTGGCGCAGGTCCTCTCTCGGCTGCTGGACACGCCAGCACACCTCGCCGATCGGCGCGTTGTTCCACGAACCGCCCGGATACAGCCGCTCCATCGCATCCAGGAAGGCGTTGGTGGCGTAGGCCGGGTTCAGCCGCTGCTCGCGGGTACCCCACCAGTCCTGCTGCTGGAACAGCCCGATGCTGGTGTGGTCGACGGCCTGGGAGTAGTTGTTCATGCTGGTTTCCACGATGATCGTGGCAATGGCGATCGCCGCGGCTCGCGGGTTGAGCCCCCGGTCCTTCACCGCCTGGGTGACCATCCGCGCGCAGGACATCTTGTAGGCGTTCAGATAGCCGGCCATCTTCGCGTTCAGCTGCGGGTTGACCTGGTCGGCCATGATGCCGTCGGTGGCCGACGGACCGGCCGGATCACAGGGCGCGGTCGGAATGGCGAAGCCCTGGGGGCCACTGAAATACCGGGAGACGCCGTACCGGTCATCGCCCGGGCGCGGAACAGGCCCTTGTCGGGCGATGGCGACCGAGGCGGTCATCCCGATGACCAACGCCCAGATGCCGGCCACGACGGCCCATCTGGTGAACACGCGGTACAAGCCGGTTCTTCCCACTGTGTGCCTTTCCGTCGTGAACTCCGCTCGTCGGCGGCCGACAGTAGAAGGCACCGATGAAATACCGATGGAGTCGGCCTCCTCGCTTGTTTCATCGGAATGTCATCGGCCACTGCCACTGTCGTGACGCGTAGGCAGACCACATGGGGAGGATCGAATGCGAGCGAAGAGGATGACGGCCGCGTTGGCCGGACTTCTGCTGACAGCCGGGCTTTCAGTGGCACAGGGGTCCACGGCGCAAGCGGCGGCAGCGGCTTCGTGTGAGGGCACCTACACGATCGTTGTCGGTGGCACGGGAAGCTCGTGGAACAACGACGGCTTCACCGGCAACATCCAGCAGCATGTCGGATACCCCACCCAGATTCCCAACGGCGCGAGTGCCCGGGCAGGCGTCAACGAGCTGAACCGGCTGGTCCGCAACCAGCGTGCCGCGTGCCCGGGCCAGCACGTCAAGATGGGCGGGTACTCGCTGGGCGCCGCGGTGGTGCACATCTGGGTCACCGAGAACTGGCAGACGTTCGACAACGTCAACGCCATTCTCATCGCGGACCCCAAGCGCCAGGCACCTCCTGGTGCCAACGGCGGATCCGTGCCGTTCGGCGGTATTGTCGGCGCCCCGCTCGCCGGCGCCGACAAGTTCTTCGGCAACGTGCCGGTCAAGACGATCTGCCACTGGGACTACGTCTGCGACGAGTCCGCCGGAATTTGGACCTACCCGGACAACCACGTCAAGAACTACCCGCACGACTTCAACATGGATCACCACAACGACAGCGCCAACGAGCAGTGGTACAACGGCGCCTGGTATCCGGCCTCCTGGTAATCACGGAAACCTTTCGGCCGGGTGCGTAGCCGAATGAGTCCCTTCACCACCTGCCGGCGGCCGAGCAGAACCGGCTGCCGGCAGGTGGTGAGAGGGCGTCATCGACGTTTCGCCGTTCCGGGGGCGAGACCGAGGCCGGCTTCGTCGCCGCACAGAATCATCTGGTGCGTCCGCCGCAGCACCCGGCTCGGAGGAACCCCCAGCTCGTCGGCGAGACGGCGGCGGGCACGGTCGAACACGGTCAACGCGTCGGCCTGCCGGCCGTTACGGTACAGCGCCCGCATCAGCATCGCCGCCAGCGGCTCGTTCAGGGGGTACGCCGCGGACAGGGCGAACAGCTCGGCGATCGCCTCCGAGTCCTGGCCCAGCCGCAGCTGCCACTCCAACTTCCGCTGCACGAGGGCGATCCTGCACTCGGTGAGCCGCAGCCGCTCCAGTTCGGCGAGTGGCCCGGGTAAACCGGCCAAGGGCTCCCCGCGAAACAGCTCAAGCGCCTGGGCACACAGCCGTACCGCCTCGGCCGGTTCACCCGCTCGATCGGCCGTCCCGATGTCGGTGACCAGCTCCTCCATGCGCGCCACGTCCACGTCGACCGCCCCGGAGACCAGCTGGTATCCGCGCCGGGCATACTCGATGACCGCGTCCGGACCGTCCCCGGCGCGCAGGGCCTTGCGCAATCGGTAGATGTACACCGGCACCACTTTCGCGGCCGGCGGCTCCATCCCCCACACGTCGTCGAGCAGTTCCCGCTGGCTGAGGGCCCGCCCCGCGCACAGCGCCAGCGCCGCCAGTACGGCTTGCTGGCGGACCGGCCCCAGATTGAGCGGCCGCCCGTCCTGCCATGCCTGCAGCGGTCCGAGTACGGAGATCCGTACCTTCGGTCCGGCCGCCCGGCCGGCGGCGGTCCACGGCACCGGACTCACCGACCGCGTACGGGGGCCACGTCCGGGGACGACCAGCCCGCAGTCGAAGGCGTGGACGATGGCGGCGGCTCGGTCCCGCAGCCCGAGCTTCACGAGAATCCGCGCGACGTGCTCGGCCACGGCGTCCTCGCCGATGGCGAGGGCGGCGCCGATCTCGTCGTCCCGCAGGCCGCAGCCGACCGCGGCGAGCACCCTGCGCTCCTCATGCCCGAGCACAGTGGCAGGTGGGCGTTGGGTGGTGGCCGTCGTCGGCATCGCTGCTCCCCGGGCTCCGGAATGGTCGGTCTGACGGGCGCCGTCGACAAGGTAGGCGGGGAAGTGTCGGGCAGGGCATCCGGAACGATCCGGAGTGACACGCGCGACCCGGGCTCCCTCCGCATGGCCTCCGCGCCGAGGCCGAAGACGCCCGGCGTGCGTGGAGTGACGCCCGGCGGGCAGGCGGTCAAGAACACTCGGGTCCGCGCTGACGCCGGCCCCACAAGTTCACGGCGGGCCATGCCGTTTGAGGAGACGACGCCCGGTAACACGAGAGAGGAGAAGTCATGGACGATTCATCGGAAACCGGGACGGAGAGCAAGGCGTCGAAGGCGGAGCAGGAACGGCCGCCACCGATGGCCACGGTGATCCGGACGGCGATGGAGGAGCTCGCTCAGCTGCTGAACCAGCCCACGGAGGCCGTCAGCTCCTGCGAACGGAGCGAGAGTGGCGACTGGCGTCTGACCGTCGAAGTCCTCGAACTGCAACGCGTTCCCGAGACGATGAGCCTGCTCGCTTCGTACGAGGTCGACGCCGACCCCCACGGGCACCTCATCGGCTACCGGCGCGCCCGCCGCTACGAGAGGGGACGGGCGGACCGCCGTTGAGCGCACAGGCCGCCACCTCGGTTTTCGTACGTGCCCGTACCGAGACGAGAGGGAGACCGAGAAGCATGACTGTCGTTCCCACCCAGCCCGCCCCCGCCGCCTCCGGAGGCGGCTCCAGCGGTCTGTACGACGTGCTCGAACTGGTCCTGGACCGCGGCCTGGTGATCGACGCGTTCGTACGCGTCTCCTTGGTCGGCATCGAGAT
Source organism: Streptomyces sp. NPDC039465 (assembly GCF_055639315.1). Classification (NCBI taxonomy): domain Bacteria; kingdom Bacillati; phylum Actinomycetota; class Actinomycetes; order Kitasatosporales; family Streptomycetaceae; genus Streptomyces; species Streptomyces sp. NPDC039465. The sequence goes on along the minus strand of NZ_JBVKAP010000002.1, from coordinate 295,867 downwards.
CCTGAAGATCGACATACGCGTCGTCGTGGCCAGCGTCGACACCTACCTCCGGTTCGCCGAGGCCTGCAACCGGCTCGACCTGGAAGCCGGTCCGCGCAAGAACCCCGGCCTGCCGGAACTGGTCGGCGACGTCACCGAATCCGGCGCCCGCGGCAAGACCAAGGGCGCCCTGAGCGGGGCCGCGCAGACCATCTCCGACGCCTTCCACCAGGCACGCGACGAGGCGACGGAGGAGAAGGAGAGCAGCGGCTCACGCCGGCGCACCTCGACCCGTCGGGAGGACAAGGAATGAGCACGTACGTCTACGGCATCGCCCCCGCCGACCGGAAGCTTCCCGACCACATCGAGGGCATCGGCGACCCCCCGCGGCCCGTACGCGTCGTGCGCAGCGGCGACCTCGTGGCCCTGTGCAGCGACGCGCCGACCGAGCTGAAGGCGAAGCGCCGCGACCTGTTGGCGCACCAGCACGTCGTGATCCGGGCCGGCCAGGACGGTCCCGTGCTGCCCTTGAGGTTCGGCGGGATCTCCCCCGACGACGCGGCGGTCGCCGCGATCCTCGAGGAGCATCACGACCGCTACGTGGAGCGGCTGAAGGCGCTCGACGGCAAGGACGAGTTCAACGTCAAGGTGCACCACGACGAAGAGGCGGTGCTGCACGTGGTGCTCGCCGCCGATCGCGACCTGAGGGCCCGGCACGCCGCCAACCGTGCGGCAGGCGGCGGGAGTCACGAGGAGAAGCTCGCCTTCGGCGAGCTGGTCGCACGGGCCGTCGCCGAGCAGGAGAAGACCGACGCGGAGCTCGTCGAGCGGACCCTCGCACCGCACGCGGCGGCGATGGTGCGCGGGCCGGAAGGCACCGGCCGACTCGCCAATCTGTCGTTCCTCGTGGAACGCGCAGGACGCCAGGAGTTCCTGGACGCCCTGCGCGCCCTCCACCAGGAGCACGGGCACCTCCTGGCGCAGGCGACGGGGCCGCTGCCCCCGTACAGCTTCGTCGAGGCGGGCTGACTCCATGGGGCTGCTCAAGGAGGTCCTTCTGCTGCCGGCCGCGCCGGTGCGGGGCACCGCCTGGGTGCTGCGGCAGGTCGTCGCGGCGGCGGAACGGGAGTACTACGACCCGGGCGTCGTCCACGGAGAACTGGCCGGCTTGGTGGCGGCGTACGAGGCCGGCGAGATCGACGATGCGGAGTTCGACCGCCGGGAGGACGAACTCCTGGCCCGCCTGGAGGCAGGACGGAGGGGTACCTGATGGCTCACACCGAACGTCTTGTCATCGGCGTCGCCCGGATCATGGGCCGGTCCTCCGCCCGGCTTCACGACCTCGCCGACGGGAACCACGGTCTGGCGGCGCTGACCTTGGCGGGTGCCAGACGGGTGGGGCATGCCCGGGGCACCCTGCACACCGCCGTCGTCGCCGGCACCGAGCGCATCCGGCACCTGAGCGAGCCGGACGGGCGGCGGAGCACGCCTCCCCTCTCCCTGGTGGCGACGGTGCAGGTGGCGGTGCCGGTCAGCGTCGCGTACGAGCGGTGGACCAGCCACTGGTCCGGCAACGGGCGGGACACGAGCGGTCCCGGCTCCCGGCGGCCGGCGCACGTGACCCACCGGACACCGCGGCGGCGTATCGCCTGGAGCCGCGACGGCGCCAAGGGCCTGACCCGGGGCGCCGTGAGCTTCCACGAACTCGCCGAGGACCTCACCTGCGTCGTGCTCGCCGCGGAGTACCGGCCGCGGTGGCTCGGCGGCCGGGCGGGCGGGTCGTGGAGGATCCGCCGCCGGATCGAGCGGGAACTGCGCGACTACGCCGCCTCGCTGATGCTCGAAGCGCGCGATGACGGCGGCCGCACCTCCCGGAGCGAGGCCGTGGGGCCGGAAACGGAGGAGGCCAAGTCATGACGATGCCGTCGGGACTTCCGCGACCGTACGACGAACAGTCGGCCAATCTCGCCGACATCCTCGAACGCGTCCTCGACAAGGGCGTGGTGATCGCGGGGGACATCCGCATCAACCTCCTCGACATCGAACTCCTCACCGTCAAGCTGCGGCTCGTCGTGGCTTCCGTCGAACGGGCCAAGGAGATGGGCATCGACTGGTGGGAGCAGGACCCCGCCCTGTCCTCCCGGGCCCGGCGCGGCGAGCTGGGCCGGGAGAACGAGGAGCTGCGCCGTCGTATCGCCGAGCTGGAGGCGAAGCAGGAGTCATGAAGGACGAACCACTGCTGTACGTGTACGCCGTCGTCCGGTCCTGTCGTGCCGCGGGGCCGCCCGACGGCCCTCCACCCGACGAAACGCTGGGTACGGGGCTGGCAGCCGTCGAACACCGGGGCCTGACCGCCATCGTCGAACCGGTCGCGGCGGCCGACTTCGACGAAGCGCCCTTGCGCGAACGACTGGAGGACCTGGACTGGCTCGCGAGAGTGGCCCGCGCCCATCACGGCGTGGTGGCCGCGGCCGGCCGGCGTGGCACCACCGTTCCCCTGCGGCTGGCGACCGTCTGCCGTGGCCGGCCGGGCGTGCGCCGACTGCTCGAAGAAGGGGAACACCGCCTGTCGCAGACGCTTGACCGGCTGGCGGGGGCCCACGAGTGGGGAGTCAAGCTGTACGTCGACGAGGCACCCGGGAAGAGCGCGTCCGAGAACACCGGAAGCGCGCCGCTCCAAGGGGGTTCCGGGCGCGACTACCTGCGCCGCCGACTGGGGGAACAGCGGGCCCGCCGGAACGTCGACGACACGGCGGCCCGCACCGCGCGAGACCTCCACGAGGTGCTCGCACGCGCGTCGGCGGACGCGGTGCTGCACCCGCCCCAGCAGGTGCGACTGTCCCAGGCTTCCGGCCGGAACGTCCTCAACGCCGCCTACCTCGTTCCTGACGAGAGGCGGCAGGAGTTCCTCGACGCGGTTCCTCCGCCCGAGAAGACGCACCCCGGCCTGCGCGTGGAGATCACCGGCCCCTGGGTGCCCTACTCCTTCACGCGGACCGAGTCCGACGAGGGGCCGGGCCGATGACCGACCAGCGGGAGATCGCCCTGGTCGACCTGCTGGACCGGCTGTTGGCCGGCGGTGTGGTCCTCGCCGGCGACATCACCCTGAGGATCGCCGACGTCGACCTCGTACGCATCGACCTGAAGGCGCTCGTCAGCTCCGTCGGCGACGGCGTGCCCTCCCCGTGGAAGCAGGTGACACCGTGACGACGTGGCCGCGACGCGTGGAACTCGACCCGGACACCGTCGAACGCGACCTGGCGTGCCTGGTCCTGACCGTGGTCGAGCTGCTGCGTCAGCTGATGGAACGCCAGGCCCTGCGCCGGGTCGAGGTGGGCGACCTCACCGAGGAGCAGGAAGAGCGGATCGGTCTGACCCTCATGCTCCTGGAGGACCGGATGACGCTGCTGCGCGATCGCTTCGGACTGGAACCGGAAGACCTCAACCTTGACCTGGGTCCGCTCGGCAAACTGCTGTAATCGGAAAACCGCCTTAAATGGAGTTTGTTCGGGCCTGGCCCGGCTAGACGATGAATATGAGTGCATCGGAGAAGAGCCACGAGAACGCGTCCCGTCGGAACAGTTCGCGTACCACCTCGGACAGCACCGGCACCCGAAGCCGCACAAGTCGCGGCTCGGACGCGGCAAAGAAGACCGTCCACGCGGTGGAGGAAACCGAGGCAGCGGCCACCGGGACGTTGACCGCGCTTCCCGCGCCCATCGCCGAGAAGACTCTCGCGGCCGTCCACGCCGTCCGGGGCACCGGCGACTGGCTGTGGACCGCCGTGCGCACCCGCAAGACGCTCGCCGGCAGCACCGCCGTCAGCGCCGCGGCCGCGCTGACCGGCGCATACGCCATGGGCCGCCGCGCAGGGCTACGCTCCCGCGGCCCGATCTCCCGGCTCACCGGCGGTCGCGTCTGACACGCATTGCGGGGCGGCTCCGGAATCCCCGGAGCCGCCCCCTTTTCTTTTGCACCTGGCTTGCTGAGGGGGCGTCACCTCTCAAATTCCCCCGGACGGCGGGGTCGTACGCCTTGAGGTACGCGTCGAGCGAGCTGCCGGTGCCGGCCGCGTAGCCGGCACCGGCTGCTGCCGTTGGCGTCGATCGTGCCGTCAGACGTCGCTGCGCTGCGAGGTTGCCACCCCGGACAAGTCGACAACCCGCCAACTGCCCTATCAGTTCGGCCAATTCTCCGGCATGGGCCACGGGCATGTCCTGGCCCGGCTGCTGTCATGCCATCATCAGACGGCTGTTACTGCCAAGTAGGCACATCGATGACAGCAGCCACCCCCCATGCACATCGCTCATCGCCGGAGGACACCCCCGTGCGCACTCACACCAGGAGACTCCTGGTCCCCACGCTGATCTCCCTCGCCTTGGCGGCGAGCGGATGCTCCGCCACACCCGTCAGCACCACCGCCACCACCCCCGGAGCGGTATCCACCGCCACCCCGGCCGCCGCGGCGGAGAAAAGCGAACGGCTCGACGTCACACCGGCACCGCAGGGAACGCCCACTGCCGTGGCACGACCGGCGACCAAGGGCGGCGCCGGCACCCGCCAGAGCACCTTCAAGGTCGTCGACTACGACCGGCGGACCGGACACGCGGTCATCGCCGCCCCGCCGGCGGCCTCCCGCGATTCCTCGCCGACCCCGGCCTCGACCCCGACCCCGAGCCCGACCTCCGGGCGATCGGCCGAGCCCCGTGCCGAAGGTCCGGTCAAGACGGGCGACGTCATCGCCAGCGCCCCGGCGCCCGGCGCCCCCGAGGGGGTCCTCGTCGAGGTGACGAAGGTCGTACGCACCACCGGCAAGGCCACGGAGGTTGCCACCAAGCCCGCGACGCTCAGCGCGCTGCTCGCCGACGACAAGGCCGACGGCCGGATACCCGTCGACCCGGCCACGGTCGACGTCGAGCCCTTGGTGAAGGGTGTGAAGTTCTCCTGGGCCAAGCCCGGTGGCGTCCGCTTCGGCCCCAACGGGGCGAAGGTGCCCGTGGGTCAGCTCCGCCTCGACGTAGGCACCACGCTCGCCACGGCCGCCGACGCACCCGTCTCGGCCGCCGCCTCCGTCTCCGGCTTCGTCCAGCTGGCCCCCGAGGTGGAGTTCTCCTACGACGGCAGCGCCCATGGACAGGCGGGCAAGTTCGGGCCCGGCTCGGCGTTCCTCGGCATGTCCGGCGACTGGTCCGCCCAGTGGGCTCTGAAGGGCCGCGCGGCCGCCCAGACCTCCCAGCGCATACCGTTCGCCAAACTGCACGCCGACCCCGTGATCCAGGTCGGCCCCGTGCCCGTCGTCGTCAACCTCGACCTCACCGTCTACCTCCAGGTCGAGGCCGACGGCCGCGTCACCCTCGACGTGAAGCAGGACGTCAAGGGTGACTTCCGCGTCGGCGGCGGCTACACACCCGGCAAGGGCTGGGCCCCGGTCAGCACCTCCGCTGTGAAGAGCACCCCCGTGACGGCCACGGTCACGGCAGCCGGCCGGGCCAAGGCCGCCCTGGGGGCCGAAGCGTCCGTCGGCCTGTACGGCATGGTCGGCCTCACCGCCGACTTCGCCCCGTACCTGCGCGCCGAGGGCGAGGTCCGGGCTTCCGCCTCCACCCCCGCGGACGGCTCCCCGAACGGCTCCCTGGACCTGACTGGCGCCTGGGCGCTCCACGGCGGCTTCGACCTGAGCGGCAACCTCCAGCTTCAGCTCTCGGTCTTCGGTACACCCATATTCCAAAAGCGCATCCCCCTGGGCAGCCTCCACCGCGAATGGCCCCTCGCGAGCGGCCGGGTCAAGCGGTCCACCTGAACCGCACGCGCCCGGACCGAGCCTGCCCGGTCCGGGCGTCAAGCCTGGTGGTGATCGCGGGGGGACATGGCCTCCCCGTCGAGTCGGTCGACGAGGATCATCGCGACATCGTCGGTCAGGGGGCCCGCGGTGTGCCGTATCAGTGCCTGGTGCAGTTCGGCCAGGAACTCCGGCGGGGTCGTGTCGGCGCGGATCCTTTCCATGACTTCCGGAAGGGGGAAGAAGTCGTTGTCGGGATTACGGGCCTCGATCACACCGTCGGTGTACAGCAGCAGACGGTCGCCAGGTGCGAACGGATAGCTCTCGGGTGTGGACGGGGTGCCGGTGGCAAGGTCCTCCAGGCCGAGTGGCGGGAGCGGCGAGGCGGGCAGCAGGTGCTGCACTCTGCCCTGGCGCAGGACCAGCGGAGGGGGATGGCCGCGGTTGACCACTTGCACCACGGGTTCGTCCGGTACCTGGGCCATGAGGGCGGTGGTGAATCCCTCCAGCACCACCTCCAGGTCGCCCGAGATGATGGCCTCGCGTCGCAGCGCAGCCGAGCAGTGGTCCATGACCTCCGTCAGGTCGGCCTCGTAGTGTGCGATCTCCCGGAACGCACCCAGCGCGACGCCGACCGCCCGCATGGCTTTGAGTCCCTTGCCGCGGACGTCGCCGACGATCATCCGAACCCCGTATCGGGTCTGCACCGCCTCGTAAAGATCACCGCCGATCTGCGCCTCCGTCCCGGCCGCGAGGCAGAGGCTGGCGGCCCGTACGGGGCCCAGGTGCGCCGGCACGGGCCGCAGCACGACGTCCTGTGCCGCCAGGGCGATCCGACGGACCTGCTCAAGCTCGCTCCGCCTGCGCGTCTGCACGGCGTCGCTGGTGATGTAACCGGCAACGGACACCAGGCCAATGGCCAGGAAGTTGGTATAGACCTGGAGGGTGGTCCACGCCTGGTTGTAGGTGGCGGTGATCACGCTGACGGTCAGCGCGAGAGCCGCCGCCGAGAGGGTGCCCTTGGGGCCCATGGTCACCGCTGCCAACGCCGGCATCGCCGTGAGGAGGGGGCCGGTATAGATGAAGTGGGCCGGCGTGAGCTCGATCGCCAGCACGGCCAGCGCGATCATGAAGGGCAGAGCCTGCAGCAAGGTGAGGAGGACGGGGCCATGCCCACCCGCTCCTCGCCAAACGGGCGAGCGCGATACCGACCGCATGGGTCCAGCCTGCCCGCCCGGAGCCTGAGGCTCCACTTGTCCCCACCGCTTACTCGGAGACGGCCCTCTCCCAGCCCCGGGCGACCGTCTCCCTCGCCTTGTCCAGTTGCGCGTCTGTCGGGAACCGCGGCGTTCCCTCGACCGTCGGCAGCTGTGCGGCGGCGGCCTCGTCGAGTGTGCCGTCCTTCTTCATGGTGTCCATGAGCACCGGGCGGGCAAAACCCTTGAGCCGGAGGTTCTGGCCCTCCGCGCTGAAGAGGTACTCCTGCCACAGGCGGGCAGCCGCCGGGTGCGGGGCGTTCTTGTTGATCGACAGCGCGTAGTACTGGGCGAAGGCGCCGTCGAAGGGGATCGCGACCTGCCAGTTCACGCCCTTGGCGCGGAGCTCGTCGGCGTGGCCGAGGTTGACGTAGTCCCAGTTGATGCTGATGGGTGTCCGGCCGTCTTCGACCGATGCCGAGCTGGGCTCGGTGGGGTTGAAGTTGCCGATCTTCTTGAGCTCGGCGAAGAAGTCGAGACCGGGTTGGATGTCGTCGAACGACCCGTTGTTCGCCAGCGCGGCCGCGTAGACGCTTGCAAAGGCGGTACCCGACCGGGTCGGGTCGCCCTCGATCGCGACCTTGCCCTGGTAACCGGGCTTCAGCAGATCGGCGAAGGTGCGGGGACAGGGCTTGACGCGGTTGGCGTCGCAGCCGATGGAGATGTAGCCCCCGTAGTTGTTGTACCAGCGGGCCTGCGGGTCCTTCTGACTGATGGGGACCGAGTCGTACGCGGCGACCTTGTACGGCGCGAGCAGGTTCTCCCTCGCTGCTGCCCGCGCGAACGTATCGCCCATGTCGAGCACGTCGGGGGCGGTCGACCGGTTCCCGCTCTTCTTCACGGCCTCGATCTCGTCCTCGCTGTGGCCCTCCGGATTGTCGACGGTGACCTCGATCCCGTACTTCTTCTCGAAGCCGTCGATCAGGTGGCCGTAGCCGGCCCAGGATCGCGGAATCGCGATCGCATTGAGCCTGCCCTCCTGTTTCGCCGCGGCGATGAGCGCCTCCATGCCGCCCACGTTCTCGGCGGCGGTGGCCACCGACGGCTTCTGGGGTTCGGCGGTGGGGGTGTTCTCGCAGGCACTCAGGCCCAGTGCCACGAGGGCGAAGCAGCTGAGGACGGCCGCTGCTCGGGCCCGGGGTGTGGTCACGACGGCTCCAGGGGGTGGGAGTGGTCGTCGAGGCCAGAGTACCCGGCCGTCTCGATGGCGGGATCCCACCCGAGCAAGCCTGTGATCGCGGTCCCACGCCGGAACCACGACCTCTGTGCGCACGGCGAGCCGTGCAGAACCGGGCAGACCGTGCGGGTCGTGCGAGGTGCACGATCCCCTCACAGTGCCGTGTCGTCCCATTGGTCGAGCAGGATCTCGCCGAGCCCTTCCGCCCCGGGCGTGGCGCCGTCGTGGGTGGATTGTTCGGTCCAGATGATTTTGCCTGTGGGCGTGTAGCGGGTGCCCCAGCGTTGGGCGAACTGGGCGACCAGGAAGAGCCCGCGACCACCCTCGTCGGTGGCCTTCGCGCGGCGTAGCCGGGGCGAGGTGCTGCTGCCGTCGGAGACCTCGCAGATCAGGGTGCCTGCGGCGGAGCCGCTGACCGGATCCGTGCGGAGCAGCCGGACGGTGATGGGCTCGGTGCCGTAGCGGATGGCGTTGGTGATCAGCTCGCTGAGGATGAGCTCCGTGCTGAAGGCGATCTGCTCCAGTCCCCACTCCGTCAGTCGGCGGGCGCAGGCGGTGCGCACCGGGGCCACCTCCGCCGGGTCACCGGGCACCTGCCACTCGGCGACCTGCGTGGGGCCGAGCCGGCGGGCGCGGGCCGCCAGCAGCGCGATGTCGTCCCTGGGCCGGTCGGGCAGCAGGGCCTCCATCACCGCCGCGCAGGTGGCCTCAGGGGTGCGGTCGGGCCCGGTCAGAGCACCGCGCAGGACCTCCAGGCCGGCGTCCAGGTCGCGGTCGCGGTCCTCGATCAGGCCGTCGGTGTAGAGCACCAGCCGGGACCCCTCGGGCACGGTCAGCTTGGCGCTCTCGCTGGGCAGGCCGACGCCCAGCCCCAGCGGCGGGGAGACGGGCACCGGAGGGAAGTCCACGGTCCCGTCGGGATGGACCACAGCCGGTCCCGGATGGCCCGCGGTGGCCATGTCCAGCTGCCCGGTCGTGGGATCGTAGACGGCATACAGGCACGTGGCGCCGGTGATCCCCTGCCCGTCCTCCCCTGCGTCGGCCCCGTCGGCGTCGTTCTGGGCCACCAGCTCGTCCAGTCGGCCCAGCAGCTCCTCCGGAGGCATGTCCAGGGCGGAGAAGTTGTGAACGGCGGTGCGCAGCCGGCCCATGGTCGCCGCGGCGTGCAGGCCGTGGCCGACGACATCACCCACCACCAGAGCCACCCGGGCGCCGGACAGCGGGATGACGTCGAACCAGTCCCCGCCCACCCCGGCCTGTGCCGGCAGGTAGCGATAGGCCACCTCAAGGGCGGACTGCTCGGGCAGCCGGCGTGGCAGCAGGCTGCGCTGCAGGGTGACGGCCATGGTGTGTTCGCGGGTGTAGCGGCGGGCGTTGTCGATGCACACCGCTGACCGGGCGGCCAGCTCCTCGGCGAAGGACACGTCCTCGTCCTCGAACGGCGGGGAGTCGTCCGCCCGCCAGAAGCCCGCCATTCCCAGCACCACCCCGCGGGCCCGCAACGGGACCGCGAGCAGGGAGTGGATGCCGTGGTCGAGGATCCACCGGGCATCCGCGGGGTCCAGGGCCCGCCGGCCGTCGAAGGTGCTCAGGTCCCTCACCAGCACCGCTCGGCCGTCGGCCGGTCCTGCGGAGACGGGGTCGCCGGCGACGAACCGGATCAGCTCGCCGACAGGGTGGAGGAGACGGCCCTCCTCCAGACCCGCGACCGCGGTCAGGCGCATCTCGGTGTGCACACCGGAGGACTCCTCGCCGTGCAGGACCGGGTCCAGCAGCTCGATGGTGGCGACATCGGCGAACCGGGGCACCGCCACCTCCGCCAGTTCCTCGGCGGTGCGCTTCACATCCAGCGTGGTGCCGATCCGCACCCCGGCGTCGTAGAGCAGCCGCAACCGTTCGCGGGCCACCTCGGCCCTGCCGGAGAGAGCCCGCAGCTCGGTGGTGTCCCGTAGCGTCACCACGCCGGCGACCGGTCCATGGGGTGCGGTGAGCCGCTTGTTGACCGCCAGGAGACGGTCGGCCGCGAGGTATACCTCGTCAGTGGCCGGCCGGTCGGAGGTCAGCAGCTCGGCGAGGTCCTCCTCCATCCCCACATCGGTGATGCGGCGCCGCTCCGCGTCCGCCGGCAGGCGCAGCAGCCGCCGTGCCTCGTCGTTGGCCAGCATCAGCCGACCCTCACCGCCGATGATCAGCACACCCTCCCGCACGGCGTGCAGGACCGCGTCGTGGTGTTCGTACATCCTGGCCATCTCGGCCGGGCCCAAGCCATGGGTCTGCCGCCTCAACCGGTGGCTCACCAGTCCCGACCCGATGGCGGCGACGGCGAGGGCCCCGGCGACGCTGCCGAGCACGACCGGCAGCTGCTGGTTCACCGTGTGCTGGGCGTTCTCGACCGTGATGGGAGCGGAGACGACGGCGACGACCGAGCCGTCGGCACCCCTGACAGGGACCGCCGAGACCACGGACAGCCCCAGGGACCCGTGGAACGTCCTGGTGAACGCCTTGCCGGCCGCCGCCTCCGCGTAGGGGCCGATGACGAGCTTCCCGATCTCATCCGGGTCGCTGTGGGTGAGGGTGATGCCGTCCAGCCGGTACACGATGATCGCATCGACGCCCGCGGCCTTCCGGGCAGCCTCGGCGTGCGGCTGCAGCACCGCGGTCGGGTCGGGGCTCTCGAGCGCCGCCTCGATACTCGGGGAGTGCGCGAACGTCTGCGCCACGGCAAGCGTCCGGTGCCGGGCGTCCGCCATGCTGTCGCGTCGAGCCTGCACCACGAGAGCCGCCAGCGCCGCGACGACCAGCAGCACCACGAGCACCAGCTGCAGGAGGAAGACCTGCCCGGAGAGGCTGCGCACGCTCAGCAGGGAGCGCAGGCGCCGTGGCTGCCGCACGTCTCTCCTCCCTGATGAGGCTGACCGTGCTCTCGTCGCTCGCGTCGCCCTTGGTGGCCTTGCCCCGGACGAGGACACCGGTCAGGCACCCCATGCCCAGATTGACCCGAAATACTGCGCATACCCCATTCCTATCGCTTCTGGGCCGCTGACCACGAGGTGCCGGGCGGGTCCAGCCGGTCGGTGATGATCAGGAGGTGGTCGAGAAGGGTGCGCAGCGGCTCGGCGAAGGGGCGCGGGCCGCCCAACTGGCCCCGCCGCCGGCTGGGTGAACCGAGGCGGTCACGGCCGGACCGCGTCCAGTCCTCGACGGCGTCCGAGGGCTGGACGCGGTCCGGCCGTGACGCATGCCTGCCGGAGCCGTCAGAGCCGGACCGTCCAACTCACCGTGGACCTCATCGTCCGGGCGATGGCGCGGTCCCGAACCGAGGGCGTACGGTCCTCGGCGGTGAGGGACAGTGTGTGCTTCCGAAGGTCGAGCAGCCGCAGGGCCAGGTCGGACACTCGTACGTCGGTGCGGCCCGCGAGAGACTTCATCTCCCGCCCGTCCAGATACCAGCGGATCCTGAGTTGACGCCCGTCCGCCCCCGTCAGCCGGGGCACGAGGGCTTTGGCGGTGTCGCCCATGCGGAGGGTGCGGTCGGTGGCCGTGACGGGGGAGGCGATGCGCGCCTCGCGGTAGAAGCCGGCGATCATCGCCTCCACTCCGGGCAGATTGAAGGGCTGGCCGAGGGAGCGCATCAGGGAATTCTCGGTGGGGCGCCGCAGCCCAGTGACGTAGTAGCCGCCGCCCTCGTACGCGCCGACGGTGCCGCCGTCGGGAGACTGCTCACCGAGCCAGCGGTGCCACTTGGCGCCCCGGTCGGCCAGGTCGTCGGCGGTGAAGCTGGTGATGTTGGAGTCGGCGGGCTCGGGGCCTACGTACCGCTCGTAGCCGGGGTAGTTGGGGTAGAAGTACTCGTCGGCGAGCTTGCCCAGGGAGTGGCCGGTCTCGTGGATCGCGACCTGGCCGGACTTCTCGTTGCCCGCCGAGGCCGTTGATATGCCCTCGTAGCCGAGGGTCTTGCTGGGCTCGTTGTAGCCCGCGCCGCCGTACTTGGTGCTGTTGGCGAGGACGAGCACCAGGTCGGCCTCGGGCGCCTTCGCCACGTATCCGTCGACCTTGTCCTGGTCGACGCAGAGCAGCCGCTCGATGTCGTCGCACCAGAAGTACGAGCCGAGGGCGGTGTCCCTGAGGGTGTCGGGAGCGGGGTCGCCGGAGACACCGGACTCGTTCGAGACGGCGTCGACCGTCCAGACGTTGAAGAGGTTGCGGTAGGTGGTGTACGGCTCGACGGCCGTCAGCTCGGCCCACTTCTGCTGGGCGTCGGCGTGGAAGCGGGACAGTTCGGCGGCGGTGTAGCCGTCTCCGACGACGACGATGTCGAGCCGGTCGGCGGTGGGGCCGTTGTCGACCATCTTGGCCACCTCGCCGTCGGCGGCCGCCTCGGTCGCCGACAGGCGGGAGGCCGGCCGGTTCCGGCCCTCGGGCGGCACGTGCGTGTGGCCGGACCCGGCGAGCGTCCCGTGTTCCGGCCCGGGTATCTCGACCTCGACTCCGGCCGTGGGGGGTGCCGTCGGGTCCGCAGCGGCGCTTCCGGGTGTGGCGGCGAGTACGGTCGTGAGGACGACGGCCACTGCGGCCGCCATGGCTCCGCGTCGTGCTGAACGCATGAAATCAGCCCCTTGCCAGGCAAGTTAAGCGCGTTAGTAAATGTGTTGAACGAGTCGCTTAACCTAGGGGGAAGGCGAGGGCGTGCGCAATGCCTACTGCTTCTGGATACTGGGAAGTTCACGAACCAGGGGGTCCGCATGGACGATCCGGCCACGATCGGCCACCGAGTACAGCGGCTGCGCAGTCAACGCGGGCTGACACAGCGACAGTTGGCTGAGCCTTCGTACACCCCCGCGTACGTCTCGACGCTGGAGTCGGGCAAGGTCAGGCCCTCGGAGACCGCGCTGCGCTTCCTTGCGGAGCGGCTCGGTACGTCGTACGAGGAGCTGGCCACCGGCCGTCCCGCGCACCTCGCCACGGAGCTGCGGCTCGCTCTCACCGACGCGCACCAGCAGCTGGCCACCGGGACGGCGGACGAGGCCGCCGTGCGCTACCGCCAACTCCTCGCCGACGCGGAGGACCTCGGACTCGTTCCCGAGCAGGCCGAGGCGCTGCTCGGGCTCGGCGACTGTGCCCTGGAGGCCGGTGAACTGGTCGACGCGGGCCACCACTTCCAGGCCGCCGAGCGGCTCCTCGCCGAGGAGCCGCTGCCCCGCCGCGTACGCGCGATCCGGGGCCGTGCCGTCGCACACCTCCTGGCCGGGGAGCTGCGCTACGCCTGCTACCTCCTCGAATCCGCCATCGACGAGCTCGGTGCGAGCGGCCTGGCCGACCCCGAGGCGCTGGTCATCCTGTACGCCGCCGTGATCGGCCCGTACATCGACATGGGTGCCCACGCCCGGGCCGCCCATGCTGCCGAGCTAGCCCTGGCGCTGGCTCCGCAGGTCGACAACCCGGCGCTGGTGGCGGGCATGCACCGGCAGGTGGCTCGCACCTTCCTCGCAGAGGGGCGCACGGCTGACGCCGACGCCTCATTGGCCAAGGCGCAGGCGATCTACCAGCAGCTGAGCTTGCGTACCGATCTCGCGCACTGCCACTGGATGCGCGGCTACGTTCAGGCGCAGAAGGGCGAACTTGCGGAAGCTGAACAGGAGTTGCGCGCCGCCCGGGACATGCTGAACGCCAAACGCGCGGCGCTGTTCACCGCGCAGGTGGAGGTGGAGTTGGCCGATGTCCTCCGGCGGCTCGGACGGCACGGCGAGGCGGCGGATCTGCTCTCTGCATTTCTTGAGCTGGGTGACCGGCACGGCGCGGTGCACGCGGGGGGTGCGCACAGGCTGCTCGGGCTGATCGCCGAGGAGCGGGGGGACATGGAGACCGCCGAGGAGCACTACGTCATGGCGCTGGGGCTGCTGGAGCGCAGCGGCGCGAGCGGCGACCTCGCCGATCTGTGCCGGCTGCTGGGCGACCTTCTGCGCCGCGGCGGCCGCACCGAGGCCGCGCTGGACGCGTACCGCACGGGGCTCGGCCACCGGTCGCTCCCGGGCACGACGACGCTGGGGCCGGCTCCGACGGCACTGGCGTTCCCGCGGCAGTGACGGGTGGTTTCCGTCTGAGGGCAACTCCTCTCCAGGCGACGGACTTCACCGCTCTAGATGAATGATGCGAAGGGCTCGCTGTCGCGCATGACATGAAGCGAGGGAGTCCAAAGATCGGTTGTGACGCCCGACCTAGACTCCCTCGCTACCGCGCTCTACGTGAAGACCGATGACCTGCTGAAGGAATCGCCGCACCTGGCGCCGTGGCGGCCCAGGATCGGCATCGCGCCCCGGCTCAGTGACGCCGAGCTGGTCACCCTCGCCGTGATGCAGGCCCTGCTTGGCTTCACCTCCGAGCACCGATGGATCCGCCACGCCCGCGCCCGGCTGCGGCATCTGTTCCCCTACTTGCCAAGGCAGTCCGGCTGCAACAGGCGGCTACGCAAGGCGGCCGACCTGATCGCCCACGTCAACCGCCTGCTCGCCACGGACACCTCGCTGTGGACCGACACCGTCTGGGTCGTCGACTCCACGCCCGTGGAATGCGGACGTTCACGCGAGACGGTCAAACGCTCCGACCTGGCCGGATGGGCCGAGTACGGCTACTGCGCCAGCCACTCCCGCTTCTTCTGGGGCCTTCGGCTGCACCTCGTGTGCACCCTCCACGGGCTGCCCGTCGCGTTCGCTCTGACCGGCGCGAAAGCCGACGAACGCCAGACCCTTCTCGGCATCCTCGACGCCGAGTCCGACCTCGTCGGCTCCCACCCAGGGCAGACCCTGATCAGCGACCGCCACTACTACGGCGCCGCGTTCGAACGCGAACTCACGCAGTGGGGAATCCGACTGCTGCGGCCGGCCCGCAAGGGCGAGCCCGCGCGGGCCGGGTCCGAGCTGTTCAGGCCGCTGCGCCAGACCATCGAATCGGTCAACCAGTCCTTCAAAGCCCAACTCGACCTCGAACGCCACCAAGGCCGCACTCCCGGCGGTGTCATGGTCCGCGTCCTGCAACGCGTCCTCGCACTCACGGCCGGAATCTGGCACAACGACCACACCGGCCAGCCCGTCATGCGCTCGCTGACCGCCTACGACCACTAACTCCTCGGATCATTCATCTCAGGCGGCAGGGGCCGACGACGGCCTCAGGCCGAGTGGACGCTCGGCGAATGCCTTCTCCGAGTCGACCTCGTAGCAGACGTTGATGCTCGAGTCCCCGAGAGTTGTGTCGGCGAAGCGCTGGACGTCTTCAACGGACTTTGTCTCCCAGAGGCACGTCACGGCGGATCCATCGACGTGCGGGTAGAACTGCAGCACCCGGGTGCCATCCGGCGCTCCGATGCCGTCGATAAGGGCCTGGCCGCGGGGAAACGCTGTCTCCGGGTTCAAGATCTTGTGCTGGACCACGACGTACATGGGGCCCTCCTCGTTTGGTGTCGTGTCGTTCGACGACGCTAGGCGTGCGGAGGTGGACGCCGCGTCGCGCATACTCACCATCCATTGTGGACTGGGATGGTCATTCCTGGCCAAGCGGCTCAGACCGGCTCGAACGCCACCAGGGCCGCACCCCCGGCGGTGTCATCGTCCGTGTCCTGCAGCGCGTCCTCGCACTCGCCGCCGGGATCTGGCACAACGAACACACTGGCCAGCCCGTCATGCGCTCACTGACCGCCTACGACCACTAACCCTTCGCATCATTCATCTAGAAGAACCCGAGCTTCTTCGGCGAGTACGACACCAGCAGGTTCTTCCAGTGCTGGTGGTACACGCCTCGAATGGCTGCTGACCAGCGGAAACGCCCACGATTTGGCCAAGCTGCAGGCGGCTGGTCCGCGTATGGCCCGGATCTTGGTCGGCACGGAGTGGACCCCTGACCGACGGCCCGGAGGCGGCGAGTCGGCACACAAACCAGTGGCGGTGCCGACAGATCTCCACGGAGCATGCCTCGATCCAACGCTGAGGCTGATGCCCTGGTGGCCTTCGCGCGCGAAAGAGTCAGACCACCATGACCACGCCACTGCCAAGTGTTTCTACAGCGTGGCCGCCGCTGCGAAGCACCCGAAGGGTCTCAAGTGGATGTCATGGCGCAGCGAAGGACGAGGTCACCATCAGGGCGCCGCGGACCTGGCACACGCAGCAGCGGCGGCCGGAAATGGCCGCGCCTTGCATGGGCTCGCCCAACTGGGATTCTTCAACGGCGATATCCACAACGCCGAGCGCCTCAACCGCGCTGCTGCACTTGCAGGGTCAGCAACAGCCCGGGAGTGGCGGATTCGTAGGGGATCCCCTCATGAGTTATTTCGTCATTGTCAATGACGCCTGGCATGCCGAGAGCGGAAGCTGCTGTCCGCCGTGCCCAGTTGGGCTGGTCAGTCACCATGCTGCGCCATCAGATCCAGGGACCTCGCCTACTCACGACCTCGGCACGTACGTCATGAAGTTGTCTACTGAGGCGCCTTGACCTGCGGCGATGGGGTCAGTGCCGTACCACGACGAACGCCAGGAAGGTCAGGCACGCACCGGACAGCCTGAAAGAAGTCGAGCGTCGTGTCGAAGGTCTCCGCCGCGACGACGTACACCTGCTGTGGCGGATCCTTTGACGTCACGGACGACGCGCATGTGCGCACAGCCCGGGCTGACACCACGCTCTACACGTCTCTGTTCCGTTACCACGACAACCTGGTGGTTCAACCGACACGTGTGGGGTCAGCCGGCCAGCGCCCACCCTGCTTCACCTCAACAACGCAGGCGGCACAGGGTGGTTCGACAACTACGCTCAGGGCCTCGAGCCCGTCTGGGCCGGCGCACGGCCCTGGACACCGACCCGGAGGGGACCGCCGTATATGGGCAGGACTGAGTACTACAACGACCCCGCCGCTCCGAAGGCGAACACCCTCATCCCCGCCAGCAACCTGCTCGTCGTCGACGACAGCGGCGCGATCCTGCTCCAGCGCCGCCGCGACACGGGCCAGTGGGCCCTTCCCGGCGGCGCCCAGGACATCGGCGAGACGGCGGCCGAGTGCGCGGTACGGGAGTGCCTGGAGGAGACCGGCGTCGTCGCCGAGATCACCGGGTTCCTTGGCGTCTACACCAACCCGCACCACATCGTTGCCTATACCGACGGCGAGATCCGCCAGCAGTACGAGAACACCTACATCGGCCGCCGCGTCGGCGGTGAGCCCACCATCAACGACGAGGCCGACGGCGTCCGCTTCGTCCAACCGGCGGACCTTGACCAGTACGACATCCGCCCCAGTATGCGCCAGCAGATCGGCGACTATCTTGCCGGCACGTACCCCTACCTAGGTTGAGACGCAAAGCTTGCTCCATCACCTGCAGTGATTCACGCACCGGCCACGGCGGTCTGTGCCACGAGGGCCGTTATACGTACCGCGAGCTGGCCCTGCGCGCCTACTGGGACAGTCCCCCGGCTGCGGCTACATGTTCTCTGGCCCGTGCTCTGCACAGTGCAGCGATGAGATGCGGCCCTTCCCCGCAGGACTCGTGCTGGTAGGGGCGGTCATGGGGTTGGCATGGGGTGGGCGTTGCAGTACGACGCCCCGTCCCTGCCCCGGGGCGTCACGGCGTCCGCCAGACCGTCCAGACGGACACCGGCGACAGCGCTCTCTCGATGGCCTCCAATTGCACACTCCACTCGTTCAGCCCCATCGTCCGCGAGAGCAGCAGGGCTGGGGCTATACCCCAGCACAGTACGGGGACGCCGCCCGAGGCGGCGAGATGCTGGAGCGCGGAGCGCACAGGCTTGGGCACGACACCGTCCTCCCGAAGGCAAGTTGCGCCCTCCAGCACGTCGATGTCGGGGATGGTTGCCTTTCGTTCCCGGAGAAGCTTCAGGATGCGCCGGGTGTAGGGGGCCGACCCGGCGGAGTAGCAGGCGTACGCCCGGGCCAGTGTCAATACAGGGTCGGGTTCCCATGCCTTCGCCGCGGAGAGGAGGCTCTTGGGGTCATGCCCACTCAGGCGGCCCAGGGTCAGGAGGTCGTCCCAGTCCGTGGAAGGAGTGGTCGACAGTGGTTCCGCCCGAGGCGCGTCTTCGCTCATGTCCAGTGCAAGAGGGAGGAAAGGATGCAGCGGGAATCTCACACCGGTGTCGGGAAGTGATACCCGGACACCCCACATGGACTCTTTCACTCCCACTTCGAGTAGCCAGTTGCGAGAGTCGGGCAGAGAATATGGGGATATCTTGTCCTGCCAGTCTCCGTGGATTATTGCTTTCCGTGGCTGCCGGCCGATGCCGACGACCGAATACCCTGGAAGATGTTTCCATGTGTCACCAAGTATGGTGACTCTGAGGGGTACGTCACCGCTTCCGACGGTGGACGGCAGTTGCACGCTCTTCGTGAGCCCGTCGAGTACTTCCACCAACTCCGACCAAGACCCCCATGGAAGGTTGACTCGGACCGGGACGAAACCGGGCACCACAGCGATCACCGGGTCTACTGCGATCTCACGCAGGGTTCTTGCTGTCCCGCCGACGGATACGCTGGGAGAATCAATCAAGGGGCCGGATAGCCGCTCTGCGCCACCCTCTGGCAAGGTGATCCGCACTGCGGATTCCGAGAATATCTCAGATTCCTCGATCACTGCGGACGTACCCTCCGGTGCAGTGGTAGCAATGGCGGAGGCGATATCCGAGGCGAATCCCAAGAGCAATTCACGGTCGTCCAGATTTCCGGAGAGGAATAGACCTCCTTCTTCCTTCGAAATCTTGATCCTAGCCGGTGGATCCGTCAGATGTGCTGCGATGCGTCCCTCAACACCAGTCAGCGCGGAGGCGGCTGGGGTTCCGCTGGAATCCACACCCCCGACGTAGACCCAGGTCGGGCTTTCGCCGCTCGGTTTGGCTCTCAGGTAGCGGTCGACGTCATGGGTGGCCGCCCACGACTTGCCGCGGTCGCCGCCTTCCGGTCCGCGCTCGGCAGACGCGGCGCTGCGATCGGCGCGAGGGGGCGATCCCAGGTTGAGGACGATCTGGCGGTCCCTATCGCTGACGCGAAGCCGACGCTCTAGCGGTTTCCGTCGGCGAGTAAGGTTCTTCAGTACGCACTTAACGCTCAGGTTCGTATCCTGGGGCACCCGGTTTTCCCATGGAACGTGCACCGTCTTCTTCGGTGGTACGGGGGCCTCTCTACGCCAATATGGTTCGTCCTCGACCTGCACAAGTATGGCTTTGACGTCCTTCGCCGCGGAGGGCGGTCTGACGCCGATGGACAACTGGACCACCGGAGTCGGCGGCAGGTGGAGGGGCGGCACGCGATGCGCGGTACCAGCTCCGTACACCTCGATCCCGGGCCGCTGACGAACGCGAGGTCGTTGTTCCCAGGCGACCGCCGTGACCTCCGGGCCGACGATCTCGGTGACTGCCTTGCGCAGGTCGATAGTGATCTCACCCGTCTCAAAGTCCAGGTGGAGAACCTGCGGCAGGGGGTCTTGTGTGTCGATGATCGGCAAGAGGTTTTTCAGGAACAACCCCCGACCATCTATCTCTACCGCTCTTTCGCGCTGCTGACACGCAAAACAAAAGACCAGGGTGTTCTCCTGCTTGGCATTGAAGCCCGTCACGCCACTGTGCATGTCGGCCTTGATCGTGGATCTTTGGCTCTCGCTGTACGGAAGGTTCTGACATCCGTCCATGATGAGGAGCTGCTCTGGAAAGTCCATAGATCGGAACAGCTCGATGTACTGCTCAATTCCCAGATTGGTCACCGCGTCCGTCGAGGCTTCTCGCGTGACGAAGAGCCGCTTCGTGGAGGGTTCATAGAGTCCGTGCCCCGAGAAGAATACGAAAAGATGGCTTCCGCTCGATTTGCGAAGCCGGGCAATGGACTGCCATATATCAGGCTCGCTCGCATCACGCCACGGAACACCTGTTCCAAGCGATTCAAGCGAGGGGAGGCTGACGGGCGTCGGCTGTGCGTGCAGCAGAATGTGGCCGTCGGGAACGCCCGCTTTACGCAGCCAGTTGACCGCCTCGCACGCATCCATCACGGCGCCGGTCAGATCCTTGATCTCCGGATCGTCGTACGCGTCGATTCCGACCACCAAGGCCCAACTGTCTTTGTACGTGCTCGTCATGGCCAGTTCTCACCGATCAGGGTGTATGTCTTTTCCTGGAGCCAGTACGCACTGTGCGACTCCGGGAACGGCACGCCGGCGTCAACTTCCCTGTCGACTATCCCATCCACCCCGTCGAACGCGGGCGACGCACGGAAGGATAGAAAGTCTGCCTGGCTGTAGATATTTAGCCAAGGAGTGAAGGGCTTTCTTCCTTTGCCGGGCCGAAGCGACTCGAGGGCGTCCAGGAGGTACAGGTACGGGGCCTGTGAACCGACCGTCACCAGCAAGTTCACGCGCGGTGCTTCTTCTCCGGACAAGAGGTCCACCATGGCGATCCCGCCGAGGCTATGCCCCACCACCACAATGGGTTCGTTCTGAGGCAAGTCGGAGATGGCATTGGCGAGATATTTTCGGACTGCTTCGCCGCGACGTAGATAGAACGCCACGTCACGAATGAAGTCGGAGAACGGATTCATCAGCTTGGCCCGATTCTCCCTGGCCTTGGTGTTTCCGACGCGCAGTGCCAGAGGTCCGATGGTTTTCCAGAGTGCCCGCGTCACCCACGCCCTGGTCGCCACGCCGGCCATAGCGGAGCCAATCGCGATCACCAGCTGCGTTCTTGCGTCTTCGGAGAGCGCGATGGCCGACAGTTGCGGAGGATCGGTCGATCGATGGCGGTGCAGGATGCTGGCCACGACGGATCGGGACACGAATGCGAGCAGCTCCTCGTAGTCGGTATCGCTCGCCGCTCGCGCGGCTCCGATGAGGGCCTCCGAACCGCGGACGAACGAAAGGGCAGAACGGACCTCGTCGGGCGTGACCTCCGCCGCCAGCAGCGCGTCCGTGGATACCTGGACCTCGTCGAGCAGTTGCTGCACTTCGACCTCTCGGGGGTCGCCTCCGAAAATGGGACCCTTTACGGCAGGGGTTGCGGTGGCAAGAATCCGTAGCTCGAACAACGGGTCGTCGATGAGTAGCCCCCACGTGGCTACGTCGGCTTCGCTGCCTTCGAGTGTCTCGTCGTCGACTACAGCACGTGTGCTCATTGAGGGCGGCAGTACCCGCGTCACGTCAAGGTCCGCCGGCCCGAGCTCTTGGCCCCAGGCGGGCCCGGATATGGACTCGGGAGGCAGCTCCAGCCATTTTGATGCGCCATCACGGACCCGCTTGAGCGTTTGCTCAAGCCCCTCGCGAACGCCAGTGCCGTGCACGAGTACCAATGAGCCCCGCATCACTACCCCCAACGCATCTGAAGAGCATATGAAGCTGGCTAGGCGTGGTTCTTCCAGCTTGCAACCATCAGGTGCGGTTGTCCACTGCTTTCAAGGCCCTCTGGCAACCGGCCTGATGGGCCGAGACCGGTAAACTTGGGATTCAGCCCGGTGTGGATGTCCGACGCTCGGGAGGCGAGAGAAGTGGTGGAACGCAATACTTTTGCATTGGAAATCTCGGGCAAGGATGGCAGCTATTCGGTCAGTGCAGCCGCGGGAACCGCACCACCGGTCACGGTTGAGAATGTTTCATTGAATGTCGAAGGTATTAGGGAGCGATTCGGCGTGCTACAGGAGGGCACGCAGCCGACTTCGCTGATCAGTAGATCCCCGCACGGGGCCTCCGCCGCGAGGGGGCTGTCCGCCCGCGAAATCGGTGACGAGATGTTCTGTGCTCTATTTCCCGGTGATGTGGGCGGGCTCTATTCCGAGCGGCGGCGGCAAGCCGCGGCTCGGGGTGAAAAGTTGCGGATGTTGCTCTGCATGGACGCCCCGGAACTGACCGCGCTGCCTTGGGAGTTGATGCACAACAAGGAATTTGGATACGTGTGCCTCGAGGACGAGATCGTCCGCTGTGTGAATCTGTCCCGGCCTCTCGGGCCGCTTTCGACACAGCCCCCGGTCCAGGTGATGGGACTTGCATCCGTGCCGCCCTTCGGAAAGCCCCTAGACGTGGTGAGGGAGCAGCGCGACCTGAGGAACAGTCTGAGACAGCTCACCAAAGGGCGCCTCGCCCAAATGCGCTGGGTGAATGCGGAAAACTGGACCAAGATGCTAGACCAGTTCATCTCCGAGTCCGGTGGGTGCCATGTGCTCCACTACGTCGGCCACGGCGAGTACGACCCTGAGGAAGAAGAAGGCGCACTCGTCTTCGGTGACGAGCTTGGCCGCAAGCTGCTTATCCATGCTGGCACTATGGGCAAGGCCATCCAGCAAGCCCACCCGCAACCGCAACTTGTGGTCCTGAACGGGTGTGAGACCGGAAAGGGGAGCGAGGACGACCTCTTCTCCAGTGTGGCTGCGGCGCTGCTGCGATTCGTCCCGGCCGTGGTCGCCATGCAGTTCAGGGTGACCGATAGGGCGGCGATCGCGTTCTCCCGTTACTTCTACCAGGCACTGGTCGGTCTCGGCCGCCCCATCGACGTGGCGGTGCACCAAGGGCGGCTCGCAATGCTGCTGAGCGACGACAAGAGTCTCGAGTGGGCGACGCCTGTGCTCTACGTACGAGACGACAAGGACATCCGACTGTTCGACTTCGAGCGGCACGAATCCCAGCAGGAAAGGATCGCGGAGGATGTTCGGCGCGACGAGGAGCGGCTGATCGCGACCAGCGCCTCCAAGAGCG
The DNA here is from genome assembly GCF_055639315.1 of Streptomyces sp. NPDC039465. Classification (NCBI taxonomy): domain Bacteria; kingdom Bacillati; phylum Actinomycetota; class Actinomycetes; order Kitasatosporales; family Streptomycetaceae; genus Streptomyces; species Streptomyces sp. NPDC039465. Next base: position 272,965 of record NZ_JBVKAP010000002.1, on the reverse strand, counting down.
CGCATATTAGCGGCAACCCGGTGCTGATCCAGACCAAGCCCGGAGGCTCCACCGAGGTCAGGCCCGGGGAGTTCACACCCAGCGACTTCGAACTGGTCTGCCCCGGGCCGAACTGCGGGCTCATCTACATGCGTCGCAAGAACGACGTCCACGGCGTCCCCTGGGGCGCCCCCTACCCCATCGAGCCGAGCATGGGGAAGATCGACGCGATAGGCATGGTGGAGAGTGCGCTCGGCGAAGGCCGGAGCAGTGTGGAAGTCGTCGCCAGGGTAGGTGAGGAACTGCGCTTCCTGTGGAATGACAGCGGGGAGCCGGCCGATTGGCACCTGTCGCCAGAGCCGATCACCGGGCGGGCGACCGGCAATCCAGCGCTTATCCAGACCAGGCACGGGGAGCCCGGTGACTTTCATCTGGTCTGCCCTGCTCTGGGTGGCGGCCTGATGTTTCTGCGTCGCAGGAACGACATGCAGGGCTATCCGTGGAGCACCCCCTATGTCTTCGCCCCAGACCTCGGAGAGGTCGCGGCGGTGGGCGTGGTGGAGAGCGATCTTGGCGGCGGCCGGGGCAGTCTTGACGTCGTGGCCAGGACGGGGCATACGTTGCGGTTCCTCTGGAACGAGACCGGGGAACCGACCGACTGGCAGGAGATGGCGGGCACCCTTGCCGGTGGGGCGACGGGTAATCCGGTCCTCATCCAGGACCGGACCGCAGAGCCCGGTGACCTCCTCTTGGTATGCCCGGCCGAGAGCGGCGGGCTGATGTTCCTGCGCCGCAGAATCGACGTCGCCGGTGGCCCGTGGAGCCTGCCCTACCTGATCGCGCAGGATCTGGAGATCGCTGCGGTGAGCATGATCCAGAGCACCTTCGGCGGCCAGAAGGGCAGGGCGGGGGCCAATTTGGAGCTCATAGCCAGAGTGGGCGACTCGCTGGAGTTCTTCTGGAAGGGCCCACCGCCGCAATTCTGGATTCACAACACTTTCGGGCCCCAACACCCCCTGGTGGAGGTAGTAGATGCCCCGACACCTCGGACAGCGTGACCCAAGGGCTGGCTGTGAGAGGGGCATGCCGGATCGAAGCGAGCCGCGAACAGACGCTGGCCTAACGCAGGTGGTCCTGAGTTCGACCGTTCCTCACCCGGACCGGACGTACTCGCCCTGGTGTCGGCGTGCTCGTCTACTGAGGTTTAACTCGTGGTGTCGTATGGGCTGAGGGCTGCTGGGTCCGTGCGGTAGGACCGGGGCATGCGGTATCCACAAGGGGGCGGACTGACCGCCGAACGCCAGGAGTTTCGCGAACGGTTAGGGCTCCAGGCCGCGGAGCGGTTCGCTCGGGGTGAGGCGAGTGCGGTGATCGCCAAGGACCTGCGGGTCAGCGTCCGGTCGGTGCAGCGGTGGCGGCAGACGTGGGATGAGGGCGGTCCGCGAACTCGGCGGTCGCAGGGCCGGCGTCGCTGCCGAGGCTGAGTCAGAAGCAGTTCACGCAGCTGGAGGCGGAGCTGGCCAATGGGCCTCCCGCCCACGGCTGGGAGGACCAGCGGTGGACGCTTGCGCGGATCAAGACAGTGATCGGTCGACGCTTCCACCTGACCTACACGATCCAGGGCGTGCGGAAGCAGATGGTACGCAACGGCTGGTCCTGCCAGGTGCCAGCCCGACGGGCCATGGAGCCGGGACGACGACGCGGTGGCCGGGTGGGTCAAGGAGGTGTGGCCCTGCGCGGAAGACTCGTGGCGGCCCGTGGAGCCTGGCTCGTCTTCGAGGACGAAGCCGGATTCTCCAGGACGCCAACAAAGATGTCTGGCCATCCGACTGCTTGAGCACCACGCGACTTCACGGGTTCAACTTCAGTAAGTGGCTCTGGCAAGATTTTCGTAGGTGGAGATCATTTCGCGGCGGCGGCGGTTGATCGGTCGTGCAGTGGGCACCCTCTGGCTGTGTTCTGTTGAACTGCCGAACTTATTACCGCAGTTGGCCAATGTGCTGGTGATCTCGGCCGATGTTTCCGATGCTGCTGTGTCGGTCCGCGCCCGCACGCGGTCCGCTGCTCCAGCGGGATGTACGGGATGCGGCGAGCTCAGTGAGTGGTGCCACAGCCGCTACGTGCGGCACCTCGCCGACTTGTTTATGCGCGCGGCGATCCGGCGCTCACCGTCCGGGTCCAGGTCTTCCTTCAGCCCCTCCGGGTCCCAGCCGCTGTGCCCGCATGCCGGAGTGGTCGCGCAGGATGACGAACTGAAACTTCAGAATGGGTCCAGCGTACGGAAGTTGGCGCGACCGGTGCGCTGATCGTTCATATGATCCACTCGTGCTGTGCACCCCCCGCCCGACGGACGGAGCCGAACTGCACACCCACCCGCTCGAAGCCCCACCCGGCCTCGGCGCAGGCCCGGCGCGTCAACTCGAACGTTTCGGCATCGCGCGGTGCGATGCAGTTGTCGGCCCGGACGTCGACGACCACGGCCGAGCCATCCGCGCGGCGCATGGAGAAGTCCGGGGCATGCCGACGCTCACGCGTACCGTCGTGCCAGTGCAGCCAGAACGCCTGGGAGGCGACACTCACCACAGCCGGGTCGAAATCCATGAGCACGAGACGGTCCCGCTCCAGCCACGACTCGAAACCGACATGCTGCCGAGTCGTCGCCGCCCAGTACCAGCCCGGGAAATAGCGCCCGCCCGGCGGCCACCGAAACGGCCCCGCCGGACGAGCGTCCTTGAGCCTGACCGACACGCAGTCCAACAGCGGACGCCGTCGACGCTAGCGCCTGCCCACCACACTCGACACCTCGACGTACGGCGCCGCCCCTTCCAACCCAGCCGATACCGACATACGACACCCCCAGCCCGCACCCCCTCACGACTAACTTGATCTTTAACGTGCGCCATCGAACGGTACGTCGTACTTGATCACTCGGTTCGGGATCCGCCGTACGCGGAAGCGGCCTTCGTCTGAACATGTGCTCCGACCAAGGAACACACACGTCCAGCACGAAGGCCGTGAGGATGAGTCTGCTGCATCGCGATGTCCGGCAGGAACCGCCAGCCGAACTGTCACGCTTCCGGGGCGAGTTCTACTGCTGTCTCACCGCTCGTTCGGATGCGCTGTTCGAGCTGGCCGACGCGATCTTGTGCGGTGACGGGCCGGTGAAGTCGCCGGTCGAGCTGTCGCTGGTGGGCGAACACCGCCGTGGTCACGGGGGGCCTCTACGCCGCTGTCTCAAAGGGCCGGGTCGACGCGGATCGGATGCGGCAGGCCCTGGCCTCGGTGTCGCTGCCGCGGGCGGCCGATGGCCGGCTGGTCCTGGCCGTCGATGTCACGTGCTGGCTGCGGCCCGACGCCCACACCTCACCAGAGCGGATCCTGTGCCACACCTACGGTCGGAGCAAGGACCAGCACATCCCCGTTCCCGGGTGGCCGTACTCGATCGTCTGCGCGCTGGAGCCGGGCCGCAGCTCGTGGACCGCCCCGCTGGACGCTCTGCTGTCTGGCACCCGGAGACGACACCGCCACCGTCACCGCCCGGCAGCTGCGCGAGCTGATCGAGCGGCTGATCACGGCAGGCCAGTGGCAGGTCGGCGACCCGGATGTCCTCGTCATCGCGGACACGGGATACGACGCACCCCGCCTGGCCCACCTCCTGCGGGATCTGCCGGTCCAGCTCCTGGCCAGGATGCGGTCGGACCGCGTCCTGCGCAGGCCAGCCCCGCCGCGGCAGCCTCACACCACGGGCCGGCCGCCCCGGCACGGCGGCGAGTTCGTCTTCGGGCAGCCCGACACCTGGGGCACCCCGGACACCGAAACCGTCACCGACACCCGCCTCTACGGCACCGCCCGAGCACGCTCGTGGGACCGGCTCCACCCCAAACTCACCCACCGTTCTTCCTGGGCCGCGGCCGACGGCACCCTCCCGATCGTCGAGGGGACCGTGATCCGCCTGGACATCGATCATCTGCCCAGCGGAGCCACCCCGAAGCCGGTCTGGCTGTGGTGGTCGGGCACCGACGCCACCGAAGCGGACACCGACCGACTCTGGCAGGCATACCTGCGTCGTTTCGACATCGAGCACACCTTCCGCCTGTTCAAACAGACCCTCGGCTGGACCTGCCCGAAGGTCCGCACACCCCAGGCGGCGGACCGCTGGACATGGCTGATCCTCGCGGCCTACACCCAACTGCGACTGGCCCGGCCACTGGCGGCCGACCGACATCGTCCATGGGAGAAACCCACCTCGTCCGACCGCCTCACTCCAGCTCGAGTCCGTCGCGACTTCCGGCACATCCGCCCCAACACCGCCTGCCCAGCCCAAGCACCGAAACCCACCCGCCCCGGACCTGGACGTCCACCAGGACGCAAGAACACGCGGCCCACCCCACGTCATGACGTCCACACACCCCGCACAACGGTCACTTCAGCGTCCAGGAAGGCGAAGCCGACGACCCCACGACCCCGCCGCACAGGTTAAAGATCAAGCTAAAGGTTGTCCCGTAACTGGTGTGGCTGCTGCGGCGTTGACTGGGCATGGGTGGGGTGATCGGCTAGCAGCGCGGTCCCGTCGTCCGGGACCGGCATCATCTGAATCGCCGGGCCGGCAGCAACGCACGCGGCAACGACACCGCGACCGCCACCTGCTGCTGATCACCCGGAACGGGGGCCGTCGGACGCGACGGCCCCCGACTTCGTACGTGAGCCGGCCGTGAAGGGATCCTGGCCTGGGATTTCGTGGCAGACGATGGGCTGGACCGCGTCCGTCCGAGGGAACCGACCTCGAACAGGGCACGCCGTGGTGATCGTGGGCCCGCCGACGGGCCATCGTGGTGCGGCAAACCGATGGCGCTACGGATGGGGAACGCGGATGTCCGAATCGACCCGGGCCATGAGCCGGCGCAGTCTGCTCATCGCCGGCGGGGCGTTGGCGACCACCGTCGCTGCCACGGGCGAGTCCAGCGCTCTGGCCAGGGGGGAAGCGGTGCCGCGGGGCTCGGGGAGCGGCGATGACGCCGGCCGGGCAAGGATCGACGTCCACCACCATTTCACCGCTCCGGCATGGGTGGACTGGGCGGAGCGTGAGGGCCTGGTGCGGCGGCAGGAGCTGCTGTGGTGGGCGCGTTGGGATCTGGACTCCACCCTGGCGCTGATGGACCGGGTAGGAATCGCGACCGCGGTGCTCAACCCGACCATGCAGGACCAGTACCGCACCGCGGCGCAGGCCAGGGAAGGTCTCACCGTCGTCTTCGAGGCGATGGCCGACCTGGTGGCCCTCCACCCGGGCCGTTTCGCCGTCCTCGCTCCTGCTGTCCTGGACCATCCCGAAGTGACCACGTGGGCTCTCCGCCGCGCCTTCGACGAGCTCGGTGCCGTCGGAGCCAGCGTGAAAGCCAACCACAACGGTGTCTACCTCGGTGATCCCTCGCACGACCGCTTCCTCGCCGAACTCGACGAGCGCGCCGCGGTCCTCTTCACGCATCCGCTCGACCTCCCGGGCGGAACACCCGGCGTGCCCACCGTCCCCGGAATTCCGAACTTCATGTGCGATTTCCTGCTGGACACCACGCGTGCTGCTGTGAACCTGATCCGTACCAGGACACTCGACCGCTACCCGCACCTGTCAGTCATCCTGCCGCACGCCGGAGGATTCCTCCCTCAGATCGCCACCCGCATGGAGGCCTTCGGCGGCTTCTGCACTCCACCCCTCGATGCTGCCCGTGTACGGGACTACCTCCACCGCTTCTACTACGACACGGCGGGCCCGTCGGCCCCCTCGGGCACTCTGGTGGCCACCGCCGGCGCCGACCGGATCCTCTTCGGCACCGACTGGCCGGCCGCCTCCCCAGACATCATCACCGACTTCACGGTGCCGGCCATCGAGACCGACCCCGTCTTCACCGACCGCCAACGACGCGGCATCAACCGCGACAACGCGCTCCGCCTGTTGCCCGCGCTGAGGCGCGCCTAAGGGCTGTCCCGCTGATCCACCAAGGATTACGGACAGCCCTTAGCGCCGCCTGGAGAGCTGATCGCGATTGAGGACGGCGTTGGTCACGGGCATTCTTGCCGGCTACGGGCGGCGAAGGTGGCCAGTGTCTGCTGGTGTGAGGGTGTACCTGAGCTTGCTCTGGCCCGTGTATGGCCCGGATCTTCTCCACGAGGCGGGATCTCAGCGGGAAACAGCCGAAGAATGAACGGATTCGATTACTGTCATGAGGTTTGAGAGCGGCGCCTGGCAGGGCTTTTATGCAGGCCAGACGCCGTTCTCTCTTGCTTAGAAGAATCCGAGCTTCTTGGGGGAGTAGCTGACCAATAAGTTCTTCGTCTGCTGGTAGTGGTCCAGCATCATCTTGTGCGTCTCGCGGCCGATCCCCGACTGCTTGTACCCCCCGAACGCCGCATGCGCCGGGTACGCGTGGTAGCAGTTCGTCCACACCCGGCCCGCCTGGATCGCGCGGCCCGCGCGGTAGGCCGTGTTGATGTCGCGGGTCCAGACGCCCGCGCCCAGGCCGTAGAGCGTGTCGTTGGCCGTCTTGATCGCGTCGTCGAAGTCGGTGAACGAGGTCACCGCCACCACCGGGCCGAAGATCTCCTCCTGGAAGATCCGCATCCGGTTGTCGCCCTCGAAAATCGTCGGCTGGACGTAGTAGCCGCCCGCCAGCTCGCCGTCGTACTCGAGGCGCTGACCACCCGTCAGGATCTTCGCGCCCTCCTGCTGGCCGATGTCCAGGTAGGAGAGGATCTTCTGCAGCTGGTCGTCGGAGGCCTGCGCGCCGATCATCGTGTCCGTGTCGAGGGGGTGGCCCGGCAGGATCCGCTCGGTCCGGGCGACCGCCGCCTCCAGGAACTCGCTGTAGTGGCCGCGCTGGATCAGCGCGCGCGACGGACAGGTGCACACCTCGCCCTGGTTCAGGGCGAACATCGTGAACCCTTCGAGCGCCTTGTCCCGGAACTCGTCGTCCGCCGACCAGACGTCGTCGAAGAAGATGTTCGGCGACTTGCCGCCCAGCTCCAGCGTGACCGGTTTGAGGTTCTCGGAGGCGTACTGCATGATCAGCCGCCCCGTCGTGGTCTCCCCGGTGAACGCGATCTTCGCCACCCGCGGCGACGACGCGAGCGGCTTGCCCGCCTCCGCGCCGAAGCCGTTGACGATGTTCACCACACCCGGCGGGAGCAGATCGGCGACCAGGCTCATCCAGAAGTGGACGGACACCGGGGTCTGTTCGGCGGGCTTCAGGACGACCGCGTTCCCGGCGGCCAGCGCCGGCGCCAGCTTCCACGTCGCCATCAGGATCGGGAAGTTCCACGGGATGATCTGCGCGACCACGCCCAGCGGCTCGTGGAAGTGGTACGCGACGGTGTCGTCGTCGACCTCGCTCAGCGAGCCCTCCTGGCCGCGCAGGGCGCCCGCGAAGTAGCGGAAGTGGTCGATGGCCAGCGGAATGTCGGCCGCCAGGGTCTCGCGGACCGGCTTGCCGTTCTCCCAGCTCTCCGCGACGGCCAGCTCCTCCAGATGCGCCTCCATCCGGTCCGCGATCTTCAGCAGCACGGCGGCGCGGTCGGCGGGCGCCGTACGGCCCCAGGCCGGCGCGGCCGCGTGCGCCGCGTCCAGTGCGCGCTCGACGTCCTCGGCGGTGCCCCGGGCGACCTCGGTGAAGGGGCGGCCGTCCACCGGGCTCGGGTTCTCGAAGTACTGCCCGCGCGCCGGGGCGACGTACTCCCCGCCGATCCAGTGGTCGTACCGCGACTGGTACGACATGACCGCGCCGTCGGTGCCGGGCGCTGCGTAACGCGTCATCGAACCGCCTCCCTCGGAGCGCACCGGCCGCCCTTGGCCGGCGCTCCCGGCGAGGCTAGGAGCCTTGACGTTGCAACCCCGTTGCACCGGCGGACAGTTCGGCGTCCAGCGCCCGCAGCCGGGCAAGGACCGGAGCCCGGCCGCTCGCCGGAACCACCCGCGCGAGCGCCCGCCACACCACCGGATCGTCCTCGCCCCACGCGCTGTACGCCCAGTCCGCCAGCAGCCGCGGATCGCCTCGGTCCACCAGCGCCGCCCGCAGCTGCCCCGCGAGCCGCTCCCGCAGCCGTACGACCCCGGGGGCGCACGAGCCCGGCAACAGCGGCCCCGCGTACACCCCGAGCGCCGCCGACAGCGCCCCCGAGCCGAGCCTGCGCGCCACCGCGTCGAAGTCCGCGTCGACGGTCCTGGCCAGCCGGTACGGGCGTGAGCGCAGGACGTCCGCGCCGAGCAGCCCCCGCAACCGCGACAGTTCGGCCCGCAGCGTGACCGGCGGCACCGACGCGTCCTCGTACAGCAGCGTCAGCAGCTCCTCACCGCTCACGCCCTCGGGACGGCGCGCCAGCACGACCACGAGCTCGCTGTGCCGACGGCTCAGCCGCACCCTGCGCCCCTCCAGCGTCAGCAGTGCCTCGCTGCGGCCCAGCGCCTCCAGCCGCATCCGGTCCGTGTCCGGGGGAGGGGCGAGCAGCGCCAGCTGGGACTCGGCGGCCCGCGCCACCGCTTGGACGAACGCCAGGCTGTGCGGATGCGCGAGCCGGTCGCCGCCGGTGATGTCGACGGCGCCGAGCAGCCGCCCGCTGTGCGGATCGTGCACCGGCGCCGCCGCGCACGTCCAGGCCTGCACCGACCGCCGGAAGTGCTCCGCCGAGAACACCTGCACCGGCCGGTCCAGCGCGACCGCCGTCCCCGGCGCGTTCGTTCCCGCCGCCGACTCGCTCCAGCGCGCCCCGGCCACGAAATTCATCGGCCGCGCCCTGCGCAGCGTCCCCGGATGCCCCTCCACCCACATCAGCCGCCCCGACGCGTCGCACACCGCGACCAGATGCTCCCCATCCGTCGCATAGGCATCCGTCAGCTCCCGGATCACCGGCATCGCAGGGGCGAGTGGATGCGCCTCCCGGTACGCGGCCAGATCCTGCTCGTCCAGCTCGACACAGGCGGCCCCGTCCGGGCTCACCCTCGCCCGCGCCGAGCGCCGCCACGACTCGGCGACCAGCGCCCGCACCGGCGGCCTTGGCAGCCCCCCGCCCGAGGTGAACGCGTCGTGCGCCCCGCGCAGCGCCCTGGTGTCGGACTCCGGACCCACCCACGCGTCACCGGCCAAACCGGCCTCCCCGTCCAGGACTTCGGCCCTTGTCGGCGGGCCCGCGGCATCATCGTGACCGCACCCCGGGACGCCGACAACCCTCCCCGCCGCACCCTGTCCGGTCTCCGCCCCTGGGCCTCACGTACAGTAGGCGCGGGCCGTGACTGGCGCGTGAGGTGGAGTACCACCGGGGAGCGGCCCGACGGGCTCCGACCGGACTCCGCCACTGCCGTGCGCCTGGGCGACGATCACGACCGATGCTCAGGAGTGGCCCATGCCCACCGTTCCCGCCGCACGCCTCATGGACGGCACCGCGCTCGCCCGCCGCACCGTCGAGGAGACCGCCGCCCGCGCCGCCGAGATCACCCGCCGTACGGGTACGGCCCCGTGCCTGGCGACCGTCCTCGTCGGCGAGGACCCGGCCTCCGTGACGTACGTACGGATGAAGCGCGCCCGCTGCGAGAAGGCCGGAATCCGCTCCCGGCACATAGAGCTGCCGGCCGCCACGACCACCGAGGAACTCGTCGCCACCCTCACCGGGCTCTCCCAGGACCCCGAGGTCAACGGCATCCTGCTCCAGCACCCGGTCGGACCGCACATCGACGAGCGGGCCGCCTTCGAGGCGATCGCGCCGGAGAAGGACGTCGACGGCGTCACGATGACCTCGTTCGCGGCGATGAGCTTCGGCCTGCCCGGCTTCGAATCCTGTACCCCCGCCGGCATCATGCGTCTCCTCGACGCCTACGACGTGAACCCGTCCGGGAAGCGCGCGGTGGTCGTCGGACGCAGCGCGATCCTCGGTAAGCCGGCTGGCATGCTGCTGCTCGCCCGGGACGCGACGGTCACCTACTGCCACTCCCGCACCACCGGCCTCTCGGAGATCGTCGCCGAGGCCGACATCCTCGTCGCCGCCGTAGGCCGTCCCCGCTTCATCCGCGGCGAGGACATCAAGCCGGGCGCGGTCGTCATCGACGCGGGCTACAACCCCGGCAACGTCGGCGACGTCGACTTCGACAGCGCCGCCGAGCGCGCGAGCCTGATCACCCCGGTGCCGGGCGGCGTCGGCCCGATGACCATCGCGGTCCTGCTCGCTCAGACCGTGGACGCGGCCGAGCGCCAGCTCGGGCTGTAGCGGCCGGCTGGCCGGGCGGGCCGCTGCCCCGCGCCGTACGGACCCGGCGGCGGGGGCCGGACCGCCTTCCGCCCCCGGCTGCCGCCCCGGGCCTCCCCGTACGCACCCTGCTAGGGGGCCGGGCCCCCCGGGGCGGCCGGCCCGGCATCCGCCCCGCCGCCCTTCCAGCCCCCACCCCACCCCACCCGGCTACGGTCGGCCCGGCTCCACCGTCACCCCCACCAGCGCCGCCGCCGGATCCGGATCCGCCGGGCCCGAGGGGGTCCAGCGGCCGCGGGACTTGGTGTACGGCCACCAGCGGCCGTCCTCGCCCAGGCGTAGTTGTACGTCTGCGCCGATCACGGTCCAGCGGGCCGGGCCCGTCTGGCGCAGGGGCGGGCGGTCGGGGTCGTCCCAGGCCTCGGCGAGCTGGGTCAGCGCGCGGGCCAGGACGTCCGGGGCCGGGGAGACGTCCTCCTCCAGGACCTTCAGGGCCGGCGCGCCACCCAGGCTCCACGCGCGCGTGGCCAGGTCGAGTTCGGCGCGTCGGCGGCCCGTGCCCGACGCCAGCCGGGCGGCGATCCAGGGCGCGGCCGGGGCCGCGGCCAGCCGGACCGCGTCCTGGCCGACCGTCAGGGCCGGCTCCACCGGGTGCCGGTCGTGCCCCGGTGCCCGGGCCTCGGCCAGCATCCGGTGCGCACGGGCCGCGGCGTCGGCCGCCAGGAACTCCAGCGCCGCGGGGTCGAGCCCGGGCGCGGGGCCCGACTCGGTCTCCAGGGAGGGCGGTTCGCCGGGCGCGCCGGGCAGTGGGGGCGGGGCGGGCAGCGGGGGCAGGATGCCGCGCGCCGCGAACGCCTCCTCGGCGGGGACACCGGCCGCTTCCGCGACGGGCTCGGGATGCTCCGACGCGGCCCGCGCCGCGCTGCGGACCTGGAGCTCGTCGAGGAGCCGTCGCTCACCGCGGCCCCGCATCAGCAGCAGGACGAACGGATCCTGGTCGAGGAGGCGCGCCACCTGGTAGCAGAGCGCGGCGGTGTGCGGGCAGTGGTCCCACGCCTCGCAGGTGCACTCCGGCTCCAGGTCGCCGATGCCGGGCAGCAGCTCCACCCCGGCCGCCGCCGCGTCCTCCACCAGGTCCGGCGGCATCTCGCGGTCGAGGAGCGCCGCGATGTGTCCGGCGCTGTCGACGGCCATGTCCAGGAAGCGGTGCCAGCCCTCCGCCGAGAGCTCTTGGAGCAGGACGTCGCTCCGATGACCCGTGCCGTCCCGGTCCCTGACGACCGCGGTGATCCGCCCGGGCCGGACCGTCACCGCGCCGACCGAGCCATCGCGCGCGTGCTTACGGCCCTTCTTGAGCTGCTGGCCGTCGAGCGCGGTGTCCTCCAGCGCCTTCAGCCAGGCCCGTCCCCACCAGGTCCGGGCGAACGTACCGCCGTGTACCGGCGGCAGCGCGGCGAAGGTCCGCTCCTCCTCCGGGGCGGCCCCGTCCTCGTTGTCGTACGCGTCACTCATCGCCCTCATCGCCCTCATCGCCCGTTCCCTCGCAGCTCCACCAGGTCCGCCAGCTCGGCGTCGGTCAGTTCGGTCAGCGCGCCCTCGCCGGAGCCGAGGACGGCGTCCGCCAGCTCCCGTTTGCTCGCCAGCATGTCGGCGATGCGGTCCTCGATCGTGCCCTCCGCGACGATCCGGTGGACCTGCACCGGCTGGGTCTGCCCGATCCGGTACGCCCGGTCCGTGGCCTGTGCCTCGACGGCCGGGTTCCACCAGCGGTCGTAGTGCACCACATGACCGGCGCGGGTCAGGTTCAGGCCGGTGCCGGCGGCCTTCAACGACAGCAGGAACACCGGCACTTCGCCGTCCTGGAAGCGCTGCACCATCGCCTCCCGCTCCGCCACCGGGGTCCCTCCGTGCAGGAACTGCGTCCGCACCCCCCGGGCCGCCAGATGCCGTTCCAGGAGCCGCGCCATCTGCACGTACTGGGTGAAGACGAGCACGGCCGCCTCCTCGGCGAGGATCGTGTCGAGGAGTTCGTCGAGGAGCTCCAGCTTCCCGGAGCGGTCCGCGATGGTGGGGTTGTCCTCCTTCAAGTACTGCGCCGGGTGGTTGCAGATCTGCTTCAGCGCGGTCAGCAGCTTCATCACGAGGCCGCGGCGCTCCATGCCGTCCGCCTCGGCGATCGCCGCGAGCGTCTCGCGCACCACCGCCTCGTAGAGGCCGGCCTGTTCCTTGGTCAGCGACACGGCCCGGTCGGTCTCGGTCTTCGGGGGCAGTTCGGGCGCGATCCCCGGGTCGGACTTGCGGCGGCGCAGCAGGAACGGGCGGACCAGCGCCGCCAGCCGCTCGGCGGCCGCCGGGTCGCCGCCCTCGACGGCCTGCGCGTAGCGGGTACGGAAGGTGCCGAGGCGCCCGAGCAGGCCGGGGGTCGTCCAGTCCAGGATCGCCCACAGCTCAAAGAGGTTGTTCTCCACGGGCGTTCCGGTCAGCGCCACGCGCGCCTTCGTACCGATGGTGCGCAGCTGCCGGGCGGTGGCCGAATAGGGGTTCTTGACGTGCTGGGCCTCGTCCGCGACGACCATGCCCCAGGCCGGCTCGGCCAGCCGCGCCGCGTCGAGCCGCATGGTGCCGTACGTGGTGAGGACGAACTCTCCGTCGGCCAGGCCGTCGAGGGTGCGGGTCGTGCCGTGGAAGCGGCGGACCGGGGTGCCGGGGGCGAACCTCTCGATCTCCCGCTGCCAGTTGCCCATCAGCGAGGTGGGGCAGACCACGAGGGTGGGCCCCGCGGCGGCCGGGTCGGTCTGGCGGTGCAGATGAAGCGCGATCAGAGTGATCGTTTTTCCCAGGCCCATGTCGTCGGCGAGGCAGCCGCCGAGCCCCAGCGACGTCATCCGGTGCAGCCAGTTCAGGCCACGCAGCTGGTAGTCGCGGAGGGTCGCCCGGAGCGCGGCGGGCTGGGCGAGGTCCTGTCGCCCGCCCTCCGGGTCGGCCAGCCGCTCCCTAAGCCGTGCCAGCCACCCCGACGCCTCGACCGCCACCGGGCGGCCGTCCACCTCCGTCGAGCCGGTCAGTACGGCACCCAGCGCGTCGATCGGGCTGACCTTGCGGTCCTGGCTCTCCCGGGCCCGCAGCGCCTCCGCCGGGTCGACCAGCACCCACTGCCCGCGCAGCCGCACCAACGGCCGCCCGGCCTCGGCGAGCTGGTCGAGCTCCGCGCGGGTGAGGGTGTCGTCGCCCACGGCGAAACGCCAGTTGAAGGAGAGCAGGGCGTCGGCGGAGAGGAACGAGGGCATGCCGGAGCCGTCCCGGTCCCGACCGTGGTCGTCGCCGGCGGGCGGCCCGATCACGGCCCGCGCGGTCAGCTTGCGCGCCAGCTCCCTTGGCCAGTGCACCTGCATGCCCGTCGCCGCGAGCGCCCGCGCCGCCTCGCCGAGCAGCTCGGTGATCTCCTCGTCGGCGAGGTCGACGGCGTCGGGGACGGCGGCGGACAGGAGCGGGGTCAGCGGCGCCCAGGCGCGTGCGGCTCGGCGCAGCGCGAGGAGCGCGTCCATCCGGGCGCGCGGCCCGAAGGCGCCCGCCGCGGGCCCGCTGCCCGCCCACACCTCCGCGGCGTCGGCGACCAGCGCGGCGTCGCTGACGCTGTGTATCTGCAGGACGGCCCGGAAGGCGGGCGCCTCCGGAGCGTCGGCTCCGGCGCCGAGCCCCGACACTTCGACGCGCAGCGAGAGCCGTACGCCCGCGTCGTACCCGGCGGCCACGTCCGCCGCCCAGCCGCGCTGTGCCGGCACCTGCTGCGCGGGAAGCGCCGCGAAGGCCGGGCCGCCGGCGGCGAGGGGCGCGGCGGGGGTGCGCGGTAGCCCGTCGGCGACGGCGTCCAGGAAGGCCCGCAGCAGCCCCTCGGGCTCCGGCAGCCGCGGGGAGGCGCCGTCCACCGCGGGCAGGGGTACGGCATGGGCGCCCGGCGGCATCGACGCCGCCAGCGTCCGTACGAGCTCCAGGTCCTCGGGCGACAGCGGACCGATCCGCCAGGCGTCCCGGTCCGCGGCCGTGAGCCCGGGCAGCAGCAGCCCGCGCGCCACCAGATGGAGACCGAGGAGCGCCGCCGCACCCCAGAACGCGGTCTCGGGCGACGCGTCCGGCGCCGTCCTCGCGCGCGTGAGGACGGGCATGGCCTCCCGTACGGGCAGCAGCCGGGCCCGCACGATCCGGGTGCGGAGGTCGTCCGCGACCACGGTCAGGTCCTCGACAACACCCAGCTCCTCGCCCCCGCCGCTCTCGTGCCGGGGCGGTCCGTCGCCGTCGCGCCAGAAGGCGACCCGGCCGTCCCGTGCCGGGTCGGCGGGCAGGAAGACAGCCGAAGAGCCGAAGAATTCGGACACGCTCACTGATTCCTCAAATTTGACTAGTGGACGGGGCCGCCGAGGGTACTCGATCATGGCGTGGTGGAGCCAGCACCACCCCGCCCCCTGGGCTGACCCCCACTGAACTCGGGGGATGACGCCATGGTTCCCCACCGGCGCCGCTCCGTACGTTTCTGGGGACCGGGGCGCAGTCGGCGCACCGGCCTCACCAGGGGAGACCGCATGCCACAGGCCGCCGCAACGCTCACGGCACCCGAACGGGCCCTCGCGTCCACCGCCCGGCCCCGGGCCGCCGGCAGCGAGTTCGCCCCGCTGCTGCGCACGGTCAAGGAACAGGGCCTGCTGGAGCGCCGCACCGCCTGGTACGCGCGCGGCATCGCGGTGAACCTGCTGGGCCTGGCCGCCGTCATCACAGGCCTGGTCCTCCTGGGCCCTTCCTGGTGGGCGATGACGCTGGCCCTACCGCTCGCCCTGCTCTCCGCCCGCTGCGCGTTCGTCGGCCATGACGCCGGCCATGCGCAGATCGCCGCCGACCGCCGCACCAACCGGCTCATCCAGCTCGTCCACGCCAACCTCCTCCTCGGCATGAGCCAGGAGTGGTGGAACGACAAGCACAACCGCCACCACGCCAACCCCAACCACCTGGACAAGGACCCCGATGTCGCCGCGGACGTGCTGGTCTTCGCCCAGCACCAGGCGGCGGACCGCACCGGCTTCCGGGCCTGGCTCACCCGGCATCAGGCCTGGCTCTTCTTCCCGCTGACCACGCTGGAGGGCATCGCGCTCAAGGTGTACGGCTTCCAGGCGCTGTTCTCCAAGGACGGTCCCTACCGCAACCGGCGCGACCGCCTCACCGAGGGCGCCCTGCTCCTCGCCCATGTCGTCGGCTACGCGGCCCTGCTGCTGAGCACCCTCACGGCCGGCCAGGCCCTGGTCTTCGCGCTGATCCACCAGATGCTGCTCGGCCTCCACCTGGGCATGGCGTTCGCCCCGAACCACAAGGGCATGGAGATACCCGGCGAGGACGGTGAGCGCTGGGGCCATCTGCGCCGCCAGGTCCTCACCTCCCGCAACATCCGCGGCGGCCCGCTCACCGACTGGTTCCTGGGGGGCCTGAACTACCAGATCGAGCACCACCTCTTCCCGAGCATGCCCCGCCCGCATCTGCGGCTCGCCCAGCCGGCCGTCCGCGCCCACTGCCGCGCCCTGGGCATCCCGTACACGGAGACCGGCCTCGTCGACTCCTACCGCCAGGCGCTCGGCCATCTGTACGAGGTCGGCGAGCCGCTGCGCGCGGCCTGAGCCGGCCGCGGACGACGGCGGTTCCTCGGGGGAACCGCCGTCAGGTTTCGGGCGTTCAATGGAAGAAGGCGGCCCAAGGCCGCGAAGGAGGCACGAAGATGTCGACAAACGGGAAGATCGCCCTCGGGGGAGTGGTCGTAGGCCTTGTCCTGATACCGCTGATCGGTTTCTGGCTCTCACTGCTGGTGATCGTCGGCGTCCCCGCCGTGGCCTACCTCGCGCTCGACCCGAGCCAGCGCCGTCGGCTGCGTCGGGTCTCACGCAAGCAGATCGGCAGGTAGCGGCCTGGCCCGATAGGCTCCCCGAAGATCTTTCGAGCAGGATGAACTTGTTCGAACGCGGAGAGGGGAGCCCGGGGGATGGGCGCGACGGTCACCACGGTGAGCAGCAACGGCAGCTACTCCTTCACGAAGCCGAACCGGGAGAGCATCACCCTGCTCGCCGGGCTCGGGGTGGAGGGGGACGTCCACGCGGGAGTGACGGTCAAGCACCGCTCCCGGGTGGCCAAGGACCCCACCGCCCCGAACCTCCGTCAGGTCCACCTCATCCACGAGGAGCTGTTCACCGAGGTCGCCGAGGCCGGATTCCGGGTCGGGCCCGGAGACCTTGGCGAGAACATCACCACCAGCGGTGTCGATCTCCTTGGCCTCCCCACCGGCACCCTGCTGCACATAGGTCCTGAGGCGGTCGTGGAGGTCACCGGACTGCGCAACCCCTGTGTGCAGATCGACACCTTCCAGGACGGGCTGCTGAAGCGGGTCGTCGGCCGCGACGCCGCCGGGCGGCTGATCCGCAAGGCCGGAATCATGAGCGTGGTGCGGACGGGTGGTGTGGTCCGGCCGGGCGACCCGATCGAGATCGAGCTCCCGACCGGGCCGCACCGCCCCCTGGAGCGGGTCTGATCGACGGGGCCCCGCCGCCCGTTCCGCACTATCCGCGCAGGGCGCAGGAGTTGACCACGTCCCCGCCCGAGGGCCGGGCGACCGTACGGCTCCCGGGCGGCGGCGTACCCTTCTCGACCCATGCCGTCAGCGCTGAGAACGCCGAGCGGTAGCAGGGCAGGATCGGCCGCAGCCGGTCCGGATGGGTGTCGTACAGGCCGTCGGCGTGCGTGCCGTACTCGATCCGGTAGTACCGGTGCAGCCCGCCGGGCCCCTTGTGCTCGATCATGCGCGCGTACACATCGGAATCGGTCGCGATCGGCAGCAAGGCATCCAGATCCCCATGCAAGGTGATCAGGGGGCGTCCGATTCTGCCTGTCAGGGCGACCTTCGCGACCGCCCGCCGGACGGACGCAGGCCGCGACGTGTAGGAGTAGGCCGCGTCGGAGGGGCAGGCGGCGAAGATCTGCTCCGGCGTCGTACCGGCCGAGGCGCCCGGGCAGGCCGGATCGTACGCGGGGTCGAACTCCGCCCGGAACGCCTTCTGGGTCAGCCCCCAGTAGACCTTCTCGTGGTACGGCCACAGGAACCGCGACCCGGGCGCGAACCCGGCCGCCAGCAGATCGTCGTCATCGGCCTCCCCCAGGGAGCGGGCCACGGTGACCGGCAGACCGGTCAGCAGGTTCGGCCCGCGCGTCGTCCACAGCACGCCCTCCCAGTCCACCCCGCCGTCGTACAGATCGGGCCGGTTCTCCAGCTGCCAGCGCGTGAGATAGCCGCCGTTGGAGATGCCCGTCATGTACGTGCGCAAGGGGCCGTGCCCGTACCGCTGCCGTACGACCCGCTGGGCGGCGACGGTCAGTTCGGTGACCCGGCGGTTCCACTCGGCGACCGCGTCCCCCGGGCGCCGCCCGTCGGTGAAGAAGTCGGGTCCGGTGTTGCCCTTGTCCGTCGCCGCGTACGCGTACCCCTGGGCCAGGACCTGGTCGGAGATGAGCGTGTCCGTGGAGTACTGCCGACGGGTGCCCGGCGCGCCCGTCACCACGAGTCCGCCGTTCCACCGGTCGGGCAGCCGGATCACGAACTGGGCGTCGTGCCGCCAGCCGTGCGTGGCGTTCAGCCGTGAGTCGTCCGGGAAGTAGCCATCGATCTGGATCCCCGGCACCCCCGACGGATTGCGTGTCCCGCGCGCGGAGAGTCCCGCCTGGTCGGCCATGTCGGTGTACGGAGTACCGGCCAGCGCCGCCGTCGTCAGATCGCCCAGACAGGCCGTCCGCTGGTGCGCCGCGCCGGGGACGGCGAGCGCTGCCGGACGGGCGCACGGCTCCGGAGGGCCGGTCGTGGCCCCGGCGGGGGCGGTGAGGGTGAGCCCCGTCAGGAGCGCGGTGAGCAGGGTAACGCCTCGCAGCAGGCGCATGGACGGCCTCCGGTGGGACGACGGCTGGGTGTCACGCGCCGACCATCGTCCGGGCACCCTCACCGCCCGGCCATGGTCCGGCACCCCACCTCGCGCGACTCACGCATGTGCCCCGGACCCGTCTCCCCAGCGGCGCGTGGCTCAGGACGGGCGGACCGCCATGGCGTCCAACGCCTCCAGCAGGGCCGGGAGCTTGGGGCCACGGGCCACCGGCAGGACCTCGCGCGGTTCGTCGTCCAGGAGCACGAACGCCATGTCGTCGGTGCGGGCGACCAGGGACCAGCCGGGTCCGTCCGCGCGCAGCATCCGGGCGTCCGCGGTGGCGAAGGTGGACCGCACCCGGCCGACCGGTGGCGGCTCCTGGAGGTACCCGCGCAGTTCGGCGAGCGCGCGCCGCACCCCGTCGTACGGGTCGGCTTCGGCCTCCGCGTCCGCGGCGGTGGTCTCGGACGCAGGGTCGGACCCGGCCTCCGCGTCTGCGGCGGTGGTCTCGGACGCGACGTCGCCGGGGTCACCGCCGGACGAGCCGTCGAACTCCGCCCGCCACGCCTCCCACTGAAGCGCTATGGCGTCCGCGCCCATACGCCGCTGGGCGGGCCCCCACTCCCCGGCGTCCAGCGGAGCCAGTACCGGCGGGTCGCCCTCCTCCGGCTCCGGATCGTGCGGCGCGGGCAGATCCGGCGCCGCGGTCGCCACGGCCAGCGGCCACCCGGGGAGCGCGGCCACCACCGACCGCTCGTCGGGCGACAGGTCGTAGGCCATGCCGCAGTCCCAGGACGCGATGGCCACGGCGACCAGCGACACGTCGTCGACCACGACGGTCCAGCGCGCTCCCGTACCGTCCTGGCCCAGCACCAGCCCGTAGCCCTCGGCGTACGCCTCCAGGCCCAGGGACGCGCAGGCGGCCGGGTAGTCGTCGCCGAGGACGGTGGGGAACTGCGCGGGTGTCAGCAGGACGGCCGTCAGCACATACAGCGCGTCGTCGTCGACGTTGTCCGTCCCGGCCACGGCGGCCTCCTCATCCCGATCGTTCGTCGGCGCACCTTAACCAGCGGTAGCCCAGCCGTCGAGAGTCCGCGGGGAGTCCGGGGTCGGCCCCTGGGGAGCCGGTGGCGGGCAAAGCGGTACGAACTGGCCGGAGCGGCTCGCCCTTCCCCGCTCTCTCAGGCGTCCCGGCGGGCGAGCGCGAGGAAGCGGGCGTCCTCGTCGACGTACGACTCCAACCGCCAGCCGGCGCGGGAGAGCAGCGGCCGCAGGTTCGGCTCGGCGCGCAGGTCGTCGTCGGTGATCGCCCGGCCATGGCGGGCGGCGAGGGCGGCGCGCCCGATCGGGTGGAACAGCGCGAGCAGCCCGCCGGGCCGCACCACCCGCGCCAGCTCGCGCAGATTCTCCTGCGGCCGGGGCAGATGCGAGATGAGCCCAGCCCCGAACACAGCGTCCAGCGCCCCCGTGGCGAGCGGCAGCGCGCCGACGTCGGCGAGCAGCAGCTGTCCGTACGCGTCCCGGCCGGCGCGTACCGCCGCCTCCAGCATCGCCGGGGTCAGATCGGCACCGAGGACGGTGCCGCCGGGGCCCACGGCGTCGCGCAGGGCGGGCAGGGCCCGTCCCGTGCCGCAGCCCGCGTCGAGGACGGCGGCACCGGGCCGCAGGCCCAGCTCCGCGACGGCGGCGGCGTAGGCCGGCCCGTCGTCGGGGAAACGGCTGTCCCAGTCGGCGGCCCGGGCCGTGAAGAATTCCTGTACCTGCGTGGGGTCGTCGCTCATGCCGTCATGATCCCTCAGGGATCCGGGGAGAGTTCAGCCTCTTCGGTGAATCACCTGTGCGCACGTTCGAGCGCTGCGCGATCGTTCAGGAACATCTCTGTGTCATATTCCAACAGCTTTCGAAATGCGCCCCTGTCGTGCGCCCCTATGAGGACTAGCGTCCCTGAGCCATGGGACACCTGGACCACGCCACATTCGGCTGGCTGACCCCCGTGCTGTCGTACGCGATGGCCTGCATCGGCGCCGCCCTCGGGCTGCGCTGCACCGTCCGAGCGCTGGAAGCCACCGGCCGGTCCCGGCGCAACTGGCTGCTCACCGCC
This sequence comes from Streptomyces sp. NPDC039465, assembly GCF_055639315.1. Taxonomy (NCBI): domain Bacteria; kingdom Bacillati; phylum Actinomycetota; class Actinomycetes; order Kitasatosporales; family Streptomycetaceae; genus Streptomyces; species Streptomyces sp. NPDC039465. The sequence continues at coordinate 252,727 of NZ_JBVKAP010000002.1, read as the reverse complement.
GCCTCCGCCCTCGGCACGGGCATCTGGACGATGCACTTCGTCGCCATGCTCGGTTTCGGCGTCAGCGGCACCGACATCCGTTACGACGTGCCGCTGACCCTCCTCAGCCTCCTCGTCGCCGTGCTCGTCGTCGGCGTGGGCGTCTTCGCCGTCGGGCACGGCCGCGACCGGCTGCGCTCGCTCCTCCTAGGCGGCCTCACCACCGGCCTCGGCGTGGCGAGCATGCACTACCTCGGCATGGCCGCCCTACGGCTGCACGGGCAGGTGCGCTACGACCCCCTCATCGTCGCCCTCTCCGTCGCCATCGCGGTCGTCGCGGCGTCCGCGGCCCTGTGGGCGGCCCTGAACATCAAGTCGCCCGTCGCGGTCGCCGTCGCCTCACTCGTCATGGGCGCGGCCGTCAGCAGCATGCACTACACCGGAATGCTCGCCGTCGAGGTCGAGGTGGCGCCCTCCCACGGCACGCTCCCCGGGGCCACGGCGATGCAGTTCATCTTCCCCCTCGCCGTCGGCCTCGGGTCCTACCTCTTCCTCACCTCTGCCTTCGTCGCCCTGACCCCGACCGCCAGGGAACGCGCCGCCTACGCCTCCGCCGAACGAGCCACCGCGGACCCGGCCGACCCGGACGGGCCGCGCGACGGCTCCCTGCCCGGCACGACGACGGCACGACCGCCCGCCCCCGCATAACCCGGCCCCGGCGCGGGCCGCCGCACCCAGCCCCGTACCCGGAACGAGGAGGCCATGCGAACTCCCCGCCACACCACCCACGACACCAGCTCGCCACCGCCCACGCCGGCCGCGCGAGGGCGCCGCGCCCACGCCGGACCGCCCGCCGACGAACAGGGCGCAGGGGGCCAGGGCGACGGGACGGGAGCACAGAGCCCGTCGGGAGGACAGAGCGCGACGGAGGCGCAGGCCCGGCGAAGTGCCCACCTGCGCCCCCGGACCGTCCGCGCCAAGATCGTCTCGCTGCTGATGGTGCCCGTCGTGTCGCTGCTGGGCCTGTGGGGCTTCGCGACCGTCACCACCGCCCAGGACATCGCCCGGCTCCGGCAGCTCCAGCGCATCGACGCGGAGATACGGGCACCCTTCGCGGCCGCCGTCACCGCCCTCCAGGCCGAACGCCGCGCCGCCGTACGGCAGATCGCCGCGCCGGGACCCGGACGGGCCGCCGAACTGAAGGAACAGGGACGCGCCACCGACACCGCCGTCGCCCGGCTCGACCTCGGCGGCGGACACACCGTCGCGGACACCGGCGGCCTGCCCGCCGACGCCTCCCGCCGGGTGGAGAGCTTCATCGAACGCGCCCGCGCCCTGCGGACGGTGCGGAGCGCCGTCCTCGACGGCAAGACCGACTGGGACACCGCCTACACGCGATACACCGACACCATCTCCGCGGCCTTCGCCGCGAGCGGCGCACTGACCGGCGTCCAGGACGGCACGACCGGCTCCGACGCGCGCGTGCTCCTCGAATTCGGCCGGGCCACCGAGATGCTCGCCCGCGAGGACGCCCTCCTGTCCTCCGCCCACCTCGGTACGGAACTGGGCGCGGCCCGCCAACGCGCCTTCGCCGGCGCCGTGGAGATCCGCCGCCACCTCGCCGAGACCGCCGGGGCCGACCTGCGCGGACCCGACCGCGACGCCTGGCGCGCCCTCACCGCCCAGCCCGCCTACCAGCAGCTCACCGCCGCCGAGGACCGGGTCCGTACCGCCCCGCCGGGCCGCAAGGCCGCCACCGCCGTCCCCGCGAGCACCTGGGACAGCGCCTACGACCCCGTCAGCGCCGCACTCGACACGCTTGAGGCCGACGCCCGGCGCAGCGCCGCCGACCGCGCCGACCCGTTCGCCGACGGCGCGCTCACCCCGGCGGGCGCGGCGGTCCTCTTCGGCCTCGCCGCGGTCGCCGCCTCCCTCGTCATCTCCGTACGCATCGGCCGCGGCCTCGTCGTGGAGCTCGTCAGTCTTCGCAACACCGCCCTGGAGATCGCCCGCCGCAAACTGCCCCACGCTATGCGGCGGCTGCGCGCCGGCGAGGAGATCGACGTCCGGGCGGAGGCGCCGGCCGGTCCCGCCGAACAGGACGAGATCGGGCAGGTCGGCGAGGCGCTCGGCACCGTCCACCGCGCCGCGCTGAGCGCCGCCGTCGAACGGGCCGAACTGGCCAGTGGAATCTCCGGCGTCTTCGTCAACCTCGCCCGCCGCAGCCAGGTCCTGGTCCACCGTCAGCTCAACCTCCTCGACAGCATGGAGCGCCGCGCCGACGATCCGAGCGAACTCGGCGACCTCTTCCGTCTCGACCACCTCACCACCCGCATGCGCCGCCACGCCGAGAGCCTGATCATCCTGTCCGGGGCCGCCCCCGGCCGCGCCTGGCGGATGCCGGTCCCGCTCACCAACGTCGTACGGGCCGCCGTCTCCGAAATCGAGGACTACGCGCGCGTGGAGGTACGTCACCTGCCCGAGACCTCCGTCGTCGGCGCGGCCGTCGCCGACCTGACCCATCTCCTCGCCGAACTGGTCGAGAACGCGGCGCAGTTCTCCCCGCCGCACACCAAGGTCCGGGTCAGCGGCGAGCCCGTCGGCAACGGCTACGCCCTCGAGATCGAGGACCGCGGGCTGGGCATGGGCAAGGAGACCCTCGCCGATGCCAACCGCCGGATCGAACAGTCCGAGGCGCTCGACCTGTTCGACAGCGACCGGCTGGGGCTCTTCGTCGTCAGCCGCCTCTCCGCCCGGCACGGCATCAAGGTCCACCTGCGGACCTCGCCGTACGGCGGTACGACCGCGGTCGTCCTGCTGCCGACCGCACTGCTCCAAGGGGCACTGACGGCCGGGGCGCCGGCGTCCGCGGTGGCGGCGGCCTCCCGTACGGACCGCGCGGCGCCGCCGGAGGGCCCCGTACCCGCCGCGCCCGCCGGACAGCGGCTGCCCCCGCCCGTCGCCGTCGCCCCGTCCGCGGCCCGCCGCGCGCTCCGGCCCGGGGAGCCTGAGACCACGCCGGCGCCCGCCGCCGTGACGACGCTCCGGAAGCGCGGCCAGGAGGACGCGGGCCCGGAGGCGGGCGCCACGGACGGCTTGCCGCGCCGCGTACGCCAGTCCCACCTCGTATCCCAGCTGCGTGAGGCACGGCCGCCGGCCCCGCCCCACGAACCGGCCGGGCCCGACACCGACCGACGGACCCCCGAACAGGCCCGGGACCGTATGACGGCCTATCGCGACGGCTGGGCCCGCGGCGGCGGCGCCGCCCCCGGCACGCCCACCGACCGTCCTCCCACCGACCGCACGCGCAGAACCGGTTTCGGCAGTGAAGGAGACGACAGATGATCGAGCACGAGAGGATCGCCCCCCACCGGTCGGGCGAACTCGACTGGCTGCTGGACGATCTGGTCCTGCGGGTCCGCGAGGTGCGCCACACGGTCGTGCTGTCCAACGACGGCCTCGCGGTCGGCGCCTCCAGCGGCCTGACGCGGGAGGACGCGGAACATCTCGCGGCCGTCGCCTCCGGGTTCCACAGCCTGGCCAAGGGCGCCGGACGCCATTTCCACGCCGGAGGAGTGCGCCAGACGATGGTGGAGATGGACGACGGCTTCCTGTTCGTCGCGGCCGCCGGGGACGGATCGTGCCTCGCCGTCCTCAGCGAGGTCACCGCCGACATCGGCCTGATCGCCTACGAGATGGCCCGGCTCGTCAAGCGCGTCGGCGAGCACCTGTACGCACCGCCGAGGAGCACCCCTGCCCCGCCGGCCACCGGCTGACCGCCGCGACATCCAGCGGAGCCTTCCACCGGAGAGACATCCATGACCGAGGACAGCGGCGCCGACCAGCCACCGGGCGGCCAGTGGTACGACGCCGAGGCAGGACCCCTCGTCCGCCCGTACGCCATGACCGGCGGTCGTACGAAACCGGGGCCCAGCAACGTACGGTTCGACCTCATCGCCCTGGTCGTCGTCGACGACCACCCACCCGACGGGGCCGAGGAATCCCTCCTAGGCCCGGAGCACCGCGCCCTGCTGACCCTGTGCCGCGCCGAGACCCAGTCCGTGGCGGAACTCGCCGCCGACGCCGACCTGCCCGTAGGCGTCGTCCGGGTCCTCCTCGGCGACCTGCTCGAAGCCGGCTACGTCAAGGTCAGCAGGCCCGTACCGCCCGCGCAGCTGCCCGACGAGAGGATCCTGCGGGAGGTCATCGAAGGACTCAGAGCGCTCTGAAGCGGCGGACGGACGGTCACGGAACGCGAGTGGTGATCGTGAACATACCGCCGTCGGGATCGCGCAGCATGGCCCAGCTGTGGTCCTCCGTGGCCTCGACCGGCGCCACCAGCGTGCCGCCCAGCTCGGTGGCCGTCTCCAGCGCGAACTCGATGTCGGGAACGTAGAAGTGCACATGCCAGCGCGGCCTGACCTGCGGGTCGGGCGCGGACTCCAGGGCGCCGCCGGTGATCCGTGCGATGGCGATGTCGCCGTGGCGCAGCACCACATGCTCTTCCTCGTACGCCACCTCGCAGCTGCCGGGCCGGCCGCACGCCCAGTCGAGGACCTCGCCGTAGAAGATCGCCGCGTCGAAGGCGTTGCGCGTACGCAGCTCCAGCCACGCGGGGGCCTTGTCCCGGCCGTCACACCAGTCGGGGATGGCCTCGCCCTGCCAGATCCCGAAGATCGCCCCGTCCCGGTCGGCGGCGAGCGCGGCCCGGCCGGTACCGAAGGTGAGCGGTCCGACCGCGAGCGTCGCACTGCGCTCACGAATGCGGGCGGCGGTGGCGTCGGCGTCCTCGACGGCGAAGTACGGGGTCCAGGCGACGGCGATGTTCAGGCTGCCGGCGACCGCCCCGATACCGGCCACCGGGGCCCCGTCGTGGAAGGCGACGGAGAAGTCCTCGCCCAGGCGGGTGGGCCGGAAGTCCCACCCGAAGACGGCGCCGTAGAAGTCCTCCGCGGCGCGCAGATCACGGGCCATGAGACTGACCCAGCAGGGAGCTCCGAAGACCGCATGACTTGACGTCGACACCACTGCCACCCATTCGCGTCACACGCGTGACAAGACTCCTCCACCGTACCTCTCGCGCCCCCGGGAGACGCAGAGGCGCAGGCGGCGCGCGTGTGAGACCGTGCGAGAGGGAGGCAGGCCATGACCAGTGCCGGAACGAGCGCCGAGAAGGCAGCCCGGTTGCTGCGCGAGCACGGGCGCACGTACGCCGAGGAAGCGGGCATCACCCTGCGTGACGCCGCGGCGCCCCTGTACCAGCTGCTCGTACTGACCGTCCTCTGCTCGATCCGGATCCGCGCGAAGACGGCCACCGACGCCGCCCGCGAGCTGTTCACGGCAGGGCTCCGCACACCTGCGGCGATGGTCGAGTCCACCTGGCAGCAGCGCGTCGATCTGCTGGGCCGCGCGCATTACGTCCGCTACGACGAGTCCACCTCGACCGCTCTGGGGGAGGGCGCGCAGCTCGTCCTCGACCGGTTCGACGGCGATCTGCGCAACCTGCGCGAGGAAGCCGGAGGCGACCAGGGCCGACTGATCGAGCTCCTCCAGGAGGTGCCGAGAATCGGTCCGGTGGGCGCCGGAATCTTCTGCCGCGAGGCCCAGGCCGTCTGGCACGACCTCCGCCCCTTCTTCGACGAGCGCTCCCGCACCGCCGCCGCCGACCTCGGCCTCCCGCACACCCCCCGCGGCCTGTCCCACCTGGTCCCGCCCGAGGACCTGGCGCGCTTCGCCGCCGCGCTGGTACGGGCGAGCCTGTCCCACGGCAAGGACGGGGACTGACGCGTATCGCAGAAGGCGGTGGCGGCGAAACCACGCGATTGGCAGGTGAGGGACCGGGCGCGCCCCGGGAAGTCATGGACCCATGGCCATCACCGAACTGCGGATCCTTCCGCCGCTGGCCATCGGTCGCTTCGGGTCGTCCGACCAGCCGATGGACAATTACCACGCCGTGGTCGGCGAACCGACCGGGTATCGCGAGTTGCAGCCCGCGCCGACCTTGCGTGTCGACCCGGCCAGCGGAGCGATCTCGGAGGAGACACATCCGGCGGAGGTCCGGTTCCGGGACTCCGAGGGCCGGATCCGTCCGGTGGCGCCCTTCCTGGAGGTGTGGGCCCGCTTCGACACCGGCGACCTGGAACCCCTCACCACCGCACACCTCGAAGCCGTCGGCCTGACCCCCGCCGACCTGCGCTGGCGGGTCGTGGTGGCCAATCTCAAGGCGCAGCGGCGCACCGGGGACGTCGACGACGGGATCCACGCCGACACCGGGCCGTTCAGCGACCACGCCGAGCACCCGCTGACCGGTCGCGCCGCCAATTTCAAAGCGGGCAAGTCCGTTTCGCTCGGCATGGTCCGCTTCATCAGGCCGACGGCCGAGTTCCCCGAGATCCGGATGCGCTTCATGCCCGCCCGGGGCGCGGTGTTCGGGGTACGGGAGGGGGATCCGCAAGTCAGCGACGACGTGTACGACCCGGCGGCCGGGCGCTGGGACGACCACTTCGACGGCGACCCGGCCGCCCCACTGGTGACCTTCCCGGCCCAGACCTACGAGGGCGTGCTCGACCAACAGGGGCAGCGCTACATCTCCAAGGGCTACGTCGACGACGCCTGCGACGGAATCGTGAGCGTCGAGGCCACCGTCGGCGGCCAGGTGCTCGGCGCGTCGGCCCGGATCTGCTCCGGAGTGCCCGACTTCGCGCCGGACAGCTTCCATGTCCGCACGCTGCAGGACGACCTCGTCCAGGCGCTGCTCGGGCCCGGCGTCTCCGGTGAGCTGGACCGGGACGAGGTGGAGGACACCCTGCGCCGCGCCCTGGAGACGGTGCGCCTGATGAACACGATGGCCATGAACGCGGACCAGGGGATCGGCGGCGTGACGACGAACGCCACCAACCAGGCGCGGCATGAGACGGCCGAGTACGAGCGCGCCTTCGAACCCGTCTTCGGCCAGGGCGAGGCCCCCTACCACCAGGTCCTGGCCATTCACGAGCAGCTCATGACGAGCTGGCAGAAGGGCGTACTGCCCATCCCGCGTGATCTGATCCGTTCCTACGACGAAGCCGGTGATTTCTCGACCATGGCACGCCAGAAGATGCCGGCGCTCATGCGCGGCAGCGACACCCTGGAGCTGGCGCTCACCCGCCGTCAGATCGAGCTCCTGCGTCGTGCAGCCCTGGAGACGCAGGCCACGACCGAGCCCGAGCGCATGATGCTCCGCCTCGTGGAGTTCTTCCGCACGATGGCCCCTCTCCATGAGCACATTCCCACCGAGTCGGGTTCCCTGTCGGAGCTCTTCGTCCATCCCCTGGAGCTGCTGGATCACCTCCGTACGGCGAACGCCCAGGGACCGCTCGCGGAGGCGGAGGCCGGGCAGCGGCTGGTGACCCCGGGCGACCCGGAGGCCTCGGCGTTCGTGCGCCTGCTGCGCCGCGAGGACCACCCCATGCACGGACCGTTCAGCCGCACCGTGCCCGACACCGGCAAGACCGGCCTCGAGATCGTCGAGGCCTGGATCGCCGCGATGCCGCCGGACGGCGACGAGTGACGACCGCCACCAACGCCGCCACCGCAGAGCCAGAGCCAGAGCCCAGGAGTAGCCGTGGAACCGATTTCGCCCCGGAACCTGACCGCCCAACTCGCGTACCGGGCACGCGGCAACCCTCCCGCTACGACCCCGGCGTCCTCCGTCGGCAACTTCTACCCCGGCCTTGAACTGGACCTGCGCAATCTGTGGCGCCGCGTCTTCGCCGGAATCGAGCTGCACGAGGCGGTCGCCCTGGTCCTGGCCGCCGACGACGACGCGCCCGAGGAGGTGCGGGCGCTTGTCGGCGAGATCCTGCTCGCCGTCGACGGGCATCCGGTCTGGATCGAGGTCACCGGCCCGCGCTCGCCCGGAGGGGCCAGCGAGAGTCTGGGCAACTGGTCCTTGGAATGGTCCAACGCCCTTGCCGACGTCGCCCAGAAGGCAGGGCAGGAAGTCCGGTGCACCTTCACCAAGGGCGACGACGGCGAGCAGGACGTCTCGCTGAGGGTCCGGAAGATCTTCGAGGAGTCCGGCCCGGAGGGCGGGGAGGACGCCCGCACCGCGGTGCTCAGCCGCGAACTCGCCCAGCCCGGTGAGCTGACGCAGAGCCTCTGTTCCCCCTGGCAGAACGACTTCATCGGCTGTGGCTGCTACTACTGGGCCGCCAGCAGGCCCGACTACGTCAACGTCGAGGCCGACGAGGCCGACGGCAGCCGTGGTCACAACTGGCTCCAGCGTGATCGGACACCCACCACCCCCAAGGTCTACACGCTTCGTCAGGCGGACCTGCTCCAGCACGCGGACATCATCGCCGGCTGGGAGGACAAGCTGAGCTTCGTTCGTGAGGGAAAGGACCACGATGAACGCGACGGTGACTGAGCCTCGGGTCCGCGGCTATCACCTGTTCGACGGAGGGACCGGCCCGCACATCCTCGTCTCCGAGGGTTCGCTCGTCTACGCGATCCCGCCGGAGGTCCGGGGGCTCTTCGACGACGCGGCCGTGGCCCGGGACGAGGCCGCCGCGAGCGCCCTGCTCGCCCGGTTCGGCCTGGACGTCCCCGTGTCGCTCGACGAGACCCCCGCCGAGGTCCCGCTGCGCTCCATCTCCCTCGCCATCGCACAGACCTGTAACTTGGGTTGTACCTACTGCTACGCGGAACAGGGCGACTTCGGCGGTGCCGCCAAGCTCATGTCCGAGCAGGTCGCCCACGCGGCGGTCGACCGCCTGGTGGACGACGCGGCCCCCGGGGAGCAGGTCACGCTCGTGTTCCTCGGCGGCGAGCCGCTCGCCAATCGCCGCGTCCTGCGGTCCGCCACCGAGCACGCCGCCGCGCGCGCCGCCGAGCGCGGAGTCCGCGTCGGATACTCGGTCACGACGAACGGCACCCTGGTCACGCCCGACGACGCCGAGTTCTTCGCGCGGCACGGATTCGCCGTCACGGTCAGCCTCGACGGCGTGGGCGCCGTACACGACCGCCTGCGCCCCACGAGGAACGGACGTCCCACCTACGATCGGGTGCTCAGGCGTCTGGAGCCGCTGCTGAACGACCGACGGCGACCCATGAGCGTCTCCGCCCGCGTCACCGTGACACCGCGGAACCTGTCTCTTCCGGAGACGCTGGAGGAATTCATCTCCCTGGGGTTCGACAGTGTCGGGTTCTCGCCGATGCTCAGCTCGCCCACGGGCGCCGACGAGATGGCCGGGTCCGACCTGACCGCCATGCTCGAACAGATGACCGCTTGCGCCGAGCGTTTCGAGGAGCGGGTCGAGAACGGCAGGGACTATCCCTTCCTCAACGCCGTCAATGCGCTGCGGGAGATCCATCGGGGCACCCACCGCCCGTACCCGTGCGGTGCCGGGGCGGGATATCTGGGTGCGTCCGCCGACGGGGAACTGTTCGCCTGCCACCGCTTCGTCGGCGACGACGAGCGCAAGATGGGCGACGTCCTCACCGGCGTTGATCCAGCACGGCAGTTGAAGTGGCTGGACGACCGGCACGTGCATCGCCAGCGGCCGTGCTCCGACTGCTGGGCGCGGTACCTGTGCGGCGGAGGCTGCCACCACGAGGTGATCGGGCGTGGCCGCCCGGCCTGTGACTACATCCGGGGCTGGCTCCACCACTGCCTGTGCATGTACGCGCGGCTGAGGGAGAAGCGGCCCGAGTACCTCGACACGATCGCCCGCGGCCGGTGACGGCGACCGTCAGGGCGGACATCTGCGTGATCGGCGGCGGCCCCGCGGGCTCGACCGCCGCCCGCCGGCTCGCCCTGCTCGGGCACTCAGTCCACCTCGTGGAACGCGCGGCGTTCCCCCGCCGCCGGCTCGGCGAATGCCTGGCACCAGGAATCGCGCAGGTCTTGGACGCGCTGGGCCATCCCACCCCCGCCGGTCTGCGCCCCGCGGAGCTGCTCGCGCGGTGGGCGGGCGACGAGCACCGCTCACCGACGTTCGTCGCCGACCGCGCTGTGTTCGATGCCTTCCTCCTGGACGAGGCGCGAAGGGCCGGAGTGCGGGTGTCGCAACCCGCCCTCGCCCGCCACCCGCGCCGGCACGAGGGCGGCTGGCGCGTCGAAGTGCGGCAGTCCGGTCAACGGTTCGAGCTGGATTGCCGGTTCCTCGTCGACGCCGGCGGACGGACAGGTCTCCTGCGCCACAACCGCCACCGCGCGGGCGCGCGGACCACCGCCCTCTACGGATACTGGCGCCCCGGAGAGTGGGACGGACCGGACGTCCGGGTCGAGGCGGGGCACGACGAGTGGCTCTTCGCCGCGCTGCTTCCGGACACCACGGTCAACGCGATGGTCTTCATGGAACGCGACCGGTGCACCGCACTGGACAAACACGGACGGCATCGGCTCTACCGCTCGCTGCTGTCCGCCTGGGACCTGGCGGGCTCCGGCCTGGGTACACAGCTCACCGGAACGTACGCCTGCGATGCGACGGGCTCGATCGCCGAGCACACCGTGGGCCCCGACTGGATCAAGATCGGCGAGGCGGCGCTGACCCTCGACCCGCTGTCCGCCCAAGGCGTTCAGACCGCGATGACCACGGCCATGCAAGCCAGCGTGGCCGCCCACAGCATCCTCCGGCGGCCCGCCGCCGCCTCCACGGCCGCCGCCTTCTACCAGGAGCACGTGCGGCGCCTTGCCCGACATCATGACGGGCTGGGCGCGGAGCACTACCGGCGTCAGCACCGGGTGCGGGACGGGCGGTTCTGGACCCCGCGGGCCCTCGCGCCCTCCTCAGCCGGCCTGCTGCCGCCACCTTGACGGGGGGACTTCGCAGTCGGTGATGTGAGCCTCCCGCTGACCGCACCTCGTCAGCGGCAGAGCGCGTCTATGTCCTCGTCGAAGGTGGGGAATTCGGCCTGTGCCTCGGCGATGATGTCCCGGGCCGGTCGGCGCGGCGTCGTCGCGTGGCGGGCGGCGAGCTTTGCCAGGGTCGGGTTAGGGCGGACGGTCCGCTCCGGGTACAAGGCCGCCTCCATGGGTCCGAAGCCGTCGGCGAGCACCCACAGGAAGCCGGAAAGGTCGCCCGCCACCACGCCGCGTTCGCCCTCCGAGCCCATGAACACCACCGGTTGCTCGGCGAGGGGCCGCCCGGGCCTGACGCACCAGACGGCGGCGAGACCGCCGGTGCCGTCCTGACCGAAGACGCGGAAGGCGTCCCCGCTGAGCTCGTGGTTGCCGGTCCAGTGGCGCAGCCAGTCGGTCGTCTCCTCCGCGGAGTCGAAGGCGCCGTACGGCTCGAAGTCGACGCCCTCGCCCTCCTCGCCGTACTCGAACTCCACCCGGGCCACCTCGGCCAGGGCGGGCGGAAACACCCGGTCGTCGCTCATCGTTTCGATCATGCCCGCAGGCTAGCCGCCCCCACTGACATCGCCCCGACCGGCGCCGCCCCGACGAGCCGGAGCATGTGGCGGGAACCGGCCATGGCGGAAAATCGCTCTAGCTCGCTTCCGAGGCTGATGATCGAATCAACGCCGGAAAATATTTCTCACAACGGAAGTGGCCACGTGAATTCGATGTCGTACGTCGATCTCCACCGGAAAGTCTCCCAGGAGATCGACGCGGAATTGGAAGCAGCTCTCGAACTGCTCGGCTCGTCCCCGAACGTGAAGAACGCGGTCTCCGCCCTCATGCGACATCAGCAACTGCGGCATCCTTTGTCGGTCCTGCCTCTGCTGGTGCACGCCGTCGAGACGGGCGCATTCCGCCCCGCCCTTCCCCTTTCCGCCGTGCACGTCCTGTGGTGGACCTCGGCGTGCTATCTCGACGACCTCGCCGACGGGCAGGGCACCCTCCCCGCCGGTGACCTCGGTGTCGATGAATCGGTGCTCGCGGCCGTCATCACCGGAAACGCGCTGCCCATGCAGGTCATTCAGGCGCAGCCGCTGCCCCACGAGGTGCGCGGCGCGCTGACCGCCGAGCTCATGAACGGCTGGATCGCCGGCACCGAGGGCCAGCTGGTCGACATGCGCGGAGACATCCGAAGCGCCACACGGGAGTCGGTCACCGCCATATACCGAGGAAAATCCGGCGGCCCCTTCGGGATGATCACCGCAATGGCCGCGACATGGGCGAAGGCATCCGGCGAGCGAATAGAACTCTGGCGCGAGTTCGGCGATGTATTCGGCATTCTGTGGCAGCTGTTCAACGACCAGGAAGACATTCTCTCCGGCCGTAACGAGGACCTGCTGAACGGAACGGTCACCTATCTGCTCGCCTGCGCCCTCGAGGACGCTTCCCCCGACTCCCGGGAGCACATCCTGACCCTCCACGCCGCCTCGCGGGGCTCCGACCGGGCGCGGTCCGAGCTCGCACACCTGCTGCTGGCACCGGAGGTCCTGGGTGCCTACGCCGACGACCTCGACGCCTTCCGGCGCGAGGCCCACCGTCTCCTGGACGAGCTGAACGGCGACGTAGCCCACACGCCCATCCTGCGAGGACTCGTGGACCACTCGGCCCAGATGCTGCTCCAGGCTGATCTCGCCCCCGTAGGGGCGGCCTCCTAGCCCGCTCCCGGCGCGCCTACAGTCCCGCTCCCGGACCCAGCTCCCCGCTGCGGACGAGCAGGTGTCCGACGTCAATGCCGGCGATCAGCAGGACGGCCCGGAACGGCACCTGAGGAGGGATCAGGGTGGCCGGGGCGCACGCCGCCAGCGCCAGGGTGCCCGTGGCCGCCGTCACCAGCCATCCGTACGGCGCCGTGGGCCCCGGCGGTCCCACGGCCAGGACGACGGACGAGGCGAGGACCAGCAGGGCTGCCAGCCGCCCCGAGCGCCGTGCGCCCAGCCGCTGCGGCAGGCCCAGCACACCCGTCGCCACATCACCGTCGATGTCCGGCAGCACATTGGCGACATGGGCGCCCGCGCCGAGGAGCGCGGCCGCCGCCGTCAGCCACAGCGGCGGCCACGGCGACCCGGGCAGGCTCAGGGAGACGAACGAGGGCAGCAGGCCGAAGGCGACGGCATACGGCAGCCAGGAGGCGCGCGTGCGCTTCACCCAGAGGTTGTACGACCACGCGGCCGCCACACAGCCCAGGTGGACGCAGCCCGCGAGCCACCCGCACGCCCACGACAGTGGAAGGCACAGGGCGAGCGCGGTGGCCGCGGCGGCGGCCACCGCGCCGGGCGAGACCTCACCCGTCACCAGCGGTTTGTCACGGCGGCCGGTGGCCAGGTCCCGCCCCAGGTCGACGCGGTCGTTGCACCAGCCGACCGACAACTGCCCGGCGGCGACGGCCAGTACCACGAGCGTTCCGTCGGCGGCGCCGTGTCCCATGGCCACGACGAGTGCGGCGGTGACCGCGGTGACCGCCGCGGCCGGCAGCGGATGGCAGGCCTTCAGCAGGCCGACGACCGGCCTCGGCGTACGGGACGGGGTGACCGCGGGCGCCCGCCGTCGCCCCCCTCCGGGGGGCCCGGGCGGCCGCCGTCTTCTCTCGGTGGTTCTGCTCGGCACCCCGCCACGCTAGGCCACGGCGCGCCGGTTATGTCCGATTTCATGAGCTTGTGTCAAAACCTTTCTATGTTGGGGCAATGACACGTGTGCTGGCAGTGAGCGCGGTGTTCCCACCCCACCGCCACCCGCAGCGGGAGATCACGGAGGCCATCGCCCGCTGCCTGCCGCCCGGATCCGACCGCGCCCTGCTGCGCCGTGTCCACGCGTCCGTGCAGGTCGACACACGCCATCTGGCCATGCCGCTGGACCACTACGCCGCGGCCCGCGGGTTCACCCACGCCAACGACATCTTCATCGAGACGGCCCTCACCCTCGGCGTCCGGGCGGTCGGCCTCGCCGTCGCCGAATCGGGGCTCCGCGCCGAGGACGTCGACCTCGTCATGTCGACGACCGTGACCGGCATCGCCACCCCCTCCCTCGAAGCCCGCCTCGCCGCCACGGCCGGACTGCGCCCGGACGTACGGCGCGTCCCGCTCTTCGGCCTCGGCTGCGCCGCAGGAGCCGCCGGGGTGGCGCGCCTCCACGACTACCTGGCGGGCCGCCCCGGCCACGCAGCGCTGCTGCTCTCCACCGAACTCTGCTCCCTCACCCTGCAGCGCACGGACACCTCGATGGCGAACCTCGTCGCCGGGGCCCTGTTCGGGGACGGCGCCGCCGCGTTGCTTGCGGTGGGCCGCGACCATCCCCTGGACGGCGCCCCAGGACCCACCGTGGTGGCCACGCGCAGCAGGCTCTACCCCGGCACGGAACAGCTGCTCGGATGGGACATCGGCGAGTGGGGTTTCCGCATGGTGATGAGCCGCGAGGTGCCCGACCTGATCCGTCTGCACGTCGCCGAGGAAATCGAGTCGTTCCTCGCCGCCCACGACCTCAAACCGTCCGACGTGGCCACCTGGATCTGCCACCCCGGCGGGCCGAAGATCCTCGACGTCCTCTCCGGCGCGCTGGGCCTGCCCGACACGGCGTTCGCGGCAAGCCGCCGGTCGCTGGCCACCGCGGGCAACCTCTCCTCCGCCTCCGTCCTGCACATCCTGCGGGACGTGCGGGACGCCGAACCCCAACAGCCCGGAACGGCGGGTCTGATGATCGCCTTCGGGCCCGGCTTCTCCTCCGAACTCGTCCTACTGCGCTGGTGACAGCAGGTGACCCACGCCATGACGCCCACCCTCACCCACGCCCTTCCCCTGACGACGGCCCTGTACTCGGCGCTCGTCCTCCTCGTCGCGTGCGAGCGGCTCGCCGAACTGAGCACCGCCCGTACCAACACCGCCTGGAGCCTTGCCCGCGGCGGACGGGAACACGGCCGCGGCCACTACCCCGCCATGGTCGTCCTGCACACCGCGCTGCTCATCGGCTGCCTCGCCGAACCCTGGCTCGCGGACCGCCCGTTCCTGCCCCTGATCGGCTGGCCCGCGCTCGTGCTGGCCCTCGGCGCGCAGGGCCTGCGCTGGTGGTGCGTGGTCAGCCTCGGACCCCGCTGGAACACCCGCGTGATCGTGGTGCCCGGCCTCGCGCTGTCGACCGCCGGCCCCTACCGCCTGCTGCGGCACCCCAACTACCTCGCGGTCGTGGTCGAAGGCATCGCCCTGCCCCTCGTCCACACCGCCTGGCTCACCGCCCTCTGCTTCACCGCGCTCAACGCCCTGCTGCTGGTCGTACGCATCCGGTGCGAGGAAACCGCCCTGGGCACAGCCCTGGGAGCCGCCACGGATGACACCAGGGGCGGCCACGGTGCGCCCGCCGCCATGGCGACGGGCCCGGCGCGATGATCGACCTGCTGATCGCGGGCGGCGGACCCGCCGGACTCGCCACCGCCATCCACGGCGCCCTCGCCGGACTGGAGGTGGTGGTCGCCGAGCCCCGCCCCACCCCCGTCGACAAGGCCTGCGGAGAAGGGCTGATGCCTGCGGCCGTACGCCGGCTGCGTGAACTGGGCGTCTCCGTGGGCGGCCAGCCGTTCCACGGCATCCGCTACCTGGACGCCGTCACCGGGGCGGGCGCCGACGCCTACTTCCACACGGGCCACGGCCTTGGCACACGCCGTACGACCCTGCACGCGGCCCTCGCCGCACGCGCCGCCGAACTGGGCGTACGGTTCCTGCCCCGCCGGATCGAGGAGCTGCGCCAGACCACCACGCGCGTGGTGGCCGGCGGGATGACCGCCCGCTATCTGGTGGCGGCCGACGGACTCCACTCGCCGCTGCGGCGCTTCCTCGGCCTGCACGGGACGCCCATGAAGGGCCGGCCGGCCCGCTACGGACTGCGCCGCCACTACGCCGTCGCCCCGGCCGACGAGCTGGTGGAGGTCCACTGGTCGGCCGGCTCGGAGGCCTACGTCACCCCGATCGCCCCCGACAGGGTGGGCGTCGCCGTGCTCACCGCCCAGCAGGTCCCCTTCGACGCCCAGCTCGCCCGTTTCCCGCTGCTGAGGGAGCGGCTGTCCGGGGCGGCCTGTACGCCCGTGCGCGGGGCGGGGCCGCTGCGCCAGCACGCGCGCGTGCGGGTCGCCGGGCGTGTGCTGTTCGTCGGGGACGCGGCGGGGTACGTGGACGCGCTGACCGGTGAGGGCCTCACCGTCGCCCTGTCGGGGGCCGGTGAGCTCGTACGCTGCGTACGGGCCGGCCGTCCCGACGAGTACGAGCGCGCGTGGCGGCGGATCTCGCGCAGCTACCGGCTGCTGACCGGCTCCCTGCTCTGGGCCCGCCACCAACCCGCTCTCGCCCCGCGGATCGTCCCGCTCGCGGCGCGGCTGCCCCGGGTGTTCACACGCGGCGTGAACCTGCTCGCCTGAACACCGACCCGGCGAGGCCTGGCGTACGTGACCTGTCGCCCGCCGGCCGGGGAACGACGGATCTCGGGCGCAGGCGAACAGCATCGAGCGGGAATCGGTCACATCACGTAAAGAACGGTCCGCCCCGCCGGTTGGGGGCCGCGATTGCCATACTGCTGCCCCGGCTTGAGAACACATGTGCAGCCGACGGCCGACCGCTGACCGAACCATCCCCCCGCACCACCTCTGAACTGGGGTTCCTCTTCCCGCTGGCCCTGACGAGAGAAGTGAACGATGGCCCCCGAGCGCTCCGACACCGTCGACGCGGACCCCCTCGGCGACGACGACACCGCCGCCCTCGCGCTGAAGATCCTCGTAGCCGGCGGTTTCGGCGTCGGCAAGACCACCCTGGTGGGAGCGGTCAGCGAAATCCGGCCCCTGCGTACCGAGGAACTGCTCAGCGAGGCCGGGCAGAGCGTCGACGACACCGGGGGAGTCGGCCAGAAGACCACCACGACCGTGGCCATGGACTTCGGCCGCATCACCATCCGCTCCGGGCTCTCCCTCTACCTCTTCGGCACCCCGGGGCAGGACCGCTTCTGGTTCCTGTGGGACGAACTGTCCCAGGGGTCACTGGGAGCCGTCGTCCTCGCCGACACCCGACGCCTGGAGGACTGCTTCCCCGCGGTCGACTACTTCGAGCACCGCGGCATCCCGTTCGTCGTCGCCGTCAACTGCTTCGCGGGCGCTCGCGCGTACGGCGCGCACGACGTGTCGCGAGCCCTCGATCTCGACCGCGGAACGCCTGTCGTGCTGTGCGACGCCCGCGACCGGGACTCGGGCAAGGAAGTCCTGATCCGGCTCGTCGAATACGCGGGCCGGATGCACACCGCCCGCCTCCTCGACTCCGTCGGCTGACGCGGCCGCTGACCACGGTCGGTCGGAGACACCGGCCTCGGTGGGGTGCTTGCTCTGCTCACGTCAGTACGCAAGGCTTACGGACGCAAGGCGGCACAACGGGACGACCACGGGGACCACGGGGAACGTAACGGGGAGGACCGAACATGGCGCTGGACAAGGGACTCGACTGGCTTCTGGACGACCTGACAGAGCGGGTCGCGTCGATCCGGCACGCGCTCGTACTGTCCAACGACGGGCTGGTGACCGGGGCGAGCACAGGACTGGCCCGTGAGGACGCGGAGCATCTGGCCGCCGTCTCCGCCGGACTGCAGAGCCTCGCACGGGGATCGGGACGCCACTTCCGGGCGGGCAAGGCACGGCAGACGATGGTGGAGTTCGACGAAGCACTCCTGTTCGTCACCGCGGCGGGCGAGGGCAGCTGCCTGTGCGTCCTGAGCGCGGCCGAGGCGGACGTCGGTCAAGTCGCCTACGAGATGACGCTACTGGTCAACCGCGTCGGCGAACACCTGGGCGTGGCGGCTCGCCAGCCCGACGGAAGCGGCGCCGCCAGGCGCGGCTGACCGGCCACCCGGGAGGGTTATCCACAGGCCGAGCGGGCCGGGCCGCGTCGGCGCTACGGTCGTCACCGAGAGTATTCGCACTCACGGGGGAGGACCGTCATGACCGTGACGGAAGTCGTACGTACGCTCGCCTTCGGGCGCGCCGCACAGCAACTGGAGCTCAGGCGAGGCGAGCTGGAGCTCGCCGTGCAGCTGGGGCACGTCCGCTCCGTCCCGGGCGCGCCGGGGACGCGACCGAGAGTCACCGAGGAGGAGGTCGGCAGGCTCCGCCGGTCGCCGGACTTCCCGGACGGCCTGCGTGAAAGGGTCCGTGCGGTGGGCACGACCGAGGCCGCCGCACTGCTCGGCGTTCCACCGGACCGCTTCACCAGGCTGGCCCGCACCGGCCACATCAGCCCCGTCCGCTTCTATCTCAACCGCTACCGCGCGGTCGTCTGGCTCTATCTGGCCGGCGGAGTTCGCGAATTCGGCGCCGGGCATCCTGACCTGCTGAGCGGAAGGCTGCCGCAGGAGCTACGGGCCAAACTCGACGACGGGGTGGACCACCGGCCCCGCAACTGGCGGACCCACCGCCTCGGGCTGCTGCTCCGTGGCACCGACGATCCCTGGGAGCAGGCAGCGGCCATCGCCTCCCTGCTCGACCCGGTCCAGCTGGCCGAAGTCGTGGCCGACCCGTACGAGCGCGCCTATCTCGACCGGCTGCGCCCCGATCCGCCGTACCGTCCGGAGTCGGCCTCCGCGCGGGAGCTCGCCGACCGGCTGATGCTGGCGGACGATCCGGACGAGATCCTGTGGCACCGGACGCAGCTGGGCGAGACCCTGGGCCGCGCCCGGGTGGTACGGGCCGCGCCCCGCCCGGAGCCCGATCGCACGGCCGCGGTCGCGGGCACGGCTCCGGGCGCCCGGACGCGCCCCTTGCCGCTGCCGCCGATGACCGCGCTGCCCGCGCACGTGCCGCTGCATCTGGCGCTGCCGCGGCCGGCCGTGCAGCGCCCGCCGGTGCGGCGGGTGCGGCGGGTGCTGCTGGACCGACTGCTGCGGGGGAGGGAGGCGCGGGCCAAGCGCTGACCTGGGGCTTCGCCCACGCCGACGGGTGGTGCGGCGGTCACTGGCCGCGCGGGACCACCGAGGACAGGACGGAGGGCAGGGGGTACCAGTCCGCCGACACCACGTTCGCATGGCGGCCGGCGAGCAGCCCGACCCGCTCGCGGGCCTGGGCTTCGGTGGGGCGGGTGCCGTCGATGGCGGGGGCGACGTTGTGCGCGTCCGTCATGACGACGAGGTAGTTCCGGCTCGCGTACCAGGCCGTGTCGATGGAGCTGCCCGTATAGGTGGATGCGTCGCCGTCGAAGAGGACGAACCACGGGCGGATGCCGGCGTCCGCGTACCGTGTTCGGGGGTCGCCCGCCTGGGCCCGGTGGACCGCAGGGAACGCGGCTGCCTCACGCAGCCGTCCGGCCGCCGCCAAGTCCCGCAGGTGCATGGCGTATTCGCGGTCGGTCCACAGGGTGTCGGCCGGGTTGTCCTCCTCGACCGTGCCCGGTATCAGTTCCACGAGGAACTTCCCGGCCAGAGCCGAGCGGCTGGGCCAGCCGCCGGCGCGGACCGCGGTGTCGAGGTCGGGGTGGCCGCCCACCACGTCCGCGGGCCGCAGCAGCGCGTCGCCCAGCTTGGCCGTCAGCAGGGCGTCCAGTGCGGCGGGTCCCCGTCCGTACTTCCCCTGGAAGCCGTCCTTGAGCTCGACCTTGAGCAGCACGGGCCGGTGACCGGGGTGGGCGTTGTGCCAGGCCTGGATGTCGGCGAGGCAGCCGCCGAGATCCTGGTTGCGGGACTTGGTGCGCAGCTCGCCGGCGTGTGCCGCGTTCTCGCAGTTGTTGTCGTTGCCGAACGGGTTGCTGTGCGAGACCCGCCAGCCCCGGCCGAACGCGTTGGTCCACACGTCGATTTCGAGCATCGCGGCGCCGGATTCCAGCGCGTCGGCGAAGTGCGGGTACTTCGACTTCTCGTAGGCGTTGTGCACGCCGACCCCGGTAGTCGCCGAGTAGGCGAGCTGACCGGGGTCGGCGGAGCGGGCCTGGCCCGGCAGGAACGCGACCGCGAGCACCCCCGCCGCCACGGTGGTCGCGGCTGTGCGCAACGGCTTCCTCATGGTCCCCTGCCCTCCGTCGAAGCGCGTCAAGTCGGAGGGACAGTAGAGGAGTTGAGTGTCCTACGGGAAGCGTGCTGCTGGACGTACGATGACCGGACGGCTCAGCTGACCAACCGTCAGCGAACCAGCCATTCGTCGAGGATGCCGGGCGCGGCCGTGGCCGCGAACGCCGGTGCCTCTTCGGCGTCCAGGTCGGGGATGCGATAGCCGTGTCCGCCCGCGGCCACCGCGGCTGTCAGGGTGACCAGCCCATGGCGCCGGCCGTACGGGGAGGTGGTGAGGGTCCAGGCGGCGATCGCGTCGCGCTCCAGGGCCAGCGTGTCGCGGCTGAACGTACCGGAGCGGGCGAGCAGATACGGCCCGCTCAGCCCGTGGCCCAGGTTTCGGTGGGCGTCGCGGGCGAGGAGCCACACGGCGATCGTCGCGACCGTCGCGTACATCCAGGCGCAGGGCAGCAGCACGGGGGTGAGCAGGACGCCGAGGCCCAGCAGGGCGACGGCCGGCGGCAGCACGGCGACGTACAGCCCGCGCCGCACGCGCTGGTGCAGCGCCGCGCGCGGGTGCGCGGTGAGCGAGGGCTGCCCGAACGGCGAGGCCTGCGACCGGCGCAGGGCGCCCGCGGCGACCCGTAGCGCCGTCGCGCGCGGGGCGGGCGGCAGCAGGGCGCCGCGCCGCCGGGCCTCCTCGGCATCGCCCAGGCCGCCCGCCACCGCCTGGACGGTGGCGCCTCCGCCCGCTCTCAGCAGCAGCGGCTCACGGAGCATCACCCCTCGCAGCCGGTCCCGTTCGATCCCCACCGACCGGGTCGTCAGCAGCCCCCGGCGTACGGTCAGGGTGCGGTCGTCGCTCCACTCGGTCCGCAGCCCCCACCAGTTCTCCACGTACAGCGCGAGCGCGCCGAGGGACCCGGCCGTCAGGACGGCGATCAGCAGCGCGGGCACGGTCACCCACAGCACGCTCCGTCCGAACTCGTCGAAACCGTCGCGGACAAGGCCGGTCTTCCACCACTCGACGTCGGCCGCGTCCAGGACGCGCAGCACCGTGCCGACGGCCACGCCGACACCGCCGATCACCCAGAAGGTGAGGGGCGCGTACCGCAGCCAGCGCCAGTCGATCCGGGCGAGCAGCGGCTCGTGGTCATCGAGGGAGGCCGTGCGCCCGGCGTGCTGCGAGGCGGCGGCCCTCAGCCGTTCGCCCTCCTTGACGGTCAGGGCGTTGAGGGTGATCTCCCCGGCCGTCCCCGAGCCTGCCGTGCCGGCCCGGACGACGGTCAGGCCCAGTATTCGGTGCAGGGGAGTGGCCGTCAGGTCCACCGACCGTATCCGGGACAGCGGCACGCTGCGCCGCCGTCGGTTCAGCACGCCGCTGTGCACCTCCAGGCTGTCCGCGCTCACGCGGTAGCGCGTACGGCTCCAGCTGAGACCTCCGACCAGGGTGAGCACCGCGAACGTGCCGGCGATGGAGGCCAGCGTGATCAGCCCGGCGGTGCCGATGCGGCCGCCGGTGGCCAGCGCGGTGAGGACGAGCGATCCCAGGGGCGCGGCCAGCCAGCCGCAGTGCACCAGGAGGGTGCGCGCGGCGGGCCTGCGCCAGCGTCCTCCGGCCCGGGTGCCTTGGGGGCGCGCGCCCGTGGCAGTGGCCGTCCCCTGACCCCCGGTCGGCGCGCTCACGCGGCGTCTCCCGGAACGGCCTGGGCCGCCTCACCGATCCGCCGGGCCAGCTGTTCGGCGTCCGCGTCGGAGAGTCCGGCGATCCGGATGTCGCCGGCTGTGGAGGCGGTGGTGACCGTGACCGTCGCCAGGCCGAAGCGCCGCTGCACCGGCCCGCGCACCGTGTCCACCGTCTGGACCCGGGACAGCGGGGCGACCCTTCGCCGCTGCCATATCCAGCCTCCCGCCGCGTACACCGAATGCTGCCCCAGCTCCCAGGCCTGGACGGCGTACCGCCCGCGGGGCATCAGCGTCAGATAGCCGACGGCGGGCAGGACCAGCGTGACCAGCAGGAGCGGGCCGAGCCAGGCGAAGGCTCCCGCGAAGAAGAGGGCGCAGAGTGCCGTGAGCGTGAGCGCGACCAGCAGCATCGGTCCGCTCACGGTCAGCAGGGCCTGGACGGTCCACCAGCGCAGGGCGCGTGGATCCGCCCGATGGCGGGGCGGCCTGAGCACGGGTGCGGCGGGCGTGGACATGGGCGGTACCGCTTTCCAAGTCAACTGTATTGGATAGCGATACGTTACAACAGTACAAGTGACTTGCGAAAGGGAGTGGGAGCGAAAATGCCCAAGAAGGTCGACCACGAAGCCAGACGCCAGGAGATCTCCGAGGCGCTCTGGCGGATCGCCAGCACCCGTGGCCTGGACGGCGTGAGCCTGCGGGACGTCGCCGCGGAGGCGGGCATCTCGCTCGGCAGGCTGCAGCACTACTTCCGCACGAAGGACGAGATGCTGCTCTTCGCCCTGCGCTACATCAACACCCTCGGCGCCGACCGCATCCGCACCCGGATCGAGGAGATGGCCGCCGGCATGGTCGAACAGCCCCCGCCCCGCGCCATCCTGCGCGCCTGCCTCGGCGGCATGCTTCCCCTCGACGACAAGAGCCGCATCGGCCACCGCGTCTCCGCCGCCTACTTCGCCCGCGCCGTACACGACAAGGAGCTGCGCGCCGAAGCCCGCGAGGGAATCCCCAAACTGGCCGCGTTCTTCGCCGACCTGCTACGCCAGGCACAGGACCGCGGCGAGATCGCCGCCGACCGCGACCCCGACGCCGAGGCCATGCTGCTGATCAGCCTGGCCGACGGCCTCACCGCGTACACCCTGCTCGACGTGCAGACCCCTGAGCGGGCCGAGCAACTGCTCGACCAGCACCTCGGCCGTCTCTTCACCCCCGCCGACGATTCCCCCGGGCAGCCATAGGAGGCGTCCAGCCCGCGCCCGGGTGCGGCCGGAGCGCCCCGCGTGCACCATGGCGGCATGCTGCTGGCCCGCCTCGCGGACGTCTCGCGCCGCATCGCCGCCACCTCCGCCCGGTCGGAGAAGATCGCCGCGCTGGCCGCCCTGTTCGCCGAGGCCCGCCCCGAGGAGAGCCCGCTGGCCATCTCCTACCTCGCCGGCCAACTCCCGCAGGGCCGCATCGGCGTGGGCTGGAGCACCCTGAAGGACGCCCTGCCGCCGGCGATCCCGCCCGCCGACGAGCCCACCCTCACGCTCGCCGACACCGACGCCACGATGACCGCCCTCGCCCGGCTCTCCGGCCCCGGCTCCCAGACCGAGCGCAAGCGCCTCGTCCGCACCCTCATGGCGGCCGCCACCTTCCCCGAACAGGAATTCCTGCTCAGGCTGCTCAGCGGGGAGGTACGGCAGGGCGCACTCGACGCGATCGCCCTGGAGGGCGTCGCCCGCGCGGCCGGCGTACCCGCGGCGGACCTCCGCCGCGCCGTGATGCTCGAAGGCTCGCTGCCCCGCGTCGCCCAGGCCCTGCTCGACCAGGGCCACACCGCCCTGACCGCCTTCGGTCTACGGGTCGGCCGCCCCGTCCAGCCCATGCTCGCCCACACCGCGGCGTCCGTCACCGAAGCAGTCCGCACGCTGGGACCTTGCGTCGTCGAGGAGAAGCTCGACGGGATCCGCATCCAGGTCCACCGCTCCGGCGACGACATCCGCGTGCACACCCGCTCCCTCGACGACATCACCGACCGGCTGCCCGACGTCGTCGCCGTGGCCCAGGACGTACCCGCCGACGCCTTCATCCTCGACGGCGAGGTCATCGCCCTGGACCCGGCCGGACGGCCCGCCGCCTTCCAGGACATCGCCTCCCGCGTCGGCTCCCGACTCGACGTCTCCACCGCGCGCGCCACCCTGCCCCTGTTCCCGGTCTTCTTCGACGTCCTCGCCGCCGACGGGGAGGTACTCATCGACCGGCCCGGCCGTGAACGCCACCTGGTCCTCGCCCGGCTCCTGCCAGAGCCCCTGAGAGTCCGCCGCCTCGTCGTCGAGGACCCCACCTCGGCCCCGCAGACCGAGGCGGCCGAAGCCTTCCTCGCCGAGACCCTCCACCGCGGCCACGAAGGCGTCCTGGTCAAAGCGCTCGACGCGCCCTACACCGCGGGCCGCCGCGGCCGTTCATGGCTCAAGGTCAAACCGGTCCACACCCTCGACCTCGTCGTCCTCGCCGTCGAATACGGCCACGGCCGCCGCACCGGGCTGCTCTCCAACCTCCACCTCGGCGCCCGCGCGGCCGACGGCGGCTTCGTGATGCTCGGCAAGACGTTCAAGGGCCTGACCGACGAGATGCTCCGCTGGCAGACCGAACGGCTGCGTGAACTGGCCGTCGAGGATGACGGGTTCACCGTGCGCGTGCGCCCCGAACTCGTCGTGGAGATCGCCTACGACGGCCTCCAGCGCTCCACCCGCTACCCGGCCGGGGTGACCCTGCGTTTCGCCCGGGTCCTGCGCCACCGCCCCGACAAACCCGCCGCCGAGGCGGACACCGTCGAGGACGTGCTGAGGACTCAGCCGCCGCTGGTGTAGCGGTGGCGTGCCCACAGCGGCAGCACGTACCAGCACAGCAGGTACCAAGCGATCAGCCCCGCCACCAGCCATGGGATGAACCCGCCGTCACTGGCCACCCGCAGGATGAGCAACAGCGCCGACGTCAGCGTCGCGAGGAGCAGCACCAGACCGATGAAGGTGAGCCGCGAGGCCCATTCCACGGTCTGCGGCTTGATGCGTCGGCCCGCCACGATCCGGTGGAACGAGACCGGCCCGATCAGCGCACCCGTCGCCGCGGCACCCAGTGCCACGGTCACGATGTAGATGGTCCGTTCGGTCGGCGCCAGCTCCGGGAAACGCGGGGTGAAGACGACAGTGAGCAGGAAGCCGAAGAGGATCTGCACACCCGTCTGGGCGACCCGGATCTCCTGCATCAGTTCGATCCAGCGCCGGTCGGCCCGCTCCTCAGGCGTCTCGTCCCGGCCCTTGCCCTCGACGCGCGCCTGCCTGTCCCGCCGGTCCCGCTCACTCTCCTGCGAGCCCTGGCGTATCTGCTCGGACATTCGACCTCCCGAATCCGGCCCCACATCAGGCGGATAACCACACCGGCGCTTCCCAATCCCGCTGTACGCCACCTCGCACCTGGAATCGCGCACCCGGAATCCCGCCAGTACGGCACCCGGACGAAACCCACGGGTGTCGCACCACCGGAGCGTGACCGCCCGTCGCCGCCCCCTCATGCTCGTACGGTCGCCCCACTTCCGCCGCTCGGCAGGAGGGACACCCCTACGTGCGCACGATCGCCCGGCTCGCCGTCCTCACTCTGATGGCGGCCGTCCCGCTGAGCGGCTGTGCGGTGCCCCAGGACCGACAGGAGGCCGTGAGGAAGGCGACGGAACGGTTCGCCGCCCTCCATGCCGCGGGTGACTTCCGTGCCGCCTGCGCACTGCTCACCCCCGCCACCAGGGAAGAAGCGGTCCACACCGGCGGCCCCACCTGCGCCCAGTCGCTGGCCGAGGCGGACCTGCCCGAGCCGGGCGCGATCCGTTCCACCGACGTGTACGGCCGCCAGGCCCGGGTCGAACTCGCCACCGACACCTACTTCCTCACCTCCTTCCCGGACGGCTGGCGGATCAGCGCGGCAGGCTGCACACCCCGCGAGGGCAGGCCCTACCGCTGTCTCCTGAAAGGAGACTGAGGACCGATGCGCGTCATGTTCGTGATCTACCTGGTCGGGCTGGTCTGCGGGCTTGTCTACTTCTCCGTCGTAGGAGCGCTCCACGGATGACCCGCCTGTCACGCTTCCTCAAGGACAACGGCATCTCGGTCGTGTTCGGCATGGGATTCCTGCTCAGCCTGCTCGGCCAGGCCTTCGCGGGCCGCGCGGAGTTCAACGAGGAGCTCCAGTCGGACGGGGCACGCCCGGTCGGCTTCTTCGAGTACGTCGCGACCTCCCACTTCGCCGTCGACGTCACCGAGAACTGGCAGTCCGAGTACCTCCAGTTCTTCCTCTTCCTCTTCAGCACCGTCTGGCTCCTCCAGCGGGGCTCGCCGGAGTCGAAGGAGCTCCACAAGGCCGGCCTCGAATCCGACAAGGACCAGCGCGTGGGGCGCCACGCGCGCGAGGACTCCCCGCGCTGGGCCGCCGCGGGCGGAGTGCGCCAGGCCGTGTACTCGCGATCCCTGGGCATCGTGATGCTCACCGCGTTCCTCGGCTCATGGCTCGCCCAGTCCATCTCCGGCGCGGCCGCGCTGAGCGAGGAACGCCTGCGCGGCCTCGAGGAACCCGTCCCCTGGGCGAGCTACCTCCTCTCGGCCGACTTCTGGAGCCGCACCCTCCAGAACTGGCAGTCCGAGCTGCTGGCCGTCGGCTCGATGGCGATCTTCGCCGTGTATCTGCGCCAGCGCGGATCACCGGAGTCCAAACCGGTCGGGGCCTCCCATGACGCCACCGGGATCGAGGGGTGATCTCGTTCCGCCCCGCGGGACCAGGGGGCCACCACACTGCACAAGGGGCTCCGAAAAGGGATGCTGTAAGAAGCAAGGGAGCTGGGGACGCCGTCCGTGCCGTCCCTCCGGGTCACGAGGAGATGAACGACGTGGAGGACAGGAACATCGACACCGACGTCACGGTGCAGCTGAGCGGCTGTGTCCAGGCAGACGCGAAGGCCGTGTTCGACGTACTGGACCGGGTCTTCGTGTGTGAGGACATGTCCGTCTCCAAGGAGCCGACCCCGCAGGGCCCGGAGACCACGGTCTGGCTCGCCACGTTCGACACGGCCCGCCCGGCAAGCCGGGAGCCGCTGCCACCCGCGCATCTGACCGCCGAGGTCGGCGCGCTGCTCACCGGCGGCTACCACGCCGTGGACGAGATCGAGAAGGCCCTCGCCGGCAGCTTCGACGTACGGTCGCTGCAGTCGGTCTCGGGCGACCAGGAGACAGAGGCGCGGATGCTGCTCGCCTCCCGCTGACGACACGGGCGCAAGGACCGACCAGGCTCCTCCCGGCCCCCGCCGGTACTCACCGGCGGGGGCCGTCGTGCGCCCGCCGCCCGCCTTCCCGCTGACCTCCTGACCTCCCCACAGGGGTGCCCAGGCGTGCCCACACCCCCTATACATGCCATGTATACACCGCGTGTAGAGTGCACGGCGTGCCAGTTGATCACGCCTGCCCGGGCCCGGTCGGGTGTGCTCACGCCGAACACCGTGAAAGTGAGTTGTGCATGATCAGGAAGAAGAGGGTTGCCCGCCGGAGGACCGGAGTCGCTCTGCTGGCGATGGCCTCCCTGGTCCTCGCGCTCGGCGGCTGCGGCGTCGATCCGGTCTCCCCGGTGGACGTCAGGGACGAGGCCGGCGCCGACGCCAAGGCCCCCGCGGGCGCGGTCGACTGTCGCAAGGCCAAGTGCATCGCCCTGACCTTCGACGCCGGCCCGGGCAAGGACACGCCCCGCCTGCTCGACACCCTCAAGAAGGAGAAGGTCCCGGCCACCTTCTTCCTGCTCGGCAAGAAGCACGTCGACCGCTACCCCGAGGTCGTGCGCCGGATCGCCGCCGAAGGGCACGAGGTCGCCAACCACACGTGGACGCATCAGATCCTCACCGACCTGGAGCCCGAAGAGGTCCGCGCGGAGCTCTCCCGCACCCAGGACGCCATCGAGAAGCTGACCGGTCGCAAGCCGACCCTGATGCGGCCCCCGCAGGGCCGGACCGACGACACCGTCTCCGACGTCAGCCGTGAACTCGGCCTCGCGCAGGTGCTCTGGAGTGTCACCGCCAAGGACTACTCCACGACCGACTCCAAGCTCATACAGCAGCGCGTCCTCGACGGCGCGGAGAAGGACGGGATCATCCTGCTGCACGACATCTACGACGGCACCGTGCCCGCCGTGCCCGGCGTCATCGACGAGCTGAAGAAGCGGGGCTTCACCTTCGTGACCGTGCCCCAGCTGCTCGCCCCGGGCAAGGCGGAGCCGGGCGAGGTCTACCGGCCGTAGCCCCGGCACCGCACATGACCTGGCGGTGAGGTGGCTCACACCGACTATCGGACAGCCTCGGGAACCCATCCCGATGGTTTATTGTTCATGCATATGTGACCGCGCAGGGCACGGCATCCCGGACCCGCGCTGTCACCACGAACGGCCCCGGTTGGAATCCCCCGTCCAACCGGGGCTTCGTCGTACCCGGCCCCGCCGCCCCTCATCTCGCCGTGATGACGACTCCGTATCGACGGCTCCATGTTGACGACTCGCACCCGCATTCGACGGCCCCGGCGAATCGGTTCATCGGTTGCCCCGCCCGGCGCCCCGGACCGCACGGCTTTCCCGGGTCCCCGCGCGCCCCTTTCTCCTTCGGGTGACACCTCGCATCTCCGTGCCCGAGGCGGGCATCGAAAGTGATGTACCCCCGACGATCGAGGACCGGGGCCCGCACCCCGAGGAACCACCATGCTCCGCAGGCTCGCCCCGGCCGTCACCGCCGCCGCGCTCCTCCTGACCGGCTGCACCACCCCCGTCCCCGCCCCGGCCGCCCCGACCCGGAACCCCGCCCCCGTCACGGACCCGGCCGACGACGACCTCCTCAAGGCCGCCCAGCTCACCCTCGTCACTCGCTGCCTCGCACGACAGGGGCTGGCCCTCCCCACCCGGACCCGCAGCACCGAAGACCCTCGGCTCCAGGCCACGCTGTTCGGCACAGGACCGAGCGAACTGTCCCTCACGCTCCCCACCGGGGCCACCGTCACCGCCCACACCGACGGATGCCTCGCCGACGCGTTGCACACCCTCTACGGCGACCAGCGGCGCTGGTTCCACGCCCAGGTCACCGTCAACAACCTGCGGGCCCTCGCCGCGGACCGCATGAAGACCGACCCCGCCCACCGTGCCGCCATGGCTCGCTGGACCGACTGCGCCGCCCCGCCCCGCGGCTCCCTGCCCGACCGCGTCCCCCCGGCCGTCGCGGACCGCTGCGCCGTGCAGAGCGGGCTCGTACGGGTACGCGCCCGGTTGGAGCCGGCCGAGCTGGCCCGCGTGCGCGCCGAACGCCGCGATCAGCTCACCACCTACCAGCAGCTGCGCACCCGCGCACTGCGGCGGGCGTCGGCGCTCATGGGCGCCGACCCCGCGATCACCATCCAACCGAAAGGCACACACGGCACATGAGCCTGAAGCACAGCCTCGTCGGCGCCGCCGCGGCGCTGCTCCTCGCCACCGGCGGCCTCGCCCTCGCCGCACCGGCCGGCGCGGCCGACTGTCCCAGCGGCCACTTCTGCACCTGGACCAACGCCAACTTCGACGGCCAGAGGGCCAACTGGAGCGGCGACGACGGCTGGTGGGAGAGCTGGATCGCCGACGAGGACTCCTCCTGGGCCAACCACGGCATCTCCGGTCCGGGCGTCAAGGACCATGTGAAGGTGTTCTCGCGCGCCCACCAGGGCGGGCACATGACGATCTGTCTGGCCCCGGGGCAGGAGGTCGGCTACAACGGCGCGGCCAACGACCACGGCGACTCCCACACCTGGGCCATGAGCTGCTGATCACGGCCACCCGCATCCTGGCCTTCAGGATGACCCTCGTCCGGGGCCCCAACCCGGGCCCCGGACGAGGGGGGAGTGACCTCGTAGCGGGATGTCCGCCGCCCGCTCCCGGGCTTGCGAGCGACCGTTGTCGATCATGTATGGTTGCGGCTCCGGTACGCAGACCAAGGAGGTGAGACCCATCAACGCCAGTTCAGGCAGGGTGCTCTCGCCTCACGGATGTGCGGTCTGACCGACAAGGTCGACCACGGGAGCGCCCCAGGGCATCCCGAAAGGCCGTCTTGTCCCTCACCGTTTCACCCCGTATGCACGCCACCGTCATCACCAAGCTCCGCTCCGCCGGCTGTGTCTTCGCCGAGGACGAAGCCGAGCTGCTGATCTCCGCAGCCCGCACGGACGCCGACCTCGACACCATGGTCGACCGCCGCGTCGAAGGGCTCCCCCTGGAACACGTCCTCGGCTGGGCCGAGTTCTGCGGTCTGCGGATCACCGTCGACGCCGGTGTCTTCGTTCCCCGCCGCCGAACCGAATTCCTGGTCCAGCAGGCCGTCGCCCTGGCCCGCCCCGGGGCGGTCGTCCTCGACCTGTGCTGCGGCAGCGGCGCCGTCGGCGCCGCCGTGGCCGCCGCCGTCGACGGCATCGAGCTGCACGCCGCCGACGTCGACCCCGCCGCCGTGCGCTGCGCACGGCGCAATGTCACCGCTGTCGGGGGCCGCGCCTACGAGGGCGACCTCTACGCACCCCTCCCCGCCGAGCTGCGGGGCCGCGTGGACGTGCTGGTTGCCAACGCCCCGTACGTACCGTCCGAGGCGATCGGCTTCCTGCCGCCGGAGGCCCGCGACCACGAGCCGCTCGTTGCCCTCGACGGCGGTGCCGACGGCCTGGACGTCCAGCGCCGCGTCACCGAAGGGGCCACCACCTGGCTGGCACCCGGCGGAAGCCTGCTCATCGAGACGAGTGAACGCCAGGCACCGCACACCGCGGCCGCGATGAACGCCCATGGTCTGGTCCCGCGGATCGTCGGCTGCGACGACCTGGACGCCACCGTGGTCGTCGGGTCGCGCCCCTCCCTCGGCCGGCCGGAAGAGCGCTGATGAAGCTGGGCGCCGCGTCTGCCGCGCGGCAGACGCGGCGCCCCGCCCGTGGGCGGGCCGAGACGCTCCCGCACTACCGGGAGCCGGCTACACACGTGCGTGCGTGGGGATGTTC
>NZ_JBVKAP010000002.1:0-222123 GCF_055639315.1 Streptomyces sp. NPDC039465 | reverse complement strand
GCGGGAAAACCATTGGGGTGGTGGGGGCGCCCCCCCCCTGGGGCGGAAAAAAAGGAGGGGGGGAAAGGGGGGCGCTGTTTTTCCAAAGAAAACGCCCCGCCGCCCAGCTCGCGGCCGGGCCGACACGCTCCCGCACTACCGGGAGCCGGCTACACCCGTGCGTGCGTGGTGATGTCCGACTCGAACTGGGTGATCATCGCGGGTGTCACGGTCGGACGGCACTGCGCGATCGCCGCCAGATAGTCCTTGGTGCTCGCCCCCGGCGAGCGCGCCTCGCCCAACGGGCCGCCGACCGCGACCAGATCACGCTCGAAGGAACTCTGCGCCGCTATTCGCGCCGCGTGCTCGATGTCGGCCGGGGTGAACAGCTCGCTCGCCGCCACCAGCTGCGCCACGTCCACATCCGGCCGCCCGTCCGTGTAGCGCGACC
The DNA here is from genome assembly GCF_055639315.1 of Streptomyces sp. NPDC039465. Lineage (NCBI taxonomy): Bacteria > Bacillati > Actinomycetota > Actinomycetes > Kitasatosporales > Streptomycetaceae > Streptomyces > Streptomyces sp. NPDC039465. The sequence goes on along the minus strand of NZ_JBVKAP010000002.1, from coordinate 221,693 downwards.
AGATCGCCGCGCGTGCCACCTGGTCAGGCGTCCCGATCGGGATCAAGTAGTCGAACCGACCGGGCCGCAGGAACGCCGGGTCCAGCGACCGGATGGAGTTCGTCGCGCAGATCAGCAGCCGCTCGTCCCGCTCACGGAAGCCCGGGATGAGCTTCAGCAGCTCGTTGGTCACCCCGTGCATGCCGCCCGGCTGCGCCGGCTCCGTACGCACCGGGGCGATCTCCTCCACCTCGTCGATGAAGACGAGCACCCGCTCCAGCTCCGCGATCCGCGCGAACGCGCTGCGCAGCGCCGCCGCCAGATTCCCCTCGTCCGCCAGCCGGGACGGCAGGAGTTCCACGAACGGCCAGCCGAGCCGCGAGGCGATGGCCCGGGCGAAGGTCGTCTTGCCGGTCCCCGGCGGCCCGAACAGCCCGATCGCCCGCGGCGGCCGCACCCCGTGCCGGGCGGCCCGCTCCGGCTCGGCCAGCGGCAGCACCACACGCCGTTCGATCAGATCCTTCTCCGCCTCCATGCCGGCGACCTTGGTCCACAGGTCGTTCGGCAGGACCCGCCCGCCGAGGTCCTCCAGGAGATTGGCCGCCGGGCCGTGCAGCGGCTCGACCTTCTCGAAGTAGGCGACGGCCGGCTGGCGGGTGTAGCCGGCGTTCAGCAGCCCCTCGCCGAGCAGCTCCTCCTCCGGCAGCACATACGCGATCCGGCCCACCCGCGCCGCGACGAGCCGCCGCTCCAGCTCCACGAGCAGCGCACTCGCCAGACCCCGGCCCCGCCAGGCCGAGGAGATCGCGATCCGCATCACCCAGGCGCGCTCCCCGGCGACGCAGGCGAGCGCCGCACCGATGGGCACGCCTTGGTGGACGGCGACGACGGCGGGCTGCCGGGAGGTGAGCGCGCCGATACACTCGGCGAGCGAGAACACCGACTCCTGGCCGAGCTCGGCCGTGGTGTCGATGAGGTGGACAACGGCAGCGAGATCGCTCTCGCGGTAGTCGTGGATCAGCCAGTTCACCGGTACCGCCCCTCGTTCGTACTGTTCCGGCGAGGCTAGGGGCGCCGGTACGGAGCGGGCTTGTGCCGTCCTGCACAATCCGGAGACCCGAAACGCTACGTTCCGTCACTCGCGCGGACGGCGTCGGAGCCCCGTCGGCTGGTCAGGGCCCCCTTCCCGGGCGCGCCCAAGGGAATGGCCCTCCCCCCGGCCCCGTTCGGGACGGGAGACCGAGGTCAGAGCCGGTGGACGACCTCGCCGCCCACCACCGCCAGTTCGGTGACCGTGCCGGGGATGTCCTCGGGCGCGCAGCGCAGGATGTCCCGGGAGAGCACCACGAAATCGGCGAGCTTGCCCGCGGTCAGCGAACCCCGCTCGTCCTCCAGGAAGTTGGCGTACGCGGAGCCCATCGTGTACGCGTGCACGGCGGTCTCCACATCGACCGTCTCGGCCGGCTGCCACGGCGTGCCGCCGCCGAGCGGACGCCGGGTCACGGCGGTGTAGATGCCGATCATGGGGTCCATCTCGGCCACGTTCCAGTCGCTGGAGAAGGCCAGCACCGCCCCCGCAGCGTGCAGAGTGCGCATCGGCCACGCCTTGTGCCAGCGCTCCTCGCCGACGTTCTCGGCCCAGTCCTTGCCGGGGCCGGCGATCTCCGGGGCGCAGTGCCGGGGCTGCATGCAGGCGACCACGCCCAGCTCCGCGAAGCGCGGTGCGTCGGCCGGGTCGAGGCACTCCACGTGCACGACCTGATGGCGGGCGTCCCGCGGACCGTTGACCTGGCGTGCGTGGGTCACGGCGTCCAGGACGGTACGGATGCCACGGTCGCCGGTGGCGTGCACGAAACACTGGAAGCCGCGCGCGTCGAGCTTGGCGAGCAGTCCGGCGAACTCCTCCGGCGGATAGAACGTCTCGCCCCGGTGGTGGCGGCAGCCCGCGTACGGCTCCAGGAGCGCGGCCGTGCGCGGTTCGACGACGTCGTCGATGTAGAGCTTGAGGGGCCCCACCCGGAGCCGGTCGTCGGCCCACCGCCCGGCGGCCTCGGCGAACTCGTCGAGGTCCGCGTCGCTCGTGCCGCGCGGATGGAACAGCGCCGCCACGATCCGGGACCGCAGTCGCCCCTCGGCGCGAGCGCGCTCGAAGAGGGCCAGATCGTCGAGCGAGTTCTGCGGCTCGACGACGGTCGTGATGCCGTAGCGGATCGCGTCGTCCAGGCTCTTGGCCAGCCGCCCGTACTGCCGGTCCGGCGAGGCCCACGGCACACCGAGTTCGCGCAGCGCCCGGTGCCCGTCGCGCGAGAGGCCCTTGACCGCGAAGTCCTTGATGAATCCGGTGGGTTCGCCGGTGTCCGGATCGGTCACGGCCTCGCCGAACGGCAGGCGCGTACGGTCACGTGTCACACCGAGTCGACGCAGGGCCGCGGTGTTCAGCCAGGCGGTGTGCACGTCGTAGCTGAGGACGAAGGCCGGCAGATCACCGGTGGCCGGGTCCAGGTCGGCCGCGCACGGCATCCTGCCGCCTGGGATGGCCGAGTAGTCGAAGGCCTCCGCCTCGATCCACCGGGCGCCGGGATGCGCGGCCAGCCAGGAGCGGATGCGCCGGTGGATGCCGTCGAGGGTGCGTACGCCCGCGAGCTGGACGCAGGCGTCGTCGGAACCGAGCCGTACGTGGTTGTGCGCGTCGATGAAGCCGGGCAGCACCAGCCGCCCGTCCGCCTCGATCACCTCCGTCTCCGGCCCGATCCAGCCCCCGGCGTCCGCGTCCGGGCCAAGCCAGGCGATCCGCCCGCCGCGCACGGCGAGTGCCTGCGCCTGGGGGAGGGCGGGGTCGACGGTGTGGACGCGGGCACCGGTCACCACGAGGTCGGCGGCGGGGAGGGTGCGGGTCATGAGATGTGCTCCAAGGGTGGTGCGGATCGTGTCGCGGTACGCGGTGGTGTGTGAGGTGTCACATGGCGGTACGGGTGGGGGAGGGGCCGTTCTCGGCCGGTGGCTCGGCCACTGACGACGTGGCTGTCGGTGTGGCCGTACGGGGCCGGGCCAAGGCCCAGTAGGTGAGCCCGGAGACGACCGAGCCGAGCAGGGTGAGGTCGGCGCCGCCCAGTGGCGCGACCAGCGGTCCGGTCCACAGCTCCGAGTCGCAGGTGAGGACGCCGAAGAGCAGTCCGGCCAGCAGGGCGCCGACACCCGCCGGGTGGTAGCCGTGCCGGTACCAGTACGCGCCCGCACGACCGGTGTGCAGCGCCTCGGAGTCGTACCGGCAGCGCCTGAGGACCATGTCGGCGAGGAAGACGCCGGCCCAGGGGGCGAACACCACGATCCGCGAGGCCCCGTGCGGTGGTGCCGCCCTGCGATCCGCCCGTCGCGCCGCCGCGCTCTGGTTCGGCTCCAACCGCGGCGGCACCGGGCGCCGCGGCCGCCGAGGACGGCCTTGCCGCGCTCACGATGTCGGCCCTGGCCGAACGGCTCGGCACCAGCGGCGGCCACATCCTCTACTACTTCGGCAGCAAGGACCGGCTGCTCCTTGAGGCCCTGCGCTGGAGCGAGGCCACCCTCACCGAGGAACGCAAGGCGCTGCTCGCCCGCCGGGTCACGGCCGAACGCAAACTCGACCTGTTCCTGGAGCTCTATCTCCCCCGCGGACCGCGTGACCCGCGCTGGACGCTCTGGATCGAGCTGTGGGCCCGTACCCCCGCCAACGAACAACTCCGGCAGGCCCAGGAGGAGATGGACCTCGGCTGGCAGCAGGACCTCGAAGCGCTCCTCGCCCGCGGCGTCGCCGCCGGCCGGTTCGCCCCCGACCTGGACGTACCCGCCCGCGCCTCGGAACTGCTCGCGCTGCTCGACGGCTTGAGCACCCGCGTCGTCCTCGGCCAGCGCGGCGCCGACCCCCACCGGGCCCTGGCCACGGCGCGCTCCGCGTCGACCCGGCTCGTCGAGCGCGCCTGACGTCCGCTTTGCGCGCGCCTTAGAGGTCATCTCAATTGGTGGTACGGGCAGTGCGAAAGCTCGTTGGCTGACATGGCGCGAAGCGCAGGGCGCTGGGCCAGCGGCCGACCCCCCGCCATCCAAGGCGGCCGTAGAAGGACTCCAGCCCTTCCTTCCCCCGGGCCGCGAGACGCAGTTGCTCGAGCCCCAATTCGTCACGCGCAACGGCCCGCAGTTCCTGCATGAGAGCGGAACCGACACCACAGCCGCGGAAGTCCGGATGGGTCTGGAGGTGGTGGACCGTTCCCCAGTGCGCGACGAGCCGAAAGGAGTCACGCCGGAGGGCGACCCATCCGGCAAGATCCTCCCCGAACCTGGCGACGACGAGACGGCTCCGTGACGGGTCGAGATGACCGAGAAGCTCACCCACGGCCGGCTCGACGTCGTCGTCACGGACAGGCGGAAAGGGGAATCCCGCGGCGCCACCAGCGTTCGTCACCGCGATCCAGCAGTCGATGAGCTGACGCCTCCCGACTCGCCCAAGGCATCACCCGCGAACACTGCGACCGGGTTGGCCCAAGCACTCGGCACCTGGCCCACGCCGTGACCACAACCTGTCCAGGGTCGACAAGCACGCGAGACGGACAGAAGCAAGCACCAGCGCGCTACCAGAAATCAGCAACACGCCTTCTGTCGCCAACGGACCGTTCTCGGCGGTGACCAACAAACGCTGCCGCCTCTCGGCGCCAAAGCCGGCAGGCCCCGTGCCATGCGGTCACCGTGCGTCGTCGTCCGCGTCTTCAAGGGCGGGAGGCTCCTGCCAGGTCAAGGTGTCCAGTGGCCGCGGCAGGTTCCGGGCCGCGCCGGGTACGGCCCTCGTCACCTCAGACGCCTCGTCGCTGAAGAGGGCGCCAAAGGTGCCCGGCGTCCGGCTGGTCGCCGATGCTGCCGGGCTCGAGGTCTTCGTGGTGGTCATCTCGTCCCCCTGATTCGTCCCGGGCCGTGCCCGGCTGAAGGCCGGCACACAGGCCGGCCGCGAAAGCGTATCCGGATTCCGAACTGCGGCTCGAGGAGATTTCTTCGGGCCGCGTTCCCAGGTCAGGCCTGCCCCGCTCCTGACCGGCCGCCCGCCGCTGCTGGCATGCTCGCCCATGCGCGCGTCCGCTGCCGAAAGGTGTCGACCACCCTTCCCGGCCTGCACCCTCACCGCTCGTCCGCCGATTTCCGATCACCCCTCGGAGACCGCCGGATCGGTCTCGCAGTGACCGATTCAGCTCGTACGCCCAGCGGAGAGGCAGGAGTGGATCCGCAGTCTTTCGAGCCCGGCACCGATGGGTCATCAGCCAGGGGCGGAAGTGATGACGCGTCCAGACCTCGGGAAGTCCATGCCTGGCATCGTCCGCCTCTCTGGGACCTGTGCGACGGTTCCATCATCCCTCTTCGGTCCGGGCGTCTGAGTATCCACACTCATGCCGTCGGCCGGTTGACGCGCGAAGATGTGCGGGTCGCTGTCGACGATTCGAAGGAGACCCTTGATGCGTCCGGTGCACCCGGCTCGTGTGGCGCCCGCGTACCCGTACGGCCCGCCGGCGCGCCGGCGGCCGCACGGCGGGTGGTATGCCGTACCGGCCGTCATGACGCTCGGCGCGCTGCTGATCTCTCTCTACGGCGTCCTGTGGGGCCTGATCACGAGGGCGGGCAAGCACATCGTGTGCGACTCGACCACGAGCTGCGCCGCGTCCCCGTACGAGGCGGCCTACACTGCCCCCGGATGGCCCGTCTGGCCCTTCGTCACGGCCGCGACGTTGTTCGTCCTGGCACTGCTGGTGTCCGCTGGACTGTTCGCGGCCCGCCGCAGCAGGCTTTCGCAGGTGACCGCGTGAACGACAGTGCCGGGATGGCGGAGACCCAACCGCCCGTCAACCGACCGGCCCGGCTCAGCACATACTTCGCCCTGGGCGGTGTCGCACTCCTGATGAGTTTCCTCACCCTCTACGGCTGGATGTTTCCGCAGCTCAACTTCACGGGGGCGGTGGCGTGCGGGCTGTTGGCCGTCGTCTGCGGCCACGTCGGGCGCCTGCGCCGACGACGGGACGGGCGAGGCATGGCGTTGCTGGGCATCGTCTGCGGCTGGCTGGTGCTCCTCACTTGCGCGGTGCTCACCACCGTCGTCCTCGTCGTCTTCGGCGGGCTCGCGACCCTGCTGGACCGGCCCTAGCGGTGTGACCGGAACGGTCACGAGGTCGGTGGCACCGACGGTAGAGCCCGGCCGACGGCGCCGCGCGCCCAGGGGCGAAGACCTATGAGGCGATAACCCGGCCGGTGGCTGCCACCGTGTCAGCCGAGCGGGAGTTGGAAGAACCGGGTCGCGAACCGGCCCGGCCACGAGAAGAGGGCGCCGAAGAACGTCAGGTTCCGGGAGTAGGTGGCCTCCAGCAGGATCGCCAGGCCGATGTCCATGCCGTCCGCCCGGCCCTGCCACGTGCCCGTGATGTGGCGCGGGAGGCGCCATTCCGAGCGGGTCACCGTCACGGATGCACCCTCACGCCGCAGCTCGTGCTTCTTTCGCCCGCCCACGGACAGGTACCTGTACGACCGTCCGGCGACCTCGATCCGCAGGGCGCGGCCGTGCCGACTCACGCCCAGGCTCCGCCGCTTCACCTTGGCCTCCCAGCCATCGGTCTGCAGCTCCATGCCGGCCAGGCGTGGCCGCCCGCCATATTCGATGCCGCGGAAGATCATCGACGGTATGCCCTGCCCCACGACTTCGGAGGCGTAGTACGTGTCGTCGTACAACGACTCCACCGGGTAGCGCAGCTCCACCGGATCGAAGCCGTCCACCATCCCGGACCACATGTGCGTCGCCATCCTCCCGGCGTACCCATGGACTCCACCCGTGTACGCCAGCTCGAACCGACCCGTGCTCATTGATCCCCCTCTGCGTGACAACGCCGACCAGTACACCAAACGACGCGAGCTGCGCAGCTACTGGTGGCCGCCGTCACGCAACTGCTCGGAGGACAACACGGCACCGCACTGCGTCGACGCATCCATGAACACCATGGTCGGCTCGGGCGGCACCAGGACGACGTCCACGGCCGGTCCCCGCTCATGGACCGCGCGCCAGTTGGTGGAGCTCGACTTGGCCGGGGTGGCGCACCCGGGGTTGGTCCTCGTCCATGAAGACAGGCACGCGGCCGTCCGCTGTGCCCGCGAACGGTCCGAACTTCCGCCCGGCGGCCTCCGGACCGAGTTCGGGCATTCGACAGAGTGCAGGGCACGCCTCAGCACGGCCGCGTACTGGTCGGCTTCGGCGATGACGGACCGGATCGTCGGCTCGGCCGAGACAGCTGCGGGCAGCAGGCGGCGCTGCTTGCGGTGTTCGCGCTGGAAGGGCAGGCAGACCGCGGCCTCGATCGCGGCGTGCTCGGCGAGCAGGACGGCGGCGCTCTGCGAGGGCGCGGCTTCTCGCTCCCATTCCACGCTGTCGTCCTCGTCGGCGAGGTGGCTCAGCCCCGGTGCGTCCAGGCTGACGTGGTAGACGCCGGTCGTGGTGGCGGTCAGGGTCAAGATGCCGTCCCGGTCGGGCAGCGGTGGGTGTGCTGAAGCGTGCCGTCGGTCCTGTCTCGCGTCCAGTTTCAGGCGGTTGGCAGGGCGGGTCGCGATGGCGAGCGCCCAGTCGAGCAGGTGGACGAGCTCTTCCTGGCCGGCGCTGACGAGGTCGGTGCGGGAGCTGTCCGAGGGCTGACTGCAGAAGTACCGGCCGAGGCGCTGGAGGGCTTCCTCGGGGAGGTCGATGACCGTCTCGGCGCCGAGCGGGAGGCAGCAGTCGCTTCCGTGGACCGTGCCTTCGGCGTACGTGCGACAGCTGCCCGCCCAGCCGCGGGGGCGTACATGCTGGCGTGGGCGGGGTCGCCGAGGAGCACCCTGCAGAGCGGGCGCCCGCTGACCGTGCACACCACGGCCATCCTGCTGGCCTTCGGCGCCGACCCGCAGCTCGCGGATCCCGATGGTCATACGCCGATGCACATGGCCGAGCAGTACGACCACACGCTGGCGGTAGAGCTGTTGCGCAGGCACTTCAGCAGACAAGACGGCGCAGGCATATGAACGTGCAGGCGATGGCCGTGAATGCCAGAAAGTGCTCGGCTTTGCGTTCATAGCGTCGGTGCAGTCGGCGGCAGCCGGCGAGCCAGGACATGGTGCGTTCGATGGTCCAGCGGTGGCGTCCCAACCGCTGGGAGGACTCGATGCCCTTGCGGGCGAGGCGGTGGGTGATGCCGCGTTCGCGTAACCATCGCCGCAGGTGGGAGTAGTCGTAGCCCTTGTCGGCATGCAGCTTGCCTGGTCTGCGTCGCCGGGGTCCCCGGCGGGATCGGATCGGCGGTATGCCCTTCACCAGGGGGATCAGGGCCTGGCTGTCATGCAGGTTCGCTGCCGAGATTCCGACGGCCAGGGGCAGACCGGTCCGCTCGGTGATCAAGTGGATCTTCGAGCCGTATTTGCCCCGGTCCACAGGATTCGGACCTGTCAGGTCCCCCTTTTCAGGGCTCGCATGTTCACCGAGTCGATCGCGCAGCGGGACCAGTCCAGCTCGCCGCGGGAGCCGAGCTCATCGAGGACCAGGCGGTGGAGCTTGGCCCACACCCTGGCCTTCGTCCACTCGGAGAAGCGCCGGTGGGCCGTCGGCCCTGACGGCCCGAATGAAGCGGAAGGCAGCTGCCACGTGCAGCCTGACGTGGCCACGAACACGATCGCGGCCAGCACTTCCCGGTCGCCATGCCGGCGGCGACCGCCACCCTGCGGCCGCGACGGCGCCTCCGGCACCACACGCTGGAACAGATCCCACAACTCGTCCGGAACCAGCCGCTCAACGATCCCCACCACGACCGACAGCGTACCGACCCAACCAATTGAGATGACGTCTTAGGCGCCCGTCTCAGCCGTGCGCCGGGCCGCACCGGTCCGGCGCGTCGGCCCCGGCCCCGGGCTGACACGGCCAAAGAGCCCGGAAGTGGGCAGGCGGCGGGCCGGGCTGGTGGAATGACAAGATCGGCGGTGTCCGGCCGGCGGGGTGCGTGGAGGTGGGCATGTCGGAGCGCGAGGGTTCGTCGGCGCACCCGCCCGGTGAGCACCCGGCGGTCGAGGCCCGCCTGCGCGCCATGGAGCAGGCGGTCGCCCGGATCGGCACCACGCTCGACGAGATCTCCACCTGCCGTGAGCTGGCCGACTTCCTCTGCCCCTCCCTGTGCGACACCGCCGCCGTCGACCTGCTCCCCCGAGGGGCAGCCACGTCAGGACCGCCCGGGGCCGCTGCCGGACAACTGCAGCGGATCGTCGTCGCCGGACACGTGCGACTGCTGGAGGCCCAGGTCGCCGAGGGTGCCCCGCCTGCAGTACGGGCCATGGACGAGGGCCACCCCATCGCCCTGTGGGCCGCCGCGGCCGCCGGCGCGCCGGTCCACGTCGTCTCCGTACCGCTGGTGGCGCACGGCAGCGCCCACGGCGCACTGGTCGCCGTCCGCGCGGGCGGCGCCTTCACCGACCACGAGACGGCGACGATCCACTACGCGGCCCGTCTGGCCGCCGTCCACATCGGGCACGCCCGCCGCCTCGCCGCCACGGAGGAGACCGCGCTGCACCTCCAGCGCGCGCTGGTCGCCGAGCCGGGACGGCCCCACCCCAATCTGGAGATCGCGAGCCGCTATCTGCCGGTCGGGCCGCGAACCCTGGTCGGCGGCGACTGGTTCGAGACCGTACGGCTCCACTTCGGACGCACCCTGCTCGTGGTCGGGGACGTCATGGGGCACGGACTGGACGCGGCCGTCGACATGAACGCGTACCGCACCACCCTGCGCGACGTCGCCTCCACCGACCTGCCGCCGCACCGCGTGCTGCGCCAGCTCGACGCCGCCGTAGCCGAGGACGGCGCCCGCCGCCCGGCGACCTGTCTGCTCATCCGCGTCGACCCGGCACGCGGGGTCGCCACCTTCGCGAGCGCCGGCCACCTGCCGCCCGCGGTCTTCACCGCCGACGGCACGGCCGAGCTGGTGGAGGTGCCCGTCGGACCGCCGCTGGGCACCGGCATGGGCGGCTACGAACTCGCCACCCGCGATGTCACCCCCGCCGAAACCCTGCTGCTCTTCACCGACGGGCTGGTCGAGCGCCGCGGCGAGGACATCGACGCGTCCCTCGCCCGCCTCGCCGCGGTACGCATGCCGCTGGGCGCCGGCGTGGACGAGGTCGTCGACGAAGTCCTGCTCCGGCTGGACGCCCGGCACGCCGAGGACGACGTCGCCGTCCTCGCCGCCCGGATCCGCCCCCGCCCGGCCGACCGGGCACCGTCGGCCTGAGACGGCCCCGGCTACGCCCTGTTGACCGGCCCGCGACCGACCGCGACACTCGATCGCCGGTTCTCCGCCGGCACCGCATCGGTGACGACCGACAGGGGGCCTCATGGCAGGTCAGGTTCTTCCGCACGACGTGCACGGCAGCGGACCCGAGCGGGTCCTCGTGATCCACAACTGGTTCGGCGACCGGTCGAGCTTCGATCCGGTACGGGAACATCTGAACGGGGACGACTTCAGCTACGCGTTCCTGGACTGCCGCGGATACGGCGAGGCCATCGACACCGACGGCGACTTCACCATGGAAGAGGTCGCCGCGGACGCCCTGGCCGTCGCCGACCATCTGGGCTGGGAGACCTTCTCCGTCGTCGGCCACTCCATGGGCGGCAAGGCCGCCCAGCTGATGCTGCTGGACGCGCCGGCCCGGATCCGTTCGATCATCGGCGTCTCGCCGGTGTCGGCGGCCGGCTTCCCGCTCGACGCGGCGACATGGGAGCTCTTCACCGGAGCCGCCGACAACCCCGGCAACCGCAGGGCCATCATCGACAACACCACCGGAGGCCGGCACGGCGACGCCTGGCTGGACGTCATGGTGAAACGCTCCCTGGAGCGTTCCTCCCCGGCGGCCTTCCGCGCGTACCTCGACTCCTGGTCACGCACCGACTTCCACGCGCGCGTGGACGGCAACCCCGTCCCGGTGCTCCTGGTCGCCGGGGCGCACGACCCGGCGCTCGGGGCGGAGGCGATGGCGGCGACCTGGCTGCGGTGGTATCCGAACGCCCGGCTCGAAGTCCTCGACGACGCGGGCCACTACGCCCCCGAGGAGGCGCCGCGCGCGCTGGCCGCCGCCGTCGAAGGCTTCCTGACCCGCTGACCCGCTGACCCGCTGACCCGCTGACCCGATCAGAGTCAGAGGTCGACCGGGGCCACCCGTTCGGGCGGCAAGGTGGAGGGGTGGCGCGCCGGGACGGGTACTCGTTCGGATCATGTCCCTCCCTTCCGGCACGCCGCCCGACGGCGGCCCCGCCCCGCACGGCCACTGGTTCCTGCGGTTCCACCGCCGACTGCTGACCTCGGCCGTAGGACTGGCCTGGAACCGCGGGCGGGAGATGGAACTGATGCACCGCGCGATGGGCTTCGCCGCGCTCAGCCTCCTCACCCTCGTACCGCTCCTGATCGTCGTCGCCTCCGCCGACCTCGCCAGCGGGCAGGGCTTTGCCCGCTGGCTGGTGCAGGGGCTGGGCGTGTCGGAGGTGTCCCAGGAAGAGGTCGAGCGGCTGTTCGGCCAGCCGGGGCAGGCGCTTCAGCGGACCACGGCGTTCGGTCTCGCCGCGCTGGCCGCGTTCGGTGTCACCTTCGGAGCCGCCGTCCAGACCGGCTACGAACGGGCTTGGGACCTGCCGACGGCCCGCTGGCACACGATGTGGCGGCACGTCGTCTGGCTCGCCGTGCTGGTCGCCTGCCTCCTGCTCTTCGTCGGCGCGCCGCCCCCGGCGAAGGCCTCCACCCTGGTGTCCTTCGCGGTCGCCGCCGCCGACGTCTTCGGCGCCTTCCTCTTCTTCTGGTGGTCCCAGCGGCTGCTGCTGTGCGGCCGGATCCGGTGGCGCGCCCTCGCGCCGGGCGCCGCGGCGACCGCGCTCGGACTGTTCGGGCTGCGGATCTTCTCCCAGTTCGTCTTCTCGCCGCTGATCGCCTCGAACGCCGTGACCTACGGCCAGTTCGGGACCGTGCTCGTGCTGCAGTCCTGGCTGGTGGGGGTGGGGTTCGTCGTCTACGGCGGGGCGCTCGTCGGCAGGCTCGTGCACGAAGCCCTCGTCCACCGCAGGCTCGCCCGCCCACCGGAGGACCTGACCGTGCCCTTCTGACCCTTACCAGCGCCATCCAGGCGTCTTATGTCTCCTTGCGGGCGGCGTAATGCCGCGCGGCCCGCACGCGGTTGCCGCACTTCGTCGTGCACCAGCGCCGCGCCGCGTGCGCGCGCAGGAACCACCGGACGCATCCCTGCGCGCCGCACCGCGCCAGCTGCGCCGCGTCCGGGCCGGTCAGCAGGTCCGCGGCGTCCTCGGCGAGGAGGGAGAGCGCGGCGGCCGCCGGGTTGCCGGCGTCCGGTTCGTCGTCGCGGTACGGACCGTCCGTGCCCCAGGCCAGGCGCGGAGTCGACGGGGCGGCGGCCAGCGCCGCGTTCAGCGTGTCGAGATGCGTCCCGGGCGGCCCGCTCCGGTCGCCCCTGGCCTCGAACAGCGCCCGTACGGATTCCCGTAGCCCGAGCAGTCGGCTGAGCTGGCGGCTGCCCAGCGCCACCGCGTCCGGCAGTAGTTCGTGCCGTACCAGCCACAGATGCGCGGCCTCGGGTCCCTCCAACAGGTCGACAGTGCCGTGGCTCAGCGCGAACCGGGTGTTCACCAACGCCAGCGAGACGAACCGCTCCTCGCCGGGGACCGGTGGCTGGTGGAGGTAGTAAGGGGCGTCGTGATCCACGACCTCATGGTAACGCTTGTCATTCTCCGTGAGAACAAGCTAGCGTCTCTCACGGTAAATGTGATTGGAAACCATGAGACGGGAGTCGTGCTGTGACCATCGACGTGGAGAAGGTGCGCCGGGATTTCCCCATCCTGGAACGGACGGTCGACAGCGGCGCCCGCCTCGTCTACCTCGACTCGGGCGCCACGACCCACAAGCCCCGCCAGGTCCTCGACGCCGAACGGGACTTCTATCTGCACCACAACGCCGCCGCGCACCGCGGCTCCCATCAGCTCGCCGTCGAGGCCACCGACGTGTACGAGGAGGCCCGGCGCACCCTCGCCCGGTTCATCGGCGCCGAGGAGAGCGAGGTCGTCTTCACCCGCAACGCCACCGAGGGCATCAACCTCGTCGCGTACGCCCTTGGCACCGCGGGGCGCGTCGGCCCGGGTGACACGATCGTGGTCACCGAGATGGAACACCACGCCAATCTGGTGCCCTGGCAGCAGCTCGCCGAGCGGACCGGCGCGCGGCTGACGTGGTTCGGGCTGACCGACGACGGCCGTCTCGACCTGGACGCCCTCGACCGGCTCATCGACGACACCACCAAGCTCGTCGCCCTCACCCACCAGTCGAACGTCCTCGGCACCCTCAACCCGGTCCGTACGATCGCCGACCGCGCCCATGCCGTGGGCGCGCTCGTCGTGGTCGACGGCGCGCAGTCCGTGCCGCACCGCCGTGTCGACGTCACCGAGCTCGGCGCCGACTTCCTCGTCTTCTCGGGCCATAAGATGCTCGGTCCGAGCGGCATCGGCGTGCTGTGGGGACGGGCCCGGCAGCTCGACGCCCTGCCGCCGTTCCTCACCGGCGGTTCGATGATCGAGATCGTCGAGATGGACCGCACGACCTTCCTGCCGCCGCCGCAGCGCTTCGAGGCGGGAGTCCCGATGACCGCCCAGGCCGCCGGGCTCGCCGCGGCCGTCGACTATCTGGAGGCGCTGGGCATGGACGAGGTGGCGGCCCACGAGGACGCCCTCACCGCCCGGGCGCTCGAACTCCTCACCGCCATCCCGGGCGTACGCATCGTCGGCCCCCGCGACCTCACCGACCGGGGCTCTGCCGTCTCCTTCACCGTCGACGGCATCCATCCGCACGACATCGGCCAGGTCCTCGACGAACGGGGCATCGCCGTCCGCGTCGGCCACCACTGCGCCCGCCCGATCGTCAGCCGCTACGGCATCCCGGCCACCACCCGCGCCTCCTTCTACGTCTACAACACCCTGGACGAGGTGGACGCCCTGGCAGCGGGGGTGCGGGAAGCGCAGGCGTACTTCGGCGGCTAGGCGGCGCGGCGCCGTGCTCGTACGTGCTCGTACGGGCTACGGCGATCCGGGGCGCGCACGGGGCTTGTGGTGGGCGTGGGGCATCGTTACCGTCCGGTAGGTAGATCTGATTGGCTGTCAGGTCGCCCGCTCGGCCCCCCCATGGAAGGAACGTCGATGTCTCTTCTCCGCTCCGGGCTCCTCGCCGCCGCGCTCGCCGTCGTCGCCGGGACGGCATCCGTCCCCGCCGCGCCCGCCCGGGCGGACGACCGCGCCGGACTGCGCGAGGTGATGTTCGTCGGCAACAACTGGGACGGCACCGCCGATGTCATCGGATCCACCGGAGCGCTGACGAAGATCGGCCGGATCAACGTCATCCCGGACAGGGAACAGCGGCTGCGCGAGATCTACCTCAACCCCGTGAAACTGGTCTACTTCCTCGGCATCCGGGAGACCGCCGGCGAAGGACACGACCAGTTCGTCGACGACATGTACTCCACCCCCGACGGAACGGCCGTCGTGGTCTCCCGGCCCAGCTTCGCCGATGTCGTCTCGATCGACCTCGCCACCGGGGCGATCAACTGGCGCTTCCCCGTGTCCGGCTACCGCTCCGACCACATGGCCGTCTCACCCGACGGCACCCGCGTCGCCGTCTCCGCCTCCACCTCCAACACCGTGCACGTCCTCGACGTCACCAGCGGCAAGGAGCTCGGTTCCTTCAAGACCGGCGACAAGCCGCACGAGAACGTCTTCAGCAAGGACGGCCGGTACCTCTGGAACATGGCCATCGGGGAGGTCAACACCGCCCTCGACCAACCCTGGCTGGACTTCACCAAGGGCGACCGCCGTATCACCGTCGTCGACGCGACCACCTTCCGGCCGGTGCGGACCGTCGACATGCGCCAGCGTCTCGACGTATTCGGCCGCGGCGACCTCTCCGACGCCGTCCGACCCGTCGCCTTCACCCCGGACGAGGGCACGCTCTACTTCCAGGTCTCCTTCTTCAACGGCTTCGTCGAGTACGACGTCGCCAGCGACAAGATCACCCGTATCAAGACCCTCCCCAAGAACCCGTCGACCAGTGAGGACCGCACCACCTGGGTCAACGACTCCCGCCACCACGGCATGTCCATGAGCCCCCGCGGCGACAAGCTGTGCATCGCCGGGACGATGGACGACTACGCCACCGTCGTCGACCGTGCGTCACTCCAGGAGGGCCCGCTGGTCCCCGCCTCGAAGCCGTACTGGGCGACGGTCAGCGGCGACGGCGCATCCTGTGTGATCTCCGAGAGCGGCGCCGACCGCGTCACCGCCATCGACTTCGCCACCGGCGCCAAGGTCGCTTCCGTACCCGTGGGGGACCACCCCCAGCGTGTCCGCATCGGCCACGTGGCGAAGGGCTGGACGGGCCCGGCGGCCCGCTGACGGCCCCCAGCCCATCCGCTACCAGTCGATCCGGTCGACGACCCACTTCCGCAGGGCGGTGTCGTCGGCCGGCAGCTCCTCGTCGGCCGCGCACGGCGTCAGCACCAGCACGAAGTGAGTGAGGTACCCGTACGGCCCGTGGTCCTCCAGCGGGCTGAGGACCACGGCGTGCTCGCCGCCGCGCCATATCCGGCAGAGGGCGAACGGACCCATGCTGAAGTGTTCGTCGGTGCGTATCGTCCGCTCCGGCGGGCAGCCGAGCACCTCGCTCACCGTGGCGGCAGCCTCGGTCAGCAGTGCCTCGCACTCGTCGAGCGTCGGGTCCGCCTGGAACCTCCATCCGAGCTCGTCCGCCCACGCTCGGACGTCGCCGGTCAGCCACTCCTCGTTGTCGAGGCCGTCCGGCTCGAACGGATACGCCTCCGCGAAGACCAGGTTGAACGTCGTCTTCATGTCGCCCAGCGGGTTGTTCGCGTCGTAGAAGAGCACATGCCCGTGCCGCGTACGCTCCGCCTCGCACACCAGGTCCGTGAACTCCCAGCCCAGCACCTTCGAGCTGTGGTCGAGGAACTCCTCGTCGGGGACCGGGGCCATCGTGGGGAGGGCCAGCAGTTCACAGACGGCGGCGGCGGTCAGGGTGGAGGCGGCGAGCGCTTTCACGGTCATGCAAACGACCGTACGCGCCACCACTGACAATCCCTCAGGCCGGGCACACACCCGGGTGCCGGACGTCGAGCACGAACCGCTCCGGCGCATGCAAGGTGTACGCCTTGTACACGGGTTTGGTGTCGAAGGCCGCCCCGAAGGTGACCACCCCTTCGAAGTCGCCCGTCATGGCAACGCCTTTGAGGGTGGGCAGCCAGACCTTGACCAGCCGGGGACCTTGGTAGACGGACCGGCCGCGGTCGTCGTGGGCGGCGGCGGGGGAGAGCTTGATCTCCAGGAAGTAGCGGCCGGCGAGCGGCACCTTGTTTCCCGAGCCGTCGTACGTCAGGACCTTGACCGGCTTGACGGTGACCGGCGGCATGGTGCCCTTCACATCGATGACGAGCCGGTCGAAGGAGGCGTGTCCGCCCCAGCGCGCGTTGGTCACGAGCGCGGTGGCGGGCTGTGCCGCACCGGGCGAGGCCGGTGCGGCGGACGAAGAAGCGGAGGCGGGGATCGTGGCACCGATCCCGGCGGTGAGAAGAATGCCCGCGGCGAAGGCCGCGAGGCGCTGACGGTGCAGCATGACGTCCCCCAGTTTCTCCAGATACGGGGACAGTGGTGTCACTGAAGAAGACATCCGGAAAAATCCTATGGTTCCACCTTTGCGGGTGGAAATCACCACGCATGGCGCAGTGGCTGGCCGACGCCCCGGCGCGGACCGGACATGATCACTCACATGTCCGGTCCCGCGGGTGGCTCAGAGCTCGCCCTCGACGCCCGCGCGGCGCTCCGAGTCGTACGCGTCGGTGACGCAGTCCGCCACGCAGTCCGCGTACTCGTAGCGCAGGCGCAGCGCGGCCGCCGCGTCACCGCGCGGGACGTGCGTGCGGCCGAAGTGGTCCCGGGCGATGTCCACGACCGCGTCGACCGTGACGATGGCGGGCTCGCCGTGGGACGCGGCGCCGCGGGCGGAGGCGATGGCCATGTCGGCGGACCGGAGCAGATCCTTGGGGTAGCGCCGGCCCAGCGTCGACTGGGCGCGGGCGGCGGACAGCGGTCGTATCGCGCGGCCCTTCCACACCACCCCCGCCGCCATCAGCGCCAGTCCGAACGCCACCACACCGAAGCCGACCGCATGCGCGGGCTGCATGGAATCCCCCTCTCACCGCCGAAAACGGTCCACCGAATCCATTGCCCAGCGCCGCGCCCCATGACACCGTCGACCGACGGCGGACCCTTGCCGACCGATGCCGGACCGATGCCGGACCGATGCCGAGCGGTGATCAACATGCCGCTGGGCCGACCCAGCGCGCGCCTTCCGGGTCGGAGATGTCAGGATGTCACCATGACGATCAAGGTCTATTTCGACATCACCATCGACGACGCGCCCGCCGGGCGCATCAACTTCAACCTCTTCGACGAGGAGGTCCCGAAGACGGCGGAGAACTTCCGCGCTCTCGCCACCGGCGAGAAGGGCTTCGGCTACAAGGGCTCCTCGTTCCACCGCGTCATCCCCGACTTCATGCTCCAGGGTGGCGACTTCACCCGCGGTGACGGCACCGGCGGCAAGAGCATCTACGGCGAGAAGTTCGCCGACGAGAACTTCAAGCTCAAGCACACCCGCCCCGGCCTGCTGTCGATGGCCAACGCGGGCCCGAACACCAACGGCTCGCAGTTCTTCATCACCACCATCGTCACCAGCTGGCTGGACGGCAAGCACGTCGTCTTCGGCGAGGTCGCCGACGAGGAGAGCATGGCCGTGGTGAAGAAGATCGAGTCGCTCGGCTCGCAGAGCGGCCGCACCTCCGCGAAGATCACCATCGCCGACTCCGGCGTTCTCTGATCGGGATCTGACCCGGTCAGGTCCGCACGGCCCTGGAGCTCTGAGAGCTCCAAGGGGCGTACGGGGACGGACGCGGGTCGCCTCGCCCGAATCGAGGCGACCCGCGCGACCGTGTCCCCGCTCAGCGCGGCCCGTACGCCGCCGCTGTCAGCCGCTCGTACGGGCACCGACAGGCCGGGACGGTCACTTCCTGCCCTGATCCGCGGGCTCGGCGGTCCGGCTCATCAGCCGTTCGTAGCGCTGCCGCGCCGCCTGTGGTGTCCCCAGGCCGAGGCCGAACGCGATCTCCGGCCACGTCATGCCGCGCCCCCGCGCCATCCGGAGCAGGCCGGCCTCCAGCTCGTCCATCTCCCCCCTGGCCCGCGGGACCAGACTGAGCGCGGCCGTGATGTCGGCCCGGTCGACCTCGGGCTCGTCCTCCTCCGTGAGTGCCGCGCCGCTGAGCAGGAACGCGACCAGCCTGACCGCCTCGTGCGGGCCGATCAGCGAGGGATGGATCTGCCTGCCGCGACGGGCGTCCGTACTCGCGTGGCGCTCGGCGATCCGGAATAGCGCCGCCATCTCCCGGTGTGCTCGCGCCTGGTCCGGATCGGGCGGCGTGAAGGGGTCGTTGCCGGCGGGATCCGAAGGGTGAGCGGCGGGCTGCTCCGGAGTGGACTGCATGGCACCAGCATGCGGGCGTACACAAAGCAGTGTCAACGATCCTGGATGAACACTTTGTTTGTATGAGTGGAATCAGGGCCGGTGGGACGTCACTTCAGGATGTTCCGCGCTCGGACCGTCAAGGAGCGGCTGCGGGAGCCCGCGCAGATGCTGGTCGAAGAAGGCGGCCACATAGGTCCGGTTGATCTCCGCCTTCCGCGAGGCCGGCAGCGGGGAGCGGGGCAGCCCGAAGTGCTCCTCGATCACCGGGCTGTCGGAGAAGGTGAAGTGGTCGGTTCCCGCAACGGTCAGCCAGCGCTTCCAGCCGCCCAGCCGCGGCCAGGTGTGGTCCCATGTCGTGTCCTTGCCGCCGGGCCGGTGGACGGCGTCGTCCGTGCCCAGCAGCATGAACGGCCGACCGCCAAGCCCCCCGGCCGGGAGCTCCTCCCAGAACGAGCCGTCCATGTTGATCCCGGCGTCGACGCGCCGGTCACCGGCCATCGCGGAAGCGGCACTCGCCCCGCCGATGGAGTGCCCCGCCATGCCGACCCGCCGCTCGTCGATCATCTTGGCGTGCCGCCACACCGGGTGACGTCCCGTCAGCCGGTCGAGGACGAACGACACGTCCTTGGCCCGCGTCGACGTCGACACACTGCCGTGCACACCACCCGTGTCGACCGCGACGCAGGCGGCGCATGTCAGCATCCGGCCGCCTGGAACGGCGATGCCGAAGGACTCGTAGGCATGGTCGAGCGACGCGACGACGTACCCCCGGCTCGCCAGGTCCTCGGCGAGGCCGGTCAGGGTGTAGCGGGAGACCCCGAAACCCGGCGAGAGCAGGATCAGGGGGTGCTTGCCCTTCGCCGGGCGTGCGTCGCGGCGGCTGTGCGTCCGCATGGCGCTCAGCTCCTCCGCCGGAACTCCCGCGTAGGGCTTGAGCCCCTGAGTGAGGAGCCTGGCCTCCTCGGTGGTGGCGTACGGGGCAGGGCCGCCGCCCGATGAGCGGGCCGCCGGATAGTGGACCGTGACCATGAGCTCCCGGCCGTCGGCGGTCGGCACCCATGGGTCCGTACGGGAACGGTCCAGAAGGTGGAGGACGGAACTGCCCACCGCGTACGGACCGGTGGGGGAGGGGAGTTGAGGACGGTCCGCTCGCGCGGCGGACGCCGTGCCGGCCGAGGCGGGGGCAGCCGTGGCCGGGTCCGCATGGGCGGTGGCGACCGGCAGGGAGAGGGTGAGGGCGAGTGCCGCGGCCGTCGCCGCGCGGATCAGTAAGGGCATGGCCGCGACGCTAGCCGCGCCGTCTCGTGTCGCGCGTCAGACTACGGTCGCGCTTTCGGGGCCCTCTTCGTACGACTTCGGGAGCACATCGGCCGCCTGGGTCCGCAGCCAGCCCAGGAGCAGCCGGACCCGTTCGTCCCGCTCGGGCGGGCGGCGGCTGAGCAGGTGGTAGCTGCTGCCGTCGGGGACGAAGCCGTACGGGGCGGCGAGCCGGCCGCGCTCGATGTCGTCGCGCACGAGCGCGTACGGGCCGATCGCCACGCCGAGGCCGGACTCGGCGGCCTGGAGCGTCAAGGAGAAGTGCTCCAGATGCTGGTGGCCCGCCCCCGCCGCGGCATCCGCGGCCAGGCCGCTCGCCCGGAACCAGTCGTCCCAGGCCCGCGGCCGGGTGCGGGTGTGCAGGAGCGTGGTCTTCGAGAGCCGGGACGGGTCGGTGAGGCGGGCGGCGAGGTCGGGGCGGCAGACCGGTCCCGTCCGTTCGGCGAAGAGGGGGGCACGGCTGATCTGTTCGGGGAACGGGAAGTCGTTGCGCCGGATCGCCACGTCGACACCGTCGTGACGGTCGCGCGCGAAGGAGACGGGACCGCCGCCCGCGGACAGGTGCACGGTGACTTCCGGCGCGTGGACGGCCAGGTCGGGCAGGCGCGGAATGAGCCAGCGCATCAGCAGGGTCGGCTCGCAGGAGAGGGTGAGCGGACCGCTGTCGGCGTCCTCGCGCCGCGCGATGCGCCGCGCCGCCGTGTCGATCCGGTCCAGCGCGTCGCGGATGACGGCCGCCAGCTCCCGCGCCTGCGGCGTCGGCCGCAGCGAACGCGCCGACCGCTCGAACAGCGCGACACCCAGGGCCCGTTCCAGATTCCGTACCTGGCGGCTGACCGCGCCATGGGTGACATGAAGCTCCTGCGCGGCCGCGCTGACGCTCGCGTGCCGGACCACCGCCTCGAACGGCAGCAGCGTGTT
Organism: Streptomyces sp. NPDC039465; assembly: GCF_055639315.1. NCBI lineage: Bacteria > Bacillati > Actinomycetota > Actinomycetes > Kitasatosporales > Streptomycetaceae > Streptomyces > Streptomyces sp. NPDC039465. Next base: position 200,850 of record NZ_JBVKAP010000002.1, on the reverse strand, counting down.
CGGAGGCGGAAGGTCAGGCCATGTCATGTGTGAATTCTAGTCATGCTCGTCGTGAGAAAGATTCGCTTGTCCAGGGCTTTTCGCTCCCGGAGGATGGCTCGCATGACTCATCCCGTCACGGATGCCTCCCCTCCGTCAGGGCCCGCCTCGTCCACGGTCGCGGTCCTCGCCGACGACCTCACCAGCGCGGGGGACGGCGCGGCACCGTTCCGCGCGGCCGGGCACGAGGCCCGGATCCTGCTCTGCGATCCGCCGTCCTCCAGCCCGGCGCAGGCTTTTCCGCCGCTCGGTACGGGCGTGACCGCCCTCGACCTGGGGACGCGCGTGCTCGACGCGGCCGAGGCCGCGCACCGCACCCGGGGCGCGGCCCGAGCGCTGGCGGCCGCGGATGTGCTCGTGAAGACGGTCGACTCCACCCTGCGCGGCCATCTGACCTCCGAGGTACGCGCCGCATGGGCCGGGTCCGGGCGGCGTGCGGTGATTCTCGCCCCGGCATTCCCGGCGGAGGGCCGGGTCACGGTCGGCGGGGTGCAGTTCGTACGGGGCGTGCCCGTGCACCAGAGCGAGTTCGCCCGCGACCCGGTCCACCCCGTGACCTGCTCGGACCTCTCTCGCCTGTTCCCCGATGCCGTACTCGTCGGCCCCGACCGGCTCGACCGCCTGCCCCAACTCCTCGACGAAGGCGGGCTGTTCGTGTACTCCGCCGTACGGGACGAGGAGCTGGACGCACTGGTCGCGGCGGTCACGAGGCCCGAGACCGTGCTGTGGGTGGGGTCGCCGGGGCTGGCCGGGGCGCTGGCCCGACGCCGCATCCACACGCCCGCCGCCACCCCGCCGGTCCTCACTCCCCCCCTCCGCCCGCTGGTCGTCGTCGGCAGCGCCAACCCGTCCTCCCTGCGCCAACTCGATCTGCTTCACGCCCGGTCCGGCGCGGACGGCACGACCATCACCGCCGACCCCGGCCAGGCGGTCGCCGCGCTGCGCCGCATGAGCACGCCCGTGCGCACCCTGCGCATGCCCGCCGACCGGCACGCCCCGGCAGCCGCGAGGGCTCTCGCCCGCTCGCTGGCCGACGCCGCGTGCGCGCTCGTCGAGTCGGGGGACGCCGACGCGCTCGTGGTGACCGGCGGCGAGACCGCCGTGACCGTCCTGACGGGGCTCGGTGCCGCCGGTATCCGACTCGTCGACGAACCCGAACCGGGGGTGGCCCGGGGCCTTCTGCTCGGCCCGGGCGGTACGCGTGGCCCGGACACCGTGCCCGTACTCATCAAGGCCGGCGGATTCGGGGACGACGGCACCCTGCTGCGTCTGGCCAAGATCGCCGCGCATCCGTACGGCCAAGGAGGATGCCCGTGAACACCCCTCTGGCGAACACCCCGCTGGCGATCACCATGGGCGACCCCTGCGGCATCGGCCCCGAGATCATCGTCAAGGCCTGCGCCGACCCCCGCCGCACGGAACCGGTCGTCGTGATCGGCGACCCCGGAGTCCTCGCCCGCGCCTGCCGTACCACCGGCGAACGCCTGGAGATCCGTCCGATCAGCCAACCCGGAGAGGCCGCCCACAGACCAGGGACACTGAACGTCCTCCCGGTCGCCGAGGCGGACACCGCGAACCCGGGAGGCGAACCGCTCTCCGGCCTACCATGGGGCACACTCCACGCCCGCGCCGGCGCGGCCTCCTTCTGCTACGTGCAATGTGGCATCGCACTCGCGCTGCGCGGCGAGGTCGGAGCGCTGGTCACCGCACCGGTCAACAAGGAGGCGCTGCGGCTGGCCGGAGTTCCGTACCCCGGCCACACCGAGATGCTCGCGGACCTCACCCGCACCCGCGACTACGCCATGATGATGGCCAACGACGAACTGCGAACTGTGCTGGTGACGGTCCATCAGTCGCTGCGTACCGCCATCGACGCGCTCACCACCGCGCGGGAGCTGGACGTCATCCGGCTCACCCACCGCACGCTGCGCCGCGGTGGCCTCGCCGCCCCGCGCATCGCGGTCGCCGGGCTCAATCCGCACGCGGGCGAGAACGGCCTGTTCGGCCGCGAGGACCAGGAGGTCATCGCGCCCGCGGTCGAGGCGGCCCGCGCCGAGGGCATCGACGCGAGCGGCCCCTGGCCCGCCGACACGGTCTTCATGCGGGCCAGGGCAGGCGAGTTCGACGTGGTCGTCGCCCAGTACCACGACCAGGGCCTCATTCCGGTGAAGTACCTGGGCCTGGAGCACGGCGTCAACATCACCGTCGGTCTGCCGTTCGTCCGGACCAGCGTGGACCACGGCACGGCGTTCGACCTCGCCGGCCGGGGGACGGCCGACCACACAAGCCTGCTGACGGCCCTGCGCCACGCGGCCGTCCTCACATCCCAGAACCGACCGACCGAGACGCCGAGGCACTGACCGTGGACTTCATCTTCATGCTCACCCGCGAGGACCGTACGGTCTCCGACAGCTTGCGCGTCCTCGACGCGGTACGGGACCTGGGCATCGCCCACATCGGCTTCAAGGACGTCGGGGCGGATGCGGACACCCTGCGCCTGCTCCACGAGCGCATCAAGGAGATGGGGGCGACCTCCTACCTGGAGGTGGTGAGCACCGACCGCGACCAGGCCCTCGCCTCCGTACGGACCGCCGTCGCCCTGGGCGTCGACCAGCTGATGGGCGGCACCTGGATCGACGAGACCGTCGCCCTGCTGCGCGGCACCCCGATCGGCTATCTGCCCTTCGCCGGCCGCCCCGAGGGCCACCCGACCCGCCTGGCCGGCGGCCCCGAACGGATCGCCGCCGACTGCCGGCGTGCCGAGGAGGCCGGCTGCGCGGGCGTCGACCTCCTCGCCTACCGCGCCACCGAGGCCGAGCCCCTGGAGCTGGTGCGCGCGGCGCGCGCGGCGACGACCGGCCGTCTCGTCGTCGCCGGCTCGATCACCACGACGGAGCAGATCCGCGCCCTCGCCGCGGCCGGCGCCGACGCCTTCACCATCGGCTCCGCGGCCTTCGACGGTCGCCTCGTCCCGCACGCCGGAACCCTCGCCGCACAGCTCGCCCCGGTGGTCGAGGCGGCGGCAGCGTGATCCGTATGGCACGGCCCCATGTGACACGTGACCCGACGCAGCACCCGGTGACACGCCGCCACGTGACGCGGCGGCGTGTGACGTGTCACCACTGGGCCGTGCAGGCGGGCGTGTTGGCCGGGAGGCCGCGTCGGCCCGTGCCTACAGTGACGCCGTGCCCCGCGCTCCTCACCCCGCAGCCGCCGCCTTCGTCGCCTGCTCCCTGTTCGCCGGGGGGAACGCCGTCGGCGTCCGATTCAGCAACCGCGAGCTGGATCCCCTGTGGGGCGCCGCCGTACGGTTCGGGGCCTCCGCGCTCCTCCTGCTGGCGATCATGGCCGCGCTGCGGCTCCGCCTGCCGCGCGGCCGGGCGCTGGGTGGCGCGGTGCTCTTCGGCACCCTCAACTTCGGGGTCACCTTCGCGCTCGCCTACTACGCGCTCGTACGGATCCACGCCGGCCTGGGCCAGACCCTCCTGGCGCTGGTGCCGCTCGTGGCGCTGCTGCTCGCGGTGGCGCAAGGGCAGGAACGCTTTCGCGCCACCGCGCTCGCGGGCACCGTCTTCGCCGTCGCCGGGGTCGCCCTCGCCTCCCGCGCGTCCCTGGAGGAGTCGGTCCCGGTGCTCTCGCTGCTGGCCATGGTCGGCGCCGTCTTCTCCTTCGCCCAGGCCACCGTCCTCGTGAAGCGGCTGCCCCCGCTCCACCCCGTCACCATGAACGCCGTCGGCATGACCGCCGCCGCGGCGCTCCTGTTCGCGGGCTCCGCCCTGGTGGGCGACGCGTGGCGGCTGCCCGACCGCGCCACGACCTGGTGGGCGCTGGTCTATCTGGTGGTGGCCGGCTCGGTCCTCACCTTCGTCCTCTTTCTCCAGGTGGTGGAGCGGTGGGGCGCGTCCCGGGCCGCCTATGTGTTCGTGATCATCCCCGTCGTCACGATCGTGCTCTCGGCCTGGCTGGATGACGAACCCCTGACCCTGGGTCTGCTGCTCGGCGCTCCACTGATCCTTCTCGGGGTGTACCTCGGGGCGCTGAGACCGGCCCGGCAGCGCGGCACCTGACCGCGCCCGGGCGCCGACGGCGGCCATGTGGCGGGGGTGCCGTACGAGGCGGCTACGGCGGCCGCATAGAGTCGCCGGGAAGTACGTCCTCCCACGACCGTCGACGACGAGGAGCAGCAGCCGTGACCGAGCCGGCGTCCACCGCCCTGCAGCAGGAGATCGCCCGGGATCTCGAGGTGTCCGAGACCTTCGACGCGGCGGCGGAGATCGAGCGCAGGGTCGCGTTCCTCACCGAGCGTCTGACGTCCACGGGGATGCGTTCCCTGGTCCTCGGCATCAGCGGCGGCGTGGACTCCACGACCGCCGGGCGGCTGTGCCAGCTCGCGGTGGAGCGGGCCCGGGCCGCCGGGCACGATGTGACGTTCTACGCGATGCGACTGCCCTACGGCGTGCAGGCGGACGAGAAGGACGCCCAGCTCGCCCTCGGCTTCATCCAGGCCGACCAGGTCCTGACCGTCGACATCAAGCCGGCCAGTGACGCCGCCCTGGAGGCCTGCGCCGCGTCCGGTGTGACCTTCCGGGACGCCCACCACCAGGACTTCGTGCACGGCAACATCAAGGCCCGGCAGCGGATGATCGCGCAGTACGCGGTCGCCGGCGCGCACGACGGCCTGGTCGTCGGCACGGACCACGCCGCCGAGGCCGTCTCCGGTTTCTTCACCAAGTTCGGTGACGGCGCCGCCGACCTCGTACCGCTGACGGGCCTGACCAAGCGCCGGGTGCGCGCCGTCGCGGAGGCGCTGGGCGCCCCGGCCGAGCTGGTCTGGAAGACCCCGACCGCCGACCTGGAGACCCTCGACCCGGGCAAGCCCGACGAGGACGCGCTCGGTGTGACGTACGACGACATCGACGACTTCCTCGAGGGCAAGCCGGTCGGCGAGCCGGCCTTCGCCTCGATCGTGCGCCGTTACCGCCTGACCGAGCACAAGCGGCAGCTGCCCGTCGCTCCCTGAGTCCCCCGCGCGCGGCGACCGCGCGCCACCGCCTCCGCTCGTGCCCACCGGTGTTGTCCACCGGTGGGCACGAGCGGTTTTGGGACGTTGTCGCAGCAGGGAATACCCCGGGGTGGGCGCCGGGGTGGTGTGGTGGTCAACTGGCTGCATAAAATAGAGAGTGTTCTTTATCTTTGATGAGGGGGTGGGTGAGCTCGACGCTGGGGCTGGTCCAGGGGGTGTTGGGGGGTGCGGTTATTGGTGTTCGTGTGGCTGTAGTGAGCGTGGAGGTAGAGATGGCGCGGGCGACGCAGGAGCGCGCTGTGCGGACCCGGGAGGCGATTCTCCAGGCGGCCGCAGAGGTGTTGGACGAGAACGGCTTCGCGGGCGCGAGCATTACGAAGATCGCGGAGCGGGCCGGTTCGACGACAGGCGCGTTGTATTTCCATTTCAAGTCGAAGGAAGGAATCGCGCTCGCCGTGATGCGGGCGCAGCCGGACACGATCGTCCCGCGACTCTCCTCGGTGGGTCTGCAGCGGCTGGTGGACATCACGCTGGTGTGGTGCTGGCGGTTGCAGCGTGACCCCTTGCTGCGGGCGGGTGTGCGGTTGTCGGTGGAGCAGGGGGCGTTCGGCCTGCAGGACGACACGTCGTTCCGCGAGTGGGCCGGAATCATGGAGGAGTGCCTGGCGGAGGCCCGGGCCGAGGGCGATCTGCTCGACTCGGTCGATGCCGCCGAGGTCGCCGAGTTCGTCGTCGGCGCCTGTACGGGAACGCAGCTGCATTCGCAGCTGATGTCGGGCCGATCGGATCTGCCGGAGCGCGTGCTGCGGATGTGGCGCTTTCTGCTGCCCGGCATCGCGACGCCGGAGGCGGTGTCGCGGATCAAGCTGGACCTGGAGCGGGGAAGGGTGGGATGACGGGGTGCTGAGCCGGTTATCGCGAGGGCACGAGGCACGTACGGGCGTCGTCGGCATGGGCGGGTGCGGGGAGCCGGCGGGTTTGGGGCTCGGCGGCGGCGCGCGGCTGCGCATCGTGGTCGCCGGAGCCAGCGGGACGGTGGGGTCGCGGGTGGTGCGCATGCTCGTACGCGGACATGCCGTACGCGCACTGACGAGGGATCCCGCCCGCGCCGCCCGGGCGGGGCTGGCCGGGCGGATCGTGGGCGCGGACCACCACGACGGCCCCGGTCTGGTGCGGGCGTGTGCGGGCGCCGACGCCCTGCTCCTGATCACCGGGGATCCCATGCGCCCCGACCTGGACGAGTGTCTCCTCGTGGCGGCGCGCCGGGCGGGGGTCCGGCGCGTGGTGAAACTCTCCGCGCTGGCGGTGAGCGACCCGCAGGCACGCGACCTGATGACCTGTCGGCAGCGCGAGAGCGAGGAGCTCGTGCGGTCCTCCGGGCTGGAATGGACGCTGCTGCGACCGCGTGCGTTCATGTCGAACGCGCTGGGCTGGGCCGCGGCCGTGCGCGAATCGGGAGTCGTACGCGCGCTGCACGGAGACTCGCGCAACGCGTGCGTGGACCCGGAGGAGGTGGCGGCGGCCGCGGTCCGCGTCCTGACGACACCCGGGCACGCATCCCGTGCGTACGGGCTGACCGGCCCGGAGGCGGTGTCCGCCCGGGAGCAGACGGAGCAGCTCGGGCGGGCGCTGGGGCGGCCGCTCGACTTCGTGGAACTGACCCGCCGTGAAGCGGTCGAGACATGGCGCGAGCGGTATCCCGAACCGATGGTGACCGCGCTTCTCGAGAGCGCCGAGCGGCAGCGGGAAGGCGCGAAACTCGCGGTCACCAGCGGGGTGGCGGACCTCACCGGGCGCGCCCCGGGCCCCTTCTGGACGTGGGCGGCGCGCCACACGCACCACTTCCGCTGACCCGACGCAGGTCCGGTCCGGCCCCTACGGGAGGGACCGGACCGGACGTGTGGACCAGCCTGCGGACTAGAAGGTGAGGTTCCAGGCGTCGATCCTGCCGGTGTCCTGGGACGCGACGTCACCGACGCGCAGCTTCCACGTACCGTTCGCCACCTCCGCGGAGGCGTTGACCGTGTACACCTTGGCCACGTTGTCCGTACCGTCGTTGTTGGCGAAGTCCTCCAGCAGGTACACCGTGCCGTCGGGGGCGACCAGAGAGACGACCAGGTCACCGCGGTAGGTGTGCTTGATGTCCACACCGACCTTGAGGGTGGCCGGCGCGTTTCCGCTCACGCCCGAGACCGTCAGGGGGCTCTCGACCGTGGCGTTGTCCGCGATCGCGACGTCCGTCGTGGTCTCGAAGTACGGCCCGGTGGGCGGCGTGGTGGTGCCGCCGACCGCCTTCAGGGCGTCGGTCTGACCCTCACCGAAGAAGCCGTTCTTGGCGGTCGTCCCGGTGCACCGGCTGTCCGACGGGCAGGCGGTGTCGGTGGCCTGGACGCCGAGCTTGGTGCGGATGTCGGCCGGGGTGTACGTCGGGTTGACGCTCGCCATCAGCGCGGCGACACCCGCGACGTGCGGGGACGCCATCGACGTACCGTTGCTGTTGCCGTACTTCCCGCCCGGCAGCGTGGAGTAGACGCCGCTCGCGCCGTCGCCGCCCGGGGCCGCGATGTCGATGACGCCGTTGCCGTAGTTGGAGTACGAGGCCTTGACGTTGCCCTTGCCCGTCGCGGCCACGGTCACGACACCCGGCAGCTCGGTCGGGATGTCGAGGCAGGCGTTGGTGATGGTGCGGGTGACCGGCGTGGAGTCGTTGGGGCTCTCCGTGTCGGTCGTCTTGTTCGCCAGGTCGAGGTTGGAGTTGCCGGCCGCGGCGATCTGCAGGGAGCCCCGGCTCTCCGCGTACTCCTGGGCACGCTTGACGCCCTCGATGATGGCGGCCTGGTCGACGTTGTCCGGGCAGTTGAACTGCCACGGGTCCGTGTAATAGCTGTTGTTGGTGACCTTGAAGCCGTGGTCACCGGCCCACATGAAGCCGCAGATGGTGTTCTCCGCGAAGAACAGGCTGCTGCCCGGCTCGGCGATACGCACCGAGGAGATCTTCACGCCGGGGGCGACACCGACGACGCCCTTGCCGTTCTTGGCGGCCGCGATCGTGCCCGCGACATGCGTCCCGTGCGTACCGACGTCACGCCAGGAGCCGACGCGGGTGTCCGCCTTGCCGTACGCGCACGAGGCGGAGTCGGCGGCGTTGAAGTTCGGGGCGATGTCCTGGTGCTGGTCGTCCACGCCGGTGTCGAGCACACCGACCTTCACCGACGCCGAGCCGGTGGTCACGCCCCATGCCTGGTCGGCCTTGATCTGGGTCATGTCCCAGCGGGTCAGGCTCTCGGTCAGCGTCGTCGGCGCCTGGGCCGGGTTCGCCGGCAGCGCCGGGTTGTACGCGTCGGCCGGAACGTCCGACGTACGCGTGGCACCGACCTGCTGGACCCCGGAGACCGTGCGCATGGCGGCGGCGAAACCGGTCGAGGTGGAGTGCGCGACGATCACGCCGATCGCGTCATACGAGGCGAAGACCGAACCGCCCTTGGTGGTGACGGCCGCGCGTACGGCGGAGGTGTCACCCGGCGTCGTGATGACGAGGTAGGCGCGGGTCCCGGCGGCCCAGGCCGCGGCTGTCTGCGGCGCGGTCGTCGTGGCGGTCGAGACGGTCGCGGCGGTCGCCGTGGCCGGGGTCACGAAGGCGAGGGTGGCGCCGATCGCGAGGGCGGCGGCCGCGGGGGCCCGGAACCGGGTGCGTATGTGACGTATCAATGCGTCCTCCGAGTCCCGGCATGCCGGTGGGCCGCCGGGCCGAGTGTGTAGGGGGCGAACGCAAGATGTCAGACACGTCGACTGCGGAGGAAGAGGGGAATCCCTTGCCTCGCCGCCGCCCCACCCTGGCAGCGGGCGGACGGCGGGATTCCCCTTGTCGGAAGGGGCTTCCGCGCGGGTGAGGGGGAGTTGAGCGGGCGCGCGGGCGGCACGGAAGGCGGCCCCCGCAGGGGGGCCGCTTCAGGGGAAGGAGGGGGCCGGAGGCCAGGTGGTGGGGGAGCGGGACTACCAGCCGAAACGCCGGTCGACGACCGCGGCGAACTCCTCGAACGTCAGCACCTCGTCGCCGTTCGCGTCAGCCGCGTCGAACAGCGCGGAGGAGCCCTCGACGTCCGAGACACCCCAGAACGGCAGGTCGCCCTGGGCGGCGAGGGTGGGACCCTTCGTCCGGAGCGCGTTGATCACCTCGGAGCGGGTCAGCGTGCCGTCCTTGTTGAGGTCCAGCGCGTCGAACAGCTTCCGGGCCTTGGCACTCATCACGTGTCGTTCCTTCCCGCGACGGTCGACGGTGGCTGTGATTGGCCGGATCGGCCGTCGCCCTCGCGCTTACACCGTGTAACGGCACGGGCCCGGCTTCGGTTCCCGAGCCCGTACTGCTCGTCGATCCGTAACAGTCCGTAGCACCTCTGCGGCTACATGCCGCGCAGCCACGCGGCGAGCGCGTCGAAATCCGCGTCCGTGAGGCCCTGGCGCGGATCGACGCGGTACAGCAGGGCCTGTCCTCGGTGGTGACGGGCCACCCAGCGCCGGTCGGCGTCCGTGATCTCGTCGTCGACCCAGACGAACGGCCGCCCGCCCGCCCGCTCGACCAGGGCGCGCGTCTTCCAGTGAACCCGATGGTGCGCAGCGCCCCGGTCCTGGCCGGACTCCTCAGGCCAGTCCACCACGGGCAGCTCCGGCAGACCCAGCCAGGGGGAGACGCGGTCGTTCGCATCGCCCATCCACGTCGTGGCCCACATCAGCTCGCACGGAAGGGCCTTGAGCCGGGCTCCGTAGGCGGGGTTGATCCGGGACAGCAGCGGGTGCGCGTCGGCGTCGCCCGCGCTCGACCGGTAGGTGGGGTACCCGCCAGGACGCTCCTGCGATGTGGCCCCGAAGGGAATGAGGGGGCCGTCGACGTCGAGGAAGAGGAAGGGGCGCTCTGCGGATCGGGTCACGGCCGCACGATACCGAGCGGGCCGACACCTGCCCGGGCCCGTCTCCTCAGTGCCCGGCATCTCACGTGATTCACCTCTCACCTGTCAACCCATCAGCCCCTTCTGTGCGTATGGCCAGTGAACCCGCACTACGAGGAGCCCCGTTGCACCAGACTCTGAGCGAGACCGCCCGGCCGCCGAAAGCCGCACCCGCGCCCCCGCGGGGAGGCGCTCCGGCCGTCCTTGCGGCCGGTCCGCGGTGGCGGCGGCCGGGATGGACGCGTGCGGCGGGGGTCGCCCTGGGGGCGTACGCAGGCGCCGCGGCGCTGCATCTGTTCGCCCTCGTCCTGCTGGACAAGCCGGGCGGCCCGGGCATCATGGGCCGTCTGGTCGCCTGGGACGGCGGGCTCTACGTCTCGATCGCGGAGGACGGCTACCCGAAGGGCTTCACCTACGGCCCGGACGGCGAACTGACTGGCAACACCCTCGCGTTCTTCCCCCTCTACCCCCTCCTCGTACGAGCCGTCGCGGCGACGACGGGCCTGGAGGCCGCGACCGCGGCCGTCGTGACCGCTCATCTGTGCTGCGCCGCGGCGCTGTTCGCCGTGCTCCAGCTCATGACCCGTCTCTACGGCTCCCGTACGGCCACGATCACCGTCATACTCCTGGCGGGCGCGCAGCCCATGGCCGTGGTCTTCTTCATGGGCTACAGCGAGGCGCTCTTCCTCGCCCTGGCCGCCGCGACGCTGCTCGCCGCCCACCGCCAAGCGTGGAAGACCGCCGGCCTGTCGGCCCTCCTGGCCGGCCTGACCCGCCCCGCGGCCCTCGCGGTCGTGCTCGCCGTGGCCGTCGCGGCCGTGCTCCACATGAAGCGCGAGGCACGCCCGACCGCGCGGCCGCTCATCGCCGTCGCACTGGCCTGCCTCGGCACACCCGCCTACCTCCTGTGGGTCGGCAACCGGCTCGGCCAACTCGACGGTTGGTTCGTCGTCCAGGAAGCCGGATGGGGAACGGCGTGGGACAACGGCGCGGCCACCGTCGAGTTCCTCGCCGCCGCGGTGAGCGAAGAGGGCGGGTGGGTCCCCGTCAGTACGGCGCTTCTGTTGCTCGCCTTGACCGTGGCGGCGGCCATGACCTGGCAGCGGCAGCAGGCGACGTGGCCGCCGCTGCTCGTATACGGCACGACGATGCTGGTGCTCACGCTCGGCCAGAGCAACTTCTACCACTCCAAGCTCCGCCTGCTCATCCCCGCGCTCCTCTTCCTCATCCCGACCGCCCGCGCCCTCGCGACGGCGAGTCGGCGCACCGCGATCACGGTCCTCACCGGGGCGACGCTGTTCGGATGCTGGTACGGGGCGCACATGGTGACGGTGTGGCAGTACGCAATCTAGGCCGTCATCACGTCCGCCGGGGCAGGGTGCTGCTCGTCCGGCCGTCGAGGCGTAATCGGCGAGTAACTGGCGTGTCGGGAGCGGGCGTTGAGGGTTGAATGGGTCCATGACAAAGGTGGGGTTGCTTGAGGGCAAGGTCGTGATGGTGACCGGTGCGTCCAGCGGGATCGGTGCCGCCGCGGCGCTGTTGTTCGCGCGGGAGGGCGCGGCGGTGGTGCTCGTGGCGCGGCGTGAGGACCGTTTGCGGGTGTTGGAGAAGGAGATCGTGGGGGAGGGCGGGCGCTGTGCCGTCGCCACGGGTGATGTGACCGTGATGACCGATGTCGAGCGGGCGGTGAACACCGCGGTGGGTACGTTCGGCAGGCTGGACGGGGCCTTCAACAATGCGGGGTGGGCGGTTGCCGGATCGTTGCTGCATGAGACCGGGGAGGACGTACACCAGCAGATCATGGATGTGAACGTGCAGGGCGTCTGGAACTGCATGCGGGCCCAGATGCCGGCCATGCTGGACTCGGGCGCGGGCGGAGCAGTGGTGAACACCTCCAGCGTGGCGGGGATGCTGGCGACCGGCGCGTCGTCCTCGTACGTCGCGGCGAAGCACGCCGTGGTGGGGCTGACGCGATCGGCGGCGGCCGAGTACGGAGAGCGCGGCATCCGCGTCAACGCGCTGATCGTGGGCTCGACGCGGACCGAGCTGATGGAGGAAGTGCTGGAGCGGACGCCGGAGTTGGAGGCCGCGTTCACCTCCCGCGCCATTCAGAAGCGGATGGCCGAGCCCCGCGAGGTCGCGGAGGCGGCGGCGTGGCTGTGCAGTGACCGGGCGTCGTTCGTGACGGGCACGGCGCTGGCCGTCGACGGCGGCTGGACGGCGGTCTGACGCCGGCCGACTGCAACCGGCGGTCTGACACCGGCCGTCTGACCCCGGCCGGCTGAATCGAGGCCGCTTCCCCTGCCCGTACGGTCGCGTCGCCTCACGGCCCACGCGACCGTACGGGCCGACACACCCGCCCCGCCTCGCTCAGCGCGGCTCGAACCAGTCGGTCATCGCGCGTACTTCGGGGGACGGTTCGCCGTCGGGAGCGGTCCAGTCGCCCGGGCCCTGCTTGTGTTCCCACTCCAGATGCAGGGCGTTCACCGAGTCGACGAGGTCCGTGGCCAGCCGGGCCGCCTCGTAGAGGTCCTGGTCGGGGGTCTGGGAGCTGGCGGCCACGATCTGGCCGCGTACGTGCGCGGAGTGGCCGTAACGGAACCCGCCCGTACCGAGAAGGTGCGGGTCGGTATGGACGGCCTCGCCGTTGTTGCGGCCGAGGCGGCGGTGCGCGCCGGCCTTGGCGGCCGCGTTCGGGAGGAAGTCGGGGCCCCGGTCGCCGATGGCGACGACGCCGAGGACCGCGTCCTCGTTGGGGGTCCAGGGGCCCACCGTGGCGTCCAGCAGGACGAACCCCATCGCCGGGCGGGGGTAGGTGCCGCGCGGGGCGTGCTCCTCGGCGGTGGTGTGGTTCCGCCAGACGCTCGCGGCCCGACGCAGCCCCACCTCCAGTAGCAGGGCGTCGAGTTGCGCGTCGTCGAGCAGGTACGCGTAAGGGTTCCGGCGGTGTGCCACCTGGACCTTCAGGCCTTCGGGCGAGACGGTTCCGACGCCTGTCATGCCGGCCTCCGAGACGTGATGAGGGGTGCGGGAGGCCATCGTGCGATCACGGAGCGGGAAAGATCATCTGTGATCGGGGTCACGTTTGGGGTCGGTCCTGGGGTGGCGCCGGTGACGACCGGGCGAAAGATCGCTGGTAGGGCGGTGTCGTCACGCCGAGTGGCTCATTTTAACACGAACCTTTCATTAATTCTGGCACGGAAAAAGGCGGCCGAAAATCGCCGCTGGGCGATCTGGATTCGGCCAAACCGTGGAATGGGCGGGCGCTCGGTGAATTCGATGCCATCCGGCTCGCCCAACCGGTCTGGACCAATCCCTTGACCGGTCTTGAAGTCGTCCCATAGGTTGCCGATGCAACAAAGCCGGTGTGGCCGGCAGCTAACCGTAGTCGACGGATGCGCATAGGCATCCGGACGGCCTGACGGGACTTTGGGGTGCCCTGTGCGAATTCCCCCGGGCCCGGTATGCAGAACTGCGCAGGATTCCCAGCCCAGGCAGCTGGCTTCGATGTGTAAATTCCGACGGCAGCGACTGAATGAAAGGTTCCATCGTCATGACGGTGAACGCCGGTCTCGCGCGGACTCAGGCATTCCAGCAGGACGGGTTCGCTTCGACCGGAGCACTCCTCTCCCCGGAAGAGGTCCAGACCTATCGTGAGATCTACGACCGGCTCCTCAGCGGCGAGATAGCCAGCGGGGACAAGCGGTCCGACCTCGGTTCCCATGTGCCGCGCCGGGAGGGTGTCCGCGAGAACATCACCCAGATCATGTGGCCCTCGGCGCTCTACGCTCCTCTTCGCGACCTCCCGCTGCACTCCCGTGCGCTGGCCGTGGCACGTGAGCTGATCGGCGACGACGCCATGCTCGACTTCGACATGATGATCCACAAGGCTCCCCGCACCGGGGTGCCGACCCCCTGGCACCAGGACGCCGCCTACTGGGTCGACCTGCCCGACACCCGCGCCGTCTCGATCTGGGTGGCCCTGGACGAGGCGACCGTGGACAACGGCTGCATGTGGTACATCCGCGGCTCCCACCGAGAGCCGCTGCGTCCCCACCGACCCACCGGCGACGGCCGCAACATCGAGACCGACTGCTCCGAGGTCGAGCCCGGTGCCACCGCGGTACCCCTCTCCCCGGGCGAAGCGGTCGCCCATGCCGGCCAGACCCTGCATTACTCCCGGGGTAATACGACGGACCGCAGCCGACGCGCCTACATTCTCAATTACCGGCCCGCCGAGATGATCCGGCTGGAACGGGAACAGGGCATGGACCACGGCCTTGAGAAGAACGAGCGGAAAGTGCGCAACAAAGGCGCTGAAGAATCCGCCGCCTGATCGTCCCTGAGCGTGCCTGGGTGCGGCCGAGTGGATGACAATCCCCGATCCGCCCTTCCGAGCCTTCATGCCCGGGCACCTTTACCTTTCACTCTGCGAGGTACCGCACGATGAATTCTCATAACCCTACGGCCATCACCCCGGCCACGGTCCGGTTGAGCGGTGCGGTGATGACCCATCCGAAACGCATCACCACCGCCCAGCTCCTGGCCGAAACCGATACGGCCGGTCGCATCCGGGTCGTGACCGACCCCGAACCCGACGGCCCGCCGACCGCCCTGCGCTCCGCCGCACTCGCCTGGGCGTGCGTGGACCCCGCCGCCACCCACCACCTGGTCCTCCAGGACGACGTCGTCCTGGCCGAAGGTTTCTACGCCTACGCCGAGCAGATCGCGGCAGCCGTTCCCCATGAAGCCGTCGCCTTCTATGCGGGCTGGGAAGGCCGCACCGGCGCGACCGTGCGCCTGGCGGCGCTCGCCGGGGAGCAGTGGACGTACGCCGTCGAGGAACACGCCCCCTGCCTGGCGCTGATGCTCCCCGCCGACGTGGCCCGCGGCTACCGCGCCTTCGCGGCCGAGCACGGCGTCGGATGGCCGTACGACGTGGTGATGCAGCGCTATTTGAACGCGCTCAGGGTGCCGATCCGGGTGTCCGTGCCCAGCACCGTGGACCACAGCGAAGTGCCCAGCATCGCCGGCAACAGCACCCACGGCTGGCGGCAGGCCGCCCTCTTCACCGACCGGGCCACCCTCCCCACCACTTACGACTGCGCGCAGTTCGCGGTCGTCCCCTTCTACCAGTACGGCGACGCCCGGACGGCGATCCGCGACGGCGAGGACGCCGCCTGGGAGTACGTCGAGACCGAGCGGTACCTGCGACGCCTCGGGCTGGCCGACCGGTCCGAGGCCGCCTTCGCCGCGGCCGGCCCCTCCCCGCTGCCGGAGCACATCGCCCGGCCGGTGTGGGAGACAGGGTTCGCGATGGGGGTGGTCGTGGCCGCCGCCACCGCATCACCGGTGCGGGACGTCACCCGCGCCGTCATGGACTCGCTCGGCCCCGGCGGACTGTGCGAGGACTACACCGCCGAGGAACTGGCCGATCTGATCCCGCCCGTACGGGAACTGGCCCTGGCCGCGTACGAGCAGGGGCGGGCCGCCCACGCGGCAGACCGGCCGAGCACGGAGAGCGGCAAAGGCCGGGTCACCGTCGTCGGCGGAGAGGACGGCTCTGGGCGCCAACTGGCCGGACTCCTACGAGACGTGGGGTACGAGGCCCGCCATGCGCCGGAGGTGACCGCTGCCGAGGACCTCGACGGCGCCATGTACCTCGTCCACCTGGGTTCCCCCGCCACAGGAGAGGGCACGCTCTCCCAGGTGCTGTCGGCCGCGGAGAAGGTGCGGGTCGAGCGGCTGCTCCACGTGAGCTCCGCCGCGGTCTACCGAGGCAGCGACGAGGAGGTCGTCACGGAGACGTCGGTGACCGGGCCGCCGAGCGACCCGCAGGCCCTGGAGTGGTGGCGCCAGGAGGAACAGGCCCGGCGCTGGGGCGAGGACAGCGGCATCGCCGTGCAGGTGTTGCGGCCTGCCGAGCCCGTGGGGCCCGGCATCCACCCGCAGGGCACGGCCGCCCGCTGGATGCACCTCGCCTGGACGCGGCGCTCCCTGCCGCTGGACCGTGGCCGCCGCCACCAGGTGGTGGACCACCGGGACGTGGCCGGAGCGATCGACGCGGTCCTGTCCGCGCCGCCCCGCGAGCGGGTGTTCAACATCGCGTCGGAGGCGTACGGCGAGGAGGAACTCGCCGAGCTGGTCGCCGTGATCGCGCGCCGCACCGCCTGGGAGGACGTGGCCGAGCCCGGCGTACGGCAGGGTGTCATGGCGACCGGCCTGATCGAGCGCGAGCTGTCGTGGCGGCCGTCGGCACCGCTGCGGGAGGGGCTGCGGGCCCTGGCGCAGTGGCTCGCCTGCGACACCCATGACGCCATCACCGGCCTTCCGCAGCTGGGCGCCGACGCCCGTCCCGGCAGCGGCCGGACGGTCGGCGCGGCGCCCTCGGGCTGCAATGTCTGACCAGGCGCCGACCCGGCCCGAAGCCGCCAAGGAGGGCCTGTTCTCACGTGAGTTCGGGGCGGCCACGGCCTGCTTCGCCGCGGTCATGTTCCTCACCGGTTTCGCGGCGCTGGCCGTGGTACCCACCCTCCCGACGGCCGCCCGCGACCTCGACGGGGTATCGCTGTTCCCGCTGGTCGCGGGCTGCTTCGTCGCGGCGAGCCTGCTCGGCGGGGTCCTCGGCGGCCACTGGGCGGACCGCTCAGGTGCCCGAGGCCCGCTCGCCGCCGGAATGGCGCTGACCGTGGTCACGCTGCTGGTCGCGGCCACCAGCACCTCCATATGGCAGCTCGCGGCCGGACGTTTCCTGGACGGTCTGGCGGCCGGGATGGTCGCGGTCGCCATCAACACCGCCATCGGCCAGGCCTACCCGGAACGCCTGCGCCCCCGGGTCCTGGCCTTGATGAGCACATGCTGGATCATCCCGTCCCTGGCGGGGCCCCCGCTGGCCGGGCTGGTCTCCGAATGGTGGTCCTGGCGGGCGGTGTTCTACGGCCTGGCCGTCCTGACCGTCCTTCCCGCGCTCGTCCTGGTCGTCGTCCTGCGGCGCCCCTCCTGGCCGGGCGCCGCTGCGCCGCCCGCCGACGACCAGCCGCCCCGACCGGCCCTGCTGATCGCGACGGTCGTGAGCGTGGGTGCGGCGCTCGGACAGTACGGGGTGTCCGGCTGGGACGTACGCCATCTGCTGTTCGTCGTCGCGGGCCTCGGCCTGCTGGTGGTCTTCGCCCCCCGGCTGCTGCCCGTCGGCACCTGGCGGGCCGCCCGCGGCCTGCCGACCACGGTGCTGCTGCGCGGCCTCGCCTCCGGCACGTACTTCACGGTCGAGGCGTTCGTCCCGCTGATGCTGATCACCGAACGGGACACTCCCGCCGTCGTCATCGGTCTGGCGTTCACCGGCGCCGCCGTGGTGTGGGCGGGCGCCTCCTGGGTGCAGGGGCGGCTGCTGCAGAACATGCCCCGGCACCGGCTGGTCGCCATCGGCGCGGTGGTGATGGCGGCAGCGGTCGCCCTCGCCGTCGCCGGGACCTTCCCCGAAATGCCGGCGCTGACCGCCGCATCGGCCATGCTCGTCGCCGCCGTCGGCATGGGCATGCTGGACCCCTCCCTCACCGTGCTGTCGCTCTCGCACAGCCCGCCCGGCCGGCAGGGCTACGCCAGCAGCGCGATGCAGACCAACCAGAACCTCGGCCAGATCACCGTCATGGCCGTCTCCTCCGCCGTGCTCAACACCTGCCTGGCGTTCGGCACGTCCGAACTGGCCGGCTACGGCGCCGCCTTCGGTCTGCTGCTCGTACCGAGCCTGCTGGTGGCCCTGCTCGCCGGGCGCGCCGGCCGCGGCGCCTGAGCGCTCCCGCGGACGTACGCGTACGCACGGCTGCTCAGTACCCCTCTCCACCTCCCCTTCTCTCATCATGCTTACGAAAGGGACCATCGTGCGCAGTGACCTGGTCGTCATAGGCCTGGGCTACGTAGGACTGCCGCTCGCTCTGGAGGCGTGCCGGTCCGGTATGGCCGTCACCGGCCTGGACCGCGACGCCGACACCGTGGCGCGGCTCAACGACGGCACCTCCCACATCGACGACATCGACGACGAGACGGTCGCCGGTATGCGTGCGGCCGGCTTCACCGCGACGACGGACGAGCGGGTGATCGCCGACGCTGACGCCGTGGTGGTGTGCGTACCGACCCCGCTGTCCCCGCACGGCGGGCCGGACCTGGCCATGGTGGAGGACGCCTGCGCCATGGTCGGCCGCAACCTGCGGCCCGGGACGCTGGTCGTCCTGGAGTCGACGACGTACCCGGGCACCACCGACGAGGTGGTGCGTCCGATCCTGGAACGCTCGGGCCTCACCGCGGGCGTCGACTTCCACCTCGCCTTCTCTCCCGAGCGGGTCGACCCGGGCAACAGGCAGTACGGCATCCGCAACACCCCGAAGGTCGTCGGCGGGTACACCCCCGACTGCACCGCCGCCGCGGCCGCGATGTACGGCAAGGTCGTCGACAACGTCGTCCAGGCCGCCGGCACCCGCGAGGCCGAGATGGCCAAGCTCATCGAGAACACCTACCGGCACGTCAACATCGCCCTGGTCAACGAGATGGCGGTGTTCTGCCACGAACTCGAGATCGACCTGTGGGACTCGATCTCCTGCGCCGCCACCAAGCCCTTCGGCTTCCAGGCCTTCCGCCCCGGCCCCGGTGTGGGCGGCCACTGCATCCCGATCGACCCCAACTACCTTGCCCACAAGGTCCGCACCCTCGGCTACCCCTTCCGGATGGTGGAGCTCGCGCAGGAGATCAACACCCGGATGCCGCGGTACGTGGTCGAGCGCGCCCAGCAGCTCCTCGACCGGGCCGGCACGACGCTCGGCGGGGCGAACGTACTGCTGCTCGGCGTCACGTACAAGGCCGACATCGCCGACCAGCGCGAGACGTCCGCCCGTCATGTGGTGCGGCGCCTGCGGGCGCTCGGCGCCCAGGTGACGTACCACGATCCGTACATACCGGCCTGGGAGGTCGACGGAGCGCCGGTGCCGACAGTCACCACCGCGCTGTCGGACGCCCTGGAGCAGGCGGACGTGACGATCCTGCTCCAGCAGCACCGCGCGTACGACATCGACATGATCGAGCGCCACGCCCGGCTGCTCCTCGACACACGCGGGACGACCCGCCCGCGGCCGCATGTCGAACGCCTCTAGGCCGCGACTGCGAACACGTCACCTCCCCGACTCACTTCTCTCTCAGGAGCAAACTTCATGTGCGGTATCGCCGGCTGGGTCGACTACTCACGCGATGTGACACAACAACAGGACATCACGCGGGCGATGACCAGGACGATGGCCCGGCGCGGCCCGGACGCCGAAGGCATCTGGTGCGCGGAACACGCCGCGCTGGGCCACCGACGGCTGTCGGTCATCGACCTCGAAGGCGGCTGCCAGCCGATGGCGGCCGAGGAAGGCCCCGGCTCCCGAGCCGTCCTCACCTACAGCGGTGAGACCTACAACTTCCAGGAGCTGCGCGGCCAACTCCAGTCGCTCGGACAGCGGTTCAGAACCAGGAGCGACACGGAGGTGGTCCTGCGGGCCTATCTGGAGTGGGGCCCGGAGTTCGTCACCCGCCTGGAGGGCATCTACGCGTTCGCAATCTGGGACCTGGAACGGGAGGAACTGCTCCTGGTCCGGGACCGGATGGGCGTGAAGCCGCTCTACTACGCGCAGACGCCCGCCGGAGTCCTCTTCGGCTCCGAGCCGAAGGCGATCCTCGCCCACCCGGACTTCTCGGCCGTCGTGGACGCCGACGGGTTCCGCGACATCCTCTCGATCGCCAAGGTCCCCGGACAGGCGATCTTCCGCGGCATGCGCGAGGTCCCGCCGGGCTGCACCGTACGCGTGACCCGGTCGGGCCTGGTCGAACAGCGCTACTGGCGCCTGCGGGTGGGCGAGCACACCGACACCCTCGAACAGACCGTCGCCACCGTCCGCGACATGCTCGAATCCATCGTCGGTCAGCAGATGGTGGCCGATGTGCCGCTGTGCACCCTGCTGTCGGGAGGACTGGACTCCAGCTCCCTCACCGCGCTCGCCGCCAAGGTGTCCCGAAGCCAGGGCATCGGACAGATCCGCTCGTGCTCGGTCACCGACGCCGACCCCCGACACGGGCCCGGCACCCCTGCCGCTCCCGGCAACGACGACCACGTCTACGCACGGCTGCTCGCGGAACACGTCGCCTCGGACCACAGCGAACTGCCCCTGCACGCCCCCGATCTGCTGGATCCGGCGCTGCGGGCGTCCGTCCTCGCCGCCTACGACCTGCCCCTCGCCAAGGGCGACGAACACGCCTCTCTGCACCAGCTGTTCGGCATCGTCCGCCGGCACTCCACCGTCGCCCTCTCCGGCGAGTGCGGCGACGAGGTGTTCGGCGGCTACCGCTGGCAGCGCGTCCACGAGACGGTCATGTCCAGCACGTACCCGTGGGTGCACGAGGGCAGGGAGAACTACCAGGGCAACGAGGTCATCTTCGAGCCCGATCTGCTGACCAAGCTCGACCTGGCCACGTACGAGCGCGACACCCACAGCGCCGCGGTCGCGGAGATCGCCGCCCCCGACCACCTCAAGGACCCCGACGAGGCCCGCTACCGCGAGGTCACGTACCTCGCGCTCACCCGCCACGCCCAGGTGCTCTTCGACCGGAAGGACCGGATGAGCATGGCGTGCGGGCTGGAGGTGAGGGTGCCGTTCGCCGACCACCGGCTCGTCGAGTACACGTTCAACGTCCCTTGGGCGATGAAGAGTTTCGACGGCCGGGAGAAGAGCCTGCTGCGTGCGGCGATGCGGGACCTCCTGCCGGAGGCGGTGGCCCAGCGGATCAAGACCCCGTACCCCTCCATCCGGGACGACGCCTACAACCGTGTCCTGCGTGAGCGGCTGGCGGAGGTCGTACGGTCCGGGGAGAGCCCGCTCGCCTCGCTCTTCTCGACGCGGCTCAAGCAGTCGGTGGAGCGGCGGGGGGCCGCGGCGCTGGAGGAGGGCATGAGCCGGGCCGCGCTGGAGACCACGCTCCAGATGGACGACTGGCTGCGGACGTACGGGGTGCGGATAGCGCTCTGACCGGGGCACTTGCCCGGCCGCCCACCCCGCGCGCCGATGTGCCGCGTGGGGTGGACGGCCGGGCAATTCCGCCGGTCCTGCTACGTGTTACTCCCCAAACTTCCTCAACCTTCCCTGTTGTGCCCTGAAGTGAGAGGTGGTTAGGGTGCTTGAGTGAATGATCGTCTCTACTCCGTGGAACAGGTCGCCGAGCGGCTGGGGCTGCATGTGCGCACGGTCCGCACTTACGTACGGGACGGGCGGCTCCCCGCCGTCCGCATCGGCAAGCAGTACCGCATCGCGCACGAGGACCTCGAAGCGTTCACCGGCCGACCGGTGCCCGCGCCCCGCCCGGACGAGCCGGGGGAGACGGAAGGGGGCCGCGGGGCGGACGGCAGGCGGCGGCACACCGACGTGACGAGCGTCGTGGAGATCGACGGTGTCGACACCGCGACGGTCCATCGCCTCACCAGCCTCCTGACGGCCACGGCGACGGGCCCGCGCCCGGGCGGATCCGCCCTGCGGATCGAAACCGTCTACGACGAGGAACGGCGCCGCCTGAAGGTTGTCGTCCTCGGCGGCCTGACGGAGACGGCGCTGCTCTTCGCGTACATGGACGGGGTGCTCGAATCGTGAGTACGAAGCCCATGAAGCCGATCTACTCGTCCCCGACCGGTGCGGAACAAGCCCTTTCCCTGCCGTTCCCCCCTCCACCTCAAGGAACTCTGTCCCATGGCTGACACCCTTCAGCACCTCGCCGGCACACCCGTCTTCGTCTGCGCCCCGGACGGCACTCCACTACGCACCGAGCAGGACGCGCTCGACCTGATCGGCGAAGGCTTCTACCAGGGCGCCAGCTGGGTGGCCGTCCCGGCGGCCCGATTGCCGGAGGAGTTCTTCCGGCTCCGGACGCGCCTCGCGGGCGACATCGTCCAGAAGTTCGTCAACTACCGCATGGGACTGGCCGTCCTCGGGGACATCTCCCGGCACACCGACTCCGGCACGGCCCTGCGCGACTTCGTCCGCGAGAGCAACCGGGGGACTCAGCTCTGGTTCCTGCCGGACCTCGATGCCCTGGGCACCCGGCTGACACCGGCGTGACCCGGGCCCGGTAGGTCAGCGGTCCTGGGAGAGGCGGAGGAGTTCGGCGAACGTCCCGCCGGCGTGGACCAGGTCGTCGTAGCGGCCCTGTTCGGTGATGCGGCCGTGCTCCATGACCACGATGTGGTCCGCGATTCTCGTGTTCTCCAGGCGGTGCGTGATCACGATGGTGATGCGGTCGCCGGAGATCGCCTTGATCTTCTCGAAGATCTGGTGCTCGCCGCGCGGGTCCATCTGTGAGGTGGGTTCGTCGAGGATCAGCAGGGACGGACGCCGGTACAGCGCCCGGGAGCAGGCCAGGCGCTGCCACTGCCCTCCGGAGAGCTCCGCGCCGCCGAACGTCTCGCGGGCGAGGAGGGTGTCGAGGCCGGACGGGAGGTCCTCGATCGCCTCGCGCATGCCGACCGCGTCGACGGCCTCCCACACGGCCGCGTCGTCGTGGGTGCGTGGCTGGCCCAAGGTCACGTTCTCCCGGACCCGTAGCGGCCACTGCGCGAAGATCTGCGGGACGAGGCCGGTTCGGCTCCAGACGGTCGCGGGGTCGACGTCGGCGAGGTCCGCGCCGTTCCAGGAAACGCAGCCCTTGTCGGCCAGGTAGATCCCGGTGACCAGTCGGGTCAGCGTGGACTTTCCGGATCCGTTGACCCCGACCACGGCGACGATCTCCCCGCGTCGCAGGGTCAGGGAGACTCCGTCGACGGCTGCCTTGTCCTTCCCCGGGTAGCGGTAGACCACCTCGTCGAGCCGGATCTCCTCCACCGGCGCGCCGATGGCGAGGCCGCCGCGCTTGGGGGCCCTGTCCGCCGCGTCGGCGAGGAACGTCTGCATGTCGCCGAGGTAGAGGCTGGTGTGGAACACGGCGGCGCCGTTGACGACCACCTGCGACAGGGCGGCCAGCGTCGTCTGCACCGCGACGACCGCGGTCGCGGCGATCGCGAGGGCGACCCTGCCCGTCACGGCGAGCCAGGCCAGCGCTGCCCAGGTGGCGACCAGGAAGACCCCTCCGGCGAGTGCGGAGACCAGCGCGATGCGCAGGGTCCGCGGCGCCGCCGCGAGGGTGCGCCGGTCGCACCGCTCGGACAGGGAGCGGTACCAGAACAGGAGGTAGTCCGTCATGCCGTTGGCACGGACCTCGTCGGCGAACCTCGGCGTCGTCGACCACCAGCGCATCATGCCGCGGACGTTGCGGTCGGCGATGTTCGCGTAGTGGATCTCGTAGTCGACGCGGGCGGTCAGGACGGCCCCGATCCCGGCCGGCAGCACGGCGAGGAGCAGCAGCGGAAGCATCAGGATGTTCAGTACGGACAGGACGCCACCGGCGGTGATCATGCGGATCAGCGCGGACATGAAGCGCTGGGCGTCGGTGACCATCACATGGGTGCGGAGCACACCCATCTCCGCGGCCTCCTGACGGTCGGCGAACCCGTCCACCGCATAGGCGGCGGCCTCGACCCGGCAGACCGCCGCGACCAGGGCGGTGTCGGTCCTGGTGGTGAGCGTCGGCGTGATCCGCCGCTCCGCGTACGTGGCCACCGCGCCCGCACCACGGGTGAGCGCGGCCGCACCGGCCACGACCAGAAGGGCCGGCAGGGCCTCGCGGAGGCGATCGACCACCGCGCCTCCGCCGAGGATCGGCCCCATCGCCCGCGCGGTCGCGGCGAGCAGAACCGCGGCGGCCACCCCCGTCACCACCTGACAGGCCAGTAGCAGTCGAACCGCCCGGCGGTCGGTCTCCCAGGACATCCGGGTGACGTGGCGCAGGACCGACGGGATCTGTGCGCACAGTCTCCAGAAGGAGACCTCATCGAGCGGATTGACCGAGTGCTGACCGCTGTAGTTGATCTCCGCGGGTGGGGGCGGAGGGGGAGTGGTGTCCGGCTGCTTCGGGCTGTGGGTGTCTGCTGAGGTCAACTGCTCCCCCTGGAAGGCTGCTTGGGCGGTCGCTGTCGACGGGCTCAACGAGGGGGAGCGGAATATCGAACACACGTGTTTGAGACGTGGCCCGTTCCGCGTGACGGCGCGGCGAACGGACCGTGCGGGATGCACCGACCCTTGGCGTACCTGCGTACGGTCCGGGAGCACACATGGCCGAAACGCCGCGCCTGAGACGGAGGTTCCGCAAGGGATCTGGGATCTGGGATCCGGGATCCGGGACCGGGGATTCGTGATCCGCGAAACGAAGCCGACCGCGCCGCCGTCAGGGGGCGTTGAGCTCGATGACGCGCCAGACGGTGCCGTACTGCTCGGCCCGGAGCCAGGTGTAGCCCTCCGGGCAGTGGATGGCGACGCGGACCGTCTCCGGTGTGTCCTGGGCGTCCGTGGAGATCTCGTAGTTCTGCAGCTCCTCGACGCACGCCTTCTGCGTGAAGACGTACCGGCTGTCCGTGGCGAGTTCGGCCAGGGCCTCGGGGCACGATCCGCCGGGGACCCTCGCGCGGAGGGTGGGGGAGGCCAGCCCGCAGGCCAGGCCGGCATCGCCGTTCGCCAGCGCGCGGGCGAAGTTCCGGGCCGCGGCACGGGGGTTGTCCGCGGGCTTCGTCAGGTCGTCCGGGGCCGCGGAAGGGGTGGTGGCAGCCGACGGCTTGACCGGGGGCGGCGCGTCGGCGGTCGGTGCCGACGGCCGCGACGTCGGGGTGGGGCTCCCCGACGGGGCCGGCTTGGCGTCGGGGCCGCCGGTGTCCGCTCCGCAGGCCGCCGTACCCGCGAGGAGGGCGAGCGACAGGACGGCGACGTACGCCGTTCGCTTGGTGATCATGACAGGAGACTAGCCAGATGCAGGGCGTCCTCACCCATGGGGCCGGGTACCGGACACCCACGCCGCCATGGGGCCCGAGACAGGGCCGCCGAGCACACCACATGTTCCGGCCAAGATTGCGAAGAGATTGATCAATGGGAAAGGAGGGCTTGCAGAGTCCGACGCCCAACTGATGAGATATTCAAGCCGTTCGAATGAACGCCCGGAACTCCGGCCCCCGTCGTCCAACCTGAGAAGCGCGTACGAGAACCAGCCATCACGGCCTTCGGCCCTCGATGTGGTGCAGCGGGAGGACTGGTACATGGCTTCGGACATCTCTCCTGTCGAACTCACGCATCTGGATGTCCTGGAGTCCGAGGCGGTACACATTCTCCGGGAGGTCGGGGGTGAATTCGAGCGCCCCGTACTGCTGTTCTCGGGCGGGAAGGACTCGCTCGTCATGCTCCATCTCGCGCTCAAGTCCTTTGCTCCCGCACCGATTCCCTTCCCGCTCCTGCACGTCGACACGGGGCACAACTTCCCCGAGGTCATCGCGCACCGCGACCGCGTGGTCGACAAGCACCAACTACGCCTCCATGTCGCCTCGGTGCAGGAGTACATCGACGCGGGGAAGCTGCGGGAGCGGCCGGACGGTACGCGTAATCCGCTGCAGACCGTGCCGCTGACGGAGGCGATCCAGGAGCACCGCTTCGACGCTGTTTTCGGTGGCGGGCGTCGGGACGAGGAGAAGGCGCGGGCCAAGGAGCGGGTGTTCTCGCTGCGGGACGAGTTCTCGCAGTGGGATCCGCGCCGGCAGCGGCCGGAGCTGTGGCAGCTCTACAACGGCCGTCACGCGCCCGGTGAGCATGTGCGGGTCTTCCCGCTGTCCAACTGGACCGAGCTGGACGTGTGGCAGTACATCGCCCGTGAGGGCATCGAGCTGCCGGAGATCTACTTCGCGCACGAGCGTGAGGTGTTCGCCCGTAACGGCATGTGGCTGACGGCCGGCGAGTGGGGCGGTCCGAAGGAGAACGAGCCGGTGCAGACCCGGCTGATCCGCTACCGCACCGTCGGCGACATGTCCTGCACCGGCGCCGTCGACTCCGACGCCACCACGCTGAAGGCCGTGTTGGCCGAAATCGCTTCCTCCCGTGTCACCGAACGGGGTGCGACCCGCGCCGACGACAGGCTGTCCGAGGCCGCGATGGAAGACCGCAAGCGCGAGGGATACTTCTGATGACCACAGCACATGACGGCTCCGGGCCCGAACACCGCACGCGGGAGGAGTCACTGTCGCCCCGCCGGCGCGCACTGCTGGAGCGGCTGCGCGCCCAGCGCTCCTCAAGCGCGCCCCGGCCGGACGGGGCCACCCTGCTGCGTCCCGGCGAAGGTCCACCGGTCGTCCTCTTCCACCCCGTCGGCGGAGACATCCTCTGCTACGGCGAGCTCGCCCGGTTACTGCCCGGCACCTACCCCGTGTACGGCCTGGCCGCGGACGACGCCCTGCGCTCGGACGAGCCCCCCACGCTGCTCGCCCTCGCCGCCCACTACGCCGACCGAATCGTTTCGGCGCAGCTGCGCCCGACCCTGCTCGCCGGCTGGTCCTTCGGCGGCATGCTGGCCTTCGAGACGGCCCGGCTGCTGCGCGCACGGGGCGCCTCCTGCGCGGTCGTGGCGATCGACAGCATGCCCTTCCACCGGGGCGTCCGCCCCGCGGCCCACGAACTGACCCAGGCGTTCGCGCACGACCTCATCCGCTCCGCCGGGCAGGACCCCGACCAGCTGCGCGTGCCCCCGGAGCTGTGGCGGCTGCCCCTGACCGAGGCCGTCCCGGCGCTCCACGGCCACCTGGAGGGCCTGGGCGTCACCGTCGGGCTCAGCGCCGACGAGCTGCTGGACCGCGCCCGGTGCCACCTCAACGCGTACATCGCGCTGGAGACCCACCGGCCCGAGGCCGACGGGCCGCCGGTACGCGTGCTGTGGGCCACACTCACCGCCACCGACCCACTGGTGTGGTGGCGCGAGATCGCCTCGCCTCCGGTGACCGGCACGGCCGTCGAGGCGGATCACTACACCCTGCTGCGCGGCCCGGCCGTCCACCAGGTCTCCTCCTTCCTCCACACCGCCGCCACCGACGCCATGAAGGGCGAGCTTTCATGACCGACCCGCACCCCACGTCCGTCCCGCCCGGCACCGCGACAAGCCTCCGGGCCCTGGTCGCGGCCCTCGCCGCCGGCCGGCCGCAGGCCGTGGCCGTACGCGGAGAGGGCGCGCCCGTCACCTACGCCGCGCTGCTGGAGCGTGTCGACACGCTGCCGGGGCCCCGCGGACCGGTCGTGGAGCTGCCGACGGACCAGCCGCTGGACGCCCTGGCCACACTGCTCGCCCCGAGCGAGGACGGTGCCGACCGGCTCTTGCGGCTGCACACCGCGGGCACCACCGGCCCGGCGAAGAGCGTGCCGGTGTCCGAGAGGGCACTGGCGGCCGTGGTCACGGCCGCCGCCGGAACGATGGGCCTCGGTCCCGAGGACCGGCTGCTCACGCTCGCGCCCGCCTTCCCCGGCAGCGCGCTCGCGGCTCTGCTGCTGCCCTTGGTCGCGGGGGCCGAACTGATCCTGGCCTCCCGTACGGACGCTCAGGGACCGGACCGGGTGCTGAGCCTGCTGCGCGAGCACCGCCCGACCTTCGTCCACGCGACACCGACCCTGTGGGGCCATCTGCTGGCGGCCGGTTGGACGGGCGCACCCGACCTCACCGTGATCTCCGGCGGCGAGGACCTGCCGCTCTCCCTCGCCCACACCCTCACCACGCGCGCGAAGGCGGTCTGGAACGTCTACGGCCAGGTCGAGACCACGGTGTGGGCGGCCCTGGGACAGGTACGGCCCGAGCTCGACGCCGTGCCCCTCGGCGCGCCACTCGCGGGGGCGCGCCTGGAGATCCTGGACGACGACGGCACACCGGCCGTCGACGGCGCGATCGGCGAGCTGCACATCGGCGGTCCCGGTGTCGTCGAGGCGTACGACGACGCCCCGGAGCTGACGGCGCATCACTTCCGGCCGGACCCCCGTTCGGACCGGCCCGGCGCCCGGCTGTTCCGTACCGGCGACTGGGCGCGCGCCCTGCCCGACGGCTCGATCCGGGTGGTCGGCCGGCGGGGCGGCACCTCGGAGTCCTACGGCCCGCCGGTGCCGTACGCCGACATCGAGCAGGACGTACGGCGCATCGACGGGGTGGCACAGTGCGCTGTGGTGCCCCACATCGTCGGGGGCGAGCCGGAGTTGCTGGTCTTCCTGGCCCTGGACGCCGGCGGGACGGCGACCCCGGGCCATGTGGTCGACACGGTGAAGACACTGCTCGGCAACGTCGGGATCGCGCACCAGGTGGTCTTCCGGGCGGCGTTTCCGCTCACCCCCGACGGCCGGGTGGACCGCGCCGAGCTGAGCCACCACGGTCCCGGACAGGAGGGGGCCGAACCCGCCTCCGAGGAGGCCCGGGTCATCGCCGACACCTGGGCGGACCTGCTCGGCATCCCGGATCCGCCCGCCGATGTCAGCTTCTTCGAGCTGGGCGGCCACTCGCTCGCTCTCATGCGGCTCGCGGCCCGCCTTCAGGAGGCGTTCGGGCTCATCGTGCCGGTCGCGGACCTCTTCGAGAATCTCACCATCTCCACACAGGCCGCGCTCGTGGAACGGCTCTACGAGGAGCAGCTGGCCGAGCTGACATAGCAGTCGCGAACAACCCGATCAGGCCTCAGCAGTACCCGAGCGAGGAGTTCTTTCATGGCAGGTCCGATACCGTTCCCTGAACGCCCGTTGCCCGTTCTCGCGTTGTGGAGCGCACCGCGATCCCGTTCCACGGCGTTCTTGCGCATGATGAAGGAACGTGGCGATTTCACCATTCTGCACGAGCCGTTCTCCCATCTCGCCGACTTCGGTTCGGTCGACGTCGACGGGACGAAGGCACACAGCGAAGCGGAATTGATCGAGGCCATTCGGAATCTGTCCCGGTCCGGGCCCGTGTTCTTCAAGGACACCACCGATTTCCCCTATCCGGGTCTGCTGGCCGACGCCCGTTTCCTCCATGACGCGGTGCATACGTTTCTCCTGCGCGACCCCGCCGAGGTCATCGCCTCGCACTTCGCCCTGGCCCCCAAGCTGACCTGCGAGGACGTGGGTATCGAGCGGCTCGCGGAGATCCATGACGCGGTGGCCGCACAGACCGGGGAGACGCCGGTGGTGATCGGTTCCGAGGCGCTGATCACCGACCCGGCCGAAACCGTACGCGCCTACTGCGAGGCCACCGGCATCACGTTCCGCGCCGACGCCCTGTCGTGGCAGCCGCGGATGCTGAACGAATGGCAGTCCACGTCACGCTGGCACGAGTCGACCAGCCGGACCGACGGCTTCACCCCGCTCGCCAGCACGTACGAGCACACCGTGGACAACCATCCGCTGCTCGCCGCCTACCATGCCCACCATCTGCCCCACTACGAGCGGCTGCACGCGCGGCGGCTGCGGTAGCTAGCCGGCCTCGGCGTCCGTGTCCGCCGCCCCGCGCTGTTCCGCGGCGGCCACGGCCCCGGGCGACAGCACCCGGGCGGCCACCAGACCCGCGGTGGCCAGCACCGCCGCACTGACGAAGAACGGCGCCCGCAGCCCGTAGGCATGGGCGACCCATCCCGCGCAGGCCCCGCCGAGCGGTCCGATGCCCACGGCGACCACCCGGAAGGACGCGTTGACCCGGCCGAACAGGTCCCTGGGCACCAGATTCTGACGCAGCGTGATACTGGCGACGTTGCCCAGCGCGACGCTGAGCCCGACGAAGAAGAACGATCCCGCGGCCGCCGCGGGATGCGCGGTCAGCGCGGTGACGACAAACGGCACGGGGGACAGCGCGAAGCGCAGCCGCAGCGTCGCGCCCAGCCCGAGGCGCTCGCACAGGGGCGGCGCGAGCACCAGCCCGACCGCCCCGCCGATCGCGATCACGGCCATGAGCAGTCCGTACGCGCCCGAGCTGACGCGCAGCACCTCCAGCGCGTAGAGGACCGCGATCGACTGCACACCGACGGTGGCGAAGTTGTCGAGCGCGGTCAGCGCGCAGAGTGTGCGCAGCAGACGGTGGCGGGCCAGCCAGCGTCCGCCTTCGGCCATGTCCTGCCACAACGCGCGCAGGGTGATCCGTTCCCGCGCGGGCCCTTCGGCGGAGTCCGGCCGGATGCGGAACACCAGCAGGGCGGCGAGCGCGAAGGACACGCTGTCCAGGGCGAACGGCACCCAGGCGGCGATCCCGAAGAGCAGGGCGCCGACAGCGACCCCCACCAGATCACTGGCGACGCTCTGGCCGCCCTGCAGCCAGCTGTTGGCCACCGGCAGGTTCTTGCGGTCGACCAGGTCGGGCACCGAGGCCGCCTGCGCGTTCATGGTCAGCGTGTCGGCCGAGGCCAGTACGAACGCGACGAGCACGATCAGCGCGAGAGAGGCGGTGCCGGTACCGACGGCCAGGCCGAAAAGACCGACCACCAGGGCCTGGAGCACCGCGACCCGGCGCAGCAGCTGGAACCGGTCCAGCCGGTCGGTGAGCGCGCCGGTGACGGGACCTATCAGGACCCACGGCAGTTTCGCCGCGACCGTGACGGCCGCGATGAGCACCGGATCGCGGGTGAGGGTGGCGGCCAGCAGCGGCAGAGCGGCGAGGTACATGCCGTCGCCGAGGGCGGAGACCAGGGTCGAGCCCCACAGCAGCCGGAACCGGCGGCCGTGCGGCCCCCGCAGCAGGCCGCCGCCCTTCGCCTCGGATCGTGCCTCCCGCGCCGGCATCTAAGGGTGCGGTGCCGGGTCGACGCCGTCGGCCTCGTGCGCCTCACGTTCCGCCGCACTGCGCAGGACACAGAACTCGTTGCCCTCCGCGTCGGCGAAGACGACCCAGCCGGTGCCGTCGGGTTTGCGGTGGTCGGAGAGCTCCTTCGCACCCAGCCGGAGCAGCCGCGCGACCTCCTCGTCGCGGGGCCCGTCCGGCTGGAGGCACAGGTGCACCCGGTTCTTCGTCCGCTTCTCCTCGGGTACTTCGGCGAAGTAGAGGTGGAGTCCGGACGGCAGCTTGATGCTGGCGGTGGAGTCGCCGGGCAGGTCCTCGTCGTGGAGCGGATGCCCTACGACATCGCTCCAGAACCGTGCCAGCTCATAGGCGTTGGCGCAGTCGAAGGCGACGTTGTACACGGTGGATGTCATTGGTCGGTGCCATTCGGTCGATCGTCGGAACTGTCGGAACTCTCGAAACTCTAGGAACTGACGGAAGTCTCGTGACCGCCGGGGCGAGGGAGCTGGGAGACGCTCACGTCACGCAGCCGCGCCGCGTCGGTGAGGGTGCGGGTGAAGGCGTCGCGGAGCCGCGCCAGCTGCGCCGGGCCGAAACAGGCCGGATCGGCCACCAGATGGCCCCTGATCCCGTCGTCGCCACGGCTCACGTCGACGACGAGGTCGTAGCCGACAGGATCGGGCGGCAGCGGGACCTCCGTCATGTCGGTGTCGTCGATGCCGGCCCAGGGCCGCATGGCCTCCCGCAGGACGAGCAGCACCGGCGCGAGCGGCTGCCGGCCCGGCACCCGCGGCGGCGACACCGCTTCGACGATCTTCTCGAAGGGCGCGTTCTGATGACTGAGGGCATCGAGCGCGGTGTCCCTGGCCCGCCGCACCAGCGCGGCGAGGGTGGGATCGCCCGACACGTCCAGCCGCAGCGGCACGGTGTTCACGAAGAAGCCGACGACCTTCTCGAAGTCGACCTGGCTGCGGCCCGCCACCGGAGTGGCGACGACGAGGTCCTCGACGCCGTGGTCGCGGGCGACCACCGCGGCCAGCGCCGCCAGGAGCACGGCGAAGAGCGTGGCACCCTCGGCGCGGGAGAGCCTGTTGAGGGCTTCGGCGGCCGGCCCGGTGATCTCGAAGGTGACCGCGGGCGGCCCGGCGTCGCCGGACGGGACCGCGGGCTCGGCACCGACCCCGCTCAGCTGGACCGGCCGCACGCCGTCGAGCCGGTCGCGCCAGTGGGCGAGCTGCTCCCGCAGGGCACCGGACTCCATGAAGGAGCGCTGCCAGACGGCGAAGTCGGCGTAGCGCAGGGGAAGGTGACCGAGATCGGCCGGGACGCCGGTCAGCTGGGCGCGGTAGAGCCGCCCCAGGTCGTCGCGGAGCAGCTCCATGGACCAGCCGTCCCCGGCGATGTGGTGCATGACGAGTGCGAAGACATGGTCGTCGGGCCCCAGGCGGTACAGACCGGCGCGGAAGACCGGGCCGTCGGCGAGGTCGAAGGGTGTCCGGGCCAGATCGGTCACCCAGGCGCCGGCCAGCCGCAGCCGGGCCTCGTCGTCCGCCGGGGCGTCGTCGGCGGGCTGCCCGAACACCGGCTGGACGTCGGCACCGGACCGGATCACCTGCTGAAGCTGTTCCGTGGCCGGGTCGAAGCGCAGCACGGTACGCAGGATCTCGTGCCGGTCGACGAGGGCACGCAGCGCCTCGCCCAGCGCCGCGGGGTCCAGCGGCCCGCGGATACGGAACGCGTTGACCATGTGGTACGGCGTGTGTCCGCGATGCATGTGGTGGATCAGGTACATGCGCTCCTGGCCGAACGAGGCGGGCACCGTCTCCAGGTCGACGATCGCGGCGCCGGGGCCCACCGGGAGCCGGGACGAGGATCCCTGGGCGCGAGGAGGCACCACCGCGCCGGTGGGGCCGTCGTCCCCGAGCGCCTCGACGGACGCGGCGAGTCCCGCGACGGTCGGCGCCTCGAACACCGAGCGCAGCGGCAGCCGGGGGGCGAGTTCGTCACGGACGCGGGCGAGCATCTGGGTGGCGAGGATGGAGTGTCCGCCGAGGTCGAAGAAGTCGTCGTCGACGCCGACGCGTTCGACGCCGAGCACCCGCCGCCAGATCTCGGCGACGCGTTCCTCCAGCGGGGTGCGCGGTGCGACGTACCGGCGGGCCAGCTCGGGCCGTTCCACGCCCGGTTCCGGCAACGCCGCCCGGTCCACCTTGCCGTTGGCGGTCAGGGGCAGGGCGCTCAGGAAGACGTACCGGGACGGCACGAGATACGGCGGCAGCAGCGCCGCCATATGGGCGCGCAGCGCCTCGGGAGTGACGGGGGTGCCGGGCCCGGCGACCACGTAGCCGGTGAGCGAGGACGCCGACGTACCCGCGTGATGGGCCGCCGCGGCGGCCGCCGTCACGCCCTCGGCGGCGAGCAGCGCAGCCTCGATCTCGCCGAGCTCGACCCGGTGTCCGCGTACCTTCGCCTGATGGTCGCGGCGGCCCTGGTACTCCAGGAGCCCGTCCCGGCGCAGTCGGACGATGTCACCGGTGCGGTAAAGCCTGCCGCTCCCGTCCCGGCCCCCGAAGGGGTCGGGGACGAAGCGCTCCGCGGTGAGTTCGGGCGCGTCGAGGTAGCCGGCCGCCACACCGGCGCCGCCGATGTGCAGCTCGCCCGGTACGCCCACCGGGAGCCGGTGGCCGTGCGTGTCGAGGACATGCACCTGGGTGTTGGCCAGGGGGCGTCCGATCGTGACGTCGTCCGGGTCGACACGGGTCGACGTCGACCAGACCGTGGTCTCCGTCGGGCCGTACATGTTGTGGATCTCGGCCGGGGTGATCTCCCTCAGCCGCCGCACCAGGTCGCTGTCGAGAGCTTCGCCGCCGAGCAGCAGGGTGCGCAGCCGGCCGAGGGCGGCCGCGTCCGGCTCCGCGAGCAGGGCCCGGGCCTGCGAGGGCGTGCACTGCAGATGGGTCACGCCGTGTTCCCGGATCAGCTCGGTGACCAGCGGGTCGACGGCCGGTGCCGAGGGCGCGGGACGGGCGGTCGCGGTGGCCCGGCGGACCTCGTCCAGCAGCGGCAGGGCGTCGAGGACGGCGTCGGGGGCCACACCGAAGTCGATCAGACAGGCGATCTCGTCCACCCCGAGGGCGGTCAGGCGCTCGGCCAGTGCCGCGCACTCCTCCACCGTCCCGATCATCGCGCTGTGGCCCATGTAGCGGGCACAGGCGTGATCCAGCAGGGCTTCCATGTCGTCGTCGGAGAAGTCGGCGGAGCGGATGTCCAGCCCCAGGCCCTCGGCGAGGTTCCGGATGAGCCCGACCGAGGAGCGCAGATAGGACCGGAAGGGCTGCCAGGCGGCCTCCCGCACGGCCTCCCGGTCCCGGCCGACGAAGGTGTGCAGCATCAGCGTCACCTGGCCGTCGCCCGCATGGCCCGCCTCGCGCCAGGCGGCGCGGTACACGGCGAGCTTCTCCGTCAGCTCCTCGACGGACTGCCCGAGCAGATGCGTCAGCAGCCCCACGCCGAGCCGGCCGGCGGTCCGGAAGGTCTCGATGTTGCCCGCGGAGGTGAGCCAGACCGGCAGCTCAGGCTGGACGGGGCGGGGCAGGGTCCGCACCCGCACCTTGTGGTCCCGCGGCCCGGTGAAGGGGACTTCGTCGCCCCGCCACAGCGCCCGGACCTCCTCCATGGCCCGCAGCATCACCTCGTGCCGGTCGTCGTAGCTGTCCTTGGCGAACACGAAGTCGTCGACGTGCCAGCCGGAGGCGAAGGAGAGCCCCACCCGCCCCGCGGAGAGGTTGTCCACGACGGACCATTCCTCGGCGACCCGTACGGGATGGTGCAGCGGCAGCACGACACTGCCGGCCCGGATGCCCACCCGCCGGGTGGTCACGGCCACGGCGGCCGCGAGAGTGGAGGGAGCGGGGAAGGGGCCGCCGAAGGCGTGGAAGTGGCGCTCGGGAAGCCATACGGCGCTGAAGTCGTGGGTGTCGGCGAACCTGGCGCCCTCCATGAGCAGGCGGTACTGCTCCGGTCCCGGCTCACCCTCGGCCGAGCTGGCGAAGTAGAAGAGGCTGAACCGCGCGGCGGAGGAGGGCGCCTGGCCGTCGTCCGCGGCGGCGGCCTGCCCCGGTCCGGGGGCGAGCACCACACGGTGGCCGGAGGCGAGCGTCCACAGGAGTTCCAGGACCGAGATGTCGAACGAGACGCTGGTGACCGCGAGCCAGGTCGCCGGCTCCGGCCGGCCGATCCGCCGGTCCATGGCGACCAGGAAGTTCCGCAGGTTCCCGTGGGTCACCACCACACCCTTGGGGCGCCCGGTGGAACCCGAGGTGTAGATCACGTACGCGGGGCGCTCCGGCTCGGGATCCGCCCAGGGCTCCGGGACGCTCCCAGGCTCGTGCGGGCCGGACCCGCGCGGGTCGAGAAGCGTCACGCCCGACAGCCCGGGCGGCGCGCCGCGTTCCGGCGCCACGACCAGGGCCAGCCCGGCATCGCTCGCCATCTGTTCCAGCCGGGCGGCCGGATACGTCGGATCGAGCGGAACGTACGCCGCGCCGGTCCGCAGGGTGGCCAGCATGGCGACGACCAGGTCCGCGGTGCGCGGCAGGCAGAGGCCGACTCGGGCGCCGGGCCCGGCGCCGTGGGCGCGCAGCCGGGCGGCCAGCGCGTCGGTCCGCCGGCCCAGCTCGCCGTAGCTGAGGCGGTCCTCGCCCGCGACGAGGGCGACGGTGGAGGCCTGCTCCCGTACCCGCTCCCCGAGCCGGGCCAACAGGCCGTCAGCAGGCCGCAGTTCGTTGGCCGTGTCGTTCCACGCCGCCATCAGCCGGAGGTCCGCGTCGGTCGGCAGGGCGAGCTCGGAGACCGGCCGGCGCGGATCCTCGGCGGCGCGGGTGAGGACCGCGCGCAGCAGGTCGACCAGGGCCTGCGCGGTCGGTCCGGAGAACAGGTCGCGGCTGTACTCGCACACGCCCACGATCTCGCCGTCCCGCCGGACGAGCTCCAGCGCGAGGTCGAAACGGCACCTGCCGTTGTCCAGTTCCGCCATCTCCACGGCCACGCCCGGCAGTTCGAACTCTGGCATGGGGACGTTGTGGAAGCCGAAGTGCACCTGGTACAGCGGCGTGTAGCCGACGTCACGCGGCGGACGCAACTCCCTGACCAGGCGTTCGAACGGCAGCCGGTCGTGGCCCAGAGCACCGAGGACCGTGTGCCGGACACGGGCCAGGACGTCGTCGAAGGCCGGGTCGCCGGAGAGGTCGGTACGCAGCACCAGGCTGTTGACGAAGGCCCCGATCGAGGCCTCCAGTTCGGGGTGCGTCCGGCCCGCGACGGCGGTGCCGACCACCATGTCGTCCTGCCCCGACCAGCGGCGCAGCACCAGCTTCCAAGCGGCGAGAAGCACCATGAACGGTGTCGCGGAGGCTTCCCGGGCCAACCGGTCGACCGCCTCGCTCAGCTCCCGCCCGAGAGCGAGCGGCACGCGTCCCCCGTGCGACGACGGGACCGCCGGGCGCGGCCGGTCCGCGGCGAGCTCCAGCACGGGCGGCGCGCCGGCCAGGGTCTCGCGCCAGTACGCGAGGTCGTCGGCGAGCACCTCGTCGGTGAGCTCGCCCCGCTGCCAGGCCGCCCAGTCGCCGTACTGCACCACGGGCCGGTTCTCGGGCTCGCCGCCCGCCACCGCGGCCCGGTAGCCGGCGACGACCT
Source organism: Streptomyces sp. NPDC039465 (assembly GCF_055639315.1). NCBI lineage: Bacteria > Bacillati > Actinomycetota > Actinomycetes > Kitasatosporales > Streptomycetaceae > Streptomyces > Streptomyces sp. NPDC039465. The sequence goes on along the minus strand of NZ_JBVKAP010000002.1, from coordinate 164,475 downwards.
CGTGGAGCAGGACCGCGCGCGACCAGGTGTCGCCGATGATGTGGTGGTTGACGACGGTCAGCAGCGCCTCGCCGGGGGACAGGCGCACGAGCACGGCCCGGAAGAGCGGCCCGCTCTCCAGGGACAGCGGCCGCGCGGCCTCGGCGGCGGCCAGCCGTTCGGCACGCGCGCGATCGGCGCCGGGCAGCTCGACGACGTCCAGCCGGAAGGCCGCCTCGTCCCGTACCCGCTGGACCGGCCGGTCTTCGCTCGCGTCGATCACGGTGCGCAGCGCCTCATGGCGTGCCACCACACCGGCCAGCGCCCGCTCAAGGTCGACCACACTCAGCGCTCCGGTCAGCCACAGGGCCGCGTACTCGTTGAGGGCGGCGCCTTCCGGGTTGAGCTGGTCGACGAACCACATGCGTTCCTGTCCGAAGGACAGCGGGGCCGCGGAGCCGTCGGGCCGCGGTGGTACGACGGGCTGCCGCCGGGGCCGCACGGCGGCGCCGGAGATCCGCTCGCGCAGCCGCTCGCGCTGTTCGGGGGTGAGCCGGGCGAGTCGTTCCTCGCGGTTTTCGGCCCGCGGGCTACCGGACGAGGACTCCGCGCTCATGACCCCTCCAGGTCGGCGATGATCAGGTCTTCGATGTACGGGGCCAGTTCGGCGACCGTGCCCCGCTCGAACAGCGCCCGGACGGGCACCTCCACGCCGTACAGGGCGCGGACGCGGGCGGCGAGCTGGGCCGCCATCAGGGAGTGCCCGCCCAGGTCGACGAAACTGTCGTGCACGCCGATCCGTTCGACTTCGAGCAGCTCCTGGAGCACGGTGGCGAGCTGTTCCTCCAGTTCGCCCTCGGGCGCGGTGTACGGGGTGTCGAGGTCGGGGCGCGGGTGGTGCGCCGCTCCGGCCGTGCCCGGTTCGGCGGATGCGTCGACCGGCCCCGCCGCGCGGGCGCACTCCGGTGGATCGACCCAGTACCGCTGCCGCTCGAACGGGTAGGTGGGCAGGTCCGCCCGGGGCCCGGGAGCCAGGTCGTCGTCCCGGCGGACCGGTACGCCATGGGTCCACAGACTGCCGAGGGCAAGGAGCACGCTCGTCGGCTCGTCGCCCCCGCCCTCGGCACCCGTGGGCCTGGGCAGCGGAGCGGCGGCGCGGAGCAGGCCGGGCAGCCGGGCGCCGTGGGCGAGGTCCGTCAGGACCGAACCGGGGCCGGTCTCGACGAGCACCGGCCGCCCGGGGCCCTCGGACAGGGTGCGCAGTCCGTCGAGGAAGCGGACGGGGACCCGCATCTGACGCAGCCAGTACTCCGGGTCCGTGGCCTCGGCGGGGGTGATCCAGGTGCCGGTGACGTTGGAGACGAACGGGACCGTGGGGGCGGTCATCGGCGTGCCGCGCAGGGCGGCCTCGAAGGCGTCCCGCACGTCGTCGACCATCCGGCTGTGGAAGGCGCGGTCGGTGGCGAGCCGCACGGTCCGTACGCCGCTGTCGGCCAGTGCGGCCAGCGCCCGCTCCAGCGCGTCGGCGGGACCGGACAGCACCGTCGAGCCGGGGCCGTTGACGGCGGCGAGGTCCAGGCCGTGCGTGGCGGCGAACTCGCCCGCCCGCTCGGCGTCCCAGGGCACGGCGGCCATGGCGCCGGGCGGCAGCGCGGCGAGGAGTCGGCCGCGTTCGGCCACCAGACGCAGCGCGTCCGACAGGGTGAAGACCCCGGCCAGGCACGCGGCCGTGTACTCGCCGAGGCTGTGCCCGAGCAGGGCGCCCGGCTCCACGCCGCGATGGCGCCACAGCGCGGCGAGCGCGTAGCTGACGGTGAACACGGCCGGCTGGGTGATGTCGGTGCGGCGCAGCCGTTCCCCGTCGGCGAGCACCTCGCGCAGGTCCAGGCCGAGTTGGGGCCTCAGCAGCTGCGCGCACTGGTCGACGGCGGCGCGGAACACCGGCTCGGCCGCGTACAGCCCCTGCCCCATACCGGCGAACTGGGCGCCCTGCCCCGGCAGGAGGAACACCGGGGTCGGGGCCTGCGCGCCGGTCCGTCCGTCGGTGACGCGCCGTCGGTCGCCGCCGGTCAGGGCGCGGAGCGCCGAGCCGGAGTCGCCGGCCACGACGGCCCGGCGGTGCCTGAGCGGGCGCCGGCCGGTGCGCAGGGTGCGCACGACCGGACCGAGATCCTCCGTGGGGTGTGCGGCGAGGTGTGCGGCGAGCCGGTCGGTGGCCGCGTCCAGGGCCGACGCGGTGGCCGCGGAGAGCTCGATCAGCTGCGGGCCCGTGGCGGGCGGGGCGGGCGTGGGGGCGCTGCCCGCTTCGAGGATCACATGGGCGTTGGTGCCGCCGATGCCGAAGGCACTGACCGCCGCGCGGCGCGGCCCGTCCGTGACGGGCCACGGTTCCAGATCGCGGGGCACGAAGAAGGCACTGCCGTCCAGTGCCAGTTCCGGGCTGGGTTTGTCGGTGGCCGCGAGACTGGCGGGTATCCGGCCGTGCCGGAGCGCGAGCACGGTCTTGATGAGGCCGGTGATCCCGGCGGCGTTGTCGAGGTGGCCGAGGTTGTACTTGGCCGAGCCGAGGCCGCAGCGGTGCGTGCCCCCGGCCGCGCCGTACGTGGCGTGCAGGGCGGCGACCTCGATCGGGTCGCCGATGGGGGTCCCGGTGCCGTGCGTCTCGATGTAGCCGACGCCTGCCGGATCGATGTCGGCCATCGCCAGGGCCTCGTGGATGACCTCGGTCTGCCCGGCGACGCTCGGGGCGGTGTAGCCGACCTTGCGGCCCCCGTCGTTGTTGACGGCGGAGCCCAGGATCACGGCGTGGATACGGTCGTTGTCGGCGAGCGCGTCGGACAGCCGCTTGAGGACCACGATCCCGCTGCCGTTGCCGAACACGGTGCCGTTCGCGGCCTCGGCGAACGGCCGGCAGTGCCCGTCCGGAGACTCGATGCCGCCCTCGGTGGGCAGATAGCCGGAGTGGCTCGGCAAAGTCACCGTCACCCCGCCGGCCAGGGCGAGGTCGCATTCGTGGCTCAGCAGGCTCTGCGCGGCGAGATGGACGGCGACCAGCGAGGTGGAGCACGCGGTCTGCACCGTCAACGCGGGTCCGTGCAGGTTCATCTTGTACGCGATACGGGCCGCGACCTGGTCGGGGAGATTGCCCTGAAGCACCATCGGCATCCCGAGCCGGGCGAGGACGTCCTTGCGCGGCAGCAGGTTGTTGATGAGGTAACCGCTGAGCATGGCGCCCACGTAGACACCGACGGGCCCCGCCACCCGGCCCGGCTCCCAGCCCGCGTCCTCCAGCGCCGTCCAGGCACATTCCAGCAGGATCCGCTGCTGCGGATCGAGGACGGAGGCCTCGGCGGCGCTGTACCCGAACAGTTCGGCGTCGAACATGTCGACGTCGTCCAGCGCTCCCTTGACCGGCATGTACGCGGGATGACCGACGAGTTCGTCCGGGACGCCCGCGGCGCGCAGCTCGTCGGCACCGAACCTGCGGATGGCGCTCGTGCCCCGGCCGAGCAGGTCCCAGAGGGCATCGACGCCGTCCGCGCCGGGGAAGCGGCCCGCCATGCCGATCACCGCGACGCGATCGATGTCCGGCGTTGTCGTGTCGGCCGGTTCGGCCGCGGATCCGTTCACAGTCGCTCTCCGGGGTCGTACGGGGGCTGCTCGGGGTCGCTGTCGGGGGCGGGGCCCGGTCGGGGCCCCGGCACACCGGGCCGGTCGGGTCCTGTCCGGCGGGCCCGCGACAGCTGGCGCAGCGCGGTGCGGCGTTGCCGGGCCCGCGGTGCCTCGCCGCCGGAGGCGCCCGGCGGTTCCGGCCGCCCGAGGACATGGGCGGCGAAGTCGGCGATCGTCGGGTGGGCGAAGATGTCCACCAGCCGCACCGGCGTGTGCAGGCGTTCGTCGAGGAGGATCTGCAGCCTCGCGGCCTGCAGGGAGTTGCCGCCGGCCTCGAAGAAGCTGACGGTGCGGTCCACCTGGCCGACCTGGAGGATCTCGCGCCACGCGGCGGCGATCAGCTCCTCGGTCCCCGCGCGCGGTGCCTGGCCCGCCCCGACCGCGGTGTCCGCCCGGCCGGGGGCGGGCAGCCGCCGCCGGTCGATCTTGTTCGTACGGGTGCGGGGCAGCGCGTCGAGGACGACGACGGTGTCCGGCACGGCGGCCGCCGCCAGGGTGGCGGCGAGATGGGCGCGCAGCCGCGCCGGTGTGGGCGCGTCCGGTCCGGGTGTGGTCGGCACGGCATAGGCGGCGAGGACCGGTTCGCTGCCGGCCTCGTCCCCCTGGTGCGCGACGACGGCCGCTTCCAGGACGCCGGGATGGGCCGCGAGCACGGCCTCGACGGCGGAGAGTTCGACGCGGTTGCCGCGGATCTTCACCTGGGTGTCGGCGCGGCCGCGGAACTCCAGCACGCCGCGGGTGGTCCAGCGGCCGATGTCGCCGGTGCGGTAGAGGGCCCCGCCCGGTTGCCACGGATCGGGCACGTAGGCCCGCGCGGACTCCTGCGGCCTGCGGTGGTAGGCGCCGGCCAGGAAGTCGGAGCGGATGTACAGCTCGCCGTGCACGCCGGTCGGGCAGGGCCGCATCGCGGCGTCGAGGACGAGGACCTCGCGGCCGGCCAGGGGGCGGCCGACGGGAGTCCGGGCGTCCCGTGCCGGGCCGGGTTCGACGACGTGGTGCGTGGCGAGGATGGACTCGGTCGGGCCGTACAGATTGTGCAGCCGGGGCCGGCCGTTCTCCAGCTCCGTGCGCCAGCGCTCCACCAGGGCGGTGGGCAGCACCTCGCCGGCCAGCAGGACGTCCTTGAGGTCGGGGAGGTGGGCCGCGCGGTCCGGGCCGGGGTGGGCGCGGTCGACGACGTCGGTCACCAGCCGGAAGAAGGAGGGCACCGTCTCGAACTGGGTGATGCGCTCGGTACGCAGCCACTCCACGACGGCGATCGGGTCGCGCCGGATGTCCGCGGCGGGCAGGCACAGCGTCGCCCCGGCGAGGAGCGCGGCGAACACCTCCGTGTAGGCGGCGTCGTAGGTGAAGGGGGACCACTGGGCGATCCGGTCCGCCGGCCCGATGGCGAACCGCTCGATCTGCCAGTGCGCGAACTGCGCGAAGGTGGCCTGGCTGAGGAACATTCCCTTCGGTGTGCCGGTGGAGCCCGAGGTGTAGACGAGGCAGAGCGCCTCGCTGTGCCCGGCCGGGTCCGGTGCCGGCTGCGGGGCCTGCGTGGGGGCGGGCGCGGACGGGTCGACGGTGAGCACGGGCGGACCGGTTTCGGTCAGGACGCTCGCGCGGCGTTCGGCGTGGTCCGCGGTGGTGATCAGCAGCGCGGGCTCGGCGTCCTGAAGGATCTCGGCGAGGCGCAGATCCGGGTCACCGGGCTCCAGACAGACGAAGGCCCGTCCGGCGGCCAGCGCGCCGAGCACCGCGGCGATCTGCACCGCTCCGGTGGGCAGGAGGAGGGCGATCACGCCCTTTGTGCCGCGGGCCCGCTCCAGGACGTGTGTCCCCAGCAGGTCCGCCCAGCGGGCCAGTTCGGCGTAGGTCACCGTCTCGGTGGCGCAGCGCACGGCGGTCGCCGTCGGGGCGGCGGCGGCCTGCCGCCGGAACAGTTCCACGACGGGGGTCGTGTGGGCGGCGCGTTCGCGGCCCGCCGGGGCCGCCGGGAGCGGCGAGCGGTCGTCGAGCGGGACGGTGTCGAGACTTTCGTCGGGCCGTGAGGTCCCGGCGGTCAGCAGGGTGGTGAAGGAGCGGCTCATCCGCTCGGCCGTCTCCCGGTCGAAGAGCCCGGTGGCGTACTCGAGTTCGCCGTCGAGGGTCTCGCCCTCGTCCCCCAGGGCCAGCGTCAGGTCGTACTTGGCGTACGGCGTCCGCAGCGGGGTCACACTGCCGTCCAGACCGGCCAGGCCCGGGCGCGGGAAGCGGTCCTGGAAGACGAGCGAGGTCTGGAAGAGCGGGGTGCGGGTCGCGTCGAAGGGCCGGCCGAGCCGGTCCAGGAGGCGGTCGAGGGGAGCCCGCGGATGACTCAGGTCGATCAGTGCGCGGGTGCGGATACGTTCCACCAGAGCGGCGAAGGAGGGGGCCCCTGAAAGGTCGAGCCGGACCGGCAGCACGGACACCAGACAGCCGATCGTCCGCTCGGCCCGGGGGTCGGCGCGGTTGGCCACGGGGACGCCGACGACGATGTCGTCGGTGCCCGCGTACCGGGCGAGCAGGGTGCCGTACGCCGCGAGCAGCACCATGAACGGGGTGGCGCCCAGCCGCGCGGCGAGCCGGCGGACCGCGCGGGTCTGTTCGGGAGTGAGGCGTACGGGAACGGCGTCGCCGCGTATGTCGCGGATCGGCGTCCTGGGGTGGTCCGTGGGCAGTTCGAGGACCCCGGGATGGTCCGCGAGCCGCTCGGCCCAGTGGTCCAGGTCCGCGTCGTCCAGGGGGTCCCCGGGCACGAGGTCGGCGTACGGGGTGCCGGGCGGGGCGGGCGGGGGAGCGGTGCCGGTGCGGTGCGCGTAGCAGGCGCCGAGGTCGTCCATCGCCACGGCGACCGACCAGCCGTCGGCGGCGATGTGATGCATGGACACGACGACGAGGGTCTCGTCCTCGGCGGTGCGCATGGCGAGGGCACGGATCATCGGCGGCCGGGCCAGGTCGAAGGGGCGGGCCGCCTCGGCGGCGGCCAGCTCCTCGGCCGCGGCGGTACGCCGACCGGGCGGCAGCGCGGTGAGGTCGACGAACCGCAAGGGGCGTTCGGGCAGGTCGCCGGGGAGGACGACCGGCTCCTGGCCGCGCAGCGTGTAGCCGTGGCGCAGGACGTCGTGGCGGCGTAACAGGTCCCCGAAGGCGGCTTCGAGCGCGGCGGTGTCCAGCGGGCCGGTGAGCCGCAGCGTTCCCGCCATGGTGTACATGGCCGTGTCGGGATGGACCCGGCTGTGCAGCCAGAGCTGGCGCTGCTGGTCCGAGAGCCGGCCCGGGACGGAAGCGGTGGCGTCCGGCGCCGGATCGGCCGGGGGCCGGGGCGCGGCCACGGCGGAGGTCGTGAGGTGGGCGGCGAGCGACGCGATGGTGGGGTGCTCGACGAGGTCGGCGAGCCGCAGGCCGGTGCCGAACGCCTCCCGTAACCGGGCGACCAGCTGGGACGCGCCCAGGGAGTTGCCGCCGAGGGCGAAGAAGTTGTCGTGCCGGCCGAGCGACTGCGGCGGCGCCCCGATGATCTCCCCCCAGAGGTCGGCGAGGGCGCGCTCGGTGTCGGTGCGCGGGGCCTCGGAGGTGGCGGCGACGGGGGCGGCGGTACGGGCCTGTCGGGCGAGTGCCGCGCGGTCGATCTTTCCGCTCGGGTTCAGGGGCAGTTCGGGCACGACGACGATCGCCGAGGGCACCATGACGTCGAGCAGCCGCCCGCGCAGCCCCTCGCGCAGCGCGACCGGGTCGAGGGCGCCGTCACCGGCCGACGGGTCGGCGACGACGAAGGCGACCAGCCGGGTGGGGTGTTCGACGAGCTGGACGGCGGCCTGGCGCACCTCGGGCCGGGCGGTGAGCACAGTCTCGATCTCGCCGAGCTCGACCCGGTGGCCGCGGATCTTCACCTGCTGATCGCCGCGGCCGAGCAGGCTGAGCCGCCCGTCGGGCAGTCGGCGGGCGAGGTCCCCGGTGCGGTAGACGGTACGGCCGGACGCCGGCTCGACGGGGTCGGGGACGAAGGCGCGCGCCGTGAGCTCCGGCTTGTTCCAGTAGCCGGCGGCCACTCCGGTCCCACCGATGAGGAGTTCACCGACGGCGCCCACCGGCAGCAGCCGTCCCCGGGCGTCCACGACATGACAGTAGGTGCGGGCCAGGGGGCGGCCGATGGTGATGTCGGCGCCGTCGCGGACCCGGTCCAGGGTCGACCAGATGGTGGTCTCGGTCGGCCCGTACAGGTTCCACAGTTCGGCGGTGGTGCGCAGCAGGTCGTCGGCGAGCCGTGGGTCGAGGGGTTCGCCGCCGCTCAGGGCGCGCAGCTGTGGCCTGCCCTGCCAGCCGCTGTCCAGGAGCAGCCGCCACAGCGACGGGGTGGCCTGCATGACCGTCGCCCCCACGGCGTCCAGCAGCGCGGCGAGCGCGGCGCCGTCGCGGCTGAGGTCGTCGGGGACGATCTCCAGCCGGGCGCCGGCGACCAGGGGCGCCAGGAGCTCCAGCAGGGAGATGTCGAAGGAGAGCGAGGTCGCGGAGACGAGGACGTCCGCGGCGGTGAGGCCCGGTTCGTCGACGACGCTCGCCAGCAGGTTGGCGAGGGAGCCATGGGTGACGGCGACGCCTTTGGGCTCGCCGGTGGATCCGGAGGTGTACATGAGGTAGGCGAGCGTGTCGCCGTCCGGCGGGGCGATCGGGGCGGACGTGTCCTCGGCGTCGACGCCCCCGGTCAGCAGGGAGTCCAGGGCGCGCGCGGTAGGGCATGCATCGGCCCAGGCGGGGCGTTCCCCGGTGTGTACGAGCAGGGTGGCGCCGCTGTCGGCGAGGGTGGTGCGGGCCCGGGACTCCGGCTGGTCCGGCCGGACGGGTACGTACACCGCGCGCCGCCGCCAGATGGCGAGGAGCAGCGGGAGGAGGTCCGGCGTACGGCGGGCGCAGACGGCGACCCGGTCGCCCGGCGCGACGCCGAGCCGGGCGGCGATGGCCGCGGCGCGCCGGTCGACCTCGGCGTAGGTGAGGGTGTCGCCGCCGCTGCCGACGGCGATCCGGTCGGCGTGGGCGACGGCCTGACGGCGGGCGGTCTCGACGACGGTGGGCGGCGCCGCGGGCGCGCCCTCAAGCGCGTGCGCCACCTCGCCGAGGAGCGCCCGGCGTTCGGCCTCGGTCATCACCGGCAGGTCGGCCACGAGGGTGTCCGGTGCGTCGACCGCCGCGGCCAGCAGCCGCTCGAAGGCGGTCGCGAACCGCCGGACGTCGTCGGGGGAGTAGAGGGCGGTACGGAATTCGAAGCGGGCGCGCATCCCGTCGCCGTCCGGGCGCACCGTCAGGGACAGGTCGTACTTGGCGGTGCCGCTGTGCGCGGGCACCTCATGGGCGGTGACTCCGGGCAGCACGAACTCGGTGGCGGGGCCGTTGTGCACGGCCAGGAGCAACGGGATGAGCGGGGTGTGGCCGGCCCCGGCCGAGGCGGGCGCCAGCGAGTCGAGGACCTGGGTGAGGGGTACGTCCTTGTGCCGCAGAGCCCCCTTGAGGGTCTGCCGGACGCGGGAGAGCAGCGTACGGAACGTCGGCGTCCCGGAGACGTCGGTACGGCAGGCCACCACGCTGATGAGGGGGCCGAACATCTCGGCGAGCCCGTGGCCTCCTCGGGTGGCGACCGGCATGCCGATGACGACGTCGTCGTGGCCGCCGTACCGGTGCACGAGCGCGGTGAAGGCGGCGAGCAGGGTGGCCGCGGTGGTGGTCCGCTCCGCCCGGCTCGCCTCCTGGATCCGTCGCGTCAACGCGGGCGGCAGTGTCACGTCGTACACGTCGCCCGTGTGGTCCGGGACCGCGGTGCGCGCGGCGGCGGTCGGCAGTCCGGCGTCGGGCGGGTCCTCGAGCCGCATCCGCCAGTAGTCGAGGCCCTCCTCGTCCGGGTCGCGGCGCGTCTCGGACCAGGCGTGGTCACCGAACCGGGGTGCTTCCGCCACGGTGAGAGGCTCCCCCGACACCAGTGCCGCGTAGCCGCCGCTGACGTCCCCGAGCGCGAGCGCCATCGACCAGGCGTCCGCGACGATGTGGTGCGCGACGAACACCAGGACGTGGTCGTCGGGGGCGAGCCGCACCACATGGACACGGGCGAGCGGCGGGCGGCTCAGGTCGAACGGCTGGGCCACCAGACGCCGGACGGTGCCGGCCAGCGTCGCCGGGTCCGGCCGGCCCGGCAGTTCGACGACGCTCACCGGCAGGTCGACGTCCTCGGCGAAGCGCTGCGCCGGGGTGCCGTCCACGGTCTCGACGGCGGAGCGCAGCGCCTCGTGCCGGCGCAGCGCCCCGGCGACCGCCTTCTCCAGCGCGGCGATGTCGAAAGCGCCGGTCAGGCGGTAGGCCATGGCTTCGTTGTGGAGCGGGACGCCGTCCGCGACCTGCTGGGCCCGCCAGATGCCGAGCTGAGCCGGGCTCAGCTCGATCCGGTCGGCGGTGTCGGGCCGGCGCTGCGTCCGGGTGTTCATGGTGCCTCCGGGTGTGCTCACCAACTCAGGCCGAAGCGGTCGATCCATTCCTGGGCCCGGGTCGTGACGAACTCGCGGGCGATCTCCATGTCCTCGTTGAGCACCCGGTCCTCGCCGAGGGAGGGGACGACCTCGCGGAACGCCTTGAGGATCTCGGCGGCGGGCTGGGAGGCTTCGAGTTCGGCGTTCATCTCGACGGCCTGGGCCGCGAGCATGAGCTCGATACCGAGCACGTACTCGGTGTTGTCGAGGATCTCCAGGAGCTTGAGGCCGGCGGTGCCGCCCATGCTCACATGGTCTTCCTGCAGCTGGCAGGTGGGGATGGTGTCGACGCTCGCCGGGTGGGCCAGCGTCTTGTTCTGGTTGACCAGGGCGGCGGCGGAGTACTGGGCGACCATGAACCCGGAGTGGAGGCCGGGGTTGGAGGTCAGGAAGTCGGGCAGGCCCCGGGTGCCGGAGAGCAGCTGGTAGCCGCGCCGTTCCGAGATGCTGGCCAGCTCGGCCACGGCGATCGCCAGCGAGTCCATCGCCATCGCGGTCGACTCGCCGTGGAGGTTGCCCCCCATGAGGACCTTCTCCTCCTCGGCGAAGAAGAGGGGGTTGTCGGAGACTCCGTTGCATTCCTCCTCGATGACCTCGTGGGTGAACCGGATCATCTGGCGCGCCGCCGCGTGGACCTGGGGCAGGCAGCGGAAGGAGTACGGGTCCTGACGCGACTTGTTGCACGTCGACAGGGAGTCGTGGTTGCTGCCGGCGGTGAGGGTGCGGAGGTTGTCGGACACCAGCCGCCGGTGCACGTTGAGCGAGGTGCTGTGGTACAGGTCGTCGTAGAACGTACTGCCGCAGCTGAACGCCTGGAGGCTCAGCGACGCCACCACGTCGGCGCAGGCCGACAGCTGCCGGGCGCGGTGCACGGCGCTCGCGGCGATGGCGTTGATGTACTGCACGCCGTTGGTGAGGGCCAGTCCGTCCTTGGAGCGCAGACGGATCGGCTCCAGACCGGCTTCGTCCAACGCCGTACGGGACGCGACGAGTTGGCCCTTCCAGTGGACCTGGCCGAGCCCGAGCAGGGGCAGGGACATATGGGCGAGCGGGGCGAGGTCGCCGCTGGCTCCGACGGTGCCCTTGGCCGGGATCGCGGGGATGATCTCCGCGTTCCACAGCGCGAGCAGTGCCTCGACCGTCTCCAGGGAGACTCCGGTGCGTCCGCTGCGCAGGGTGAGCAGCTTGTTGAGGACCACCAGGCGCGCGATGTCCTCGTCGATCGGCTCGCCGACGCCGCAGGCGTGTGACAGCACGTGGTTGTACTGGAGTTCCTCGACCTGGGAGGGCTCCACCCGGGTCTCGCACAGGGACCCGAAGCCGGTGTTGACGCCGTAGACGTGCTCGTCTCCGCGGGCGAGGACGTCCACGAACTTCCGTCCGGCGAGGATCTGTTCCCGTACCTCCGGGGACAGTTCGATCTGCTGCCGGGTGCGCGCGATCTCGATCAGCTGGGAAAGCTCATAACGGTCCGCCGTAAGCGTGTGCATAACTCCCCGAAGTTTTTGGTCCCACCGCGTCGTCCGTGCGGGGATCAGCCGCGAAGGCTCTTGCGAACCGTCTCCGATTCGGCATCCCAGTCCGGCACTTCGAACGCCAGTTCATCACGACAGAAATCTCGCCAGGCTGCCGAGTCGTCTGCATGGAGGATTTCCGCGTCCACCATCGGATCGGCTCGGACGGTCAATGATTCATCGATGAATACGAGTGAATCCGGGTCGCCTTTTCCCGGCCATCCGGGAAAGCGATTCAAGGTGCGGGCCTCATACGCTCGATAATAGATCGGCACCTTCAGGAGGCTAACAACCGTACGCTCCTGTCCGCAATAGAAAGATCGATGTGACCTACCTCACAGGCCCGGTTTCCGGGTCTCGTCCGCCGATATCGTTCCCAGACGCCGGCCACTTCACGGGAACGTCGTTCACGAAGGGTCAGAAATTGTCTTCAACTCCAGCACTCACGGTAGTCAAATGCGGCGGCAGCGATGCCATCGACCCGGTCTCCTTATGCGCGGACGCGGCCGTTCTTCGGCGCCGTGGCGAACGCGTCGTCATCGTCCACGGCGGAGCGGCGGAAATCGCGCGGGTGGCCCATGAAATGGGGGTTCCGCTCCGGGAAATCCAAGCCCCCGACGGCATGGTCAGCAGATATTCGGACGCGGCTCTCGTCGACGTGCTCACCCTCGCCATGGCCGGCCGCGTGAAGCCACGCTTCCTGCGCGCCCTCGCCGCCGAGGGGATCCCCGCCGTCGGACTCACCGGGCTGGACGCGGCGGTCGTCCGCGCCGCCCGCAAGGGCCCGCGCCGGTCGGTGGAGAACGGACGCGTCCGGCTGATCAGGGACGACCTCAGCGGGCGCATCGGCGAGGTCGATCCGACCGTCCTGCACACGCTGCTGCGTGACGGAGTCACCCCGGTCCTCTCCCCGCCCGCCCTCGGTGACGAGGGCGGGCCGCTCAACGTCGACGCCGACCGGATGGCCGCCGCCGTCGCCGCGGCCCTCGGCGCCGACCGTCTGATCCTGCTCACCGCGGCACCCGGCCTGCTGCGCGAGGTGTCGGACGAATCCACCGTCCTGACCAGGTACGCCCTGCCCGCGGAGGGCCCGGCCCCGCACGCGGCGAGCGCCGGCATGCACCGCAAACTGCTCGCCGCCCGTGAAGCCCTGCTCGGCGGCGTAGCCCAGGTGCGGATCGCCGACGGCCGGGTGCCGGACCCGCTGACCGGCGCGCTGGCCGGCGCCGGAACGGAGCTCACGCTCGCGGGGTGACGGCCACCGCCCGGCGGGCTCATCCCGGGGCCGGCGCGGGTGCCTCCGGCGCCCCGCGCCGCGCCCCGGCCAGGGCCACGACCCGGACCGACAGCACCGCCGCGCAGCACAGCCCGGCCACGGCGACCAGCACGCTGAGCGCGGGCCAGACGTACGCCGCCTCCAGCCGGGACAGATCCACGCCACCGCCCGCGAGGCTCGCGACCTGCGGAAACCACATCAGCACGGCGACGGGCACAAGCAACGGCAGCAGCCGGACCACCGGGATCCACACCGGCCCGCCGGCCCGGAGCCGCGCCCAGCGCCGGGCGCGCGCCACGCCCCGGACGGCAAGGACCAGCACCCCGACCGTCAGCGCGGCCAGGAGCACATCGGCGTACACCCGGCCCGGCCCGCCCGCCTCGGGCTGCCGGCCCTCGACGAGCGCCACCACCCCCTGCGCCAGCGGGTAGGCGTCCGTGACGGTCAGCACGAACCCGCCGTTGGTGAGCACGGCCACGCCGTACCCCTCCTCCGGCAGGAGCACGGCCTCCGCGCTGAACGTGAAACACGCACCGCCGTGACCGAGCTGCGGATTCTTGCCGTCCGGCCGCCGGAACTCCCATCCGAGCCCGTACTTTCCCTGTTTCCCGGACGGCGTGTGCATCAGCCGCACCGATTCCGCACCGACAATGCGCACACCATTCGCGGCCACTCCGTCGTTGTTCTGCACCGCCAGCCACTTCGCCATGTCGTCGGCCGTGCTGATGATGTCGGCGGCACCCGCGAGATACCATTCCGGCTCCGCCATGGCGATTTCCGCCCCGTAGGCGAAGACATGTCCTTCGGATACCCCCGGAAACCCATTCCGGGTGGTTTCGGCAGTGGTCGTGTTCTTCATCCCGACGCGGTCGAAAATATTCCGTTCGAGATAGGTCCCGTACTTCTCGCCGCTGACCACCTCGACCAGCCGGGCGAGCACATGGAAATTTGGGTTGTGGTAGTGGTAGGCGCTTCCCGGATCGCTCGCCAGTTTCGCCGACCGTAACCTTCCGACGGCCTCCTCGGTGGAACGCGGCTGTTTCTCCCGTTTCTCCGCGAAGGTGCCGTCCGACATGCCGGAGGTCTGGTCGAGCAGCTGTCCGACCGTGATGCGGGCACCCCGCGGATCGTCCACCGTGAACGCCGGCAGATAGTCCCGCACCGGTCTGTCGAGAGAGACCTTGCGCGCTTCGACGAGCTGCATCACGGCCAGCGCGGTGAACGTCTTGCTCAGCGACGCCACCGGGAAACGGGTGGACCCGCCGACCCGCTTCCCCTCCGACGTCGTGCCGTACCCGGACACATGCAGCGTCCGGTCGCCCTTCGTCACGGCGACGGCGGCGCCCGGCAGACCGGTCCGGTCGAGGTAGTCGCGGACATAGCGGTCGACGGCGGCGCCGTCGAACGTGGCCGTGCTCTCCGCCGCGACGGCCGCGCCCGGAGCCCACCACGCGCCGAGCACGAACAGCACGGTCAGTACGAGCGCAGCGCCTGGGCGTCCGGCCCTGCGGGGATGGAGCATGTCCGCCTCTTCACCTGTCGGTTCGGATCGGTGGCCGTGGGCCAGCGAAGGGGGTTCAGGGTGCGTACGGGGCGAGATTCCGGCTCACCTCGGCCTCCGGCATCGCCTCGATGCGGTCGAGGGTCTCCGCCAGCACGCCCGGCGCGACCCGCGCGATCAGTTCCTTGTGCAGCAGCTGCGCCATCCGCTCCACGGTGGCCGCCCCGGAGAGCAGCGTCGCGAGAGGGAGGTCCACACCGCTCGTCTCCCGGACGCGGGCCAGCAGCCGGGCCGCCGCCAGCGAATGGCCGCCGACGCCGATGAAGTCGTCCCGGACACCGACCCGTTCGACGCCGAGCACCTCCGCCCACACGCCTGCCACCCGCTCCTCGAGCGCGGTGCGCGGAGCGAGGAACCCCTCACCGTGCACACCGTCCGGGCTCACCGGGGGCAGCGCCTTCCGGTCGGTCTTCCCGTTGGCCGAGACCGGCAAGGACTCCAGGACGCGCAGAGCGCCCGGAACCATGAAGCCGGGCAGCCGCTCCGCGAGGAACGTGCCCAGCGCGGCGGGATCCGTCGTCCGGTCCGCGCAGACCGCGTACCCGGCCAGGTACGTCTCGCCGGCCGGGTCGGTCCGCGCGACCACCGCGGCGGCCGTGACATCGGGGTGTTCCCGCAGTACGGCCTCGACCTCGTCGGGCTCGACGCGCTGGCCGCGGATCTTGACCTGGGTGTCCAGCCGGCCGAGGTACTCGAAGGTGCCGTCGGGCAGTCGACGGGCCCTGTCCCCGGTGGCGTAGAGCCGCTCCCCGGGAGCGAAGGGGTGGGCGACGAACCGCTCGGCCGTCAGGTCGGGCCGGTCGTGGTAGCCGCGGGCCAGCTGGACCCCGCCGATGTACAGCTCGCCCGCGACGCCCGCCGGCAGCGGTTCTCGGTGCCGGTCCAGCACATGCAGCTCGACACCCGGGACCGCGGCGCCGATGGGGATGCGGCCGGGCGGCACTGGCGCGGTGACCTGGTGGGCGCTGACATCGATCGCCGCCTCGGTGGGCCCGTAGAGATTGTGTAGTTCGGCGCCGGGACAACGGTCCAGGAAGGACCGGGCGAGGTCGGGCGTCAGCTCCTCGCCGCTGCACAGCACCCGCCGCAGATGCGGGTGCGGCTGGGGCGGCCACTCCAGGAACACACTCAGCATGGAAGGGACGAAGTGACACAGGGTGATCCGCTGCTCGTCGAGCAGCTGGTGCAGATGGCCGGGGTCGCGGTGACCGCCCGGCTTGGTGTGGACGAGCGTCGCCCCCGTCACCAGGGGCAGCAGCAGCTCCCAGACCGAGACGTCGAAGCTGACCGGCGTCTTGTGCAGGACCCGGTCGGCCGCCCCGACACTGTGGAGGTCGCGCGCCCAGCGCAGCCGGGACGCCAGACCGGCATGGGTGTTGACGGCCCCCTTCGGGTGTCCCGTCGAACCGGAGGTGTACAGCACATAGGCGGCCTGCTCGCCCCGCAGCGCGACAGCGGGTCGCGTCTCGGGGGCTTCGCCGATCCGCCGGTCGCCCACGTCGACGAGCGGTGTGTCCGGGGCGCACGGCCGTAGCGCGGAGAGCCGGTCGGCCGAGGTCAGCACGGCGCTGGGCCGCCCGTCCGCCAGCAGCCGGCCGACCCGCTGGGCCGGGAGGTCGGGGCCGATGGGCAGGTACGCGCCGCCCGCCTTGAGGAT
Source organism: Streptomyces sp. NPDC039465 (assembly GCF_055639315.1). Taxonomy (NCBI): domain Bacteria; kingdom Bacillati; phylum Actinomycetota; class Actinomycetes; order Kitasatosporales; family Streptomycetaceae; genus Streptomyces; species Streptomyces sp. NPDC039465. The sequence goes on along the minus strand of NZ_JBVKAP010000002.1, from coordinate 148,304 downwards.
GCCGAGCACCGCGACGCTCAGGTCGGCCCCCCGGTCCAGACAGACCGCGACCCGGTCCTCGGCGCCGACGCCGAGCCCGGCAAGGTGGTGCGCCAACCGGTTGGCGGCGCGGTCCAGCTGACGGTACGTCATGGTCTGGCCGTCAGGGTCCACGACTGCGTCCGCGTCCGGGGTGGCATCCGCCTGCGCCTCGAACCAGGCGGGTACGAGCGGCCCTTCGGCGACCGGCAGCCCGGCGCGGGCCTCCCGCACGATCCGGTCGCGCTCCTCGGCGCTCAGCAACGGCAGCCGTGACACCGCACGCTCCGGGTCGGCGACGCCTTCGTCCAGGAGCCGCAGCCAGGCGTCGGTGAACCGCCGGGCAGTCGCCTCGTCGAACGGGCCGGCCGCGTGGACCACCCGGCCCTCCAGCGACCCGTCCGGCAGACGCCGCAGCCGTACGTCGAGCTCGGCCCGCGCGTGCGGCGCCAACGGCACGATCACGTCCTCGTCGACGGGTGCGTCGTCCAGCGTCATCAGATGCCGCAGGAGCGGCTCGGCGCCGCCCGTGGGCGCGGCGGCGCGTGCGATCCGCCCAAGGGGAGCGTCCCGGAACTCCACCGCCCGCCGCCACTCCGTCTGCAGGCGCTCCACCAGCGTGCCGAACCCGGGGTCCCCGCCGAGGTCGACACGTAACGGCAGCACCACCGTGAAGGGCCCGACCACGCCCGGTGGGGCGGTCCTGCCCCCGGTCTCCGTACCGGTCAGCACCCGGCTCTCGCCCGACCAGCGGGCGATCACCGACGCGAAACCGGCCGCGAGCACCGTGAACGGCGCCACCTCCCGCCGCTCGGCGAAGCGCTCCACGCGCCGTACGAGCGCGGCGGGAACGCGCATCGTCACGTGGGCGGTCGGCGTGCCCCCCTCCCGTGTCCCCCGGATCCCGTGGGCGGGCCTGGCCGGGGCCGCGTGGGCGAACACGTCTCGCCAGTGGTCCGCCGCCGCGCCGTCCGAGGGCTCTTCGGGGGATGACCACACGGCGGTCGCTGGCGGGGCCGGCGCCGGATCGACCTCCTGCCCCGCGCTCAGCAGGACGTACGCCTGCTCGCACTCCCGCAGCAGGATCCGCAGCGAGGGTTCGTCCACCGCGACCCGGTGCGCGACGAGCACCAGCGCCCACCGCCCGCCGGGGAGGTCGCGGAGCACCAGCGCCCGCAGCAACGGGGGACGCGACAGCTGGACGGCCGGCCAGGTCCCCAGGTCGTCCAGGTCCGTCGGCAGCGGGCCGTCGACGACCTCCACCAGCGCCTCGGGGGACTCGGGGGACTCGGTGGCGACCGTGAACTGCCGCACCTCACCGCCCGCTTCCTGCCGCACTCCGGTGCGCAGGACCGGATGCCGGTCGCACACCGTGCGCAGGGCCGCGCCGAGCGCATCCAGGTCCGGAGCGCCCTCCTTGCGAGCCGCCACCGCCAGCAGCCGCGCCTGACCGGCCCCCAGCAGATCCAGGAGCCACTCCCGTTCCTGCTGCCAGCCGGCGGGCGAGCCGGGGGAGTGGTCCCCCGACGGCGCGTCCACGCCCTGCGACCGCGCGTGCAGCCGCATCAGCTCCAGCGTGAGCAGCGCCCTTCTCCGGGCGCCCAGACCGGCCAGGCGGCGTGCCACGGTGCGCGTACCCCTCATCCTTCCGCCTCCTCTTCGGTCAACTGGAGCCGGCTGAGCGTGGTGAGCGCGCCGGCCAGCACATTGATGCCGCGCAGATACTCGTCCAGATGGATCCGTTCGGCGTCGCTGTGGTCCAGCTTGCTGTCGCCGGGTCCGTAGGTCGCCATCGGTACGTTCCAGACCTCGGCCAGGGTGTTCATGTCGGAGGTGGCCGTCTTCACCTTGCTCCGGGGCGTGCCGCCCTGTTCGCTGATCGAGCGGCACAGGGCGCGTACGACCGGATCGCTGCGCGGTACCCGGCACGCCGTCACCGCGTTGAGCACGTCCACCGTGCCGGCCGGCAGGCGCCTGCGAAGCTCCGCCGACAGCCCTTCGATGTCGAAGCCCGGTGGGATACGGACGCTGAACTCGGCCACGGCGGAGGTGAGCCCGGCCTCGATCGAGACGAGCGTGGCGCCGGGGGTGTCGAAGGTCAGGTGCGAGGCGTCCGGGCCCAGGATGTCGAGGAGCTCGGTCCAGGCGAGCGCGGCCAGCTCGGAGGCCTTCGGGCGGGGATTGCTCGGATGGGTGGCCTCGCACTCCACCCGGTACAGCAGATCCAGCTTGCCCTTGTAGCCGATGGCGACGCCGGACCAGCCGCTCGGTTCACCGATGATCACCGCGTCCGGTTTGGGGTGGCTGCCGCGCAGGTGCATCGCGCCGCGCGAACCGGGCGTCTCCTCCTCCACGGCTCCCACCACGACCACCCGCCCGCGGAAGTCCCGCGCCCTGACGGCCGCGCAGATCATGGCGGCCAGCGGTCCCTTGGCGTCGACGGCGCCCCGCCCGTGCAGCCATCCGTCCTCGATCCGCACGGGTACGGTGCCGGACACCGTGTCCATGTGACCGACGAGCATCACCGTCGGCCCCGGCCCCCGGTCGATCTCCCCGATGACGTTGCCGACCTCGTCCAGACGAGCGTCGAAGCCCAGCGCCCGCAACTCACCGACGAGGTGCTTGGCCAGCTCGGCCTCCGCGTACGACACGGAGGGGATCTCCAGCATCGACTTGAGCAGCGCGGCGGCGTAACTGTCGTCGGCCGCGCCGTCGCGGTACGTTCCGTCCATCCGCCTCTCCCCGCTCACACCGGATGCAGGCCGGGGAACTCCAGCCCGAGATGTTCGGGCCAGCCCTGCCGTACGTTGAGGCATTGCACCGCGTTCCCGGCGGCGCCCTTCATGAGGTTGTCGAGCGCGCCGACGGCCGTGACCGTGCCGTCCTCCTCGTCGACGGCGTAACCGACGTCGCAGTAGTTCGTACCGGAAAGGATCTTGGGTTCGGGGAGGCGGTAGGTGCCGCGGCGGTGGGCGACCACGCGGACGAAGCGTTCGTCCGCGTAGGCCCTGGTGAAGGCGGCCCGCACGGCCGCCGTGCCGGTGCCCTCGGTGAGGGGAGCGCGGCAGAGCACCTGCACTCCGCGCACGGCCTCGACGCCGGTGGCCGACATCCGTACCCGCCGGCCGATCTCCTGGGCCACCTCGGCCTCATGGCGATGGCCGAGCGGCGCGAACACCCGCATGGCCCCGCTGCGTTCGGCATGGGTGTTGGCGGGGCCGGCGGTGGCGCCCGAACCGCTCGATCCGGTGCGCGCGTCGACGGCGACGGGCCCGTCGAGGAGTCCCGCGGCGGCCAGCGGATGGAGGGCGAGCACGGCGGCGGTGGCCATGCAGCCGGGCACGCTGATCCGGTCGGCCGCGCGGATCCGGTCGCGGTGGAGCTCGGGCAGTCCGGTGGCGAAGGTGCCGAGCAGCTCCGGGGCGGCGTGCGGCATCCCGTAGTAGTGGGCGAACCGCTCGGCGTCGCGCAGCCGGAAGTCGGCGGACAGATCGATCAGGCAGCGGCCCAGGGACAGGTACTTCTCGATCCCGCCCATCACCTCCGTGTGCGGCGCCGCCACCAGCACCACGTCGTGGCCGCCCAGCGCGGACGGCGGGACGAAACGCAGATCGGTCAGCCCGCGCAGATTCGGGTGCGCGCCGTCTACCCGGCGTCCCGCGAGCCGCTCGGAGGTGACCGCCGCGACGGTGACCCGCGGGTGGCACAGCAGCAGCCGGAGCAGTTCGCCCCCGACGTAGCCGGATCCGCCGACGATCGCCACGTCCACCATCAGCGCCCCACGGCCAGCAGATGGTCGACCATACGCGCGGCGACGTCCACGTCGTCGCCCAAGGCGCTCTGGAGTCCGGCGAACTCCACCCGGTCGTTGACCTCCAGCACGTACATGTTCCCGTCCCCGTCCTCGATCAGATCCACGCCGCCGATGTCCGCCCCGGTTGCCTCGGCCGCGGCGAGCGCCAGCTTGGTGATGTCGTCCGTCGGCGTGCAGCGCCTGACGGTTCCGCCGCGTGCCACGTTGGTACGCAGGTCCTCGCCGACCCGGTAGGTGGCGCCGACGACCTCGTCGCCGACCACGAGCACCCGGAGGTCCCGCCCCGGCTTGTCCACCAGTTCCTGCACATACACGTGGTGCTGGTGGGGCGAGGGAAGCGCGGCGATGTACTCGAGGACGGTGACGGCGGTCCGGCGGTCCGGCACCGGCGTCACGAGCCGTCCCCACGATCCGACGAGCGGTTTCACGACCGCCGGGTACCCCAGGGAATCCAGCGCCTCCAGGGCCGCCTCGGGCGTGAGCGCCAGCGCCGTACGCGGGACGGGCACACCCGCCGCGCGCAGCGCCAGCGTGGTCCGCCACTTGTCGCCGCACACCTCCGCGGCCTCGGCCCGGTTGACCACCCGGGCGCCGCGCGCCTGGAGGGTACGTGCCGCCTGGACGGCCCGGCTGTGTCCGATCTCGCGGTTGAGCACGGTCGCCCAGGGGCTCGGCGTACCGTCCGCCGCGGACCACAGGCGCCGTGCGTCGACGTGCACCGGATCGGCGCCGCGCCGCCGCAGCTCCGTCAGGAGACGCTTCTCCTCCACCCGCACGCGCGACGCGACGACCGCGACGGCTCCCCCGTCCCCAGGGCTCATTCGCCCCAGTCCTCCTCGACCTCCGGCGCGAGGGCGAGCAACGGCGGCTCCTTGCCGACGACCTCCAGCTCACTGCGGCAGTCGGCACAGTCGACGACCTCGTTGAGGTGCACCTCGCCGGTCAGCACCACCGGGGCGTCACACTCGGGGCAGATCCACATCCGGACCGTTCTCCTTCCGATACGGCACGACGCCCACGGCGCCGTGTTCCGACAGTGCGCGACGGACCTCGCCGGCGATTGCGGCCGCCGTGATTCCGGCTCCGTCGAGCAGTTCCTCCTGGGTCCCGACGACCCGTACGAAGTCGTCGGGCATCCCGATCCGCAGCACCCGGCGGGGCGCGGATCCGGCAAGTACCTCGGCGACGGCCGAGCCGAGCCCGCCGGTCCGCCAGTGCTCCTCGACGGTCACGACCAGCGCGGCCCCGTCGACGGCCGCCGACAGGCCGTGCTCGTCGAACGGCTTGAGCGTGTGCGCGTGCAGCACGGCGGTGTCGATTCCGGCGGTGGCCAGCCGCTCGGCGGCGGCCAGCGACCGGGCCACGGCCAGGGGCCCGGTGGACACGATCACCACGTCCCGGCCGGGACGCAGGGTCTGGAGCCGGCCGAGGACCGGCTCGTCCGCGTCCGGCAGCGGCGGCGTCGCCTTGCGTCCCAGCCGTACGTACACCGGTCCTGGGCAGTCGGCCAGCTGCCCGAGGAGCGAGACCAGACCGCGGGAGTCGCCCGGCACCACCACCGTCATATGGGGCAGGGCCCGCATGACGGCGAGGTCCTCCAACGACTGGTGGGTCGGACCGAGATGGCCCGACGACACGCCCCCGTGGGTCGCCACGATGCGCACCGGCAGCTGGTTGTAGGCGATGTCGATCTTCACGGCCTCCAGAGCGCGGGTGGCCGCGAAGGTCGCCATGGTGTGGACGAACGGGATCCGCCCCGAGGCCGCCAGACCGGCGGCCACACCCATCATGTTCTGCTCGGCGATCCCGACGTTCACATAGCGGTCCGTCGCCTCCTCGAAGTCGACCCCGGCGAACAGGCCGGTGTCCGTGTCGAGGGCGACCAGCCGCGGATCGTGACGCATCAGCCGCACGAGTTCGTCGCGGTAGACATGGCGGGTGGCCGGGTTCGCCTCCGCGGGCCGTGCCTCACTCATCGGCGGGCCTCCCCTGCGGCGTCCAGCGCCCGGTGGGCCCGCAGCGCGATCCTGGCCGGCAGCGTGGCGTAGTGACTGGAGGTCTTTCCGGCGGCGAAGGGCAGGCCCTGCCCCTTCACCGTGCGGGCGATGACCACGGACGGCCGGCCCGGCACGAAGGGAGCCGCGTCGAAGGCCTCGGCGAGCCGGGCGTGGTCATGCCCGTCGACCTCACGGACCTCCCAGCCGAACGCACGCCACTTGTCCGCCAGCGGCTCCAGGGCGCAGGTGTCCTCGGTGGCACCGGCCAGCTGAAGACCGTTGCGGTCGACGACGGCGATCAGATTGTCCGCGTTCTGCGCGGACGCGCACATGGCGGCCTCCCAGGAGGATCCTTCCTGCAGTTCGCCGTCGCCCAGCAGGACGAAGGTCCGGCGTCCGGTGCCGTCCAGCCGGGCGCCCAGGGCGAAGCCGAGGCCCAGGGCCAGCCCGTGCCCCAGGGAGCCGGTCGGCATCTCCACCCCAGGGACCTCCCGCACCGGATGCCCCATCAGGGGCCCGGCCGACGTGCCGTATCCGGCCAGCCGGTCGGCGGGGAAGAAGCCGCGCTCGGCCAGCGTGGCGTACAGGCCGATCGCGCCGTGCCCCTTGCTCAGGAGGAAGACGTCGCGCCCGGCCCAGTCCGGGCGGCCGGGATCCACCCGCAGCGTCCTGAAGTACAGGACCGTGAGGATGTCCGCCATGGACAGGGAGCCGCCCAGATGCCCGCCCTCCGGCCCGGCGCACATGTCCACGATGTGGTGCCGGATGCGGCGCGCGTGCTCGGCGAGCGTGTCGAGGGAGTCCACCGCGTGCGGTGCGTCCGCCGTCGTCATCGTGCCCTGGCCATCTGCGCGACGATGTCGAGATTGCTCCACACCTTGTCGAAGGCGTCCGCGTAGAGCTGGAGTGCGGGGCCCGCGTCGGGATGCAGGTGACGTTTCTGCAGGGTCAGGGAATCCTCGACGACGGCGCGCGCCGTGCGGCAGTGGGCCTGCGGAGGCTCCTCGGCGGCGGCCCAGGGGTAACCGCGGCCGAAGCCCGTGCGCTCCGTGAAGACGGTCTGCTCCGGCAGCGGCATGAGCTGGTAGCGCGAGACCGGGACGCCCTCGGCCCGCAGCAGCCGGTGCACGACCCGGCGGAAGTCCGCGGGCGCCACACCCTCCAGACCCGCCGCCGCGGAGTCGAGGCGGAAGCGCAGGATGTGCCAGGCGTGCGTGCAGCCGTCGGCCACCGTGGGAACGGTCAGCCCGGGCAGCTCCGCGAGCCGGGCGAGGAACTCCGGCACATGGCGCCGGCGCGCCGCCTCGTAGTCGTCGAACCGGTCCAGCTGGGACAGGGTGAACGCGGCCTGCACCGCGTTCATCTTGTAGTTCCAGCCCAGGCGGTACGACACGTAGTCACGGTCCTTGCCGGGCGTGATGACCTCGCCGAACTCCCGCGACATCCGGGCCGCCGCGGCGGTGTCGGCGTCGCGTACGGTGACCAGTCCGCCCTCGCCGCAGGTCGGCAGGTTCTTGGTGACCTGGAGACTGAACACGCCCGCGTCGCCCAGGGAGCCGACGGGACGTCCCCGCCAGCTCGCTCCATGGGCCTGGGCGGCATCCTCGACGACCGCCAGTCCGTGCCGGCCGGCGAGGGAGCCCAGGGCGTCCATGTCGGCCGGGTGGCCGTGCAGATGCACCGGCAGGATTGCGGCGGTGCGCGGCGTGATCAGCGCCTCGACCGACGCCGGGTCGAGGGTGAACGTCACCGGGTCCACGTCCGCGAAGACCGGGACCGCCATCTGGTGCAGCGGTGCAAGCCCGCTGGCGATGAAGCTCAGGGACGGCACGATCACTTCGTCACCCGGACCGATACCGAGCGCCGCGAGCGCCAGGGCGAGGCCGGTCGTTCCGTTGGAGGTGGCCACACAGTGGTCGACCGCGCACCGGCGCGCCCAGCTCTCCTCCAGCAGGCTCACGGCCGAAGGCCCGTCGACGTCGGACACGAACCCGCCGCCGTCCAGGACGGCGAGCACGGCCTTGCGGTCGTCCTCCGTCACCACAGGCCAGGGGAACGAACGCTGTTCACGGGGGACCAGAGCGGCGCCACCGAAGGCGGCGAGCTTCGTCGGATTCCTCACGCGTCCACCTCAGACCGATCCGGCCGCGGCGCGTATGCGCACCGGCAGCGACGTGATGCCGTTGAGGAAGTTCGACGCCAAGTGCCGTACCTCACCGGTGAGTTCGACCTGCTCCACCCGGCGCAGGAACTCCTCGACAAACATCTGCAGCCCGAACTGGGCCGTCGAGTTGCCGATGCACCGATGGGCACCGAAGCCGAACGCCACATGGGGATTGGGCCGCCGTCCGGGATCGAAGACGTACGGGTCGGTGAACACGGACTCGTCGCGGTTGGCCGAGGCCAGCCACGCCGCCACGAGACCGCCGGCCGGGATCACCTCGTCACCCAGCCGCACCTCCTCGGTGGTGCGGCGCAGCAGATGGTTGACCGGGCTGGACCAGCGCAGCGTCTCCTCCACCAGGTCCGTCACCGCGACACCCTCGCCCCGGACCCGCTTCCACAGATCGTCGCTCTGCGCCATAGCCAGCACGAAGTGCGCGGCGGCCTGCGGCACGGTCGGATTGGCCCCCATCAAGAACGCGTAGCAGTTGAGCACGACCTCGTCGTCGGTGATCGGACGGCCGTCGATGGTCAGGCCCAGCAGGCGGGTGACGAGGTCCTCGGCCGGCGCGGCGCGGCGCTCGGCGATCAGCTCCTGGAACACGGTCATCAGGAAGACATGAGCCTCCATCAGCGTGGCCGCGGCGTTGCCCGTGGTGTAGGCGGGGTCCTCCGGAGCCATGCTGGCGACCGTCCACCGGGTCGTCTCGGGCCACAGCCGCTCGGGAACGCCGAGGACATCACCGGCCACCGCCATCGGCAGCGCGGCGACCAGGGCGGCGATGTCGCACTCCCCTTGCCGGAGCGCGCCGTCGATCAGAGCGCCCACCCTGGCCCGTACGCGCTCCTCCTGCGCGCGCATGACGTTCATCGACAGCGTGGAGATCGTCCGGCCGCGCACCATGCCGTGCCGGGGCGGATCCATCAGGTGGATCGCCTTGCCGCGAGCGCTGTCCCCGTTGCCGAGAACGGTGAGCATGGTGCTGTACGCGGAGCTGAACCGGCTGGTGTCACGCAGCACGTCCAGGACGTCCTGGTGCCGGTGGACCGACCAGAACGGGGTGCCGTCGGCGGTGGTCTGCCGCCAGACGGGCGCCTCGGACCGCAGCGTGCGCCATACGGCGTGCGGGTTCCCCGAGCGGTACAGCTCCGCGGGGAAGACGTCGATGTCCGCGAGGGCCACGGGCTCGGGGACGGTGGTCGTGATGAACATTCAGGCTCGCTCCGCTGCTGTCGTCGTCAACCGCTGCTCGGCCAGGGCGGCCAGCCGGCGGGCGCCGGCCTCGCGCCACAACCGGGCGGGCGGGCCGAACCTGCTCGCGCCCTGCCGGACGGCGAGGAAGAAGTCATGGACCGGGTTGTCGCGGCGCATGCCGCGCGCGCCGTGCGTCTGGACGGCGACGCGTACGGTGCGTACGGCGGCCTCCGCGGCCTGGGCCACGGCCGAGACCGCGTCCAGCGCGAACGGCTCGTCCGCGTCGGCGGCCCACGCCGCCCGGCGGATCAGCAGGGCGAGCGCCGACAGCTCCACGTCCGCCCGCGCCAGCGGGAACGCGACGGCCTGGTTGTCCAGGACGGGACGGCCGAACTGCCGCCGCGTGGCGGCGTGCCGTACGGCGAGCAGATGCGCGCCTTCGGCCAGCCCCAGCAGGTACGCGGCATGACGCACCCGGGCCCGGGCCAGCACGCCATGAGGGTCCTCGGGCGGCCGACCGGTACCCAGATCGCCGATCACCTCGTCCGCCCGTACGGACAGCCCGTCCACGTCGAGCCGCACCACCGGCGTACCGGTGGCGGTGGCACGTCGGCGCCAGGTCGGCGCGTCCAGCAGGACGAGCAGCGTCCGGTCCGCCGCGGCGACGGCCACGACACGGCCGGCGTCCAACTGCCCGGTGTCGTCGGTCATCACCGCGCCGGCCAGCTCCCAGCCGTCTTCGGTCCGTACGGCCACCGGCGGCCGCCCCGCGCCGGCCGTCAGCAGGTCGAGCCCCGCCGCGAGGACCGAGGTCTTCCCCTCCGCGACGGCGGGGGCCAGGCCCTGCGGATCGCCCGCCGCGCGCAGCGCGTCCAGGGCCAGCGCGCCGCCGGAGTACACATCCGGCAGCGCGCGCCGGCCCAGTTCGCGGCAGACCACCACGCCGCAGCCGAGACCGAGGTCAAAGCCGCCGGCGTCCACCGCCGCCTCGAAGGCGGGCGCCTCCATCTCGCGCAGCGCGAGGAGCACGTCGGCGGGCCCGGAACCGGCCGCGAGACGGCCCCGCACGGTTGTGGCGAGCCGGTCCACCAGCGGGTCGGGTCGCAGATCCATCGTCAGTTCACCCCCGCGTCGCCACGGTCGAACGCCGAGGCGACCAGTTCGAGCATCATCTGGGACGTGCCGGCGGAGAGCGTCAGTCCTGGTGCCTCCCGGTAGGCGGCTTCCAGGACGCCGAGGTCGGCCGGGGCCAGATCCCCCAGGCCGTAGCCGAGACCGTGGGCGAGCGAGGCCCAGCAGGCGACCTCCTGGGCCGTCTCGCTGGTGTGGTACTTGGCCCGGGCGGCGGCCACCGGATCGACGACGTCCCGGTCGAGCCCGCCGATCACGTCCCAGGCCAGCAGCCGGCCCGCGTCGACGGCGGCACCGAGGCGGCCGATCCGTTCCAGCAGCGTGTCGTCGTCGGTGGCGGTGTCGACACCGGCCAGCGCCTTCCCGTACCAGCGCGCGGCCTTCAGCGAGTAGTCGAGACCGGTCCGCTCGATCGCCAGGCAGCGGTTGAGCAGTGCCCAGCCCTCGCCCTCGGCGCCGAGCAGGTCCGCCGCCTCCACCCGGGCGCCGTCGAAGACGACACAGTCGAACTGCTCGTCGGCGACGCTCGCGATGGTGGAACGGCGCACCCCCTCGGCGTGCAGGTCCACCAGGAACAGACTGATGCCGTCGTACTTGCTCGCCCCCGTGGCGGTCCGCGCCGCACACAGGCCGATGTCGCTGAACCCGCTCTTGAGGCCGTAGACCTTGGTCCCGGTCAGGCGGTATCCGTCGCCGTCCCGGACCGCCTCGGTCCGCAGCGAGGCGAGGTCGGAGCCCACGTCCGGCTCGGTGTAGAGCACGGTCGCGAACCGGTCCCCGCTCGCCAGGGCCCGCAGGTACCTCGCCTGCTGGTCCGGCGAGCCCGCCTGGAGCAGGAACAGGCCGACGATCTGCACGCTGAGCACATGCAGCATGTCGGGCACACCGCCGTGCACCAGCTCCTCGACGACCGCGGCGGCCTCGGCATGTCCCACGCCGCGCCCGCCGTGTTCCTCCGGCCAGTTCACGGCGAGCAGCCCGTGCCGTCCCAGCAGGCGGTAGAGCGGCCGTACGTCCGGCTCCGGCTCGCCCGCGAGTGCGGCCAGCGCGGCGCGGGTCTCCTCCAGCGCCAGCACCTCCCGCACCTCGCCACGAAGGCGGGCCTCACCGTCGGCGGTTGCGAAGTTCACGACTCCCCTTCCCCGGCCGACGAGCCCATGATCCGGTCGACCTCCTCGTCGGACATGTGCTCCAGCAGGTCCAGCAGTTCGTCGTCGGGCAGGGCGGCCACCCGCTGCCGCTCCACGAGGGCGGCGAGCCCGGCGACGGTCGGGTCCTGGAAGAAGTCCGCCACGCTGATCTCCACCTCGAAACGGCGGCGGATGCCGGAGATGAGCTGCGCGGCCTGAAGGCTGCTGCCGCCCAGTTCGAAGAAGCCCGTGACCACGTCCGCCCGTACGAGACCCAGGGCGGGGGCGAACAGCTCTTCGGCGATGATCCGTTCCGTGTCGGAGCGCGGCGCGGTGATCACCGCCCCGCTCTGCCCGGCCGGAGCCGCCGGAGCGGGCAGGGCCCGGCGGTCGACCTTGCCGCTCGCCGTCAGCGGCAGTTCGGGGAGCACGACGACGTGCTGCGGCACCATCGTGGGCGGCAACCGGTCCGCGAGTCCCGCGCGCACCTGCTCCGAGGTGAGTCCCTCGGCCCCGGGGGCGCCCACATGGGCGACGAGCGAGACCTGCCCCCGCGGATCCGTCCAGGCCTGCACATGCGCCTGCCGGATCCCGGGCAGCGCGATCAGCGCCGCCTCGATCTCGCCGGGTTCGATCCGTACCCCGCGCACCTTGATCTGACGGTCCACCCGGCCGAGGAAGACCAGCGCGCCGTCGCGGCGCCGTTTGACCAGGTCGCCGGTGCGGTAGAGCCGGCCGCCGGGGGCGGTGCCGAACGGGTCGGGGACGAACCTCTCCTCCGTGAGCCCCGGCGCGCCGAGATAGCCACGGGCCAGCCCCTCACCGCCGATGACCAGCTCCCCGGGTGCGCCCAGCGGCACCGGCTGCAACCGCTCGTCCAGCACATGGGCGACGTGGTTCGTCATGGGCAGTCCGATCGGCGGCGAGCCGTCCCAGTCGCCCGCGCACTCCTGGACGATCATGGTCACGGTGCACTCGGTGGGACCGTAGCCGTTGAAGAACCGGGACACCTTGTTCCACCGGTTGACCAGCTCGCCGGAGAAGGCCTCACCTCCGACGAAGGAGATACGCAGCCGCTCCAGAGGGGCCGGGTCCAGCAGCGCCATCACCGTCGGCGGCAGATCGATGACGGTGATGCCGGAGTCCTGGAGCATGGCCTGCAGCCGGTCCACGTCCAGCCGCGCGGTGTCCTGCGCCACATGCAGCTCGGCGCCGGTGAGCAGGGCCGAGAACATCTCGAAGACGGAGACGTCGAAGGTGTAGGAGGCGTAGCCCAGCACCCGGTCGGCCGGGGTCAGGTCGAAGAGCTCCTGCGTCGAGGTGATGAAGTTGACGACGCTGCGGTGCTCCACCAGCACGCCCTTGGGAGCACCCGTACTGCCCGACGTGTAGATGACGTACGCGAGATCGCCCGGCTTCGTCGTGACCGGCGGGCGGTCGGCGGGCAGGGCGGACAGTTCCCCGGCGACGGCGTCCAGCGCCAGGGAGGGGGGACCGTCGGCCGGCAGACCGGCCACGAGATGGCCGAGCGTGACCACGAGACGAGGCCCGGCGTCCCGCAGGAGCGTGGCCAGCCGCTCGCGCGGATGCCCCGGATCGAGAGGGACGAACGCCGCGCCCGCCTTGAGCACCCCGAGGACGGCGGTCACATAGGAGCAGCCGCGCGGCAGGGACAGCGCGACCAGGTCCCCGGGACGTACGCCACGGATGGTCAGCAGACCCGCCAGCCGGTTGGCCTGCTCGTCGAGCTGACGGTAGGTGAGCCGCTCGTCCCCGGCCACCACGGCCGTGGCGTCGGGCGTGGCCGCGGCCCGCTCGGCGAACCAGGCGTCCACCGAGATGTCGCGCGTGGGCCTGGTCTCACCGCTGCCGCGGCGCACCATCGCCTCGCGCTGGTCGGCGGGGAGCAGCGGGGCGTGCGCCGCGACGGTGTCCGGGTCGGCCACCAGGGCCCGCAGCACCTCGCGGTAGTGCGTCTGCATGCTGTCGATCGTCTCGGCGTCGAACAGGTCGACGCAGTACTCGACATCGATCGACGACTCATGGCCGGATTCATACATCTGCCAGGTCGTGTCAAATTTCGCGGTGTGCGTTTCCGGGCCGTCGAAATCGACGTCAATTCCGTGCAGCGGCATCGACTGGCGGCGCTGCGGCAGGAGAAATGCGTTCTGTACCAAGGGAGAACGTGCGGGGTCACGGGTCGGGGCGACCGCCTGCACGATACGTTCGAAGGGAAGCTCCACATGAGCGAAGGCACCCCGGACGACTCCGTCGACCCTGCGGATCAGCTCCCGGAACGTCGGTTCCCCGCCCATGTCGACCCGGAGCGGCATCATGTTGACGAAGAAACCGATGAGCGATTCGAGTTCCAGGCGGCCACGGACACTGGTGGAACAGCCGACCACCAAGTCGTCCTGCCGGGTGTAGCGGTGCAGCATGGTGAGGAAGACGGACACATAGACCGCGTAGGGAGTGGTGTCCATCTCCTGGGCGAGCCGGTGGACCGCGTCCACGACGTCCGCCTCGACGGGCTTACGGGCGAATGCGCCACGGAAGGTGAACTGTTCCGGACGGGGCCGGTCGGGAGGTAATTCGACGACCGGCACGTCCTTGAGCGTGGTGCGCCAGTAGGAAAGCAGCCGGTCGAGTTGCGGCCCTGCCAGCCATTCCCGCTCCCACAGCGCGAAGTCCGCGAACTGCACGTGAATTTCCGGGAGATCCGGCTCGCGCCGTTCCACCGCGGCGCCGTAGAGCTCCGCCAGTTCCGCCGTGAACACCTCGCTGGAGGTGGCGTCGAAGACGGAGTGGTGCACCACCCAGGCGAAGTAGTGCTCCTCGGGTCCCGTGCGGTAGAGCGCCGCCCGCCACAACGGGCCCTCGCCGAGCGCGAAAGGACGCCGCACCAGCTCCCCGGCCAGCTCCCGGCAGCGGTCCCGTCGCTCCTGCGGGCCGTCACCCGTGACGTCGGTGACCGGAAGAGCGACCGCCGGGGCGGGGGAGACGACCTGCACGGGCCCGGAGTCGATCTCCCGCAGCGAGGTGCGCAGCGTCTCGTGGCGCTCGACCACGGACCTCAGGGCCGCCTCCAAGGCGTCGGTGTCCAGCGCGCCGCGCAGCCAGATGCCGGCCGGGATGTTGTAGGCCGACATGCCGGGGGAGAGCCGGTCGAGGAACCACAGCAGGTCCTGCGAGTAGGACAGCGGGGCCGTGTCGCCCCGCTTGCGCGGTGTGGGCCGGTCCTGGACCGTCCCCTCCTGGCCCGAGCGCAGCAGCGCGAGGAACTTGACGCGCCGTTCGAGCGGCAGCCGTCCGAGTCGTTCTCTGATGTCACTCATGGCCCTGCTTCCGCACGGTCGATTCGGATCCCGCCGTCGCGCACCCCGTCATGACTCCGCCACCGTGGAAAGGGTGCGTACGGCCTGTTCGTAGGCCTCGGTCAGCCGGGCACCGTGGTGCTCCAGCCGGGCCGCCCAGGCGGCCGGCTCCCGGTGCCCGTGGGCCGCCGACACCCGTAGCGGTGTCCAGCGGTGGGCCACGGTCTCCACCCGGCGGCCGGCCTCCGCCAGCGCCGGGGAGTCCCAGGCCCGGCCACGGGCGCGCAGCAGTTCACCGTGGAGCGCGGCCTGGGCCTGCATGGCCCAGCCGAACGTGTACACCTCGGCCACGGCGGCGCCGTCCCCGGCGTGCGCGGCCGCGACGACCTGTTCGGTGAACCGCCGCACGCCGGCCAGGCCCGTGAGAGCGCCGCCGTCGTCAGGTCCGCTCCCGGTGTCCCGGAACTCCGCGAGGTTGGCGCGCAGGACGGCGCCCAGACGTTCGGCCGTGAGCGCGGGCACCCGTTGGGTGACCCGTACGTCGAGCCAGCGGGCAGCGGCGGCGGCCCCACTGAAGAACACGTCCTGCTCGTCGGCCGGGTTGCCGGACTGCCAGGCGCGCAACAGGTCGGGCAGGTCGAGGCGACCGTAGTGAGCCGGTGGCATGGGGTCGGAGACGAGGGCCGCACCGCCGCGGCGGTCGACGTCCCTGACCACGATGAGGTGCGCCGCGTGCACGTCTCCGTACGCGGGCCGGAACGGCAGATGAAAGTTGTCCACGGCGATGACCGGCAGGCGCCCCGCGGACAGCGCCTCCTCCAGCGCCGACAGGGGGTCGCCGGGCGGCGCGGTGCGCCAGCGGGAGGTCACCGGCGAGTGCGGCAGGACGCTTCCCGCGAGGTCGCCGGGACGGCGGCATGGCCAGTAGTACTCCTCGGGGCGCACGTCCCCCGGGATGAACCGGAACTCCCAGCCCAGACCGAGTGTGTCGAGGGGTTCGGCGCCCGCGTGGGTGAGGACGGCGGCGAGGGTGGCCTGCAGACAGCTGACGGGGTCGCGGTACCACTGCTCGACGCGGGCTCCGAGCGGAGCGGCGGAGACTGTGGGGACGGTGGCCACGCGATCAGCTCCGTCCGGGGCGGCAGAGCGTGGCGGCGAAGACATGGAGTGCGATGTTCCGCGGCAGGCGCAGCGCCCGTAGCGCCCCCCGTCGTACCACCGGCACCCGCTGACACCACAGCATGCCCGGTACGCCGCGCTGCACATGGTGGGGGTAATGCATCACCGACGTGGCGAAGGCCTGGCTCTCCCCGAAGTGAGGAGCGGCTGCCCAGAAGTCGGATATTCGTATGTGCTCGAAGTCGACGGCACCGTCGTCGAAATGGAGGGCGATCTCGTCCTCGACCCGGCGCTCCCCGGCGGCCAGCAGGTAAATCCAGTCGAAACGGCCGGGCGGAAAGGAAAGCAACTGCCCGTCGCTGCGCACGTTGTCGAACTGCCCATGCCCGGCCTCCGGGAACCGAAACGGCACACCGTCGACCACGGTCTCTTTTCCGGCAGGTAACTCGGCGACCGGGAGAGAGTTTCTCCACACGTTGAACGCGCCGACACCGGTGGCGGTTTCGGCGGTGACACCAACATTGTTGTACGCGTCGCTCAGATCCAGTGGAACGAATTGCCAGGCAGGCGTATCCGTCTGGTTGTGACCCGGTACTTCCGATTCGGTCCTCAATAACTCCGCGCTGTTACGAGACGTCACCCCTGGGGTTGACATGCTCCTCCACGGTTGTAGTCACCGACTGACTCCGAGAGCTGTTTAGGTTCCCAATTGTTATCACCGCACCCCCTGTGCAGCAAGGTTTTTTCGTCGTAACGGGCTCTCACCGGCGATCCTCAATGATGTTGGCCGGTTTCCGCTTCATGGAAGGGTGGCGACGGCCAGGTTCGGCCATGCATCTCGGGATATGGGCGATTTACGCCCGGGTTACGTCAGCCACTCTGCACGGTCGTCTGCGGGCAAACGCCGTTCCGAAGGCCGATCTTGTGCTAAGCGCGCGAATATGTACGGCACGTTTGTTTTCCAGCGGCCGTATGGCTCGCCTCGCTCTCATGGGCAACGAAATCCGTAGTCGATGCGCACCTCGGCCATCGATTCGTAAGTTACTGAGGGGTTTTCCTTCAAGAAACACGGTCAGCCACCTTGCGCGACGCCCCGCCCGTCCGTAAGGATCTGTGTCCGGCCCGGGCCGTTCGCCCCAGCCCCCTCATGCCTCCCTGTCTGGACGCCTGGCCGCGCACCGGTAACCCCGGGCCGCCAGCCGGTGAACCGCCTGATCCGCGCGGCCGCCCGGATGCCCCCTTCGAGGCTCTCCCCGCGACCCCGCCGTCGCGCTCCCTCTCATTCACCTACCTCAAGGCAAGGCAGAGATGGCACCACCGGCCTCACGCCGACGACTCCCCGCCACCCCGCATCCGGTGGACGAGGTCCTTCCGCTCCCCAAGCTCTCGCTCTACGGCTTCCAGCACGTCCTGGCCTTCTACGCCGGCGCCGTGCTCGTGCCGGTGATCCTCGGCAACAGCCTCGGTCTCTCGCGTGAGGAGCTCATCTACCTCATCAACGCCGACTTGGTCACCGCCGGAATCGCCACCATCATCCAGGCGTGGGGCTTCTGGCGGATCGGATCCCGGCTGCCGCTCGTACAAGGGGCCACCTTCACCGCCGTCTCACCGATGATCGCCATCGGCCAGGGCGCGGGAGGCGGCACCGCGGGGCTGCTGGTGGTCTACGGCGCCGTCATCACCGGCGGTGTCGCGGCCTTCCTCTTCGCCCCCTTCGCCGGGCGGCTGGCCAAGTACTTCCCCCCGATCGTCACCGGCACCCTCCTGACCGTCATCGGCATCGTCCTCATACCGGTGGCCCTCCAGGACGTCGGCGGCGGTTCGACCCTGATCGGCGGACCCGGCTACGGCGACCCGGCCAACCTCGCCTACGCCGGCGGCACGCTGCTCTTCATCCTGCTGGTCGTGCGCTTCGGCGGCCCGTTCCTGCGCAGCATCGCCGTCCTGCTCGGGCTCGTCGGCGGAACGGCCGTCGCCTGGCTGCTCGGCGACGCCGACCTCGGCGCGGTCGACCAGGCCGACTGGCTCGGCGTCAGCACCCCCTTCCACTACGGCCTGCCGACCTTCTCCCTCTTCCCCATGCTGGCGATGGTCGTCGTCATGCTCATCACCATGGTGGAGACCACCGGAGACGTGTACGCCATGGGCGAGATCACCGGCCGGAAGGTCGACGGAGACACGGTCAGCCGGGCCCTGCGCGCCGACGGCGTCGCCACCGTCCTCGGCGGCGTGCTCAACTCCTTTCCGTACGTGGCGTTCGCGGAGAACATCGGCCTGGTCCGGATCTCCCGGGTCACCAGCCGGTTCGTCGTCGTCGCGGCCGGAGTCTTCATGATCCTCCTCGGCCTGGTGCCGAAGGCCGGCGCCGTCGTGGCCTCCGTACCCCATCCCGTGCTCGGCGGCGCGGCCGTCGCCATGTTCGGCATGGTCGCCACCGTCGGCATCCAGATCCTCGCCAAGGTCGACCTGCGGGAGGAACGCAACGCCCTCATCCTGGCCGTCAGCCTCGGCGCGGCCATGCTGCCGACGGCCGTCGCGCCGTTCTTCGAGCGCATGCCGACCGAGGTCCGGGCCGTCCTGGGCAGCGGGATCACCCTCGGCACCCTGACCGCCGTGCTCCTGAACCTCTTCTTCCACGCCTTCGAGAGCCGGCGGAAACGGGAGGACATCGACTGGGACGGTCTCGCCGAGTACGACGACGGCACGGGCCCGCAGACCGCCACGGCCCGCTGACCCGCCCGCCCCGCCGAGCCCACCGCCCCGCGGGGCCACCCACCGAGGTGATCCGTACGTGTCCCACCCACCGTTCTCTCCCACCCAAGCCCGGGCCGCCCGCCTCTGCATCGGCCTGACCCCTGACCAGGTCGTCGCCTCGATGGCGCAGCTGGGGGTACGCCGCCCGCCCGAGGCCGTCGTTGCCTGGGAGGCGGGCACGGTGGCGCCCTCGGAGGCCGAACTCTTCGCGCTGGCCGACGCATTGTGGTGCCCCGTCCCCGTCCTGATGGCGCTACAGCCCCGATCGCTGCGCGAGCACCGCCTGGCCCGGCAGTTCACCGCCGAACGGCTGGCCCAGCGCATCGGCATGGACGTACACGACTACGCGCGGGCCGAGAACGACCACCGATGGAGGGGAACCGACCGGCAGACCATGCTCCTGGCGGACGCGCTGGGCCTCGAAGCGGAGGAGCTGCTGCGCATCATCGGCCGGGCCGGTGAGCTCGACGGTCTGCTCCGCCAGGCCGTCGAAGGGCGCTGGAAGCAGTACACCGCCCCGCTCGCCCGGCTGGTCGGCGCCCCCGAGCGCAGGGTGGCCCAGGCACTGCGCACCCTGCACCAGGAGTACGCCGGGTTCAACGAGCGCTACATGGGCCACCTCGTCGCCCGCAGCGATCACGCACGGCTCAAGGAGATCGCCACGGAACGCGCCCGGTGGCTGCACGCCCTGTCCGACCGCTTCCTCCACCTGGCCGGCCACGACACCCGGCCGTGACCGTGCCGACCGGCACCCTTCCCGCTACGTCCTGGTGCCGGCGGGCGGTGGGGTCGTCGGGGCGGGGGAGGGCGACTGCGGCACGTCCAGGACGAAGTCGAAGGTTCCCTCGCGTGTCCTGCCGACGTCCCGGACGGTCATCAGCAGGCGCGCGTCGAAGATCGCGTCGGTGTTGTTGCGCGGTTCGTCCGGGAAGTACAGCTGGGTGGTGAGCACGGGCCGGTTGGGGGCCTGCACCTTGACGTGGATGTGCCGGGTGCGTCCCGGATAGAGCCCGGGGACGATGGTGGACAGCCGGAAGGCGCCCCGGGCGTCGGTGAACTGGTGGCCCCGAAACGCGTATCCCGTGTTGTCGTAGGCGCCGTTGACGTCCGCCTGCCAGAAGTCGAGCAGGGCGCCGGCGATGGGCAGGCAGGCGCGGCCGAAGACGTATCCGGCGACGGTGAGCCGGATGCCCGGGGTGCTGGGGCGCACCAGCGAGGTGCGGTGCGGGGAGTTGGGCTTGAAGTACGGCCCCTCCGTCTGCGGGACGGTGGGGTCGTCGCCGTCGTCGCAGGCCGGTGTCGGTTCCAGGCCGGTCGCGGCGCCACCGGCGTGCTTGCGGGCGAGTGCGACTCCGGTCCCCGCGAGGAGCGGCACGGCGCCGACCGCCGCGGCCGCTCTGAGCAGGCTCTTCCGGCTGACCGGCCGGGCGCCGGCGGGCGGGACGGCCGTGGTCTCCGGCTCGTGGTCGTGGGGGGAGGGCATGCGCGTGCTCCTTCGCGTCATGGGGAGGTGCGAGTGAGGGACGGTGCCGGACCATGGGGGGACGGAGCGGTCACGGCGAGGAGGGTCGTCAGCTGTCCGCTCGGCCCGGCACCGCGCGAGCCAACCTACGGGCCCTCCTTGGGGCCCGCGAGGGACGCGATCCGGGGATCGTGGTGTTTTCCTCCGACCCCGGCCCGGAACTCCTTCGGTGTCAGCCCGGTCTCACGCCGGAAGAAACGGCTGAAGTAGGAAGGGTCCTCGAAGCCGGTCTGCCGTGCGACCTGCCGGACCGTCAGGCCGGTCGCGGCGAGGAGCCGTTTGGCCTCCAGGGTCTGCTGCTGACGGATGAGCCGCCCGGGGGTGTGACCGGTGGCCTGCTTCACCAGGGCATGCAGATGCCCCGCGGAGACCCCGAGTTCCCGGGCGTACTCCGGTACGGAACGCAGCTCGGCGTCCGGCCGCGCGATCAGCCGGGTGAAGGACGCGGCCAGCTCGGCGGCGCGCCCGGCGGCCGGGCAGGGGCCCGGCTCGGAGGCGCGCAGCGCCCGTACGACCAGGATGTGCAGATAGGCCCGGAGCACACCGGCGTACCCCTCGCGCAAGGCGGCGTACTCACGGTGCATCTCGGTGAACAGTCCGGCGATGTCGGCGTTCTCGCCCGTGAGCCGCAGCCATGGCCGGCCGGCGAGCAGACGCAGCGCCCCGGCGTCCTCGGGGTGGGAGAGCAGGAAGTCCTCGTTGAACAGCACGACGTCACCGGTCAGACCGTCCGCGTCCTTCCAGTAGTGCACCTGGCCGGGGGTGATGACGCATAAATGCGGTGGCTCGAGCGGCCAGTGCGCGAGATCGAGCACATGCGCGCCCCGGCCGCCGGTCACATGCACGATCTCGTAGAAGGTGTGCCGGTGGGGGAATCCGGCCCTGGACAGCGGGCCGATGGAGTCGAAGGAGCCGATGGCGAAGGGCATCAGATGCGGCAGCGGGACCTCCAGCCGGTGCAGCGGGAGGTCCGGCGTGCGGGCCGCGGTCATGGGGTGGTCCGTCGCTCGAACATCCGCCCAGTCTGGGACGGGCTGCGGCCAATGGCCCAGACCATCCTCGGTCGTTCGGGCCGCAGCTGTCAGCGGGTGGACGCCGGGGGCCGCCGCCCCGTGCCAGGGCCGGCGAGGTGGCGTTCGAGAGGGGTGCGGTAGCACGGCGTGACCCGGATGCCGCCGAGGAAGGCGGTCAGACGTCCGATCTCGGTGTCGATGGCGGCGCGGGCCTCTTCGCCGGGGTCGGTGAGGAGGTGGTGGCTGATGTGCCCGTCGGGGTGCTGTGCCCAGCCGCCGATGATGCGGCCGTTCCACCAGACGGTGGGGCCGATGTTGCCGTTGCGGTCGAAGAGAGCCGCCGTGTGGGCGGGGTCGAGGTACCAGTCGCGGTGGCGCCAGCCCATGGCCGTGGGGTCCAGGCCCGGCAGCAGCACCGCTCCGGGAGCCTCGACGGCCGGGACCGGATCCAGGTCCTCGGGCAGGAGGTAGCCGGTGCCTTCGTCGAGTTCGACTGCCTCGGCGCCCGTGGCGGCCAGGGCCTTGCGCGTGTCGGTGAGGTTCCAGCCGGTCCACCACTTCAGGTCGTCCACCGTGACCGGGCCGTACGCCGTGAGGTACTGGCGGGCCAGCGTGGTTCTGGCCTCTGCGGCGGGCAGTTCGGGCAGCGGTCGGGCGGGCGCCCAGCGGAACTGCGCCGAGGTCCATGACCCGGCCGGACGGGACCGGCGGATCCGGCCTTCGGCGGCCAGCACTCCGAGGACGGGGGAGCTGGCCCGCTGGCGGGACTCGTACGACTTGCCGGCGAAGGTGACGAACTGCTCGCGCAGGTCGGACACGTCGTCGGCGAGCTGGGCGGCCGTGGCCTCGCCCCGGTCGGCGAGTGCCTCCAGAACCGCCTGCTCGACCGCGTGGTAGCGGTCCTCGTCCCAGCCCAGGGAGCGGCTCAGGGTGGCGAGGGCTTCGGTGCGGTGGCGCCGCGAATCGGCGACGGTGGCGGATCTGACGGCCGGGGCGAGATCGGCGGGGACGACGAACATGGTGCGGCGCATGCACCGTATGCGCTCCAGTGCGAGCGGGCTGTCGTAGAGGGAGCGGTCGATGGACGCGGCGGCGGGTTCCTTCATGCGGGCCGCAGCGGCGAGGAAGACGGTCGCCGGGTCGGTGGCATGCAGGCCGATCAGGGCCTCGGCCACCTCCTGGGCCGACTCCTTGCGGAGGTGCGGTGCGAGGAGGTGACGGGCCGTGAGCCGATCACGCCGCTGGGCCGCGCTGATGCGGGGGAGGGCGGTCACGCTCAGCGCACGACCTTGATGCCGAAGTGGCCGCCGAACTGGTGGCCGAGGCCGAAGCCGAGGCCGAAGCCGATGGCGGAGTGCATGTGGGCGTACATCTCCATGCCCCGGGCGCACACGAGCGGCCCGAGGTCGAGGATGTCGCTCCAGCCGTACGCCTTGAGGAGATCGGTGGCCCGCTGCTTGGCGTCGGCGTGGTCACCGGCGACGAACATGGTGTGGTCCCCGCCGCCCACGCTCCGGGGGTCGACCACGGTGGTCTGCTCCTGGGTGACGAAGGACTTGACGACCTTGGCGTCCGGCAGGGCCCGCTGGATCTGCTCGCCGAGACTGTCGGTGTCGCACGGGTCCAGCTTCGGCATGACGCCCCACGGCGTGGGCCAGGGGTGCTCGCTCTCGTGCTGGTAGATGAACGGCACCGCGTAGTCGATCAGGGTCTTGCCTGCCAGCTGACCGGCGATGGCGCTCAGCGCGGCCATGGCGTTGTGGCCGTCGATGCCGCTGATGACCACCTCGTCGGCGGCGGCCGCGGCCTCGCCGACGGGCAGCAGGGTGATCCCCGGGTGCTCGGCGAGGAACTCCTTGTAGGGGGCGTTGCCCATCATGTCGGGCTCGGTGCGGGCGAGGGTGCATTCCACGTCGCGGGTGCCGACGTAGACCTCGTGTCCGAGCTCGAGCAGCTTGGCGGTGTGCGCGCGGGCACCGCCACCGGTGCCGAGAACGGCGATCTCCATGAGGAACCTCCTGGTTTGATCCGCTTGATCTATTTGATCCGATTCAGACGGATCCACCATAGGAGCCTTTGAGGACACGAGATGTCCTTTGACTCGGGCAGAGTGGGGGTCATGACGAGTGACATGACCGTACGGATGCTGCGGCTGCTGTCCCTGCTGCAGGCCAGGCGGGAATGGTCCGGGACGGACCTGGCCGACCGCCTGGAGGTGACCGTCCGTACCGTCCGCCGGGACGTCGACCGCCTGCGTGGGCTGGGCTACCCCGTCGACAGCGCCCGCGGCCACGCCGGCGGCTACCGCCTGAGGGCCGGCACCGACCTGCCTCCGCTCCTCCTCGACGACGACGAAGCCGTTGCCGTCACCGTCGCCCTGCGCACCGCCGCCGGTCTCGCCGGTCTGGAGGAGACCGCCCTGCGGGCCTTGGCCAAGTTCGAACAGGTCCTACCGCGCCGCCTGCGCGGTCAGGTCTCCGCCCTGCAGGCATCCCTCGCCGGCATCACTTGGGAAGACCGTGGCCCCCACGTCGACCCGACCCTGCTGGCCACCCTCGCCCTCGCCTGCCGCGACCACGAGATCATCACCTTCGACTACACCACCCGCCACGGCACCCCCACCGCGCGCCGAGTCGAACCCTGTCACCTGGTCGCCTCCGGTGACCTCTGGTACCTCCTCGCCCACGACACGGAGAGGAACGACTGGCGCCTGTTCCGCCTCGACCGCATCACCGACCCCGCCTTGACCGCGGCCCGCGTCCCGGCCCGCTCCGTACCCGGCGGCGACCCGGCGGTCTTCGTCGCCGCCCGTCTCTCCGCGGTCCCCACCCGCTACCGCGCCGTCGCGACGGTCCGCGCGCCCGCCGACCACATCCGCGCCCGAACCCGCGGTCTCGCCACCCGCGTCCAGTCCGTCGACGAGAAGACCTGCCGCGTCGACGCCTCGGACGACTCCCTGCCTCGTATCGCCCGGACCCTGGCCTGGTTCGACACCGACTACACCCTCGACGCCGACCCCGAAGTCCTCACCCACCTCCGCGAAACGGCCCACCGCGCCCTGCGCGCCACCGGCTGACCCGTGGTTCCGGAGGGCGCCGTCGAGTTCTCCGCCGCGGCGGCTGAGCCGGGCTAGGCTCTGTCTCCTTGGTCAGCGTCGGGCTCAGATGAGGATGCCCGCGAGGTGCAGGGCAGCCTGGCAGGCGATCGCGAGCTTGTCGGTTCGTGTGGCCAGGCCGCGCCACTGCTTGAGGTGGTTGATGCACCGCTCGACAGTGTTCCGCTGCTTGTATGCCTCGCTGTCGAAGCCTGGCGGATGGCCTCCGAGTCTGCCTCGCCTCAGGCGGTGGCCAACCTGGTCGGACGGCTGTGGAATGACAGCGCGGATGCCCCGACGCCGCAGGCGGGTACGGATGGCGCGTGAAGAATACGCACGGTCGGCCAGGACGGCGAGGGGCCGGGTTCGTGGCCTGCCCGGGCCGCTGCGGGGCACGCGGATGCCGGACATCACCGTCTCGAAGGCGGGTGCGTCACCGGCCTGGCCTGCGGTAAGGGTGAAGGCCAGAGGTCGTGCCCGGCCGTCGGCGGCCAGATGAACCTTCGTGCTCAGCCCACCGCGGGAACGCCCGAGGGCGTGATCAGCGGGTTCGGCTCGGTCGGCTGCCCCCTTGTGAGTGCGCCGGCGGCGTGCTGATGGGCTCGGACGATGGTCGAGTCGACCGACACGGTCCAGTCGATGTCGTCCTCGGCATCGGCTGCGGCCAGGAGAGCGGCGAGGATGCGTTCCCAGGTGCCGTCGACGGCCCATCTGATCAGGCGCTTGTGAGCAGTCTGGAACGGACCGAGCACGTCCGGCAGGTCTCGCCACGGCGAGCTGGTGCGGTACTTCCACGCGATGGCCTCAAGTGTGCGGCGGTGGTCAGCCCACCGCCGCCCGCGAACGGGATCGGCCGGCATCAGTGGCGCGATCCTGTCCCACATCGCATCAGTGATCACTAGTCGGACAGACACATCCAGTCAACCGAGCAACCAGCCAGGCGGACACGTGTCAGGACTGCCCATCCCAAGCCGGAAGTTCGGTGGCGGTGACAATGCTGCGGACGCCCAGGTTCGCCCGCCGGGCCGGGGCTGTCTGGTCAACAATGACGGAGCAGCCGGCCCACTGCCCGCCGCATTCCTCGACCATCGACCGCACCGCTGACGCCTGGCTACCCGTCTCGATCCAGTCATCGACCAGCAGCACCCGGTCCCCGGGGCCCACCGCCGTCCGCTGCAGACGCAGCTCCTGGCGAGTACCCCGGTAGTCGGGGTCGCTGCACCTGGTGACCTTCTTCCCAGGGAAGATGCCCTCGCCCTTGCGTACCGCGACGAAGCCGACGCCGAGCTCGACGGCCACTGCCGCGCCCAGCAGGAAGCCCCGCGACTCAATGCCGCAGACGGCCGTGACGCCGTCTTCCCGGAACGGCCCGGCCAGTCCACGGACTACCGCAGCAAGAGTTTCGGGGTCACGAAAGACCTGCCAGACGTCAGCGTGGCCGCCGATCCAACGGAAGCGTTCAAGGACCAGACCGCGCGCGTGAGACATCATGATCGTGAGTCTGCGGACGAATCGGCAGCCCAGGCAACCGGATTCTCCGCTCGGGGGATACAGACGGGCAGGCGGCACTCCACCTTCGCCGGGATCCTCATCTGGGCCCGACGCTGACCAAAGAGACAGAACCTAGCCCTCCAGGGCGGTGGGCCGGGCGGCGGCCTCGGACGCCGCGTCGGTCGCGGCGCCGGCGAGGATGGCGTCCAACAGGCCCGGGTACCTCGCGTCGAGGTCCTGCCGGCGCAGGGAGAGGAGGTTCTCCCGCCCGGAGGGCCGCTGCCAGATGACTCCGCTGTCCCGCAGCACGCGCCAGTGGTGGGTCATCGTCGACTTCGACACCCCGTCGAGGATGCTGCCGCAGTTGTGCTCCCCGCCGTCGTTGAGCACGCGCACAACGGTCAACCGCATCGGGTGTCCCAGGGCGGACAGGACGTCTTCGATGCGGATCTGCTCGCGATCGGGGTGACGGGCGGTCATTGTCCCACCGTACCGCGACAGTCGTGGCGACGGCCCCGGCCCCCTGTTGCGGTTGATTCGACTGTACGTGAATATACGTACAGTCGAACTTGACCGGGGCTGCCCGCCCCTGAACCGAAGAAGGGCCGACCCTCCCATGTCCATTTCACCCCCGCCCCCGCGGCGGCCGGGACTGAGCCTCGCGCTGCTCGCCCTCGCCCAACTCATCTTCTCGCTCGACCTGAACATCGTCTTCGTCGCGCTGCCGGACATCGGGGCGGACCTCGGATTCCCGGGCCAGACACAGCAGTTGGTGGTCAGCGCCTACGTCGTCCTGGCCGGCGGCTTCCTGCTGCTGGGCGGCCGCGCCGCCGACCTCTTCGGCCGACGGCGGATGTTCGTCCTCGCCCTGGCCCTGTACGCCCTCTCGTCCCTGGCCGGAGGAATGGCCGGCAGCCCCGCGGTCATCATCGCCGCCCGGGCCGTCCAGGGCATCGGCGGAGCCCTGCTGCTGCCTTCGACCCTGTCCCTGATCAACACGCTGTTCGAAGAAGGACCCAAGCGCAACAAGGCGCTCGCCGTGTGGGGCGGCGCGGGAGCCAGCGGCCTGACCGTGGGCGCCCTCCTCGGCGGCGTACTCACCGAGTCCTACGGCTGGCCGGCCGTCTTCTACGTCAACGTGCCCCTGGCCGGCATCGTGGCGCTGGCCGCTCTCGCCGTCATCCCCCGCGACGAAAAGCCCACCGAGAAGCGCCCCTTCGACCTGCCCGGCGCACTGGCGGCAACCGGCGGCGCCACCCTGCTGGTGTTCGCCCTCGTCGAAGGGC
Source organism: Streptomyces sp. NPDC039465 (assembly GCF_055639315.1). Taxonomy (NCBI): domain Bacteria; kingdom Bacillati; phylum Actinomycetota; class Actinomycetes; order Kitasatosporales; family Streptomycetaceae; genus Streptomyces; species Streptomyces sp. NPDC039465. The sequence continues at coordinate 121,263 of NZ_JBVKAP010000002.1, read as the reverse complement.
CGGAGATCGGCTGGACCTCCACCACTGTCATCGGCGCCTTCATCACCGCGGTCGTGCTCCTCGTCGTCTTCGCGGCCGTGGAAGCCCGCAGCAAGGACCCGCTCATGCCGCTGCGCCTCTTCCGCAACCGCAGCCTGCGCACCGCCATCACCGTGACGTTCCTCTACATGGCCACGTTCGGCACGCTGCCCTACTTCCTGACCGTGCTGCTGCAGACCGTCCACGGCATGAGCGCCCTGGAGACCGGCCTCGCCTTCCTCGTACCGTCCGTGGCGATCGCCACCGGCACCCAGCTCGGCGAACGCCTCACCACCCGGCTCGGCACCCGCACGACCCTGCTCACCGGCTTCGTCATCGGCGCCGTCGGCACAGCCGTCCTGGCCGTCGGCTTCGACAGCGACGCCTCCTACCTGACCGCCGTCCCCGGACTGATCGTCTCCGGAGTAGGCCAGGGCATCGTCTGGACCGCCATGTGGATCGCCGCCTCCACCGGCGTCGCCCCCGGCGAACAGGGCATCGCCAACGGCCTCGCCTCCACCACCCTCAACCTCGGCAACGCCATCGGCCTGGCCCTGCTGACCGCCGTCGCCGACGCGGGCACCGAGGGCAAGACGGGCGACGCGTTACGCGCCGCCACCGCCGACGGCGAGTTCCTCGTCGTGCTGCTCACCGCGGCGGGCATGGTCCTCGGCCTGCTGATCACACTCGGCCTGCCACGCAAGGCCGCCGACGCCCCCTCGCCGGCCATGGAGGACCCCGTGCTCACGCCACGGTGAGCCCGGCGGCGCGACCACGCGGACGTTCCCGTCAGCCGCACTGCCAGGTGAACATCGCGCGGTCGAAGCGCCGTTCGGCCAGATCCTCGGGGCGTATGAGCCAGTACAGGACGCCGCAGTCGCCCCACATCATGTCGGCGTCGTCGTCCGAGTCGAACTGGGCGAGCAGCGTCCAGCGCAGGGCCTCGTCCTTGATGCGGGGGTCGACCCACGGCGGACTCCCCAGCGCGCCGCGGGCGACCTCCGCCTCCACCTCGTCCTGCACCGGGTCGGCATGGCCGCCGACCCGGTGCTCCGTGCCCTCGGAGTGGTCCCACATGGCGTCCTGGAAGTCCTCGCCCCACACGGGGTGGTCGTCGGACATCGGCGCGAACTCCCGGTAGACCACCGGGTGCCAGAGATACGGCGCCGTCGTCTCCACGCGCGCCGTCAGCGGCACCTCCGGGTACGGCCGAATCCCCTCCGGCGCCGCCCGCTCGGCGACTGGAACCCCCGCCGGTATGTACAGCACACGTGCCCCCGCCCACGAGTCGGGCTCGTCGGGCGCGACCACCGCCACGCCGCCGTCCAGCTGCCCGTCGAAGTAGAAGAAGACCAGCGTGCCCTCCGTCGGCAGGTCGATGTCGAGCGCGGCGGAGGGCAGGGCCGCGCAGTCGAGCGAGGCGACGAAGGCGAGCGGGCCGTGCCCCTCCCACTCGGGCCACCGCTCGCTCTCCGGCAGTTCGGGCAGTCCACCGAGGCGTCCGACGACCGTACGGACCGCCTCGCCCCCGTCGGTGCCTTCGTCCGTGTCCGCGCCCGCGGCCCGCTCCAGACGCAGGCCCGGCCGCAGCAGCCCGATCCACCGCTCGGCGATCTCGTGGGGCAGGTGCTCGCGGGCAAGGACGTGCAGCGCGTCGGCTGTGCTGTGGCTCATGCTCCGATCATGCACCGCCCCACTGACAACGGACCGACCAGGCCGTCGATCGCGTCGCCGTAGGGGTGCTGTTGCGGTATCAGCAAACTTTCTGGGCCGAAAGGCGATCCCGGACAGAAGGTGGGCCCGTGACCACGACATCGCTCCCCACTCAACCCGCGCTGAGTGCGCGCCGGCGCTGGACGGTGCTCGCCGTCTGTGCGCTGAGCATGTTCCTCGTCGGCCTCGACACCACCATCGTCAACGTCGGCCTGCCCGTGATCGGAGAAGGCCTGGGCGCGGACACCCGCAGCCTGGAATGGGTCGTGGACGCCTACACCGTCGTCCTGGCCAGCCTCCTCATCGCCGCCGGCGCGCTGGCGGACCGCTTCGGGCGACGCCGCGTGTTCCGGTGCGGCCTGGCCGTCTTCGGCATCGCGTCCCTCGCCTGTGCGCTCGCCCCGTCGCTCGGCTTCCTCGTCGTGGCCCGGGCCGCCCAGGGAGTCGGCGCCTCGATGCTGAGCCCCGTCGCCCTGGCCATCGTCGTGAACGCCATGCCCGACCCACGGGAGCGGGCCCGGGCGATCGGCGTATGGGCGTCGGTCTTCGGCCTCAGCATGGCGGCGGGCCCGGTCACCGGCGGGGCGCTCATCGAGGCGTTCGGCTGGCGATCGGTGTTCTGGATCAACGGACCGATCATCGCCGCCGCACTCGTCCTGGTCGCCGTCTTCGTGCCAGAGTCCCGCGGGCAGCGCGCCCGGCGGCTCGATCTGCCCGGCCAGGTGCTCCTCACGCTCGCCGTGTGCTTCTCGGTGGCCGTCCTCATCGAAGGCCCCCGTATCGGCTGGACTTCACCACTGGCCATGACCGGTTACGCGCTGATCGTGGCGACGACAGCCGGGTTCATCCGGGTGGAGCTCCGCCACGGCGAACCCCTGATGGACCTCGGACTCTTCCGCCGACCGCTCTTCGCCACCTCGGTGCTGGGCGCCATGGCCGTGTTCATCGCCCTGAACGTCAGCCTGCTGCTCACCACCTTCTACCTCCAGCACGCCCGCGGGTGGACGCCGCTCCAGGCAGGCATGGTGACCCTGCCCATGGCGCTCGGAGCGACCCTGTGCGCGCCGTGGGCCGGCACCCTGGTGGGGCGCCTCGGACCGCGGCGCCCACTCGTCCTCGCGGCCGGCTTCACCACCGCCGGCGGCCTGTGCATGGTGAACCTCGCCCAGGACACGAGCGTCCTTGTGCTGCTACTGGCCTACCTGCTCATAGGCATCGGATTCGGCTTCGCCAACGCCCCGCTCACCAACACCGCCGTCAGCGGCCTGCCGCCGTCCCGCGCGGGCGTCGCCGGGGCTATCAGCTCCACCGCACGCCAGGTCGGCGCCGCGGTCGGCATCGCGATCGCCGGCGGCCTGGTCGCGGACGTGAGCCCCGTAGGCCTCGCCCGAGCCTCCCGCCCCGGATGGCTGCTCGTGACGGCCTGCGGCCTGTTCCTCTTCGTCGTGGCGCGAGCCTCCCGGCCGGTGACCGACCGTAACTCGTGATCTTTCCCCGCGTTGGTCCCCGAGGGGCCTCACCCGTCCGGCACCGCCGGCTGCCCGGCCCCGACCCGCATCGATCCGCATCCGTGCCTCGTCACGAACCCACGGAATGCCTGAGGGACTCGCCATGCACCACATCGCCAAGAAGATCGCCTCGGTCGTCGGAGCGGCAGCGGCGGCGCTCGGCTGCGTCATCGCCTCAGGCCCGCCCGCCGCGGCCGCCGGCAAGTGGTGCAACCACTCGGTCTGCATCGAGACGTACGACACCGGCACCTACCTGGGCCGGGTGGAGGTGTCCGTCACCAATACCAACCAGCCGAACCGCATCTCCGCCCGCGTCTGGACCACCAACGGCTGGAGCGCCCACACCAAGGTCGAAGACGTGGCCAAGTTCCGCACGTACCGGGACCAGGCATACCCCCAGCGCCACTTCCCCGCCGGCACCCGGCTCTGCGCGGAAGGCTTCCGCGGCGGCGCGAGCGTGGGGCTTCCCTGCGTCACCCTCACCGCCGAGTAGGGTCACCTCCAGGACGTTGTCACTTGGGGGGCTGATGACGACAGCGGACGCACTGTCCATCGTCTTCGTGCACGGCACTCGGTTCAGCGCCGGCCAGTGGAGCACGCAGGTCGCCGCGCTCCGTGACGAATTCCCGGTCGCCGCCGTCGACCTGCCCGGCCACGGGGAGCGTAGGGCCCAGCCCTGGAGTCTGAGCGCGGCGACGGAGATCATCGCTTCCGCGGTGGACGCGCTCGGCCGCGGGCCCGCGCTGGTGGTCGGGCACTCGCTCGGCGGATACGCCTCGCTGGAGTTCGCCAGGCGGTGCCCGGACCGACTGCGCGGCCTGATCCTCGCCGGAGCCAGCGCCTCCACCTGCGGTCCATGGACCACGCCCTACCGGTGGGTGGCCCGGCTGGTCCCCCGGATACCGGCGGACCGACTGGCCCGCTGGAACGACCAGTTGCTGCGACGGCTCTACCCACCGCACGTGGTGGAGGCGACCATCCGCTCCGGCTACGCCTTCCACACCCTGCCGGCCGCCTGGGACGAGGTACTGGGACGCTTCGACGCGGGCGCGATGCGCCATGTGAAGGCACCCGTACTGATTCTCAACGGCGAGAAGGACAGCCTCTTCCGGGCAGGGGAGTCGGACTTCGCCCGCGCCCACCCGCACGCCCGCGTCGAACTGATCCCGCGCGCACGGCACCTCGCCAACTTCGACGCCCCGGACGCCTTCACCGACGCCGTCCGCAGATTCGCCCGCCAGCTCCTCGCCGACGACTGAGCAGACTTTTCTACGCCTGACGCTCCTGGGCGGCCGTGACCTCGTCGCCGTACTCGAAGGCCCACGCACCGAACGCGTCGATCGGCCCCAGCAGCGTCCTGCCCAGAGCGGTGAGCCCGTACTCGACCCGAGGCGGCGCCTCACGATACGTGCGCCGCTCCACCAGCCCGTTGAACTCCAGGCGCCGCAGCGTTTCGGTGAGGACCTTGGAGCTGATGCCGCCGATCCGCTCGCGCAGTTCACCGGGCCGTGCCGGCCCGTCGCGCAGCGCCCACAACACCACGGCGTTCCAGGTGTTGGAGAGAAGGTCGAAGGCGAGGCGCGCACGGCAGTCGGCGAGGAAGGCGTCGGTCGTCACACACCACATGGTGCCTGACGGGCTTTCTAGTGTCTTCCCGGAAACGTTCGGAGCACGTACGGAAGGGACGACTGATGAGGATCGGCGTACTGGGAACGGGCAACATGGCCGACGCGCTCGCCACCCACTGGGCGCGGGCAGGCCATGAGCTGCTCGTCGGCGGGCGGGACGCACAGACGGCGCTGAGCCTCGCGACCCGCATCGGGGGCGGAGCGCGGCACGGGAGTCCGCGCGAGGCGGCCGAGTTCGGTGAGGTGGTACTGGCCGCGCTGCCGTACGGCGCGGGACAGGAGGTGGCGCGAGAGCTGCGCGCCGCCCTTGACGGGAAGGTCCTGCTCGACTGCTCCAACCCCGTCGGCCCCGGCTTCCGCCTGCTGACGCACGACGGCGGATCGGCCGCGCAGCGCCTGGCCGCGGCGGCTCCGGGGGCCCGGGTCGTCAAGGGGTTCAACCTCTGCCACGAGGACGTATGGCGCATGACCCCGCCCGCTTTCGACGGGAGGCCCCTCGCCGTCCCGGTCTGCGGCGACGACGAGACGGCCCTCGTGCTTGTACACGAGCTGGTACGGGACGTGGGCTGTGAGCCCGTGGCAGGGGGAGGCCTCGAACGGGCCGGGCTGCTGGAGGCCACCGCCGCCCTCTTCATCGGCCTGTGGGTCGGCGAGGGAGCGGACGCCCAGGCCATCGCCCCGCCCCTGGCGTACGCGACGGGACCCGGCGGCGGCTCCTGATCGGCACCCCTGCGTTGAATGCGCTGAGTAACGGCGACGGCCGCCATTCGTGGGGCATATGCCGACGCCCCGGGACGTTATCCACAGCTCGGCACGCTCGGGCCCTAGCTTGACTACGGTAAGTGACACATCCTCACGCCCCGGGAGCCGAAAATGTCCCCTCAAGAAGTCGCCTCCCGCGGGAGTGCGGTCTCCCCCACGTTCTGCGCCGTCGCGCCCAGCCCCGAACTGCGCCAGCGCATGCTGGAGGAGCTCGAGCAGTACCGTGGCGGCCCAGGCGAGCTGTCGAGCCTGCTCGCCTGGGCACGCACGCCACGGCCGTTGGGTTTCGACGACGGCACGATCTATCCGCCGGAGGAGTTCCCTGCGGGCACCCCCGAGGCCGTCATCAACTCCGCGGCCGCCGAGCGCGCGCCGCTGCGCGGCACCCTGCGGGCCATCGTCGTCCTGGTGGACTTCTCGGACCAGCCGATGACGGCGACGACGGCGGACATGGAGAAACTGTTCTTCTCGCTCGGCGCGATGCCGCAGGGAAGTGTGCGCGAGTACTACCGCGAAGTGACCAACGGTCTCATCGACATCGTCGGTGAGGCCGTCGGTCCGTTCCGGATGCCGGAGACATTGGCGTGGTACGCCAACAACAACTTCGGCATCGGCAAGCCGACCGGAACGCAGCGTGCCCGGGACATGGCCAAGCACGCCGTGGAGGCGGCCGACCCGGTGGTGAACTTCGCGCCGTACGACAACGACGGGAACGGCTTCGTCGACGCCTTCATCGTGGTGTTCGCCGGGCGGGCCGGCGACGAGTCGGGAAACCCGGGGCACATCTGGTCGCACAAGCACATCCTGCCCGCGGTCCACAACGCGGACGGGACCAAGGTCTTCGGCTATCTCGCCATCTCCGAGCAAGCGAAGATCGGGGTCTGCGCGCACGAACTCGGGCACCTGCTCTTCGGTTTCCCCGACCTCTACGACATCGACGACTCCTCGGAGGGCGTGGGCCGCTGGTGTCTGATGGGGTCCGGCTCGTGGGGCGGCGGCGGTGAGCGGCCGACCCACCCCTCCGCCTGGTGCAAGGTCAACCAAGGCTGGGCCACCACGAAGGTCGTCACGACCAGCGGGAGCGAGTCCTTCACGGACGTGAAGGCCAGCCGTACCGTCCACCGGCTCTGGAAGAACGGCGCGGGCGGCAGCGAGTACTTCCTGATCGAAAACCGCCAGCGAACCGGATACGACGCGTCCCTGCCCGGCGAGGGGCTGCTGATCTGGCACATCGACGAGAACCAGCCGAAGAACAACGACGAGAACCACTACAAGGTCGGCCTCGTGCAGGCCGACAACAAGCGGGACCTCGAACTCAACCGGAACCGCGGCGACGACGGCGACCCCTTCCCGGGCAGCAGCGGCAACACCACCTTCTCCTCCTCCAGCACGCCCAGCTCACGCTCCTACGCGGGCGCCGACACCTGTGTGTCCGTCACCCGGATCTCTCCTTCCGCCACCACGATGACCGCGGCCGTGTCGGTCTCCTGTGGAAAGTCGCCGATCAAGGAGGTCAAGGAGTTCAAGGAGCCGTTGAAGGAGACGAAGGAGCCGTTCAAGGAGCGGAAGGACTTCAAGGACCGCAAGGACGGCGTCAAGGACGGCCTGAAGGACGGCGTCAAGGAAGACTTGAAGGACGGCCTGAAGGACGGCAAGGAGCCGTTCAAGGAGCAGATCAAGGACGGCAAGGAGCCGTTCAAGGAGCTGATCAAGGACGACAAGGAGCCGTTCAAGGAGCGCAAGGACATCATCGACGTCCAATTCCCGCAAGCCTCGTCCGGACCGGCCGGTGAGGAAGGGACCTCCGACCCCACCGCCGCCGCCATCCTGGATCTGCAGACCCGCCTCACGGCGCTGGAGCACTCCGTCGGAGGGACGGCCGATCAGTCCGAGCCCTTCATCGGCACCGACCTGCGACCGGATCTGGTCGGCGGGCCGCAGTACGGCGCGGACGCCGCGTCGCTGCAGGAGGCTGTCGAGTCCGGCGACGCGCAGGCGAAGCGCGCGTTCGACACCCTGCCCCAGCTGTGAGCGGAATGCTCCTGGTCCTGGCACCCCCCGGCGACATGGGCGCGGTCGCGGTGACCCGCGAACTCGCCGCCCGCGTCGGCCACGACCATGTCCTCGCCCTCACCCCGGCCGAGCTGGCCCGCGCCCGGTGGAGCCACCGGGTGACCGCTCGGGGAGCGCCCTCCACCCGGATCACCCTGCCGACCGGAACCGTGCTCCACGACGAGGACATCGGCGCGGTCCTGAATCGGCTGACGCAGATTCCGCCCGCGGCCGGGGCCCCGAAAGCGGCGGCCAAGGACCTGGTCTACGCCTGCAGCGAGCGTCAGGCGCTGGCGGCCAGCTGGCTGCTGTCGCTGGCCCCTCGGGTGGCCGGCCTGATCAGCGCGTACGGAACCGTCCACGGGCCCGTCTCTCCCACCACGGCGCTGATCCACGCCGAGCGGTGCGGGCTGCCGGTGGCCCGGCGGGGCGGCGCCACGCGCAGCGGCCTGATCGGACGGCCGGCTCACGGGGAACGGCATGTGCCGCGGCTCGCCTGGCCGGGCGGACGAGGCTCCCCGGTCCCCGTGGACGTCGTGCCCGAGCAGCCGACGGCGGACTGCGAACGCCTCCTCGTCGCCGGCGATCGCGTCGTCGGCCGCCATACCGGCTACACGGCACACTGCCGTCGCCTCGCCGGCGAACTGGGCACCCCGCTCTTCGAGCTCCGGCTCGCTCCCGGGGCGAGTGGCCCCGTCGTGACGGACGTGAACCTGTGTCCGCGGCTCGACGACGCACGGCACGTCGCCGCCACCGCCGCGCTGCTCGTGGCCCTCGCCGAACAGCCGACCAGGAGGCAGTCGTGATCCTTTTCTACGGCCGTACGGACGACCCTCCGCTCACCCGCGCGATCCGCGCGGCCAGGGGCGCCGACCTCGACCACCTGGTCATCGATCAGGCCCGCCTCTCCCGCTACGACCTCGTCACCGGCACCGGTGCGCTGGACGGCGTACTGACCATGGAAGGGATGAGAGTCCCGCTCGCCGAGGTGTCCGCCGTCTACGCCCGCCCGCTGGAGCCTCCCGCGGGCGGGGATCCGGCCGCCCGGGCCCGGGTGGCGGCGTTCCAGGAGTGGTTCGTCGCCTGGCTGGACACGACCCCCGCCTTCGTGGTGAACCGGCCACGCGCCATGGAGTCCAACTCATCCAAGCCCTACCAGGCACAGCTCATCGCCCGTACGGGGTTCGCCGTACCCGAGACGCTGGTCACCGACGACCCCGAGGAGGCCCTCGACTTCCGCGCCCGCCACGGGCGCATCGTGTACAAGTCCGTGAGCGGCATTCGCTCCATCGTCAGGGAGTTCACGGCGGCCGACGAGAGCCGGGTCCACCTCGTCCGGGGACTGCCGACACAGTTCCAGGCGTACGTGCCCGGCCGCGACGTACGCGTCCACGTCGTCGGCGAGGACGCGTACGCCGCGGCGGTCGACTGCGACGCCATCGACTACCGCTACGCCGACGACCAGGGCAAGGACGCCGCCCGGTTGACCCCGCTCGACCTCTCCCCGGACACGGCCCGCCGCTGCGTGGACCTGGCACGCTCCCTGGGCCTGCCGCTCGCCGGCATCGACCTGCGGTGCACACCGGACGGCGAGTGGGTGTGCTTCGAGGTCAACCCCATGCCGGCCTACAGCTACTACGAGGAGCACACCGGCCTGCCGATCGCCATGACACTCGTCGGCCTCCTCGACGGCGAGCGAGTGGCCGTCCCGGCAGGGGCCTGATCGTCGTGGTCCAGTCCGTCGAGAACCTCACCGTGCTGACGCTCCGGCTCCTCGCCCGCACCGCCCACCCCCGGCTGGCGGACTGGGACCTGGTCACCGCCGAGGTGCTCTCCACCGCGCCCATGCCGGGCGTGGCGGACCTCATCTCGCCCAATCTCACCACGGGGCGGATCAGCCTGGGAATCCGGCGGGAGCTCCTCCACGACGTACCCGTCGGAGCCGTCCTCAGGCTGCGGGCGAAGCTCGGCTCCTCGGGCGACATCCTGGCGGAGCCGCATCCGGATCCCGCCGACTTCCAGGTCGAGCGGGCCTGACGCACCGCCGCCCACGGGAGCGCTTCGCCGTCCCGTGGGGGGTGTGTCAGATGTGGGAGGCGGCCAGTCCCCGCAGGCTCGCCGCTTCCGGGCGGGCGTGGCCGTCGGTCCAGCTGCCGAGGGCGATCTCGGCGGTGATACCGGGGCCGAAGCCCGCGATGAGGCCGCGGGCCTCGTCGTCGGCGCCGCCGTCCGCGCAGAAACGGTCCAGGGCGTCGAAGACCACGGCGCTGGCGATGTTGCCGCGTTCGGTGAGCGTGGCCCGGCTGTAGCGGAACATGGCCGCGGGCAGCCGCAGATGTGTGCCGAGGTCGTCGAGGATGCGGGGGCCGCCCGCGTGGACGATGTAGAAGTCGAGGCCGGCGATGTCCCAGTCGCGGTGCCTGCCGAGGTCGGTCATGGCGGGCGCGAGCTGGGCCATGGTGCCGGGGACCCGCTTGTCCAGCATGAAGTGGAAGCCCGTGTCACGGACCGCGTAGGAGATCCAGTCCTCGGTGCCGGGGACCAGATGGGAGCCGTTGTGCTCCAGTCGTACGCCCCGGCCGCCTTCGCCCCGTACGACCGCGGCGGCGACGGCGTCGCCGAAGAGACCGTTCGACAGCAGATTGCCGACGGCGAGGTCGGTGGGCTGGTAGCAGAGGGAGCAGAACTCGCACGACACGATCAGCACGTTCGCCCGCGGGTAGGCGGTGCAGAAGTCGTGGGCGCGGTTCACGGCCGCACCACCGGCCGCGCAGCCGAGCTGGGCGATCGGCAGCTGCCGGGTCTGCGGGCGGAAACCCATGGTGTTGATGAGCCAGGCGGTCAGGGACGGCATCATGAAGCCGGTGCAGGAGACATAGACGATCATGTCGACGTCCTCCGGACCGAGACCCGCGTGCTCCAGCGCCCGCCGTACGGTGTCGGGGACCCGCGCCTTGGCCTCGGCCTCGTAGAGCGCGTTGCGGGCGGTGAACCCGGGGTGGTCGAGGGTGGCGGCCCGTGAATCCGCGCGAGCCGGACGCCCGGCTGCCCGGCGAGCGGCGAACCGGGCGGCGGGGGAACCCGGTCCACCGCCGCGCCGAGCAGACTCTCGTCGATGACCAGGGCGACGAGCGGTCCCGGGGTCTCCCGGTGGAAATGGCCGGCTGCGGCGAGGACCGCCTCGGGCGCGCAGACGCAATGGACCGTGCCGTCGCGGGGCGTTGAAGGCGGGGTGTACGGCCCGTCGGGGTCGGCGAGCCAGGCGTCGAGAGGGGCGATATGGAAGATCACCGGGTTGTTATAGCCGCTCATGATCATGGCGCCCGCCACGCCCGCTTCCCCTACCGGGCCCTACGCCGCCCGTCCCGGGCCGCCGACCTGCTCGTGACCGGCTGCGGACGCTACGGCCGCCGTGCGTGGACGGTACGCCGACTCATCCCTACGGGTGACGCGTCGCCGCAAGCCCCCCGGCAGAATCACCGACCTCAGCCAACGATCATGAAACGGGGAGTCACGACATGCGTGTGGTGTTCTCGACGTACGGGGCGCGCGGAAGCGTCGAACCGATAGCGGGACTCGCGGTGCGGTTGCGGGAACTCGGCGCGGAGGTCCGGGTGTGCGCGCCGCCGGACAAGGAGTTCGGGGAGCGGCTGGCCGAGCTTGGCGTGGAGATGGTGCCGACCGGGGCGCCGGTGCGCCAGGTGGTGACCACGGTGACGCCGGGGTCGGCGGTGGGCTTGGCGCAGCGTGCGGCCGATTTGATGGCCGCGCAGTTCGACACGGTCGCCTCGGTGGCCGAGGGATGCGATGCGCTGGTGGCGACCGGCCCCTTGCCGGTCACGGCCGGCGCGCGGTCGGTGGCCGAGAAACTGGACATCCGCTACGTCCACGCGAGCCACCAGCCGGTCATCCTGCCCTCGCCGTACCGCCGGCCGCCCGCGCGGAGGGGCCGGCCGTTGCCACCGGACGCGACCGACAACCGGGCGCTGTGGGACGAAGACGCCCAGATCGCGAACGCGATGTTCGGCGACATGCTCAACACCCAGCGGGCGGCGGTCGGCCTGCCCTCGGTGGACAACGTCCGCGACTACGCCTTCACCGACCAGCCGTGGCTGGCCACGGACCCGACCCTCTCCCCGTGGCAGCCGACGGACCTCGACGTGGTGCAGACAGGTGCCTGGATCCTGCCGGACGAACGCCCGCTCCCGGCCGAGTTGGTGGCGTTCCTGGACGCCGGCACACCACCGGTGTACGTGGGCTTCGGCAGTACGCCCCTGAGCGCGCCGAAGGACGTGGCCCAGGTGGCCATCGAGGCCGTCCGCGCGCAGGGCCGCCGCGCGGTCGTCTCCCGCGGCTGGGCGGACCTGGCCCTGATCGACGACCAGGACGACTGTTTCGTCGTCGGGGAGGTCAACCATCAGGCACTGTTCCGGCGGGCGGCCACCGTCGTACACCACGGCAGCGCGGGCACGACGACAACGGCCACCCTGGCCGGCGCGCCTCAGGTGGTGGTGCCGCAGGGGGCGGACCAGCCGTACTGGGCCGGCCGAGTGGCCGACCTGGGCATCGGCGCGGCACACGACGGTCCGGTGCCGACCACCGAGTCCCTGTCGGCCGCGCTCACAACGGCCCTGACCCCCGAGACCCGCGCACGCGCGACCGCCGTGGCCGGCACGATCCGCACGGACGGGGCGACGGTGGCGGCGAAGCTGCTGCTCGACGCCGTCGGCGAAGAGAGGCGGCCGGCGCCCGCGTGAACCACGCGGGATGGTCGGGCCGGGGACGGGTGCGGCCCACCGCGGCGGCGTGGACGGCGGGCTCGGAGGGAGCAGCGGCTGGCGGGGGCCCAGCGGGATCTCTTGACCTCAAGTGTGGTTGAGCTTCTAGCGTCGTCGGTGACGAAAGGAACTCGACTGTGACGACATTGGTGACGGGTGCCACCGGGAACACCGGCCGGCATGTGGTGGCGGAGCTGGTCCGACGAGGAGAGCGCGTTCGGGCCCTGACGCGGAACCCGGCCGCGGCGGCGGAGAGGTTCCCGGCCGCGGTGGAGCTGGTCGCCGGCACGCACACCGAACCGGAGAAGCTGGACGCCGCTCTCGACGGAGTCAGCCGCTTGCACATCACGGTGACCGCGGGACTCGCCGAGGTCGGGCCCGAGTTGGTGGAGCGGGCGGTTGACGCGGGCGTACAGCGCATCACCGTACTGTGGGGTGGCTGGGTCGGACCGGTCGAGAAGGCTGTGGCGGACTCGGGTGTGGAATGGACCCGACTGGAACCGCAGGAGTTCATGTCCAACACGCTGACGTGGGCCGAATCGATTCGGGCCGAGGGCGTCGTGCGCGAGCCGTACGACTTTCCCAGCGCGCTCGTCCACGAGGCCGACATCGCGGCGGTGGCGGCTGTCGCGCTGCTCGACGACGGCCATGCGGGGCGTGCCTACAACCTGACCGGACCGGAAGCGCTGACGCCGCGTGAGCGGATCGCGCTCCTCTCCCAGGCAGTCGGCCGTGACATCGCCTTCGCCCCGATCACGCACGAGCAGGCCATCGACAGGCTGATGGCGACCGGTGTCTCCCGGGCGGACGCCGAATACGTCGTCGGCTGGTACGCCGCTCCCAGCGACGACTCGACGACCGTCGTCGACACCGTCGAGCGGGTGACCGGCCGCCCGGCGCGTACGTTCGCGCAATGGGTGGCGGAGCACGCGGAGCGCTTCTAGCGTGTGTCCGGTCGGTCAGCCGGCAGGGCCCCCGGACACGCCTCGGGGCAACAGAGGTTTGTCGAGACGCTCCAAGCCCGGCTGGACAACGTTGTGCCGGTTCAAGATCACCGAGTTCATCCGTACGGCCGCAGACTTGCAGGACGCGGTGGCCAGACGGCCGCCGCGTCCTTGTCCGTGACGACACCTGGGACACCACACCGTGAGCGAACGCGTCATTGCGCCCAAGAGCCGGGGCTTCCTCTTCCTCGACTCCCATCCTGGCGGCTGCCGACAGCTGGTGGACGAGATGTGGCAGGCCGTCCCCGCCCCGGTCACCGCCGGGGGCGAAGGGCCGGTGGCTCTGATCATCGGCTCCTCCGCCGGGTACGGCCTGGCCGCCACGATCGCGGGCCTGGCCCGGGTCGGTATACGCGGCATCGGCGTGTGCTTCGAGAAGGCGCCCGCGCGGCGCACCGGCACGGCCGGCTGGTACCGCACCGCCGCCACCGCCCGGCTCGCCCAGCAGCACGGGCGGGACATGGTCTTCCTCAATGGCGATGCGTTCAGCGACACGATGAAGGAGCAGGTCGCCGACCTCCTCGCCGAGCGGTTCGGGGGACGACTCGACTTCCTGATCTACTCGGTGGCCGCGCCTCGCCGCACCGACCCGGACAACGGCAACGTTTACGCCTCGGTCCTCAAGCCGATCGGCTCGCCGTACACCACCAAGACCCTCGCCTTCGGCGAGGACGGCGCCCCCGAGGTGACCGAGGTCACCACCGCGCCGGCCGAGGGCGACGACATCGAGCAGACCGTGGCGGTGATGGGCGGCACCGACTGGGAACGGTGGATCACGTACCTGGCCGACCGGTCCCTGCTCGCCGACGGCTTCTCCACTGCCGCCCTGTCCTACATCGGCTCGCCCCTCACCGCGGCGATCTACCGGCAGGGCACCATCGGCGCCGCGAAGTCCCATCTGGAAGCCACCGCCCGTACGTTGGACGAGCGTCTCGGCAAGACCCTGGGCGGCCGGGCCGTGACCTCGGTCAACGCCGCCGCCGTCACCCAGTCCTCCACCGCCATCCCCGGCATCGCCCTGTACGTCGGGCTGCTGCGCGGCCTCCTCGGCGACGCCATGGTGCCTCCGATCGGTCAACTGGTGGAGCTGTGGGACCAGCTGACCGGCGCCCGTCCCCTCGACGTCGACGACGAGGGCCGGGTCCGCCTCGACACCTGGGAACTCGACCCCGCCGTACAGAACGCCGTCGCCGAACGCTGGTCCACCGCCACCAGCGACACCATCACCGAACTCGCCGACCTCGACTGGTTCAGCGACGAAGTCCGCCGCCTCTACGGCTTCTCCGTCCCCGGCGTCGACTACACCGCCGCTGTCGAAACCGACGTCCCCTGGCCCACTCCCACCACCTGACCCGCGGTCCCATGGCCCTCACCCTTCCGGGGGAGAGGGATCGTCCCGGCGGTCGACGTGCCGCACACCGGGCGATGTGACGCTCAGGCCATGACCGATGTGAAGCAGGCACCAACGACCATCCCTTGGCAGCACAGGTGGGGCAAACAGCCACGGATCGTGGGGTGGGCCACGGTGGGCTGGGCGGTGCTCCAGGGAACGACCGCTCTGGCGTGCGTATGGGCGGGTGCGTCGGGTACAGCCGTGGGCGCCAACCAGCCGCCGGTGGGCCTGGCCTGGTTCGCGGCGGCGGTGGCCGTACTGGGCGGGGGGTCGGCGACGGCCGCCGTGCGAGGGCGTGACCGACGTACCGTACGGGGGCTGTTGTGGGTGGCCTGCGCCCTGTCCGCGGTCACGGCGTTCAGTCTGCTGATGGACGTGGTCGGGCTGTTGTTCGCGCAAGGTGTCGACAATGTCGCCGCCGCGGTGCTGCACGCCCTGGGCATGCTGGGCGCCGTTCTCCTGGCCGCCACGAGCTACGCGCAACGGCCGGCGGCCTGCGCCCGGTGCGGCCATGTACACGAAGCGGTCGTCAGGCCGCAGCCGTCCCACGCTCCCCGCCGTGTGCGCCTGGTCGCGTACGGCGGGGTCCTCGGCTTCGTCCCGTACCTGGGGATGAAGCTGACCTGGGCGCTGGGCGGGACGTTCGCCGGGATCAGCGGTGCGGAGCTGCTGCGGATCTCGGAACGCAACGGAGCCTCCGGCCTGTGGCTCACGCTCGAATCGTGGGGCGTGGACGGGACCGTACTGCTCGCCGCCCTGGGGATCTTCCTACTCTTCGGACTGATCCGTCCCTGGGGCCAGGTCTTTCCCCGCTGGGCCCTCGGTCTGAGCGGCAGGAGAGTGCCGCGTTGGCTGCCGCTGGTGCCCGCGCTGATCGGAGTGACGACCCTGGTGCCCTACGGCGTGCTGGGCGTCGGCTACTTGGCCCTGGTCTCGATGGGTGGCGCCTCGATGCGGCTCGGTGACTCTCCTACGTTGCAGGACGCCCTGCTGATGGGCTGGGTGGGCCACGCGGGCTTCGCCGTCTACGGCCTCGGGCTCCTGGCGGCCACCCGTTCGTACTGGCTGCGCACCCGCCCCGTCTGCTGAGACCTTCCCGCGGGGCGCGGGCAGCTGGCCCGCGACGATCGCGGCCAGTGAGAGTCCGAACCCGAGGAGCTGGATCGGACCCAGGGTCTGGCCGAGCATGACCGCGCCGAGAACCGCGGCGACCAGCGGCGAGAGCAGGACGAGAACCGCGACCGAGGCGACGGGCAGGGTGGTGAGGCCGCGGAACCACACCACGAAGGCGAGGAGGCCGCCGACCAGGCCGAGCCAGAGGTAGCCGAGGGCGGCGGGAAGGTCGATGGCGGGAGGCGCCCCCTCGACGAGAAAGGTGAGGGGCAGCAGGAACAGGCCACCCGCGGTGAGTTGCCAGCCGGCGAAGGCCGCGGGACCGGCCCCGGCCGGACGCCCCCAGCGCTTGGTGAGCGTCACCCCGAGCGCCATCGTGACCGCGCTCCCGAGCCCGGCCGCGACGCCGACGACGTCGAGTGCCGCGTTCGGCCCGATCACCACGAGGCCGACGCCGACCGCGCCGACCAGTCCCCAGGCGAGGCGCCAGGCGGAGAGGGGCTCGCGGAGGACTGCCACGGCGAGGACGGCGATGACGATCGGCTGGGCCGCCGCGAGGGTCGCGGCCACGCCTCCTGGCAGGCGTTCAGCGGCGATGGAGAGCAGCGGGAAGAGCAGCCCGATGTTCAGCACGCCGAGCGCCGCGGCTTTTCCCCACCACGCCCCGCGCGGCAGCGTCCGGGCTATCACCAGGGCGATCAGGCCTGCGGGGAGCGCACGCAGAAGCGCCGCGAACAGGGGGTGTCCTGGCGGGAGGAGTTCGCTGGTGACGACATAGAACGTCCCCCACGTGAGGGGAGCGAGTGCCGTGAGGAGAGTGCGCGGCAGGTTCGCGCGGGAAACAGCGCCGGTCTCCTTGGAAACCCTCTGTGCTGCGGGACTTGTCATGCTCGAAGTCTCGGTCGGCAGCGATCAATGAGTCCAACACATGTTTGTCACTCTATCAATCGCGATACAAGATGGATCGATGGACCTCCAGCAGATGCGCTACGTCATCGCCGTCGCCGAGACGAACAGCTTCACCCGGGCCGCCGAACGATGCCTGGTCGTTCAGTCCGCCCTCAGCCACCAAATCGCCCGGCTGGAAAAGGAACTGGGCGCCAGGCTCTTCGAGCGCACCAGCCGCCGGGTGCGCCTGACCCCGGCGGGTACGGCGTTCCTCCCGGCTGCACGCCAATGCCTGGACGCCGCCGAGCGTGCGGCCGCCGAGGTCGCCGCCGCCGTCGGAGAGGTACGCGGACGCCTCGCCGTAGGCCTGATCCCCACGGTCGCCGCGGTCGACATCCCTGGCGCGCTGCGCGACTTCCGCCGGCGGTACCCCCATGTGCGCGTCAGTCTGCGGGTGGGCGCGAGCGAGGAGCTTGCCGAGCAGGTCGGGCAGGGAGCCCTCGACGTGGCGTTCCTCGGCCTGCCCACCACAGCGCGGCCTCACGGTGTCGCCGCCCACGAACTCGCCCGCGACCGGCTCGTGGCCGTGGTCGCGCCGGACCACCCACTCGCCGGCGAACCGGCGGTCGACCTGCGCAGACTCTCCTCCGAGGTCTTCGTCGACCTCCCACCCGGAACGGCAGGCCGCGCCCAGTCCGACCAAGCCTTCTCAGCCGCCGGCCTCAGCCGCGACGTCGCCTTCGAAGTGACCACCGTCGACTTCATCATGGCGCGCCTGGTCGGCCAGGGCCTCGGCATCGCCATGCTCCCCTCCGCGTACGTTTCCCAGCTCCCCGGCGTCACCACCATCGAGATCACCGACGCACCGACCCGCGTCGAGTACGCCATCTGGAACCACGCGACCCACACCCCGGCGGCGACGGCCTTCCTCACCACGCTGGGCATCCCGGCCACGCTCGGCTCGGAGTGACAGCCGTGAGCACGCCGTCCTCGTCGGATACCGGTGCGGCCCAAGCCCGCCGAGGGCTGTCCGTCCAGGGCGGATGGAAAAGGCAAGGAGGTGTTCCCACTCCTTGCCACTCTCAACTTATAGCGCACAGGGGGGCTTGCGGCAAGGCCCCGGTCATACCGCAGAATCGCTGGCCTAAGGCCAGGACCTGCGGAAACGGTGCAGGCCGTGGCCTCGGACTGGAGCTGCTGACATGAACCCCCCGACTGCGAGGACTCCCCTGACCACCAGCGCGTTCAACCTTGCCGACCACCTTTCCCCCAAGGCCGACCCGACCCTGATCGCCGGCGACGAGCAGCACTTCGCGGCTATCGCGGAGAGCCTTGAGCAGGCCATCGCCGAACTGTCCGACCGTCTCGATGCCCTGCGCAAGGCGCCCGGCGGCATCGGCCGGGAGGCCATGGAGCGGGACATGGAGATCCACCGGCTGTCCGGTCGTCTGCGCGCCCTGCGCCGCTTCGGTCTGGACCTGTGCCTCGGACACGTCGTCAGCGCGGACAACTCCGAGCCCGTGTACATAGGACGGCTCGGCCTGACCGACAGCACAGGCCGTCGACTGCTGCTCGACTGGCGTTCCCCCGCGGCCGAGCCGTTCTTCGCGGCGACCCACGCCAACCCGATGGGCCTGGCGAGCCGCCGCAGGTACCGCTGGACCCGCGGCCGGATCAGCGACTACTGGGACGAGGTGTTCACCGCGGAGGGGCTTGAAGGGCACGCCGCGCTCGACGACCAGTCCGCCTTCATCGCCAGCCTGGGCAGCAACAGGTCGAGCCGCATGCGGGACGTACTCTCCACCATCCAGGCCGACCAGGACGCCATCGTCCGAGCGGAATCCCGCGGCGCGCTCGTCGTCGACGGCGGGCCGGGTACGGGCAAGACCGTCGTCGCCCTGCACCGCACCGCCCACCTCCTCTACTCCGATCCCCGTCTCGGTCACCGTCGCGGCGGCGTACTCTTCGTCGGTCCGCACCGGCCCTACCTGGCGTACGTCGAAGACGTCCTGCCCAGCCTCGGCGAGGAGGGCGTGCAGACCTGCACGCTGCGGGACCTCGTCGACGAAGGCGCCACGGCGGCGGTCGAGACCGACCCGGAGGTGGCCCTCCTGAAGTCGTCCGCGGACATGGTGAAGGCCATCGAGGGGGCTGTCAGGTTCTACGAGGAGCCGCCCGCCGAGGGGATGACAGTCACGACCGACTGGGCCGACCTCTGGCTGAGCGCCGACGACTGGGCCGAGGCGTTCGAAGCGCCAGGACCGGGGACCCCGCACAACGAAGCGCGCGAGCTGATCTGGGAAGAGCTGCTCACGATCCTGATGGACAAGCTCGACGGCGACGTCTCGCCCGAGCAGTTCCGCAAGTCGCTCATGCAGGACAGGGAACTGGTCAGCACCCTCAACGGCGCGTGGCCGCTGCTCGAAGCGGCCGACATCGTCGGCGACCTGTGGTCGGTCCCCGCCTACCTGCGGATGTGCGCGCCCTGGCTCGATCGCGAGGACGTACGCAAGCTGCAGCGCAAGGAGGCCCCCCAGGCCTGGACGGTGTCCGACCTACCGCTGCTGGACGCGGCACGTCAGCGGCTCGGCGACCCGGAGGCGTCCCGCCGCAAGCAACGGCACGACGCCGCTGTCGCCGCCCAGCGCGAGCGCATGACGCAGGTCGTCGACAACCTGATCGCCGCCGCGGCCGACTCCGGCGCCGACGGTGACGACGGCGAAGGCCTGGTGACGATGTTGCGCGGCAAGGACGCCCAGGTCAGCCTGGTCGACGAGGCCGAACTGCCCACCACCGGCCGGGACCTGCTCGCCGGCCCGTTCGCGCACATCGTCGTGGACGAGGCCCAGGAACTGACCGACGCGGAATGGCAGATGCTGCTGCTCCGCTGCCCGTCCCGGAGCTTCACCATCGTCGGGGACCGGGCGCAGGCCAGGCACGGGTTCACGGAGTCGTGGGAGGAGCGGCTGGAACGGGTCGGGCTGAACCGGATCACCATGGCCTCTTTGAGCGTCAACTACCGCACGCCGGAAGAGGTCATGAAGGAAGCCGAGCCGGTCATCCGGGCCGCGCTCCCGGACGCCAACGTGCCGACCTCCATCCGCAGCAACGGCCTCCCCGTCGTGCACGGCTCCGTCGCGGATCTGGACACGGTCCTCGACACCTGGCTCGCCGCCAACGCCGACGGGATCGCCTGCGTCATCGGCGACCCCACGTTCCGGGAGACGTCCCGCGTCCGGTCGCTGACCCCGGGGCTGTCGAAGGGCCTCGAGTTCGACCTCGTCGTCCTCATCGACCCGGAGACGTTCGGCCAGGGCATCGAAGGAGCGGTCGACCGCTATGTCGCGATGACCCGAGCGACCCAGCAACTCGTCATCCTGACCAGCTCCTGACGAGCTCCTGACGGGCCGTCCTCGTGAGCTGAATCACGATCGTGGACTGTCACGGTTCTCCGACGCGGCGTGTCTCGATGGGCGTGCGAAGAAAGGAGTCGGGGCATGGCTGAGGACGCCTTCAGCGAGCACCGTCCGCTGCTGTTCACCATCGCCTACGAGATGCTGGGCAGTGCCGCCGACGCCGAGGACGTGCTGCAGGAGAGCTACCTTCGCTGGAGCGGGGTCGATCCGGCCACCGTAGGGCACCCGCGCGCCTATCTGGTGCGCGTGGTGACCCGGCAGGCCCTCAACCACCTGCGAGCGGTCAAGGCGCGGCGCGAGGAGTACGTCGGGACGTGGCTGCCCGAGCCGATCCGTACCGCGCCCGACGTCGGCGAGGACGTGGTCCTGGCCGAGTCGGTGTCCATGGCCATGATGCTCGTCCTGGAGACACTGAACCCGCACGAGCGTGCGGTGTTCGTGCTGCACGACGTGTTCGGCTACACCCACGGCGAGATCGCCGCCTCGATCGGCAGGACCGAGGTCGCCGTCCGGCAGATCGCCCACCGCGCACGCCAGCATGTGCACGCGCGGCGCCGCCGCTTCGAGCCCGACTCCGACGCCGCGCGGGAGGTCGTCCAGCGGTTCCTCCTCGCGGCGGCGAGCGGTGAAGTGCAGGGACTGATGGACTTGTTGGCGCCCGATGTCGTACAGATCTCGGACGGCGGAGGAAAGGTGGTCGCCGCCCGCCGGCCGATCACCGGCCGCGCCGACGTCGCCCACTTCGTCCTCGGCGTCCTCCGCACCACCACCACCGCGACGACCCAGGTCGAGCACACCGCGTACAACGGCATGCCCGCCGCACGGTTCCTCAACGACGGCGTGCTCGACTGGCTGGTCGCGTTCGAGATCGACAACGGGCGGATCACCGGCCTCTACGGCATCCGCAACCCGGACAAGCTGCACAGCGCCGATGCCGTGCGGCCACTCGACAGAGGAGGACGACAGACATGGAAACCATGACCGTCGAGCGCGTCATCGACGCCCCGATCGACGAGGTGTTCGCCTGGCTCACCACCACCACCAACTACACCCGTTCACCACTGGTGGTGCGCTGCCGCCTGACCCGGCGCGGCAAGGGCGCGCCCTACGGTGTCGGCGCGGTGCGCAGCCACCTCTGGCTGATCGGCTGGTTCCGGGAAAGGATCACGACGTACGAGCCGCCGTACGCCACCGAGTACGTCGTCGAGCGCAGCCTGCCACCGTCCAGGCACGAACTCGGCCGCATGACGTTCACCGCGGTCGACGGCGGTACGCACGTGTGCTGGACCACCCGGGCCGAGATCCCCGTCCCCCTGATCGGCGCCCTCCTCACCCGGCACTTCGCGCGCCCGATCATCACCCGTACCTTCGGCAACATCCTCGACGCTGCCAACACCGCGCTGGCTCAACGCACTCGGTCGGCGCGGGCCTGACGACCCCGATGCAGAGCTACGCCCGGGTGCTGGTGTGCACGGCGGCGAACACTCCCCGGGCGCGGGTGCCACCCGGTATCTGCCAGGAGCCGGTGACGTGGCCGATCGCTCCCCGCGGAGGAAGGAGCGGGCCGTCCGGGGCGGGCTTCAGGACCCGGTGCAGGCGGAGGGTCGTGCCCTGCGGCGTGGTCAGTCCGGTGCCCTCCTGATCGTCGGTGGTGGTGAAGTCCGTGGAGAGGGAGCCCTCACCGGTGTACGAGGCGATGACCTCCGGGTCGGGGACGTCGCTGATGTTCTGATCCTGGGCCTGCACCCGCCCCTCGATCAGGGCCAGCAACTGGGCGCCCATCACGGGGTCGTGGCACCCGTCATACGCCCAGCGCTGCCCCAGCACACCATGCTCCATGGTGCCGACGAGGGCGTGCTCGGCACCGTCGAGCGGGGCGCCGCGGTAGGTGAGCGGGACCAGGTAGGTGGCCGGGTGGGGGCCGGAGGCGTCGGTGACCACGATGAACTCGATCCCGACCTCGCCCTGCGGATCGTCCAGCCGGAAGCCGCCGGCCTTCGCCAACTGCGGTTCGCCCGCGCCGGCCTGGTACCACGGACGGGAGGGAAGCCAGGAGGTGAGCAGTTCGAGCTTGGTCGGCTTGAGGACGGTCTGGTGGATGACGGCCATGGTGATGGCTCCCTTCCGTTGAGCGGATGCGAACCCTCACACCTTCGCATCCGCGCGGGCTGACAGGGCGGTTGTCCAATCGGCAAGATCCAAAAGAGGGTCGGTGGTCAGACGATCAGGAATGGAGAAGCGCCGGTCGCCGAGCCGCTACTAACGTGGCGGCCATGGACATCACCATTCACACCACCGCCCTTCCTCATGACGACCCGGACGCCTCCCTGGTCTTCTACCGGGACACCCTCGGCTTCGAAGTCCGCAGCGACGTCGGACAGGGCAAGATGCGCTGGATCACGGTCGGCCCCGTCGGCCAGCCGGGCACGTCCATCCTCCTGGCACCGCCGGCCGCCGACCCGGGCATCACCGAGGACGAGCGCCGCACCATCGCCGAGATGATGGCCAAGGGCACCTACGGCTGGATCCTGCTGGCCACCCGGGACCTCGACGGCACCTTCGAGAAGGTGCAGGCCGGCGACGCCGAGGTCGTCCAGGAGCCGACCGAGCAGCCGTACGGCATCCGCGACTGCGCATTCCGTGATCCCGCGGGCAACCTGATCCGCATCCAAGAGCTCCGCTGAGCCGTCCGGTCATGGACCGGGCCTCGGTGGCGTCCTCAGACGCCGGCGAACATCGACGAAAGGTTCCCTCATGTGTCACCCCGCATGGAGACGCGCACTCGTCGCCGCGCAGCGACTGGGCGACCTCGCACGACTGCGCCGCGTCCGCGACCGGATCGACCGGGAGTACGCGCAGCCGCTGGACGTCGAGGCGCTCGCCCGCGACGCGGGCATGCCGGCCGGGCACCTCAGCCGGGAGTTCCGGCTCGCGTACGGCCTGTCGCCGTACGCCTACCTGATGGCACGTCGCATCGAGCGCGCCGCGGCGCTGCTGCGCCACGGCGACCTCGGCGTCGTGCCGAAACAACCGATCAGTTTCGAAGAAGCCACCGTCCGGGCCTCGCACCTAGCCTGAACTGGCCCCGGTCAAACCCCTAAGAGAGGAAACCCGCCATGAAGGACACGCAGACCTCCGCCAAGAAGTACGACGGATTCACGGAGGAGGAGCGGGACGCGATGAAGGAGCGCGCCAAGGAGATGAAGGCGTCGGCGCGCCGCGGCACGCGTGCCGCCAAGGCGGACACGGAGAGCGAGGTGCTCGCGAAGATCGCCGAGATGCCGGAGGCGGACCGCATCCTTGCCGAGCGGATCCACGCCATAGTCAAGGCCGACGCGCCGGTCCTCACGGCGAAGCTCTGGTACGGGATGCCCGCGTACGCCAAGGACGGCAAGGTCGTCTGCTTCTTCCAGAGCGCGCAGAAGTTCAAGTCCAGATACGCCACGCTCGGCTTCAGTGACCAGGCGAACCTCGACGAAGGCACGATGTGGCCGACCTCCTTCGCCCTGACGGAGCTCACCCCCGCCGACGAGGCCCTCATCGGTGCGCTCATCAAGAAGGCGGTGAGCTGAGGCCGTCACCCGGTCCCGGTGACCGGCACCGGGCTCACGGTCGGCGCCTGCGTGTCTTCCTGCGCGTCGACCGGTGCGGACTCCCCGCCCTCCTCCTCCGCTTCGTCGGCCGCTTCGATCATGCTGCGCACGAGCGGAGACAGCAGCGTCCCGAGCAGGGTGGCCGTGGCGATGGCGCCCAGGGTGATGCCCCACGCGACCGGGCCCAGAGGGGTGCAGCCGAAGAACTGGCTGACCCCCGGCGTCTGGATGATGCCCGCGAGCACCCCCGCCGAGCCCAGGCCGGCGAGCAGAACATGGCGGTCCAAGCCGCCCGTGATGAGTGTCTGGGCCAGCTGGGTCCCGACGACCGCCGCGAGCGCGACGGTACTGGCCCGCGCCGCGCGCCCCGTCAGGCGGGCCGCGCCCCAGGCCAGGCCCGCCCCAGTGGCGGTGGTCAGTCCACGCAGCAGCATCTCGGCGGTGAGCGCCGAGCCCAGGGAGCGGTGGGGGCCTTCCATCAGGAGGCGCTCGGCGGTCTGGCCCGTCGGCTCGCGTACGGCGATCGCCAGGGACGGCGCGAGGTCGGTGAGGAGGTTGACCAGCATGATCTGGCGGGCGTTCAGGGGGGTGCTGCCGGTGAGCGCGGAGGCGAGGACGCTGAAGGTGACCTCGCCGAGGTTGCCGCCCAGGAGAATGGCGAGCGCCGCCCGGACGGAGGTCCACATGGCCCGGCCCTCCATCAGGGCCGAGACGATCGTCTCCAGTCGGTCGTCGCTGACCACCAGATCGGCGGCCGCGGTCGCCGCGGGGGTGCCCCGCCTGCCCAGGGCTATGCCCACGTCCGCGAGCCGGATCGCCGGCGCGTCGTTGGCGCCGTCGCCGGTCATCGTCACGACGCGGCCGATGCGTTGGTAGGCCTGGACGATACGGACCTTGTGGTGCGGGCTGCACCGGGCGATGACATCGACCGTCGGAAGGAGCTCGTCGAGCGCGTCGTCGTCGAGCTCGTCCAGCTCGGCTCCCGTGCACACCTTCGGCTCCGCCACGTCGCTGATGGTGGCGGCGATGGCATCGGCGGTCGCGGGATGGTCCCCCGTGATCATCACGGTCTGTACGCCCGCCTCCCGCAGACGCGCGGTGGCGGGCGCCGCGCTCGTACGGACCGGGTCGGCGAGCGTGAGGAAACCCAGGAACTCCAGGTCGCGCACGGCGTCGTCGGTGAGCTCCTCGCCCTTGTCCATGGTCCGTTCGGCCACGGCGAGGACCCGCCGTCCCGCGCCCGCCAGCTTCTCGGCACGGGCGGTCAGTTCACCGAGCCCGTCCTTGTCGAGGCGGGGCTTCTTGCCGCCCTCCCGTCGCCGCGTACAGCGTTCGAGAACGTTCTCCGGGGCGCCTTTCACACTGAGCAGCACGCCGTGCGTGGTCTGTCCGGAGGTGGCGTGGTAGGCGCGGGACGGCTCGAACGGCAGGCTGTCCATGCGCCGCCAGCGGGCCGCTCCCTGCCGCGCGGCGACATGGGCGCGGCGCGCTCCCGCCGTCACCGCCCGGTCGGTCTGGTGTGCCATGGCCTCCGCCTGCCGGGCCGGGGGAGTGGCCCGCAGCGCCGCCGCGAGCACCTGCTTGCGCGGGCCGTCCAGCGCGTCGACGGGCAGTGCCTCGTCCGCGTCGCTCACCTCCGCGAGCTGGAGCTTGCCCTCGGTGAGCGTCCCGGTCTTGTCGAAGCAGAGGACGTCGGCGCGGCCGAGCGCCTCGATGGTGCGGGGGTTGCGGACGAGCGCACCGGCATCGGCCAGTCGGCGTGCGGCGGCCATCTGGGCGGCGTTGACCAGGAAGGGAAGCCCTTCGGGGACCGAGGCGACGGCGAGATTGACCGCCGAGGCGAGGTTGTCGGTCAGAGGCCGGCCGTGCAGCAGTCCTGAGGCGGCGACCGCGGTGACCGAGCCGAGCGCGACCGGCAGGCTGGCCCGGGTGAGCGCGGTCAGCCGGGCTTCGACGCCGGTTTCGGGGGCCGCCTGCCGTGCGGTGGCCAGGCTCCGGCCGACCTCGGTGGCCGACCCGGTGGCCACCACGACCGCCACGGCGCGGCCCGCGGACACCGTGGTGCCCTCGTAGAGCATCGAGCGGCGGCCGGTGAGTTCGGCGGCGACCACGGGAGAAGGATCCTTGCTCACGGAGAGCGACTCACCGGTCAGGGACGACTCGTCGGCCTCCAGACCTTCCGCCTCAAGCAGTCGGCAGTCGGCGGGCACCACGTCCTCGGGGCCCAGGACGACGACGTCGCCCGGCACCAGGTCGCCCGCCGCGACCAGGCGTTCGCGGCCTCCCCTGCGCACCCGCGCGCCGATCGCCGAGCGGGCGAACAGCTCCGCGAGGGCCCGTTCCGTCCTCACCCGCTGGAAGCCGCCGACGAGCGCGGACGTCCCCGTGATGGCGGCGACGAGCGCGCCGTCCGTACGGGAGCCGAGGGCCGTGGACAGGGCGGCGCCCGCGGCCAGGATCGGAGTGAGCGGGTTCGCCAGCTCTTCGATGAACGCCCAGGGCAGCGTGAGCCGCGCCGGTTCGCCCGGTGCGGAGGCGCCCCTGGCACGGGCGGCCGCCTCGTCGGCGCTCAGTCCGTCCGAGCCGCTGCCGAGGCGCTCCAGCACCCGGTCGGCAGGCATGAGGTGCCAGGGAACGTTGCTCACCGGCGGGGCGAGCGGGCGGGCGAGAAGCTGCCGGGCCCGCCAGCCGCCGAGACAGAAGGCGAACCCTCCCGCCGTGTCGCCGACGCCCAGGGCCCGGGACGTCGCCAGCCGCGGTCGCGCCCGCAGGGCCGCCACCGCGCCGACTCCGCTGCCGCCGGCGGCGAGCATCGCGCTCTCGTGGTCGACCCTGGCGGCCACCCCCACGGCATCCACGATCAGCCCCGCCGATTCCAGGTCGGCGCCCACAAGAAGGTGCGCCCCCCACGGCGGGGGTTCGCCCTCCAGCTGGACACCGACTCCGCAGTCGGCCGCGGCCAGCGCCCGCCGGTTCCCGGAGAGTACGAGGACGACCGCGCCGTCCGCCTGGAGCCCGCGCACCGAGGCGACCAGCCGCCCGCCCGCCGGGACCACGGCGTCCGCGAAGGAGAGCCCCGGCTTGTCCCGGTCGGTCGCCAGGACCACGCGGGCACCCGCCCGGCGCGCCGCGGCCACCACGGCGTCCGCGCCGTGGGCCTTCTGCGCGGAGAGTCCGGCCACGGCCTGGAGCCGGCGGCCCTTGGCCAGCCCGATCACCCGCTCGCTGCCCCTGCGCCGCAGCCGCCCTTCGGCCTGGCGGCCCGTACGGCCCGTCAGGTCCAGGTCGGCGAGCGGCCCCAGCGTCCAGCCCGCTTCATGGTGGGTGGTCCGCAGCGGTTCGTCCGGGTCGAAGAGTGCGAAGAGCCGCTCGGCCGTCAGTTCCGGGTCGGCGCCGCTGAGCACTTCCAGGTCGACGGGTTCGTACCGGTCGCTGCGCAGCGTGGCCTCGTCGAGGAGTACGGTGTCGACCTGGCCCAGCCGCCGGAGGGCGCCGCGGTCCATCGTCACGACACCGCGCAGGGCCAGGGACCGGCCGAGGGCGGTGGCGAAGCCCTCACGCCCGGCTTCCGGGGCCTTCGGGACGGCCGAGAGGGCCACGGCCAGGGCACGCCGGAGGCCGACGAAGGGGATGGCGGCCGCGCCGGCCGCGGTGCCGACCGCCGCGGCCTGCCGGGCGTAGCGGTCCGTGACGTCCCGGGGTGTCGCGCCGGGCCGTTCGACCACGAGGGGTTCGGCCGCCGCGTCCTCGGGGCCGCGTACCAGCCGGGGTTCGGCTTCCTCCCAGGCCTTCCGCTCGGCGGTGGCCTCGCGCCACTGCGCCTGCCGCTTGACGACGTCGAAGATGATGCCGCCGCCGCGGGTCGCCACACCCTTGGCCAGTGCGCTGATCACGGGCAGCAGCGACTCCGTCTGCTCCGGGGTGCTGAGCGCGGCGACCAGATGCCGCAGGTCCGGGTGGTACCTGAGCGCGTCGACGAGCGCCGGCACCTCGGGCGGCAGCCTGACCCAGGGCGCGACCAGCCGGGCGGTGGAGATTCCGAGCCCGACCGCGTCCGCCGTCAGCGCGGACAGTGTCTGGCGGGTTTTCGGGCCTTCACAAGGGTGGTGCGGTTCGGGGCACCATTCGTCGAACTGGTCCGCTTCCTCGGGGCCGTGGGCTTCGGCGTGTTCGACCAGTGCGATCAGTTCCCGCTCGTCCGGTTGCGCAGCCCCCACGGCCACGACGACCCGTTCGGAGGGGGCGTTCACGCGCGCCCACAGCACACCGGGATGGCGTTCCAGTACGCGCTCCACCCGCCGGGCGACCCGCTCGCCCTCCGGGCCGTGCACGCCGTGGACCTCGATGTAGCAGCGCCCCGGGCGCCACCAGACGTCACGCCGCGGAAGCCCGACGGCGACCGCCAGACCGCGTACTCCTGCCGTGACGCCCGACGTCAACCACCCGATCGGGGAAGGCACCCACATGGCTCCAGTTTCATGCACCGGTCCCGGATGGGCCATGCAAGAGGGGGCATAAGCGGTTTGTCCACTGTTTCGCATCGTCGGGATGTGAGATCCATGACGGCACCCAAGAACACCGGCAAGCGTGAGTCCGCGGGCAAGGCGAAGGCCGCGAAGGCCGCGGAGGGCATGGGGCCCGGGCCGGTTCCTGAGCACGCCGACCAGAGCGGCGGCACCGCCACGAAAGAGCGCGAAGAGCGCACCATCACCGTCACCGTCCCCTCCTTCGACAAGGTGGCGAGCGGCGCGGTGAACGCGGCGATGCTGCCCGTGGCGCTGGCCCGCCAGGTCCTGCCCGCGAAGCGCGGCGTCCCGGTCTATGTGGGACTGGGGGTGCTCGGCGTCGCCGACGTCCTCGAATGGCCCGTCGCCATCGGCTTCGGCGTCTGCTACGCCATGCTCCGCCGCCGCAACCAGGGCGCCACGCCGTCCACCCCGGGCCCCGGCACGCCTTCCGCCACGCGGCCCGCGGCCGCCTGAGGCCCCGCCCAGGGATGCGACCGGGATCGCCCGGCTCCGGGCGGAGCCGGGCGCACGGGGAGGCACGTACCGGCGGCGGAGGAGAGGCTGACGTGCGGCCGGGCGTGCGGCCGGGGCATCACCGTCCGCGCGCCGCTCGTGGCGTACCATTTGTCCGGTTCGGACTGATCTGGCAGTACCGCCGATTCCGCCCACGCAGCATCCGGCATTCGGCGCTCGTGCCTGACGGACGGGCAGGACGGAGCGCGTCATGAATTCCGCGACAGAGAGTCACTCCACGGCCGAGGGCACGACAGGGAGCGCGGCGGAGAGCCAGGGCGAATCCCGGCGGTTGCACGTCGCCGACGCCCCCGATGCCGCACGCTCCGCCCCGCCGCGCCGTGACAGGGCCGAGAACCGAGCCCCGGGCGAGGCCAGGACCCTGCCGAAGGATCACACCCAGGCGATCCTGGAGACGACCAAACAGGTGGCCGTGCTGCTGAAGGCGTCCGGCTACCCCTTCGCGCTCGCCGGCAGCGTCGCCGCGCACGCGCACGGCGTCCCGGCGGTCCTCCAGCACGACACGGACTTCTGCATCCGGCGCCAGGACGTCGACGGCGTGGTGCAGACCCTGCGGGAGGGCGGCGTGGAAATCGTGCCCAGCCCGGAGGACTGGCTGGTCAAGGCCCGCGCCGGCGGCGAGGAGATCGACCTGATCTTCGAGCTCTCCCACCGGCCCGTGACCGACGACATGCTGCAGAAGGCGCCGGTGCTGGCCGTCGACTCCGTCCGCATGCCGGTCCTGGCCCCGTACGACATGCTGAGCAGCCGGCTCGCCGCCCTCTCCGAGCAGTACTGCGACTTCGGACGGCTGCTCACCATCGCGCGGGCGCTGCGGGAGCGCATCGACTGGGACGCCCTGCGCAGCGAGTACGAGCAGGAGCCGCTACCCGACGCGTTCCTCTATCTCCTCGAACGACTCGGAGTCATCGAGCCCCGGAAACCCAAGGAGGAGAGGCCATGACCACCGGCGGCACCCCGGAGCACGGGTACCGCATCGCGCGCCTGCGTGAGCGGCTTGCCCGCGACGACATCGCCGAGCTGGGCATCCGGATCGAGGAGCGCGGCGGAGCCTTCCTCCTCTCCGGCACCGTCCCCACGGCCGCGCACCGGGACCACATCCTGCGCATCGCCCAGGAGGAGCTGGGCGACACCGTCGTCGTGCGCTCCGACCTGATGGTCGCCTCGGCGTCCGCGCCCGACCGCTCCGAGGAGCTCCCATGATCCGAATCGCGGCTGTCGGCGACATCCATCTGGGTGAGGATTGCCGAGGCCTGCTCCGCCCTGCCTTCGACACCCTCGGTGACTCCGCGGACGTCCTCCTGCTGGCCGGCGACCTCACCCGCCACGGCACCGTCCCGGAAGCCGAGATCGTCGCCGCGGAGGTGGATGGGCTGCCGGTCCCGGTCGTGGCCGTCCTGGGAAACCACGACTACCACTCCGACCGCGAGGCGGAGGTGACGGCCGTACTGGCCGACGCCGGGGTCGCCGTTCTGGAGGGGGGCGGCACCACCCTGGACATCCGCGGCACCAAGGTCGGCATCGCCGGGACCAAGGGCTTCTGCGGCGGCTACGAGGGCCGCAGCGCGGGCGAGTTCGGCGAGCCGCTGATGAAGGAGTTCGTCCGCTACACCCGCCGCTGCGCGTCCAGCCTGCGCAGCACGCTCGAAGCGCTCGCCGAGGACGGATGCGCCGTCCGGATCGCGCTGACGCACTTCTCGCCGGTGCCGGACACCCTCGCCGGCGAGCCGCCGGAGATCTACCCCTTCCTCGGCAGCTACCTGCTCGCCGAGGCGGTGGACGAGGGCGGAGCAGATCTGGCCGTGCACGGCCACGCCCATCTGGGCGTCGAGCACGGTATGACGGCGGGCGGGGTACGCGTACGCAATGTCGCACAGCCTGTGATCGACCGCGCGTTCGCCGTCTACCACCTGGAGGTGCCGCACTCCTCGGTGCCGCAGGCATCCCTGGCCGGTCATCAGTAGGGGCCATGGCCGGGCATCAATAGATCGGGGCAAACCGGGCAGCTGCCGCGTATGACTGCCAACAACCCCGACCCTGTCAACAACCCCGACCCCGATCCCCGAGTCTCCTCCGGCCTGGAGCCGGGTGGCTCGGTACCGCCGGGCGAGACGCCACCCGCCGAGTCGAGCACGTCCTCGGGCGCGGGCCCGTACGAGCCCCGAAACCGAGGCTGGGCCAAGGGCCCGCTGTTCGTCATCTCCCTGGTGGTTCTCCTGATCGCGGCGTTCTTCCTGGTCTACGCGCTCGTCCTGATCTTCTGAGCGCGGACCGTCCGAGGGCCGCCACCGCTGCCGCTACGGCTTCAGCAGCGTCTTCACCATCCCATCGGCCTTCGCCTGGAACGTCTCGTAGGCCTGCGGCCCCTCCTCCAGCGGCAGCACGTGGGTGGCGAAATGCTCCACGCCCAGAGGATCGCTGTCCGTGAGCAAGGGCAGGATGTCGTCCACCCAGCGCCGGACATTGGCCTGCCCCATGCGCAGCTGCAGCTGCTTGTCGAAGAGGGTCAGCATCGGGATGGGATCGGCCATCCCTCCGTACACCCCGGCGAGGGAGATCGTGCCGCCTCGCCGCACCACGTCGATCGCCGTGTACAACGCGTTCAGCCGGTCGACCCCGAGATGCTCCATGACCCGCTGCGCGAGCCCGCCGGGCAGTTTGGACGTGGCCCACTGCGCCGCCTTGACCAGCGGCGCGCCGTGCGCCTCCATGCCGACGGCGTCGATGACGGCGTCCGTGCCGCGGCCGTCGGTCAGGTCGCGGATCGCGTCGCCCAGCCCATGGTCGTACTCGCGCAGGTCCAGGGCCGTCACCCCACGCGAGGAAGCCCGGCGCAGCCGTTCGGGTACGAGGTCCACGCCGACGACGAGCCCGGCGCCGCGGTGCAGCGCGATACGGGCGGCCATGTCACCGATGGGCCCGAGGCCGAGGACAGTGAGCGAACCACCCGCGGGGACGGCGGCGTACTCGACGGCCTGCCAGGCGGTGGGGAGCACGTCGGACAGGTAGACGAAACGTTCGTCGGGCGGCCCCTCAGGCACCTTCACCGGCAGCGTGTCACCGAACGGCACCCTCAGGAACTGCGCCTGCCCGCCCGGCACCTGCCCGTACAGCTTGGTGTATCCGAACAGCGCGGCACCCGTTCCCCGTTCGCGTACCTGGGTGGTCTCGCACTGCGAGTGCAGGCCCTGCGCGCACATGAAGCACGTACCGCAGGAGACGTTGAAGGGCACCACGACCCGGTCGCCGGGCGACAGGCTCCGCACCTCGGGACCGGTCTCCTCCACGATGCCCATCGGCTCGTGGCCGAGGATGTCACCGGGATCGAGGTACGGGCCCAGGACTTCGTACAGATGCAGGTCGGAACCGCAGATCCCGGTCGAGGTCACCCGGACGATCACATCGGTCGGGTCCTGGATCCGCGGGTCGGGGACCGTCTCGACCCGGACGTCCCTCCTGCCCTGCCAGGTCAGTGCACGCATCGTGTCCTCCCGGTCCGGATAGGTTCCGCGTAGGTTCCGGATAGGTTCGACGGCCGGCCGTCGACGGGCGGGCCGTCCCACCGGCGGGTACCCCGAGGCGGATGGATCATCCTGAATCCGGCCGCGGATCCGAGGCCGTGGTTCTGGCCGTGGTTCCGGCCGTCCGATGTTTCTCCGGCGGCAGACGGGTAGGCGCGCCGTACCGATCGAACCGGTGACAACGGACGGAGTCCCCCGTCATGAAGGTTTCGGACCACATCCTCGAACGCCTCCGCGAGTGGGGCGTCGAGCACGTCTTCGGCTACCCGGGTGACGGCATCAACGGTCTGCTGGCCGCCTGGGGGCGCGCCGACAACGTGCCGCGGTTCATCCAGTCGCGGCACGAGGAGATGAGCGCCTTCGAGGCGGTCGGCTACGCCAAGTTCTCGGGCCGCACGGGAGTCTGCACGGCGACCTCCGGCCCCGGCGCCATCCATCTGCTCAACGGCCTCTACGACGCGAAGCTCGACCACGTCCCCGTGGTCGCGATCGTCGGGCAGACCGACCGCACCGCGATGGGTGGCTCGTACCAGCAGGAGGTCGACCTGGCGGCCCTCTTCAAGGACGTGGCCTCGGACTTCTGCGGCATGGTCACCGTCCCCCAGCAGCTGCCCAACGTCCTCGACCGGGCCATGCGCGTGGCGACCGCCCGCCGCACCGCCACCGCGGTGATCGCCCCGGGGGACGTGCAGGAGATGGAGTACGAGGCGCCCGAGCACGCCTTCAAGATGGTGCCCTCCAGCCTGGGCATGGGCCGATCCGTGGTCGTGGCCGCCGACGAGGACATCGAGCACTGCGCCGAGATCCTCAACGCCGGCGAACGCGTCGCCGTGCTCGTCGGGCAGGGGGCACGCGACGCCCGCCCCGAAGTCGAGCAGGTCGCCGAACTCCTGGGAGCCGGCGTCGCGAAGGCGCTGCTGGGCAAGGATGTTCTGCCCGACACCCTGCCGTACGTCACCGGCGCGATCGGTCTGCTGGGCACCCGGCCGTCGTTCGAGCTGATGCGGGACTGCGACACCCTGCTGGTGATCGGTTCCAGCTTCCCGTACAGCCAGTTCCTGCCGGAGTTCGGCAAGGTGCGGGCCGTCCAGATCGAGCTGGAGCCGTCCATGGCGGGGCTTCGCTACCCCTTCGAGCTCAATCTCGTCGGGGACGCGGCGGCGACCCTCAAGCGGCTGATTCCCTTGCTGCACCGCAAGTCCGACCGGTCCTGGCGCGAGGGCGTCGAGCGGCGCACAGCCCGGTGATGGGAGGTGATGGAGCGGCGCGCCGCCGTGTCCGCCGACCCGATCAACCCGGAGTACGTTGTCCACGCCCTCGACGGTCTGCTGCCCGACGACGTGATGCTCGCCGCAGACTCCGGTTCCGCCGCGAACTGGTACGCGCGGCACCTGCGGATACGGGGCGACATGCGCGGGTCCCTGTCGGGGACGCTGGCCACGATGGGGTCGGGCGTTCCCTATGTGATCGGCGCGAAGTTCGCCCAGCCGGACCGGCCGGCTGTCGCGATCGTCGGCGACGGCGCGATGCAGATGAACGGCCTCGCCGAGCTGATCACGGTCGCCAAGTACTGGACGCGGTGGCGCGATCCGCGGCTCGTCGTCGCCGTCCTCAACAACCGGGACCTCAATCAGGTGACGTGGGAGATGCGCGCCCTGGAGGGAGCCCCGCAGTTCGAGGAGTCCCAGCGGCTGCCCGACGTGCCGTACGCCGCGTTCGCCCGGGAACTGGGCCTGGACGGAGCGCGCGTGGACGACCCCGGGGACGTGGAGTCCGTCTGGCGCCAGGCGCTGACGGGGGACCGGCCGTTCGTCATCGACTTCCGTACGGACCCTGCCGTGCCGCCCATCCCGCCGCACGCCACCCTCGAACAGATCGCCAACGTCGCCGAGGCCGTGGCCCTGGGCGACAGCGACCGGGCATCGGTCCTGCGCCAGGGCCTCAAGGCGAAGGTGCAGAACCTCCTGCCCGGCGGCAGGAGCAAGTGAGGACGACTACGAAGCACCCTTGCCCTGGGACAGCACGTCCGCGACGACCCGCAGATCGGAGACCAGACCGTCGTACACGGCGTCGCGGTCGTCGGCGCGCAGGACTGCCGACGGGTGAATCGTCGCCACAAGGCCTCGCACACCCTCCGCGGCCGCGCCGCCGTCGCCGTCCCCCGCGTCGCCCAGATCCGGCCACGGCAGGAGCGCGCCACGCTGTTCGGTGACGCGGAACGACGAACCGAGCAGCGCTTTTCCCGCCGTGGCACCGAGCGCGACGACCACCTCCGGGGACACGAGCCGCAGTTCGGCGAGGAGCCACGGCCGACACGCCGTCATCTCCCGCAGGTTCGGCGCTTTGTGGATCCGGCGCTTGCCGCCTTCAGGGGTCGTGAACTTGAAGTGCTTGACCGCGTTCGTGACGTACGCCGACTCGGGGTCGATGCCCACGTCCCCCAGCGCCCGCGCCAGGACCTTTCCGGCCGGACCGACGAACGGCCTGCCCTGCCGGTCCTCCTGGTCGCCCGGCTGCTCCCCGAGGAGCAGGAGACGGGCGGCGGTGTCGCCCTCGCCGAACACCGTCTGTGTCGCGTTCTCGTGCAGGGGACATCCCCGGCACTGGGCCGCGGCCTTGCGGAGACCCGGCAGGCCCGCGCGGCCGCCGGGAAGGAAGGGTGTGGCGTCGTACGCCTGCTCCGGCTGCCCGTCATGGGTCGTTCCCATGCCTCGTCACCTCCGCTGTTCCCGCTGAGGCACGGCCGGCACCGGGCCGCCCAGCGCCTGATGCCACCCTGCGCCCGGGCGAGCGCTGCCGCAATCCGGCGTACGGCCGCACGCCGAGAGGGCCCGGGTGACGGGACACGCGCCGCGGCGGCCGTGGATGCCGGGTGGATCGGGCGTGGGCGGGCGAGGATGCGTACGGGAGAGGACGAACCGGTCCTTGTCAGGCGAAAGAAGGCCGCATGAACCACCGAGCTCTGAGCATCTACCTCAACGACCATCTGGCGGGGGCCACGTCCGGAGTCGAGCTCTCCCGGCGCATCGCTGGGGCGCACCGCTCCTCGGCGCGGGCGGGGGAGCTGCGGCGTCTGGCGGACGACATCGCCGAGGACCGGGAGAGCCTCCTCGCCTTGATGGACGCGCTGGACGTCACTCCTCGCCGGTACAAGGTCTACGGCGGGTGGGTGGCGGAGAAGCTCGGCCGGCTCAAGCCGAACGGCCGTGTCTACCGGCGCTCGGGCCTGAGCACGCTGATCGAGCTGGAGACGCTGCGGCTGGGGATCCAGGGCAAGCACGAGCTGTGGCAGGCGCTCCTGCCCGTCGCCACGGAGCACGACGGCTTCGACGAGGAGCGGCTGCGGGCGCTGCTGGAGCGGGCCGCGGACCAGATGGCCTCCGTGGACGAGCTGCACCACACCGCCGCGGAGACCGTCCTGAGTGGCCACCGCGCCTGAGGCCGGCCGGGGCCACCCCCTGAGCGACCTGAGGTGCCGGGACCCTCACGGGCGGCGCCAGGAGTCGTCGTCGAGATGGGAGCCCGCCATGGGGCCCATCCGCAGCATCCCGCCGTCGACCGACCAGGAGGCTCCGGTGACGTAGGAGGCCTCGGGGCCCGCCAGGAACGCGATCACGGCCGCGACTTCCCGGGCGTCCCCAGGGCGCCGCAGCGGAATGCCGCGGCGCGTCACCCTCATCACGTCCTGGTCCTCCTGGCCGGTCATCGGGGTGGCGATCTCACCCGGGGCGACGGCGTTGACCGTGATGCCGTGCTCGGCGAGTTCCAAGGCCATCACCTGCGTGAGCAGCCCCAGACCGCCCTTGGCGGCGCAGTACGGTGCCGCGCCGACGCGTGGCTGGTGCTCGTGCACGGACGTGACGTTGACGATCCTTCCCCCGCCGCCCTGCGCGATCATGCGGCGCGCCGCCCGCTGCCCGCACAGGAAGGGGCCGATCAGGTCGACGTCGATGACCTCCTGGACCTTGGCGTGGTCGAGCTCCAGATACGGTGTCGCGGTGCCGGTGCCGGCATTGTTGACCAGCACGTCCAGGCGCCCCAGATCCTCGGCGAGCGCGTCGATGACATCGGCCGCCTCGGGCAGCCGGGTGAGGTCCATCTCGGCGACGGAGGCGCGCCGGCCGTGGCGGCGCACCTCGGCCGCGGTGGCTTCCGCGCCCTCCCGGTCGGTGTGGAAGGTGATGCCGACGTCCATGCCGTCGGCGGCGAGACGGACGGCCGTGGCCCGTCCGATGCCGGAGTCGCTGCCGGTGATGACGGCGACCGGGGTGTGTGCACCTGCTGAGGCGGACATCTCGCTCCTTCATATGGCATGGCCGGAAGCGCGATTCACGGCCAGGAAGTCACGGCCAGGACGGCTCCTTGCGGGGGACGACCACCAGTTCGGAGACCGCGCTGCCGGCCGGCACCGAGAGCGCGTACAGCACGGTGTCGGCCACGATGTCCGGGCTCTGCAGCATCGACACGTCGGCGTCCGGGAAGCGCTCGAGGATGAACGGCGTCTCCATGCCGCCCGCGATGACCCCGGTGACCCCGATGCCGGGGCAGTCCCGCTGCGCCTCCTTGAACAGCGTGTGGGTGAAGGCGCGCAGCCCCGTCTTGCCCGCCGCGTACGGTCCCGCCTCGGTCCAGGTGCGGTTCGCCGCGGTGGAGAGGATGTTCACGATGTGACCGCCGCCACGGGCCACCATGCGGCGGTAGTTCTCCAGACACAGATACATCGGGCCGAGCAGATTCGTGGTGACCACCCGCGTCACCTCGTCGGCCGTCAGGTGCTCGATCGGCTTGGACACGTCCACGGCGGCGTTGTTGATCAGCACGTCCACCGCATGTCCCTCGGCGTCCAGGTCACGGAAGACGTCCGCCACCATCCGGGCGTCCCGGACGTCCATCTCGACGAAGCGGGCGTCGCACCCGGCGCCGGTCAGGTCGTCGCACAGTTCGCGTGCCATGTCCTTGCGTACGTCCGCCACCAGCACCGACGCCCCGGCCGAGGCCAGTCTCCGGCAGATGGACGCGCCCAGACCGCGCGCCCCACCGGTCACCAGCGCCCGCCTGCCGTGGAGGTCGACCCGTACTCCGCTGTCCATGCTCTCCGCCTTCCGTCACTTGCGTGCGTCCGCGCCCGGCCATGTGCAAGGAGTGACCACTCCGTCTCCCACTGTGGAGCCTGCCGGGGGATCCGGCACGCGGTGCTAGACCGCCGGCCGGACCCCGGTTGCCGCGCGAGCGTGGCCCGCATCACGTCGACGCGCCCGCAAGCGTGCGGGCGAGCCGGAGCAGCGGTTCCTGTGAGCAAGCACACCAGAAGTTCAAGTCGCCGTGTTCCCCAAGGATTTCGGGCTGTCCGCGGCGCCGCTTCCCCACCCCTACCTTTCGATTCGGGCTATTTCTGCAAAACTGGACACCGCTGTGCCCGGAGGCCCGAAGGAGCGCCCGACGAGCGGTACAGCACGCAAGAGTTCCGGCGGAGCGGCCGCACCACGCCTCTCGTAGCCCGCTCTCCGCCGCATCCGCCACAGCCCGGGCATGCTTCCGCGCCCGGGCTCGTCACTGAGTACTGGACTGTGCCCTCTCACTCCAAGGCCCCAGCCGCGCCGCGTCCTGCCCCCGTACGGGACGACCGCTCGCCCTGGCGCTCCCTCAAGTACCGCAGCATGCGCTGGTGGTCCGTCGCCAACTTCGTGTCCAACGCGGGCACATGGATGCAGCTCACGGTGCAGAACCTGCTCGTGCTGCAGATCACCGGATCCGCCGCGGCGACCGGCCTGTCGCTGTCCGTCCAGGCGGCGCCCGGGCTGCTCATGGGCGTCGTGGGCGGCGCCGTCGTCGACCGGTGGCCCCGGAAGCTGACCGCTGCCGTCAGCCAGGCCCTGCTGGGCGCCGTCGCCTTTGTGACGGCCGTCCTCGTGGTCACGGACCAGCTCAACCTCGGCGTACTGATGGCCCTGGCGGCGATCACCGGTCTGATCGCCACCGTCGACGGGCCCGCGTGCGCGCTGCTCGGCAACGACCTGGTCCGCACCGAGGACGTTCCCTCCGCCATCGGGGTCGGATCGCTCGTGCACAACGCGGGGCGGCTCGCCGGGGCCGCGCTGGGCGGTATCACGGTCGGCTTCCTCGGTACGGCCGCCGCGTACGCGGCCAACGGGCTCTCGTTCCTCTTCGTCGCCCTGGTGATCCCCTTCCTGCGTCCCGTACCGCAGGCCGCGCGCCGCCCCGAGGCGCGCCACAAGGCCGCGGACGGGCCGTCGCCCGGCCGGAGCCAGGAGGACAGCCAGGACGACAGGACCGTGCGCCAAGGGCTCATGTTCTTCTTCCGCCGGCCACGGCTGGTCGCGCTCGCCGGCATCACGGGCATCAGCGCCGTCTTCGGCCGGAACTACGGGCTCACCCTGGCGGTCCTCGTCACCGGTCCGCTCGCGGGCGGAGCCGGCGCCTTCGGCACCGTCTCCACCGTGCTCGCGGTCGGCGGCATCCTCGGCGCGGTGCTGGGCGCCCGGCTGCGCAAGCCCTCCGTCCGGCTCGTCGGCACCCTCGCCGCGGCCGGAGCCCTGCTCCAGGTGGTGGCGGGTCTGTCGCCCTCCCTCGCCGTCCTGCTCGTCCTCGTCCTGCCCATGGCCGTCGTCGAGTCGGTGTCGGACACGGCCGGCACGACCATCCTCCAGACGGATCCGCCCGCGCACATGCGAGGACGCGTACTCGGCGTCTGGAACACCATCAAGACCTCGTGGGGTCTCGCCGGACCGCCGCTGCTCGGCCTCCTGATGGAACTGGCCGGGGCGCGGGGCGCTCTCGTCACGGGCGGACTGCTCATCGCCGCTGCCATCGGGGCCGGCTACGTGCTCCGCAGCCGCAGCACCGCGACCACGGTCGTGCTGCGGACGGACGAGCCGCTCGCGGCCGGAAAGCCGGCCCTGACCACCGCCGCCTGACCCGGGGCTAGCCGCCCGGGCGTCCGGGTTCCGGGAGCGCGGCCACCGCGTCGAGGACCTCGTCGACGGTGATCCGCAGGAGCCGCTCGTCCGGCACCGGGCCATGGGCGTCCCCGGGCCGTGGCGAGCGGTCGCCCGTGTGATGCCACAGCACACGGTGGCGGGCGTGTGCGGGAGGCCCCCACAGGCGGGGGGAGACGGGCCCGAAAAGGACCACGGACGGGGTGCCGAAAGCCGTCGCCAGATGCGCGAGCCCGGTGTCCCCCACGATCACGCAGCGGGCGTGCGCCACGAGTGCGGCAAGCTGCTCGAACGGCACGTCGTCCTGCCCGCCCAGCACGGCGTCCGGCGGCAGCCCGGCGCGCTCCGCCACGCTCCGGGCCAGGGCCGCCTCTCCCGCGCCCGCGGTCACCACGACCCGGTGGCCCGCGCCGTGGAGCGCCCGCGCCAGCGTCGCGAACCTGTCGCCGGGCCAGCGGCGGGCGGCGGCGTCGGCACCCGGGTGCACGACGGTCGCCCCGGGCGCGGGGGAGGGCGTCGCCGGAGGGTCGATCATCAGGTCGTCCGCGAGCGCCGGGACGCCGTACCAGCGCAGCAGCCTGCACCAGCGATCCCGCTCGTGCTCGTCCGCACGCCATACGGGACCTCGGATCCCGGGAGTGCCCGCGTGCCCGTACGCGAAGAGCCTGCCGGGCCGCAGCCGCTCCAGCAGCAGATGGCTGGAGGGGCCGTTGCCGTGCAGATCCACGGCGACGTCGGGCGCCCGCCCCTCCCACGCGAGCGACGCGGGGACGGACCGGCCGGGGGCCGAGGCGGGCAGGAGCCGGTCGACCAGACCGATAGCGGCGACCGCTCCCGCAAGCCGCTCCGGAGCGGCCAGGACCACGTCGTGCCCGGGCAGATGCCGCCGCAGCCCCCGCAGCGCGGGCACCGCCGTCAGCAGATCACCCAGCCCGAGCGCCCGCAGAACGAGCACCCGTGGCCGTCGCTCGCCGCTGTCTCCACCCCACGCGCCGGACGCGCGCGTACGCGAGGTCCGCTCGCCGTCCGCCGCGCTGTCGTCCCACGCGCCGGACGCGCGCGTACCGGGCATCCGAGCACCGTCCGCCGAGCCGCCGTCCACGTCAGCCGGCCGGTGGGTGCGCCGCCCGGGCCGCCCGGCGTGCCAGCAGGGTGGTGGAGCGGCCGTCGAGGTAGGGCAGCAGGACGGCCTGTCCGCCCCAGGTGCGCAGGACGGCCGCTTCCGGCAGGTCCTCGACGGAGTAGTCGCCGCCCTTGACCCAGACGTCCGGCCGCAGCCGTTTGAGCAGTTCCACGGGCGTCTCCTCCTCGAAGACCGCCACGGCGTCCACGCTGCCGAGGGCCGCGAGGACACGTACGCGGTCGGCCAGGTCGTTCAGGGGGCGCCCCGGGCCCTTGCGGCGGGTGATCGACTCGTCGGAGTTGACGCACACGATGAGGCAGTCGCCGATGCGTCGGGCGCTTTCGAGCAGTCCCACATGCCCCGCGTGGAGCAGGTCGAAGCACCCGCCCGTGGCGACCACCGTGCCGCCGCGGGCCCTGACCTCCTCGGCGAGGGCGAACGGGTCCGTCCCCGGGGGCCGGGGGGAGCGCGGCGGGGGCGGGCTCTCCCACAGGGCGGGGTTGCCGGCGCCGCCCGCGGTCACGAAGGCGGCGGCTTCGGCGACCGCCCGCTGCACGGCTTCCTCCGGCAGCGCGCCGTCCGCGAGCGCGGCGGTGGCCGCGGCGGCGAAGCAGTCGCCCGCGCCGCACGGATCGCCCTCCGCGCGGTAGGGGGCCGGGACGAGCATCGGTGTCACGTCTCCCGCGCCGGCCAGCAGCACGCCCCGCTCGCCGAGCGTGACGGCGACCGTGGCCGCCTGCCAGCGCGCGGCGAGTTCGGCGCCCCGCTGGGCGTACGCCCTGAGCGACGTGCCGACGCCCGGACTGAGGGCACAGACCTCCGCGGCGTTCGGGGTGACCAGCCTCGCCCCGGCGACGGGCGTGTCGCCCCGCGGATGCGGGTCCCACACCACCGGCGTCCGGCGGGCGACGGCCGAGAGGTGCTCCCGTACCGCCCGGACCGTGTGCCGGCCGTAGTCGGCGACGAGGACGGCGTGGGCCTGGGCCAGCGCGTCGGGCACGGCCTCGCCGGCCTCACCGGGCGTACCCCCGCCGCGGTCGATTCGCACGAGCGGCCGCCCGCTCGCCATCACGCGGGTCTTCACCGGGAGCGTGCCGGCGAGCGGTATCTCCACGAGCCGGACCCTGCCGTGCAGCGCGCGCCGTACGTCCTCGCTGGCCGGGTCGTCACCGAGCGCCGTGACCAGCGTGACCTCGCGTCCGTCGCTCGCGGCCAAGGCGGCGGCGAGGCCCGCACCACCGGGATGGCGACGGTCGCCGGTCACGTCCACGACCGGAGCCGGCGCGTCCGGTGCGAGCCTGGTGGCGACGCCCTCGATGTCGTGGTCCAGCAGGACGTCACCGACCACGACGACCGGCTTGCCCGCGCTCATGACACTCTCCGGTGGACGGCGACGGCCCGCGGCGGGGCGGCTGCCGCCCCGGACGGGCCCGGGGAGCGGCCGATCATGGCGTCGAAGCTCTCGCAGAGCAGGTGAACGGCGACCAGGTGGGCCTCCTGCACGGTCGCCGTCGTGTCGGCGTCGATGCACAGGGCATCGTCCGCGGCCTCCGCCAGCGGGTTCGGACCCGGTCCGGTCATCGCCCAGACCCGCAGCCCGGCGGCCCGGCCGGCCACCGCGGCGGTGATCAGATTGGCGCTGCGCCCGGACGTCGACATGAGGACCAGGACGTCTCCGGGCCGTCCGTGGGCGGCCACTTGGCGGGCGTACACGTGCTCGAAGCCGTAGTCGTTGCCGATGGCGGTCACGCTGGACGTCTCCGCGTGCAGCGATATGGCGGAGAAGGCCGGACGCTCCCGGCGGTAGCGGCCCACGAGTTCGGCGGTCAGGTGCTGCGCCTGGGCGGCGCTTCCGCCGTTGCCCGCGGCCAGGAGGCGGCCGCCGCCCGGTAGGACGCCGGAGAGGTGTACGGCCCAGTCGGCGATCCGGCCCAGGCCGTCCCGGCGGAAGCGGCCGAGTGCGTCCTGAAGTGACTGGCAGTGCCGGTGGGCGCTGTCGAGTGCGTGGGATTCGCTCATCGTGATCGGGGTGGCCTCGGCCTCCGCGGGGGAGTCGGCCGGCCCCGCACCTCCTTCGGGACATCGGTGCTCTCGGTGTGACGGGCCGGCCTGCCGGTGGTCCACGGCGGCCCGCGGGATGGGATCGGCGCCGGCGGACGGGGACCGCCGACCGGTCACCTCGCTCCTGTCGTGGCGTAGCGCTCGGTCAGCACCGCGTCGTACACGCTCTCGGTGACGGCCGCGACCCGGGTCCAGCCGTACCGGCTCAGGACCCGGCGGCGGCCCGCCGCCCCGCACGCGCGCCGCAGCGCCGGGTCCGCCAGCAGCTCGGCGACCGCCCCGGCCAACGCCTTCGGAGCCCGGGGTGGCACGAGCCGGCCCGTCGCCGGATCGGCGACGGTGTCCAGCTGCCCGCCCACGGCGGTGGCGACGACCGGTCTGCCGCAGGCCATCGCCTCCAGCGGCACGATCCCGAACGGCTCGTAGTCCGCCGGGCAGAGCACCACATCGGCGCTGCGCAGCAGCGGCGCGACCTGGTCGCGGGGTATGCCGCCGGTGAGGCGGACGCGGTCCGCGACGCCCGCTTCCCGGGCGAGCCCGCGCAGCCTGCGCACCTCCGGGTCGTCCTCCAGCCGATCCGGCGCGGGCCCGCCGACCACGACGAGCTCCGTGTCGGGCAGCCGGGCCAGGGCGGCGATGGACACCTCCGCTCCCTTGCGCGGGACGAGACGGCCCAGTTGCAGCAGTCGGTAGGGGTACGGGCCGCGTGCGGCGACGGGTCCTTGGGGGGTGAACTGTTCGGTGTCGACACCGCAGGGGACGATGCTGACCCGGTCGGCGGATATGCCCATTCCGGCCAGCTCCATGACCTCGTCGCGGCAGGTGGCGACGATCCGGTCGCAGCCGAGGCCCACCTTCGTCTCACAGCTGACACGCACGGGAGGGCTCGTGTCGGCCGCCTTCTGATGACGCCTCTTGACGGTGCCCAGCGCGTGGTACGTGTGCAGCAGAGGCAACCGCAGGGAGCCGGCCGCCTCCAGCGACGCCAGTCCGGACATCCAGAAGTGCGAGTGCACCAGCTCGGGTGGCCGCACCCGCCACTCCTTTTCCAGGTGGCGGGCGAAGGCCCGCATATGCGGCAGCAGTTCGTCCTTCGGGAGCTGCTCGGGCGGGCCGGCCGGCACATGATGCACCTCCACACCGGCCTGGAGCGGCACGCGCCGCTCCAGGCCGGGCGAGTCCCGCCGGGTGTAGACGGTGACGTGATGGCCGCGGTCGGCGAGTGCGGCGGCGAGGCGGGCGACATGGACGTTCTGACCTCCGGCGTCGACCCCGCCCAGCGTGGCGAGCGGACTCGCGTGCTCGGAGACGAGGGCGATCGACAGCGGGCCGGTGGACGCCGAGCAGTGGGGTGTCATGACCGCACCTCCGTGATCAGCTCTTCCCAGTCGTCCAGGAAGCGTTTGAGGCCGTACCGTTCGACGGCCGCCTCGCGGCCGCGAGCCCCGTCCGCGGCCGCGGCCTCCGGCTCGTTCAGATAGCGGCGCATCGCCCGCGCCAGCACCTCGGGCCGGGTGGAGAGCGTGCCGGTGCCGGCCGGGACCGCCTCCACGGCCTCCGTCGTGGCGAGCGCCACGACCGGCATCCCCAGATGCATGGCCTCCAGGAGGGACAGCCCGAGGGAGGTCCAGCGCACCGGATGCAGATAGAGCCGCCGG
Organism: Streptomyces sp. NPDC039465; assembly: GCF_055639315.1. NCBI lineage: Bacteria > Bacillati > Actinomycetota > Actinomycetes > Kitasatosporales > Streptomycetaceae > Streptomyces > Streptomyces sp. NPDC039465. The sequence continues at coordinate 77,036 of NZ_JBVKAP010000002.1, read as the reverse complement.
CGCGCCAGGGCGGTGTGCAGGTCGCGCTGGGGGAGGTCGGCCGTGCGGCACCGGTTCTCCGGGATGCCGAGCCGGTGAGCGAGACCCTCGGTACGCATGCCGAAGACATCCAGCGGCGCCGCCTCGGCGAGCGCGGGCAGCAGGTCCGTACCGGTGTAACGGCCCCGGCGCACGGGCTCGTTGACGACGACGGCCGCGCGGGGCAGATGCCCGGTGTACAGGTGTCCCGGATCCACGATGCCGTGCTCGATCACCCGCGTACGCGTGGACCCGCAGTCCCAGAACAGCCGGTTGAAGTGCGTGACATGGACGAGGGTCAGGTCGTCGCGGTTGGCGAAGGGGTGACGGGTGTCCGGCACGTCACCGTCCGGGGCGTTGTGCTCCAGGTACACGGCGGGGATGTCCCGGCCCGGGCGGCGGCCACCGAGCCAGCGTTCGGCGAGCTCCAGTTCGTGCGGCCGCTGGAGGACGACGAGGTCGATCTCGGCGTCGCGCAGTTGCTCCGGCGTCGCCTCATGGACCGAGTCGGGCCACGAGAAGGTCCGGGCGCGCCCGAGACCGTCGGGATCGCGGCCGGGCGTCACCGGAACGAGGTAGGTGTGCCGGCCCTGGACGAACGCCGTCGTCCAGGATCCGTGCACGTGCCACAGCAGGATGTTCATACGGTCGCTCCTCGCTCTGTGCCGGAGGCGTCCCCGGGTCTGGACGTGCCGTGGAGGCCGCTCGTCCCGTGGGCGACGGCCGTATCTCGGGTGACCGACGTGACCTCGGTGCCGGACGGGTCCGGGCTGACGCTCGTGCCTCGTCCGTCGCATGCGGCCACCGCCTTGACCACCTCTTCGTCGGACACCCCGTCCAGGCAGGGGTGTCCGGGAACCGGACAGTCGCGGGCCCTGCTCCCCGCACAGGGCGCGTTCTGATCCCCGAGGAGCACATGCGGGACTTGGTACGGCTGCCACCGCTCGGCCGGGACCACCGGCGCGAACGGGCAGACCACCGGGGTGCCCACGGCGGCCGCCAAATGGGCGGGGCCGGTGTTGCCGACCACCGCGACCCGGGCCCCGGCCAGGACGCCCGCGAGCTGGGCCAGGTCCGTCGCACCGCCGAGATCGAGGGCGTGATCCCCGGCGACCTCCGCGGTCAGGTCCTTCTCCGCCGCGCCGCCCGTCACCACCACCCGATAGCCGGCGCCGGACAGCGCGGCCGCCGCGCGCGCCGCCCGTCCCGCGCTCCAGGCACGGGCCGGTACCGCCGCGCCGGGATGGAACACCACGTACGGTCCGGGCCCGGTCAGATGCCTGACATCGGGCGGAGCGATCACGCGCAGCGCGCCGTCGTCCCCGGGCGGCAGCGCGAAGCCCGCGTCCCGGGCCAGGTCCAGGGCGGCCCGCGCCTCATGACAGTGCGAGCCGCGGTGGTGGCGCAGATCGAGCAGAGCGCCCGGATAGTCCTCGCTGTCGGCCGCGACCCAGCCCACGCCCGCGAGCTTCAGCAGCAGGGCGGCCGGGAGCGGACTCTGGTGGTACGAGACCAGGACCAGGGCCCGGTCGAAGCGCCCGGCGGCCACCGTCCCCACCAGCGTCAGCGTCTCCTCCCACGACACGGGCACCGGCCGCAGCCCCACCCAGGGCGCCTCGAACACCAGCACCTCGTCCACGCCCGGCAGGAGCCGGGCCGCCGGCGCACCCTGCGGTCCGCACAGCAGCACGGTGTACGAGGAGCCCGCCGCCACCGCCCGAACCGCGGGCCCGGCGAGAAGCACGTCGCCGGCGCTGTCGAGGCGGACCACGAGGGTGCGGGGGCCGCTCATCGCGGATCCTCCAAGCCCTGTTGTCGCATCACAGCCAGGTCCTCACCGGCCAGGAGCCGCCGGACGGCGTCGATGAGGCTCGGCGCCGTCTCGCCGGCGGCCCCGATCTCCTGCGGCCGGGTGACCGGCGTCGGCACCAGTACCCCGCGCGCCCCCGCGGCGTGCGCGGCGGCGACGTCCGCGCCGATGTCCCCGATGACCACGGTCCGCGCGGCAGGCACCCCGAGCCGTTCGCAGGCGGCGCGCACCAGCCCCGGCGCGGGCTTGCGGCACCCGCAGCCGTCCTCGGGCCCGTGCGGACACACCGCCCACACCGCGAACGGCCCGAAGAGCTCGTCCACCCGTCGCCGCACCGCTTCGACCTGGCGGCGCGTCAGCAGCCCGCGGGCCACCCCCGACTGATTGCTCACCACGCCCGTCGCCATGCCCGCGGCGCGCACGGCGGCGACCGCGGCCCGCGCCGAGGGCATCGGCACGACCCGTGACGGATCCCCGTTGTAGGGCACGTCGGCCACGAGCGTGCCGTCGCGGTCGAAGAGGACGGCCTCCGGAAGGACCAGGTCGGGCTGTCGCTGCCGCACCGGCGGCGTTCCGCGGCGGCCCGGGGGCGGTGGTCCGTCGAAGAGCCACGGAGCCGGCGCCGCAGGGGCGAGGGCCCCCTCTGTGCGGAGCGGGTCCGCGCCGTGGCCGCTCACGGCACCACCCGGTCCCGGACCACGGCCCGCGGAGCGCGCGGCGCCGCTGCGGGCGCGGTCCACGGCGGCGTCCGGCGGTGGCGTACGTACCCCCGCAGCCAGTGCCAGGTCGCCGCCGGGGGGATCAGCACACTCGTGAGCAGCATCGAGACGATCTCGTCGCGGGTCCGCGGCCCCGGCCTGATCCGGGCGGCGGCGAACTCGGCCGTACCGGCGGCCCATCCGGCGGCGCACGCGGTCGCGGCGGTTCGCCTGCCGAGGACCGCGCAGGACATCGACGCCAACGCCGCCCCGGTCACCGCCAGATGCCGGGGCAGCCGCCCGCGGGGTGCGGCGGCGCGCCTCCACCAGCCCCGCCCGTGCAGCCGGTTCATCAGCACGTCGTCGGAGTTGCCCGCCTGGAGCCGTACGGAGATCCAGCGGTCCGCCGGACGGACCGGATGGGTGGTGCGGCGGGTCCCCGTGCTCAGCGACCAGCCCGCGGCCTGCACGCGCAGGGCGAGGTCCGCGTCCTCACGGAAGGCGCGCCGGAACCGCTCGTCGAAACCGCCGACGGCTCGCAGCGCCTCAAGGCGGTAGGCCATGTCGGCGGTGATCCAGCGGGCGGTGGCGAGTCCGGAGGTGTTGCGCTCCCAGTCGGTCGGCGGCCGGTCCGCGGGGAGCGGCACAGTGATCCGGGCGGTGACCCCCGCGGTCAGGTACGACGCCCGCGTGAGGTCGCGCGCCAGTTCCTCGCCCCAGGACGGGCCAGGGACCACGTCGTCGTCGAGGAAGACGATCCACGGCACCGGATCGGCGGCGCGCCAGCCGGTGTTGCGCGCGGCGGCGGGACCGCGGGCACCGCCCGCCACGACCGTGGTCACCGACCGCAGCGTCGAGGGGACCGAGTCGACGGGCAGTGAAGGGTTGCTTGCCGGGGGCCGGTCGTCGACGAGCACCACCTGCACCGGCTTCGGACCGCGGGCCGCCGCCAGCGCCCGGAGGCACACCTGAAGGCTGGGCCGCCCCAGCGTCGGTATCACGACGGCGTACGCGGGGGCCGTCGTCTGCGCCGCGGCCGGGGTCATCGCTCCGCCCCGTTCCCCGCGGCCGAGCGGAAGAAGGAGCCGCGCCTGATGGCGTACGGGCCGATCGCGAGGAGGTCGACGGGGGACGACCCGAAGCACTCCAGGGCATCGCGCGGATCGTCCACCATGGGCCGGCCGGCGGTGTTGAGACTGGTGTTGACCACGACGGGCAGGCCGGTCAGCTTCTCGAACTCCGTGAGCATCCGGGCGACCAGCGGTTCACGCTCCGGATCGACCGTCTGGATACGGGCCGTGCCGTCGACGTGCACCACGGCCGGGATCCGCTCGCGCCACTCGTCCGCCACGTCGTGGACGAAGAGCATGTACGGGCTGGGCATCGGCCCGTCGAAGATCGCGGGCGCGCGGTCGGCGAGCACCATGGGGGCCACGGGGCGGAACTGCTCGCGGCCCTTGACGTCGTTGAGCCGTTCCAGATTGCCCGCGTGGCCGGGATGGGCCAGCAGCGAGCGGTGTCCAAGCGCCCGCGGCCCGTACTCCGAACGCCCTTGGAACCAGGCCACGATGGCGTTGTCGGCCAGCGCCTGCGCCACGGTCGCCGCGATGTCCGCCGGCCGGTCGAACGGCACGGCCGCCGTCTTGAGCCAGGCCCCGAGCTCCGCGTCCGACCAGTCCCGGCCGAGGTCCGCACCCGTCATCGGCTCCGGCTCGTGACCGGCACCGACCGCGAGGAGGAGGGCACCGCCCAGTGCCGTACCGGCGTCACCGGCCGCGGGCTGCACCCACACGCGGGAGAAGGGGCCTTCCCGGGCGACAACGGAGTTGGCGACGCAGTTGAGAGCGACGCCGCCGGCCAGGGTGAGCACGCTGTCGTGGGTCTTTCCGTGCAGCCAGCGCACGAGGTCGAGCAGTGTCTCCTCCAGGACGGCCTGGGCGCTGGCCGCGGTGTCCGCGTGATCCTGCGTCCATGGCTCGTCCGGTCCGCGTGGGGGGCACAGCTCGTGCCAGGGCACGGCCGTGGCGTGGAAGCCGCCGTCGCCCGTGGAGTACACATGGCGGCGCAGCTGCGGCAGCATGCGGGGACGGCCGTGGGAGGCGAGCGCCATCACCTTGAACTCGTCGGAGGAGCGCAGGAATCCGAGGTGCTGGGTGAGCTCCTCGTAGACCAGTCCGAGCGAGTGCGGCAGCTCCTGCGCGTACAGGGCCTCCAGCCGGTCGCCGGTGCGGTGCGCCGCCAGATGCGAAGCGCGCTCCCCACGGCCGTCGAGCACCAGCACCGACGAGTCCTCGGCGCCGGGCGCCGCGAACGCGCTCGACGCGGCGTGCGCCATGTGGTGCGGTACGAACCGCACGAGGGCCGGATCGAGCCCGGGCAACGCGGTGCCGAGGAATCCGGGCGCCTCGCGGGCGTACGCGAGCCTCAGATGGTCCCAGGGGTCGTCGAGCCCCATGGCGTCGGCGGGCCGGGCGAGCGAGGGGTCGAAGGAGTACGCCACGGCGTCGAGGTCCTGCGGACGCAGCCCCGCCCGCTTCAGACACCAGGCGGCGGCCTGCTCGGGAAGCTCCCAGGCGGAGAAGGGCACCGGCCGTTTGCCGTGCTTGCGCCGCGAGAACCTCTCCTCCTCGGCGGCCGCGACGGTGCGGCCGTCGATCACGAGAGCGGCGGCGGGATCGTGGAACAGGGCGTTGATTCCGAGAATGCGCATGGGAGTTCAGGCCTTTCGGCGAAGCGGTCGAAGCCGGCTGCGGAGTCAGGACGGCGGGCCGAACCGCTCAGCCGTCCATGTGGGTGCGGAACCACGCGATGGTGCGCCGCAGGCCCTCTTCGGCGGGCACCTGGGGATCCCACTGGAGCTTGTCCCGGGCCAGGGTGATGTCGGGGCAGCGCACCGCCGGGTCGTCCGTCGGCCGTTCGATGAAGCGGATCTCGGAACGGGAGCCGGTCAGCTCGATGACGAATTGCGCCAGCTCCAGCATCGTGATCTCGGTGGGGTTACCGATGTTGACCGGGCCGCGCATCCCGTGCGCAGCCGCGGCGAGGATCCCGCGCACGGTGTCGTCGACGTAGCACAGGGACCGGGTCTGCAGCCCGTCACCGGTGACGGTGAGCGGCTCGCCCGCGAGCGCCTGCCGTACGAAGGTCGGCACCGCGCGCCCGTCGTAGCCGCGCATACGCGGCCCGTAGGTGTTGAACAGCCGCACGATGGCCGTGTCGACACCGTGGTGCTCGGCCTCCGCGGTGGTGAACGCCTCACCGAAGCGCTTCGCCTCGTCGTAGACGCTGCGCGGCCCGACCGGGTTCACGTTGCCCCAGTACCGCTCGCTCTGCGGGTGCTGCTGAGGGTCGCCGTACACCTCGGAGGTTGAGGCGAGCACGAACCGCGCGCCGGCGCCGCGGGCGAGCGTGAGCGCGTTGCGGGTACCGAGACTGCCGGCCTCCAGCGTGTGCAGCGGCAGGCGCAGGTAGTCCGCGGGGGAGGCGGGGGAGGCGAAGTGCAGGACGAGGTCCGGCTGCCGGTCGATGGTGAGGGGCTCGGCGACGTTGGCCCGTATGAAGGTGAAGCCGGGCCGGTCGCGGAACTCGGACATGTTCTCCAGGCGGCCGGTGCTGAGGTCGTCGACACAGGTGACGTCCGTGCCGGCGTCCAGGAGCGCCGAGCACAGGTGGGAACCGACGAAACCCGCACCACCCGTGACCACCGCGTGCTCCCAGACGTGCGAGAAAGCGTTGTTCATGTCCCTCTCCCTGAATCGGGCAGCCGGCCGGATGCCTGCTTCCATGCGTCCCGGGCCGCGCGGTCCGCGCCCATGCCCCCGCCGAGCGGCGCCGTGCCGTCCGGGCACTCCGTCAGGCTCACTCGGCGGGGCAGCCGGGGCGAGGCGGCGTGGGGCGATCGAGTGAGTCGCTCTGCGTGACCATCGCCGGATCACAGGGAGACCTGGGCGTCTCCACCCGCCCGGGCGTGCTCGCCACCCAGGGGCCCGTGGAGAAGGCGGTCCTCGAGCTGCTGCGGTGACCGCGGTCGGCCGTCCGCATACGTTTGCGGGGCCTTTTCCGAGGTACCCGCAGGAAGTACCGGAAATCAACCGGCCGAGGAGCTGATCCGGGTGGCTGGAGGCAAGAAGATTCGCGGCAAGGCCCAGGAAGCGATCGGCAAGGCCAAGGAAAGGGCCGGCCGTGCGACGGGCAAGGACGATCTGCGCGTCAAAGGCGCCGGCGACCAGGCGGCCGGCAAGGCCAAGCAGGCTGCCGGAGAGGTCGAGGACACCGTGAAGGGCACGGCGGAGGAGACCAAGGGAAAGATCCGCCGGCACAAGTGACGGCTCGGCGCCGCACACACATGGACGGGCCTGGGCGGTTTCTCCGCCCAGGCCCGTCCATGTGTGTGATCGTCGGTCTCGTCAGTCGAGGCCGGGCAGCGGGCGCCGGGCCACCTCGCGGGCGTCGTCCGGTGCGAGGCCCAGCATACGCAGGACCATCTCGGCCAGGTCGGCCGCGGCCTCGTCGCCGTCGAGGTCGGGGCGGGTGAACCTCAGCTCCACCAGGGACAGCAGGGTGCCGCCCAGGGCGGAGACGGCCACGGTCGGATCGACGGGCAAGAAGCGGCCGGAGGCGACGCCGTTCTCCACGTCGCGCCGGGCGCGCGGGGCGAGACCGCGATCGGAGTGGAGGTGGCCGAGACCGCGCAGGCGCAGCACCTGCATGAGTTCCGGATGGGACTCGGCCATCCGGGCGCTGAGCCGCAAGCCCGCCGCGACGAGTTCCGCCGGGTCCTCGATACCGCTCAGGCGCTCGTCGAAGGCCTGGCCGAACTCCTCCAGGGCGTCCGCCACGGCCGCGTCGAACAGCTCCGTCTTCGACTCGAAGTGGTTGTAGAAGGAGCCGAATCCCACGTCCGCGCGCTCCGCGATCGCCTGGATGCTCGCGCTCGTGTCCCCGGTCTCGGCGAGGATCCGCCGGGCGGCGCGCACCAGCGCCTGACGCGTCTCGGCGCGACGCCGCTCGAACCGGTTGCTGGGCGGGGCTGACGTAGGCATGGGGAGAGTCTAACGGCGGCGACGAGATCAACCGCAGTTCTGATGATTCCATCAGTTACTTCTTCCGAGCCCTTGACCTCGGTGGTCGATTCGCTCGCCGTCCTGACCGCGGCGCCGCTCACGCCCGCGCTGCGGGCCCTCACCGAGGGGCTGGGGGCCCGGACCATCCAGGTGTCAGGGATCGGCGACGACGGCACCCTCGCCCGCTGGCTGCGCACCGGCGGCGCCGACGCGGTCCTGCTGCGCCCCGACCGTGTCGTCCTGGACGTCGTCCCGGCGGGCGGCACCGACTTCACCGGATCCGCCGCCTGGGTGCCCCTGCTGTGCACGACCCGACGCCCCGCTACTGCCCGGCAGCCGCGGAGCCGGTGAGTACCGTACGGCAGTCGGACCAGGCGGGCCCGCTCAGCAAGCCACGGAGGCGGGTGAACAGAACGAGCAGCTCCTCGCCCCACTTCTGCCGGAAGGCGGCGTCGATGCGGGCGAGATCCAGCTCGTTGGCGGCGGACAACTCGGCGAAATCCCGCAGCAGTTGCGGCTCCGGCGCGTAGCTGAGGCCGGTGAACCGGTCGTGGAAGGCGGCGCCGGCCCGGCCGAGAGCCGGGTAGGTGGATTTCCGGTCGCACGCGGCGTACAGGTACACGATGCCCTCGGCCTCGTCGCCGATCACCTGCGCCAGGTCCGTACGACGGTCGAGCGACAGCATTGCCGTGGGAAATCCGTCGGTGCCGTAGAACGCATGGCACAGCCCGGCGAGTTGGAGGGCCGGGCGGGCCTTCCACGTGACGAGCTGGGCGTGCACCCGCTGGAGGTGGGCGAGGAGAGTGCCGCCGGGATGGGTGCTGCCGTCGGCGCCGCACTCGCGCAGGAGGGACACGGCCCGCTCAGCCGCGGTCGGGGGAGTGGGCATTCCGCCTCCAAGTCCTGTCTTCTGATGGGTGGTCGGCACCCGTCCGGCGCCTTCGCGCGGTCCGGATCCGCGTGAAGGCGCCGGACGGGTTGCCGCCTGGGCCCGGCAACGATTTTTCGGTGTGCGGTCCTTGCAGTCAATCCTTGGGTTTCCTTCCCTGACCCAAGGTATAGCTTGGGGTTCCATGACCTTGGACGACCTGCGTGTGTTCGTGGCTGTCTGCCGCGCCGGAAGCCTCAGCGCCGTGGCCCGGGACCTGTCGTGCACTCAGTCGGCGGTAAGCCAGCATGTGAAGCGGCTGGAACGCGAAACTGGCATGAGCCTGCTGGAGCGCCAGCCCCGGGGAGTCGTGCCCACGGACGCCGGGCGCATCCTGTGCGACGCAGCGGCCGACGGCATCGCGGGGCTCGACCTCGCGTTGCGCCGCCTCGGCGACCTGGCGAACGGCGAATGCGGCTCCGTACGGGTCAGGACGGGCGGCACGACCGTACGGCACTTCATGGCCGAAGCGATCGTCTCCTTCCGCCGCCGATACCCCAAGGTGAACCTGGAGTTCCAGACCGAGACCTCCAGCCGCCGCTGCTTCGACGTCCTCCTGGCCGGCAATCTGGACCTCGCCTGGATCACCATGGGCGGCCCGGTCCGCGGCATCGAACAGCGCCCGGTCCTCGACCTCCCCTGGGCGCTCGCCACACGGGCCGACGACCCGCTCGCCACCCGACCGCACATCGACGCCTCCGACCTCGCCGGCCTCCGCCTCGTACGCCTCCCGCCGAACTCGACCTCCGGCGCCCATCTGGAGGCCTCCTTCGCGGAGTTGGGCATCCGGGCCGGCTCCGACACGAGCGTCGCCGACTGGGACACGGCCCTGCTGCTCGCCGAACTCGGCCTCGGCCACGCCGTCGTCCCCGCCGTCCCCGCCGCGCCCTCCCTGCCCGGGGGCTCCGGCGACGGCTCCCTGCGGCTGATCCCCATCCCCTCCCTCCCCCCGGTCTCCGTCGGCTGGGCCGTACGCCGCTGGGACGCCCTGCCACCCCTCGCCCGCGCCTTCGCCGACACCGTGGCCCGCAGCTGTGCGAAGAAGCCCATCGCCACGACCGTGACCACGAGCACTGCTCCGTGAGCACCCCGCCTGCTGCACCGATCCCCAGCACAACGCATCACCGTGACGCACTGATCCCCGGCTCCCGGCAGGCCGAGGCAGGGCAGAGCTCGGACCCGGCCCTGGCGGCCAGGTACTGAGGCCGCTTCGCGCGTACGGCCCGCTCAGTCCTCCCCGGCCGGGCAGGTGCCGGCCGGGGGAACGTCCTGGCCGTACCGGGTGAGGGAGCACACCGTGGCGAACGAGATCTTCCACCTGTCGTCCTGACGTACGGCAATGCCGGGCTCGTCGGGACCGACCTTCTGACCGTCGGAGTAGAGGGAGTAGTGGACCGTTGCCCGCTGGTCGGAGGAGAACGTCACGGCGTCGACATGCGCCCGCAGCAGCCTCGACTCCGGGTCCGTCGCCAGCGCCTCGACCATCAGTGCGTACTGGTTGCCGTCTTCGACGACGTCCACCCGCTCCTGCAGGGAGGCGTCCGGGCTGAAGAAGAGCTCCCAGCCGGTGTTGATGTCCTTCTCGGCCGCGGCCGGGTCCTGTGGGGTGGTCGGGGTGGGCGTGGGAGACGCGGGAATCGCGGGCGTGGGCGTTCGGCGCTGGGGTGGAGGGCTGGTGGAGGGGCTGCCGGCCGTGGGCCGCGGAGGCGGTTCACCGGCTTCGTCGTCGCTGCAGGCCGCCGTGAGGAGCAGCCCCGCGACCATCAGGGCCGCTCCCAGGGAGCGTTGTCCCACCGAACTCATGACCGCCACCTGGTCCTCCCGGGTCCATGCCCTGCGCGCTCGTCGTACGCGTACAACTCGTCGAGGAGCGGCTTGGTGACGGCAGGGAGTGCGCGTCGTCGCCGATCACGGACGTGGACCGCGGTGCTGGAATCGCCTCTGTTCGATGGACTATTGTGCGACGATGACTACCGGGACGGCCTCGCGCCACACACGGATCGGTGACCCGGTGCTCTTCTGAGCGCCGTACGGGCCGGTGCGGGCCCGCTGTTCGTTCGAGGGTCCGGCGCTTCCGCGCGGGCTCCGCCTCCGTCGTGTTTGACCACAGGATCGACACGTCAACCACGACAGGAGAAGAATTCATGCCCAGCAAGACGCTGCGGATTCCCACCGCGGACGGCCAGGCCGACGCCTTCGCCGCCTTCCCCGACGATGGCGAGCGGCACCCGGGGGTGCTGCTGTACACGGACGTCTTCGGCGTACGGCCCGAGCTGGAGGAGAGGGCCTGCGAACTGGCCGGACACGGGTACTTCGTACTCGTCCCCCACCTCTACTACCGGCACGGCCCGGCACCGGTGATCGAACTTCCCGAGCACATCGGCGAAGACATCCGTCCGGCGGTCGTCGCCCAGCTGATGCCTCTGGTCGAGGCGCACACCACCGACCGCGCCCTGCGCGACGCCGACGCCTACCTCAGGTTCCTCACCACCCAGCCCGAAGTCAGCGCAGGACCCATCGCCGTGATCGGCTACTGCATGGGCGCCGTCCTGGCGATGCGCACCGCAGCGGCCCACCCCGACCAGGTCGCCGCCGTCGCAGGATTCCACCCCGGCCTCCTGGTCACCGACGCCCCCGACAGCCCGCACCACCTCGCACCCAAGCTCACCGCCCAACTCCACCTCGGCCATGCCGAAGGCGACATGCTGTCCGGGGCCCTCAGCGAGCTCCACCAGACCCTGGACGCCGCAGGTGTCAGCTACACCTCCGAGGTCTACCCGGCCACCGTCCACGGCTTCACGATGTCCGACACCGACGCCTTCAACCCCTCCGCGCTGCAGCGCCACTGGGACCGGCTGCTCCCTCTCCTCAGCAGCACCCTCGCCGACTGAGTGCGTGTTTCTGATCCTGGACCGGGGCCCAAAGCCGTGCGGGCGCTGCTAGCTTGATGATCTACGTGTTCGGGAAGGAACTCTCGACGCCACTGACGAGTGCCGAAAGAAGAGTTGGGGCTGATCACCGTGCGGGGGCTGTCTCACTCTGCTGATGACACGGGAAAGGTAGCGGCACATGCGATTGCGGTTGTGGCGGATTGCCGGTTGCGCGGTGGCTGCGCTGATGCTGGCGGCGGTGACCGGGTGCGGCGGCGGCTCGGAAACCGGAGCGGGCGGCGGTGGGAGCGAGCCGCATCCTGGCCTGCCGAGTGCCGACACGATGGCGGACATCGAGTCGTTCGTCGCCGGGCGCACGACGTGCACGGGCATGCATCTGAAAGCAGAGGACCCGGAGAACGAGTCGGTGGGCTCGGAGTGGGGCGTCAAGGAACGTGGCGTCTGTTACGACGCCGACAAGATGCACATTCGCCTCCTGGCTGTGAACGACATGAAGACGTTCCAGGCGCGAGCCAAGAAGCGAGGTGGAGGCTATTTCGTGGGGAAAAACTTCGCCGTCTATAGCGTGGACCAGGCGACGGTTGCAGCCCTGAAGGAATCCGGGCTGCTGTACCTGTTCTGCGAGGACCCTGCGGATATCCCCAGCGGTTTCAAGAAAGAACCAGCGCTCGTGGACGGGTGTGTGCTGACCAACCACACCGGCTGAGCTGGCTCTGTTCACTTCAAGTGGTTCTGGCACGCTTTCTGTGACGCGCGCACGCTGAGTGACGGCTGCTGCTGCGATCAGCCTTCGGGAAGTTGCCTGAAAATGACCAGGCCCGATTTTGGTGTGGTCGACAGTGCGGCGTCGTGGAAGAGACATCGCCTCCTCTGGAGGGCCTGCTGTTACCGTCCATCGCGGACGTGTCGGTGCTGTCGCTGGAGGTGAGCCACGAGGCGATACACATCGACGTGTGCAGTACGGCGGCCGGGGCGACATGCCCGGACTGCGGGACCGAGTCGTCCCGGGTGCACAGCTCTTACCTGCGGTTTCCTGCGGACGTGCCGAGCGGGGGACGTCTGGTGGTCCTACAACTGCGAGTTCGGCGGTTCTTCTGCCCGGAGTCGTCGTGCGCTCGGCGGACGTTCGCTGAGCAGTTGCCGGGACTGACACGGCGGCACAGCAGATGGACGGAGCGGTTGCGATCAACTCTCGCCGCGGTGGGCCTCACCCTCGCCGGCCGAGCCGGCGCCCGGATGGCACGGGCCTTCGGGATATCCATCAGCCGCAGCGCGGTGTTGCGGCTGCTCGATGCGTTGCCCGAACCCGACGTTCCGGCCCCGCGCGTGGTTGGCGTTGATGAGTACGCCACACGCAAAGGACGGGTCTACGGCACGGTGCTCGTCGACGTCGAGACCCGCCGGCCAGTGGATCTGCTGCCCGACCGAGAGGCGTCCAGCCTGGCCGCATGGCTGGCGCAGCGACCCGGGATCGAGGTGGTCTGCCGGGACCGCGCGCCGTTCTTCGCGGAAGGCGCCACAGCCGGGGCACCCCCAGGCGACGCAGGTCGCCGACCGCTGGCATTTGTGGCACAACCTCGGCGAGGCCGCTGAGCGTGCTGTCGCCCGCCACCGCCAGTGCCTTCGCGTCCTGGTCCCCGATCGCGAGGGGACGGCCGACGAACCGGCGCCGCCCGACGAGAAGGCGGACTCTCCATGGAGGAGCGAGCGATTCGCCAACCGCGTCCGAGCCAGGCACGCCACGGTCCACGCGCTGCTCGAAGCCGGCCACAGCCGCCGTTCCATCGGGCGCCAGTTGAACATGACCCACCGCACGGTCAAGAGCCTCGCCGACGCCGCCAGGCCGGAAGACCTCTTCCGCGGCCAGTGGCAGCACAGCCGGACCTCCGTCCTCGATGAGTACAAGCCCTACCTGGACGAACGTTGGGACGAGGGCTGCACCAACGCCTGGAAGCTCTGGGAGGAGATCGTCCCCTTGGGCTATCGAGGCAGCTACGGCCGGGTCAGCGCCTACCTGCGAGAGAAGCGCACCTCGCCACGGCCGGTCACCGCGCAACCGCCGGCACCCCGCGTGGTGACGAGATGGATCCTCAGCCGACCCGAGACGCTGACCCAGATCGAACAGCTCCGGCTCAAGGCCGTCCTGGCCAACTGCCCTAAACTCGACGCCCTGACCCTTCATGTCCGGTCCTTCGCCCACATGCTCACCGAGCGGCAGGGGGAACGACTCCCGCAGTGGCTCGACGCCGTCCGCCAGGACGACCTTCCCAGCCTCCACACTCTCGCGGCCGGCATCGACCGAGACCGCGACGCAGTCATCGCCGGACTCACCCTGCCCTGGAACTCCGGCGTCGTCGAAGGACACGTCAACAGGATCAAGATGCTCAAGCGCCAGATGTTCGGCCGAGCCGGCTTCGCACTGCTCCGCAAGCGCGTATTGCTGGCCACCTGATCAACCGTCTGGCTCTCGGTGATAGGACTTCCCTCTACGGAAAGAGGATGAAGGGGCGACAGCGTGGACGCAGTAGTAGCGATCAGCCTGATCCGCATGGCCGCTGCAGACTTGGCCATGGAACCCTGGCAGCGCCCCTCGGACGCTTATCTGGTCGAGTTGGGCCTGGACGCCCTGATGGCCGATATCGAAGCTCCCTCGCTTCCCCTGCTGGCTGGCCTCGCGCATGGTGAGTATCCCTAGGCCCGCGAGCTGTTCGACCTTGTGCTGGAGGAGCTGGGTCTGCTGCCGCTGACCCCGGACGATCTTGCCAAGGCGCGATGGACTGCGGCCCGGTGGTGGGCCGGTCAGATTGTGGCGTGCCGACTCGATCCGGTTCACGGAGCCAAGCTGATCTATCAGGAGTCTGCAGCCGAACTCGACTACCCCGACGCGCTGCAACGCATCGTTGACCTGGCGAGAGCACTCGACCTGCCGAACGATCAAACTCCGGACCAGCAGCACATTCGCGACCGGGTCACCTCCGCGGCGCGAGACTTTCTCGCCACAGAAGCGCACCAGAACCACAGGGTTTGAACCTCGTCACATGACCCACCGTGACCGGCTCACGGAAAGCGAGCCAGAACCCTTCAAGTGACAGCGCTTGTAGGCCGGCACTGGGTAGAAGCTGGCTCATGAGGCGGATCCCCCGTGTTATCGGTGAGTCAAGCCTCGTCTGAGCGGTCCTGAGCACACGAACAAGCGGCGGCGCCAGCGCGGGACGGACGACTCGCCGGCCCCGCCCAGTAGAAGCGCCGTCAGTTGCGGTCGGTGCCGGTTTGCTCGGCCAGCTGGGGGTGGCGCCTTTCCGCGCGAGGCGCCTGGTCGGAGGGTGATGGCGGCCCAGGTGATCAGGGTCTCGGAGTGCTGGATGAGCCGTTCGTAGTCCCTCGCATGGCGGCGGGCGTGCATCATCCAGGCGAGCGATCGTTCGACGACCCAGCGACGGGGCAGGATCACGAAGCCGGAGGCGTCCTTGGGTCGGCTGACCGGCTTGATCGTGAGGTTGAGGTGCCGTTTGGCCCAGCCGACGAGCTTCCCGGCGTATGCCGAGTCAGCCCAGACGATCGTGATCTCAGGGTGCATCAGACGCAGGCGGAAAAGGACTTCCTTCGCGGCTGCGGCGTCGTGCAGGTCGGCGGGGGTGACCATGACCATGAGGGGCAGCCGCGGGTGTCCACGACCAGGTGGCGCTTGCGGCCGTTGATTTTCTTGCCCGGGTCGTAGCCGCGGGTGGCTTTCGAGACGGTCTCGGCGGCCTTGACGCTCTGGGAGTCGATCACGGTGGCGACCGCTCGGGGGCCTTTGCCCATCTCGCGGCGGATCCGGCCGGACAGGTGATCGCGGATCTGTCCGATCACCCCGGCAGCGGCCCAGCGGGCCATGAACCCCCAAACCGTCCTCCACGGCGGGAAATTCGCAGGCAGGGCCCGCCATTTGCATCCGGTGTCGACCACGTATCGGATGGCGTCGACGATCTCCCGCCGGGGATGCTTCTCGGGCCGGCCGCCGCGGGTGGTCTCGCAGGCAGGCTCCAGCAACAGCGGTTCGAGCAGGGCCCATTCCGCGTTCGTGGTGTCGGAGGGATAGCGACGCTGACGCATGACTGCGGCTTCCCTCCAGATCGGATGGGCAGGGGCGCCCGGCCTCCGGCCGGCCGCCCCTCGGCGGTGGTCAGGCCGAGACGACGAGGTCGAGGTGGATTCGATGGAGTTGAGCTGGGCGACGATGTGGCGTACCCACTTGTCGCCCGGCTGGGCGGCGGCGTGCGGGGCGACGGTGCCGGTGATGAACCGGCGGAACTCGGTGAGCTTCTCGGTGAGCACGGCCCGCTCGTATGCCTCCAGCGCGGCCCGTTCGGCGCCGAGCTGGTAGCCGTCAGCCCTGGTCCAGATCAGCGGTGGCCAGCCGATTTCGGCGATGACGTCGCGCAGAGCGGCCAGTCCCGACCGGACCTGGCTGGGGGACAGCCCGCTCGGGCGGGTCAACTGGGGAAACAGTAGCCCCCGCAGGTCTGGCCTCGAACAACACGAACCGCAGGGTGTCCGCGTGCCGCTGGGCGGCCTCTCCCCGGCACCGTGAGGCGCGGGGCACGGCTACTGGCCCCGCAGCATGCGGGCGAGCTCGTTGTCCATGTCGACCTTGCCCGTGTCGACCGCGGTCTCGATCCAGTCGAGCGTCGCCCGCACCTTCGCGACGTTCTCGTGCACGATCGTGCGTTCATCCTTGCCGAGAGTGCGGTCGCGCAGGCCGGGAACGGCCCGGCCCGCCGCGGCGACGAACGAGTGGCAGGCGGTGACCAGGTCCAGGAACTCCACCGTCCGGTCGATTTTCCTCACCGCCGGTGCGACGGGGCTGGCGTCGTCCGGCGTCCACCGGGCCTTGCTCCCGGGTGGCGTGAGGATCGCGTCGAACCGTTCCTGGTCGTTCTCGATGTAGGCCAGGATCCGGTGAACGGTGTAAGAGACGCCCCTCTGGCGGCGGTCGGCCGGCCAGCGCGAGGACGTCCACCTCGCCGACTTCACCGTGCTGAACTTCAGGCCGATGTCCTCGGCCAGCCGCGTGAGCGTGGTGGTCAACGACCACTCCGGGGCCACCGCGTTGTAGCCGCCTGGCTCCCTCATCGGCTCGATCTTCAGAGCGCGGTCCCCGATCGTGAACTGCCCGCGCGTCTGCTGTTCCACCACGTTCCGCAGCTCGGCCACGATCTGCTCGTAACGGGGCTGGCTGACGTTTCCGACCTTGTCGATCTCCTCCGGCATGGGTTTCACCACCCATGCGGGCCGCAGCACGGAGCTGACGTCCGTGACGTGGACACGCCCCGCTCATCACCGAGAGTTGGACCGTAAATCCACTGATCACAACGATTGACTACAAATGACCGGATTATGAGCGGAGTTGGACTTAGGATGCGTTCGCGGTGCGGTCACTGTGCCCGCTCGCCGAACGTTTCCTCCGGCGTCGCCAGGCCCTCACCACACACCGCCGCGAGCAGTACACGGCGTTCGACCGCCGATCGACGCCGGCCACCCACCGGGCCTCGCACTCGGGACACCCGACCTCGCCCGCACCGCCCAGCACGGCAGCCGTGAGCCTGCGCAACCGCCGGTCCATACGCCACTGCCTGGCACGACACGCCGCGGAACAGAACAAGGCGTCAGGCCGCGAGCCCGACCTCAGCCGGTCGCCACAAGCCCGACAGTTCCTCTCCCCGGCCCGCCCGGTCCCCTTGGACACCACGCCAGCGTAGAACCCAAGGCTACTGAGATCCGGGGATCAGAAACACGCACTGAGAACGCGCCCTAGCGGTGGAGGGCGTCAAGGACAGGCTGGTGGCTGTGGCGCCAGCCTCCCGCCACCGGTATGGCGTCGGCCAGGTGCGGGTGTCCCGCCGCGAGGGCCGTGTGCAGATGGGGGACCGGTCGCGTAGCGTCCCCCGGCCACAGGCGCACGGCCCCACAGCCCGCCGCGCACGCGACCGCCCCCAGGGTGACGACGGCCGCCTGAAGGCCGGCCACTGATCCGAGCCAGCCCGCCAGCGGGTACGTCAGCAGCCAGCAGCCGTGCGACAAGGAGAACTGCGCCGCGAACAGCTCGGTACGGTCCGCGGGCCCGGACGAGCGGCGGATCAGCCGGCCCGACGGCGTGAGCACCATCGAGGACGCCGCGCCGAACGCGGCCCAGGCACCCAGCAGAGCCGGCCACCGCCACGCTCCCGTACCGGCCGCCGTGATCGCGGCGAGGCCGGCGAAGACCGCGACGATCAGCAGCGCGCCGCGCAGCATGACAGCACGGTCCGAGACCCGGTCGAGCAGCCGCGGCAGCACCAGCGCGACCGCCATGGAACCGGCGCCGTAGGCACCGAGCGCGAGGGCGACGTCCCCGGCGGGGCGGCCGAGGTGCTCGCGGACGTACACGACCGTGTTGACCAGTACGACGGCTCCGGCGGCGGCCACCACGAGGTCCAGGGCGAGCAGAGCGCGCAGCCCTGGAACGGCGAGGAACAGCCGGCCGCCTGCGGTGGCGCGGGCGTAGAGGCCGCCGGTGCGGGGTGCTGCCCCGGACTTCGGCACGGTCACGGAGACCACCAGGACCGCGGAGGCCAGGAATCCGACGACGGTGCCGCTGAAGAGCCAGTTGTACGTCGTCACCGACAGCAGGACGGCGGCGAGACCGGGACTGAGCAGGCTCTCCAGGTCGTAGGCGAGCCGGGACAGCGACAGGGCCCGGGTGTAGTCCCGCTCGTCGGGCAGCACCTCCGGTATCGCCGCCTGGAAGGCCGGCATGAAGGCGGCGGAGGCGGCCTGGAGGACGAAGATCAGGGCGTAGACCTGCCAGACCTGGTCGACGAAGGGCAGAGCGAGCGCGGCTCCCGCCCGCAGCAGGTCGGCGCCCACCAGCAGCGCCCGCCGCGGCAGCCGATGGGCCATCGCGCCCACAGCGGGGGCGATCACGACGTACGCCACCATCTTGATCGCGAGCGCGGTGCCGAGGACCGACCCGGCGTCCGCACCGGCGATGTCGTACGCGAGCAGCCCCAGCGCGACCGTGGCCAGACCGGTCCCCACGAGAGCGACGACCTGCGCCGCGAAGAGGTGGCGATAGGTGCGATCGCCGAGTATCGAAAGCATGGCGTGGCCCCTTGCCCCGACGGTTGGGTCAGCACCCACAACTATACGTTCATGTGCGCATCTGCGCACATGGCGATCTGGGGACCCTGAAAGGCCGGAAAGCGCGAGAGGGAGCTCTACCCTGTCTGCATGGCCGTTCGCGAACCCCTGTCAGTTGCACCCGACGCGCATCTGCGTACCCCGGACAGCGCGCGCCTCGCCGAGGCGACCGAGGTGTTCGCCATGCTGGCCGACCCGACCCGGCTGCATCTGCTGTGGCTCATCGCCCAGGAGGAGTCGGACGTCTCCTCCCTCGCCGAGCGCTGCGAGGCTTCCCGGACGGCGGTGAGCCAGCACCTGGCGAAACTCCGGCTGGCAGGACTCGTGGACACCCGCCGGGAGGGACGCCACGTCTTCTACAGCCTGCGCGACGGACATCTGCGCCGCCTCGTCCTGGAAGCCCTCAGCCACGCCGACCACCGCGTCAGCGGCACGGCACCGCACGACTGAGATGTACGGGACACCTGGCGCGGCGGCCGGCCGACGGGGACTCATGCGAACATCCTCCAGATGACTTCGCCAAAGATCGTTTTCGACCAGCTGACCTCGCCCGCCGACGTCACACCGTCCCGCCTTCAGCGCCTTGCCGAGTGCTGGGTCGAGGTCACCAACGCCGGCGGCGCGGCGGGATTCCCTTTCCCGCCCGTCGACGTTGCGCACGTGCGACCCGCCCTGGACGCCCTCGTCGATTCCCTCGCTCCCGGCACCAGCCGCCTGGTCACCGCGAGCATCGACGGGGAACTGGCCGGCTGGCTGAACGTCCGGCGCGACCCGTTCGCCCTGATCGCCCACTGGGGCACCGTCCACCACGTCCAGACCCGAACCACCGTGCGGGGCCAGGGAATAGGAGCGGCCCTGATGCACGAGGTGCGCCGCATCGCCCGGGACGAGATGGGCCTGGAGCAGTTGCACTTGGCAGCCCGCGGGGGAGTGGGTCTGGAGGACTTCTACGGACGACTCGGGTGGAAGGAAGTCGGCCGATGGCCGGGCGCTCTACGGCTGTCCGTGGGCGACGATCGCGACGAAATACTGATGCTGCTCGCGCCTCTCTGAGACCGCGTTACTCCCGCGATCCATGAGAAGCGGCCTGAGCCCCCTGCGCGCGACAGGTCCTGTCCCCGCTGGGGAGCCGGCCGTCGGTGAGGTAGGCGCGGATGACCCCGATGACACAGGTGTTGTCCTGGCCGACCCCGTGGCGGTGGCCGCCTTCGAGGGTGAGCAGCCGGGAGCTCGGGAGCAGGTGCCGCAGGACCCGTGCGCCTCGGTAGGGGGTGCGAGGGTCGCCGGTGGCGGCGGCGATGAGGACGGGCGCGTCCTCCCGGATGGAGGTGGGCTGTTCGCGGGGCGGCGTGGGCCAGAAGGCGCACGGCGTGATGTTGTGCACGGTGGGGCCGAAGAGGGGGTGGGAGCGGCGGCTGCGTTGGATGTCGTGCCAGTACGTCTCCGGGTCGTGCGGGGCGGCGACGTCGCCGCACAGGATGGCGGTCGCGACACTGCCGTACGCGGAAGCCGCCCCGGTGAACAACCACTCCAGCGAGTCCCGAAGGCCCGCATCCGGAAGCGCCGGCTTACCGTCGGCGGCCTTGCCCAGCACCGTCAGCGCGCCGGCGAGCGCCTTCCGCTCGCTCTGCGCGTCACTGACCAGGTGGTGCAGCAGCAGTACCGGCACCACCGTGTCGTCCACCCGGAACACCCGCGGGGGCGCTCCGACGACCAGCGGCCGCTCCGCTGCGGCCCGCGCGATGCCGTGGATCCGCTCCAGCACCTGAGCGCGGGTGCGACCGAGCCCGTACTGCGCATGGCGGTGCGCCGCCCACGTCGCCCAGGCGGAGAGCGCCGCCTCGTTGGCCGGTGCCGTGTCCCTCAGGAGCCGCGTGTCGTAGCGCAACGGGTCCATGGGCCCGTCGAAGACGGCACGGTCGAAGCGGCCGGGGAACATCTGGGCGTAGACGGTGCCCAGATAGGTCGCGTAGGAGAAGCCGTAGTACGAGATCCGGCGTTCCCCCAGGGCCCCGCGCACGATGTCGAGATCGCGAGCGGTGTTACGGGTCGTCGCATGGGGCAGCAGATCGGACCGCGTACGGAGGCAGCGATCGGCGAGGTCCTTCTGGAAGGTGACCTGGCGTTCGAAGCTGCGACGGGTGAGGCCGGCGGAACGCAGCGCGTGGCTGGTGGGCCACCGGCAGTCGAGGGGTGCGCTGCGCCCGACGAACCGCGGGTCGTAGCCGACGACGTCGAAGCGTGAGGCGATGCCCGCCATGGCGGCAGGAGGCTCGGAGCCGTTCTGGAGCGCCGAATCGCCCGGACCGCCGGCCACCAGCACCATCGTGCCGATCCGGTGCGCGGTGTCGGTGGCCGCGACCCGGGACATGGCCACCACGGTCGTACGGCCGCCGGGATCGCCGTAGTCCAGCGGAACGGTGATCCAGGCACACCGCGCACCCGCCTGCTCCAGCCGTTTCCCGGCCCCGTCCTGCGGGCCCCGTACGCAGCTCGTCCACTCGACACGCTGGTGGTAATAGCGAGCGAGCGGATCCGGAGGCCCGCTCGCGCCCGTCAGTGACACGAGGATCGCGAGCCCCGTGGCGCCGGTGAGTAAACGGCGGATTCCGGTGATCATGCACCTCACGCTATGGGCCATGCCCGGGCCTGTCCTGCCACGTGTCACCCGCACGGCCAGCTCGTACGGGGGAATCCGGCCAGGAATCCTGCCCGCACCCCGCCTCCGGCCGCGATGCTGACGACCAGCAATTGGAGCGGACCGAAGCGGACCGAAGCGGACGGAAGGCTGGGGGAGATTGAGCGGGACGAAGGCGGAGCTGCTGCTGCGGGTGCTGGCCGACGGCGACGCGGATCCGGAGGTGGTGGAGCGGCAGTCATGATGGCTGCGCGACGAGTTGGCGGAACTGGAGGTCGGCTCGCTCTCGGCGGTCGCGGGGAGGGAATCGGTTCCCGGCGCCAAGGGTGACGGCGAAGTGGTCGGCGCGTTGCTGGTGACGCTGGCGCAGTCGCCGCCGCTGCTGACGGCGGTGTTCGACGTCGTGTGCGACTGGCTCGGCAGGCTGCGCGATGCGCCATGCACGGTACGGGTCGAGATGGAAGGAGACGTGCTGGAGCTGTCCAACGCCTCGCCGGACCAGCAGGACCGGCTGATCCAGGCGTTCGTGGCCCGTCATACCCGATGAGCTCGGAATCCTCGATGAGGTCGGCGTCCCAGACGACCTCCGCACATCCGACGACCTCCGACCCGCGGCGCTTCGCTCTGATCATCGCGAGCGACACCTTCGCGGATCCCGCTTTCCGAGCGCTGCGGGCCCCGGCTCAGGATGCGGCGGAGCTCGCGCGGGTGCTGGCCGACGACCAGGTCGGCGGCTTCGCCGTGCGGACCTCGGTCAACGAGGCCGCACACACGGTGCTCGAGCGGATCGAGGAGTTCTTCGCGGACCGCCGGCCGGGTGATCTGCTGGTGCTGTACTTCACCGGGCACGGCGTGAAGGACGATTCCGGTGAGCTGCACTTCGTCTGCCGTACCACCAAGTTGAACCGCCTCGCCTCCACCGCCGTGTCGGCCGCGTTCGTCAACCGGTGCATGGACCGGTGCCGGGCCCGCAGCATCGTGCTGCTGCTGGACTGCTGCTACAGCGGGGCGTTCGCCCGCTCGATGCTGACCAAGGCGGAGGCGGCGACCGTGCAGGTGGCCGAGCAGTTCCCCGGCCGGGGTCGGGCCATCGTCACGGCGTCACGCGCGCTCGAGTACGCCTTCGAGAACGGCGAGCTGACCAGCCCTTCCGGCACTCCGCAGCCGTCCCACTTCACGTACGCGCTGGTCACCGGCCTGGACACCGGCGCGGCGGATCGTGACGGCGAAGGGCTGATCACACTCGACGAGCTGTACGACTTCGTGCACGAGCGGGTGCGGGAGGTGAGCCCTCGTCAGACGCCGGGTCTGTGGCAGCTCGGAGTGGAGGGGCGTCTCGTCATCGCCCGCTCCCGCACGGCCCCGGCGGATGCCCGTCTCACCGACGTCCTGGAGTCCGCGGACGGGCCCCTGAGGCCGGTCTCGCTGTCCGCGCCCGTCCGCCTGGTGGTGTGGCAGACGGTACTGCTCGCGGTGTGCCTGGGACTCATGATCGAGGGGTTCCTGCACATGGCGTTCATTCGCGGGATCTTCTTCATCTGGCTCACCGGGATGGCTGCCGACGCCCTTCACCGCGGAATGGGCGGTGTGTGCTTCTCCGACCAAGGAATGCTGGTGCGCTCCGCGTTCCGGACCCGGCTGATCCCATGGCGGGACGTGGCCGGCGTCGAAGCCCTGAGGACCCCACTGGGGCGCTCGGTCCTGGTGCACCGAATGACCTCCCTGAACATCTCCCAACGGCTCACCCTCCGCTCCCCGCGCACCCACCTGTTCGCGCGCGACCCCGGCTTCGACGCCAAGGTGGAGGCGATCCAGCACTGGCGTGACCGCCTCTCGCCCGTGCCGCGTACCGCCCCGATGGCTGTCGTGGGCCGCCTCTGGTACCTCGGCGCCAACCTCGCCGTGCCCGCCATGATGCTCACCCTGGCCCTGTCCTTCGACGGCTGCTACTGGAGCCAGAGCTGGTGGCCATGGCGCCACGAGGCGACCTCACTCCCGGCCGCCTGCAAGGTCCTCGACCCGCTACCGGCAGCCGATCCCGTCACCGCGCTCATCGGCCGGGACGAAGGAAATCCCGACGAGGACGAGGAGTTGGGACAACAGACGAGCAAGTGCCAGTGGGGGAGCGGGCCCGACGCACGACTCACGGTGACCTTCCACCGCTACGACAGCTTCGTGGGCAAGACCGGCACCGAAAGAGCCCGCAACACCTTCAACGACACGCTGGGAATCGACTTCCGAAGCAGCTGGCGGCGGCCACTGACGGCTCTCGGCGACAAGGCGGTCATCCACGACCCCGCCAAGCTGCAGCCGGACCGCATCAACCGCATTGGCGTCCTGATCCTGAAGACCAACGTGGTCGTCCACATCTCGTACGAGGGCGAACTGCCACCCGGCCCCGCCGCCCAGGAGGTCGAACGGCTCGCCCGCCTGACGATGACCGAGATCGGGCCGTCCTTTCGGCACCGCCTGTTCGGTCTGGTCGAGGTCTGATGAGGGGAGCCGGGGCTAGTAGTGCTTCGTTAGGTTCTGGGTGTCCCGCACCGGACGCCGACCGAGCTGCCCCGCGCGGGGTCGAAGTGATCCGAACGAGGCTCGGCTTCGGCGCGTTCTGCGCGGTCGGCCGGATCCACTCTGGCAGCAGGTCAGGATGCGAACGTCACGAGTCCAGCAAACGGGTCAAGCGCACGGGCACCGATACCGATACGTAAATCCCCGGCCTCAGCGGCTTGGGCCGGGACCGCACGTGGTCAAAGGGGCTGGAGCCGGGCGCGAAGGAGGCAGAACTCGTTGCCCTCTGGGTCGGCCAGGACGTGCCAGTTCTCGGTGCCGGTCTGGCCGACGTCGGCGGGCCTCGCGCCGAGAGCGAGCAGCCGTTCCAGCTCGGCGTCCTGGTCGCGGTCGGTGGCGTTGACGTCGATGTGCAGTCGAAGCTTCCCAGTCCGCGGGGCGCTGCTGGGGCTGAGGACGAGGGTGGGCTGGGGGCCGCCGGAGCCGGCGTCGGGCGGCCCGATCTCGATGCTTCCGTCGTCCTCCCGGCCGAGTTCGACGTAGCCGAGGACCTGGCTCCAGAATGCGGCGAGGCGGCCGGGGTCGGCGCAGTCGATGACTAACTCACTGATGCGGCATGCCATGCCCGTCAGTGTACGTAGACAACCCGAGGGTCGATCAACACCGTTGATGCCGCCGGCGCCGCCTCACGTTCGGACAGATCTGGGCAGGGGAACCTCCGTGCTTTCTCAGCTGGCGTGAAGGATCCGGAAGCGGTCGGGTTCCGCCGGGTCTCGGTCAACGACTTGGATGGGCGTCCGAGCCCATTGCCAAACGCTGATGCCTGGCGTGCGGGAGAACTGGATCTGCCCGCGGGTGCCTTCGACTGCGATGCGCGGCCAGGATTCGGCGGTGCGCGCGCGGTCCGTGCCGTGAGAACGCAGCACGTCGGCGAGGACGGCGACCGTGTCGTAGCCCTCGAAGGCGACGAAGGAGGGCGCTTCGGCCAGCCGCTCGCGGAGGGCCGTCTCGACTCGTGCGCCGAGTGGGCTGAGGCGCTCGGGCAGGTAGCGCAAGAAGGGGATCGCGGCGCCGTCATCGCCCAGCAACGTCACCCACTCGGCGAACTCCGGTTGCCCGGCCGGAGCACCGATCATGATCTCGGCGAGACGCTGGTCGCGGCGGACAGACTTGACGATCGGCACGGCCGGCTCCGGGTGGCCGACCAGAAGAAGGAGGGCTGTCGCGCCATTGTCGACGAGTTCGTCGCACAGGGCCGCGGGGGTGAGCGCGCTCATGTCGAGTTCGATGACGGTGCCGCCGCGTGATGCGAGGTGGTCCCGCAGGATGCGAATCCCAGCCGCCCAGTAGACACTCGGCTGGGCTGCTACGGCGATGCGGCTGTGACCCGCGCCGAGAAGGAAGTCCGCGTAGACCTGCCAGCCGCGGGACTGCGGCGGGGAGAGGCGCGCGACGCATTCCGTTGGCTGTTCGGTGAGCGCGTCGAGAACCGCTGACGAGCAGAGGAACGGCAGGCCGAGGGCGTCGGCCCTGGCGGCAGCGGCGCGAGCGACGACGCTGTGATACTCCCCGGCCAAGGCAGCCACGCCCAGGCGAGCCAATTCATCTACGGCCGCCGCGGCCTTCTGTGGATCAGCCGCGGTGTCTCGGACCACCAGCTCGAGTGGTCTTCCGTCGATCCCGCCGGCGTCATTGACGTCGCGAACGGACAACTCGAGTCCAGCGAGCAAGTGTTGGCCCGCCTCGACCCAGCCAGGCCGAGTCAGCGGAACGAGAGCGCCGATCTGGACGGAGGATCCGTCAGTCCGCTCCACTTCAGGGGGCGATGGTGGCGTATTCATACGTTGACGTCTCCCGTGTGACGATTCGGGTGCAGTTTGTCCGGATCGCAGAGTGGCAAGGCCCAGTCAGCCGGCAGAGCGCGTTGAAGTGGGGGCAGGCGTACTCACCTCGGCAAGTCAAGATCATTCGGACGGGCAGCTTACCCACGCTCAAGCCCGCGATCTAGGTGTATTGACCCGCAGGGTTGTTTACTCGGTTGATCGGCGGGTTGCCGTCGAGTGCGGTGTGGCAGCGGTGGTGGTTGTAGGCGTGGGAAGTCTGTGAGGGCCGTGATGCGTTCGGTGTTGCTGGTGTAGGGCGTAGGTAAGCCCATTCGTCGAGCAGGGTGCGGTGGAAGCGTTCGACTTTGCCGTTGGTCTGCGGCCGGTAGGCGCGGGTGAGGTTGCCCGCCGCGCCGAGGTCGGCCAGGACGGCCTTCCAGGCCAGGCCCGTGCGGGCAGCAGGGGGCCGCAGAGGCCGCGCGTCAGTGGCTGGTGGATCCCCTGCGGATCATCGACATCAGCAGCCGGTAAGTTTCGAGGTCGGCGGCCGCGACGAGTCCGCGGCCGGCTTGTCCGCCGCACTGCCGCGCAGCGCCACGTTGACGGCCACGAGCATGTTGCCGACGGCGTAGTTCAGAGTGCCGCACAGGGGATCCACCAGCCACTGACGCGCGGCCTCTGGGAGAACCGCGTGAACCGCCACGACATCCGCTTCACCGGCGCATGGCGAGCACCGCTCGCGCCGGACGCCGTGTACGCGAAGCTCGCCGACATCGGGGACTATCCCTCCTGGTGGTCTGCCTTCCGCTCGGTACGGCAGACCGGCGAACGCGAGTGCCAGGTCGTCATCGGGTCCCTGTTGCCCTACGAACTGACGGCCCGGCTCACACCCGTCGTAGAGGACCCGATCGCGCGCGTCCTGGAGGCGGCGGTGGACGGCGACATCGCGGGAAGCGTCCGCTGGGCCGTAGAACCCGACGACCACGACGGTTGCCTGGCCCGCTTCACCGAGCACGTCATCGTGCGTCAGCCCGCTCTGCGACGCTGGATGCCACTGGCGCGGCCCTTCTTCCACCTCAATCACGCCCTGGTCATGCGGTCCGGTCAGCATGGCCTGACCGCCTGGGCAGACCAGGCGCGGTAGGGCGGTGCTGCGTTCGGGAAGAGACGGGGTCGACCGTGCCCTGGTCGAGATGTCAGTCCGGCGCGCCCCGCAGAGCGACGACGCGATCGGGTCGGCCAAGGGCCTCCGATCGGATCCAGTACCCGGCCTGCTCCGCGCCGGTGGCCCTCAGGTGCTCACGCTGCCCTGGCGGGGCCAGGGCGTCGTTGTAACTGTCGCACGGGCCGTCGCTGTCGTCCGCGAAGAGACATCTGTACGCGTAGAGCCGGCCGTCGTGATACCACTCGTGCCGCACCACGGGCATCCGAAGGATGCGCTCGAACCAGTCGGCCGCGAGCGTCGCAAGCGTGTGGGGAGTGCCGGTGGCGTCCAGTGCCAGCCTGGTTCGCGGCTGCGGCAGCCAGTAGAAGTCCTGATGGACGAGGCGGTCTCCGCTGACCGTGGGCCCGGTCAGATGCAGGCCGATGCGCAGGGGCCACCCGAGCGACCCGTCGCCGAGACCCCCACACATCACCAGCGAGGAGTCGTCCTCGGGCCGCCCCACCCAGCTGACGGCAGGTGGGACCTTCCACGCTGCGGCACGTTCGCGCAGTGCCGCCACGAAGGCGCGCTCGGTCCGGTCCAACTCGGATTCGGTCTCTGGGTCATCGCTCACGAACCACGGGTCTTCCGTCACGCCGTCACCGTATGTCCCGCGCGGGAACGCGCGCTCAGGCACCCTCCATGAGGCACCACGGAAGTTGAGCCAGAACCCGAATTCGGGCAGCGTTTGCTCATGACGTCGGGAGGCGGCCGATGTGGGCGAGCAGCGAAGCGGCACCGTCCTCTGCGGCGATCCCGCGGGCGAGTTCGGCTGCGCGGCGGTGGTGGGCCGGCTCGGACAGGCAGGCCGTGATCGCCTCGCCGAGGGCTTCGGAGGTGAGGTCCTGGAACGGCAGAGGCCGGGGAGCAACTCCTAGCCGGTACAGTCGAGACGCCCAGAACGGCTGGTCGGCCATGACGGGTACCGGCAGGGCGGGTACGCCAGCCCGCAGTCCGGCTGCGGTGGTCCCTGCCCCGGCGTGGTGAACGACGGCGGCGGTGCGAGGGAAGAGCCAGTCGTGCGGGACGTCGCCGATGGCCAGGACGTCGTCGCCGCAGCCGCTCAGATCGGCCCACCCCGCCTGCACCACCGCGCGCACGCCTGCTCGCATAACCGCCGCGGCCACCAGCTCACTGAGCCGTTCCCCCTGCCCCGCCGCCATACTGCCGAACCCGATGAACACCGGGGGCGGACCGGCCTGGAGGAAGTCGACCAGTTCGGCCGGGGGGTGCCAGCCGTCCGGCCGCGCGGGCCACCAGTAGCCCGCCACTTCGACCCCGGACGGCCAGTCCTCGGGGCGCGGCACCACCAGCGGGCTGAAGCCGTGGAAGACCGGTCGGATGTCCCCCGGTGCCGAGGACGCGTCGGCGGGCAGCCCGAGGCGGGCGCGCAGCCGGGTCACGGCGCCCGCGAAGACCCCGTCCGCGCGCCTCAGCACGTCCCGGCCCGCGGCGAGGTTGCCCTCCGGCCCCAGGCCGTCGGCGCTCCGTGCGTTGGGCAGCGGGAACTGTCCGGTGGCGAACGCCGGTGCGAGGTAGGTGCCGAAGACGGGGACGCCGAACGCTTCGCCGGCCGTCAGGCTGAGCGGTGCCGGGCCGAAGGGGGTGAGCAGCAGGTCGGCTCCGCCCGACACGGCCTCAGCCACCCCATCGGCGAGCCCGTCCGTGTAGGCCCTTGTCATCGCCTGGACCTCCTCCCGCGACGCCGCCCGGGACCAATCCCGGATCAGCGCCTGCGGATCTCCCGGCACAGGCCGGTAGTCGAGACCGCACCCGCCGACGAGTGCAGCGAAGGACGGGTGAGCGGCCACGGCGACCTGATGGCCCGCGTCCAGCAGGTGCCGCCCCAGGCCCGTGAAGGGCGCGACGTCTCCGCGTGAACCGGCAGTGATGATCAGAATCCGCATGAAGCGATTCTCGTCGGCGAATGCCGCCCGGTCACCGGCGCAGGACAGGGGATCCCTCAGCCCAGCTGCCTGCCGGAACCGGGCGGCGACCATCGCGCGAACTTTCGCCTCGGGGTGGCGGGCGAGCCGGGCGACGGCGTCGGCCGGGGTGTGCCGGTTCCAGGTCAGGGGTGCACCGTGTCGTCCGCGAAGCACTGCTCGACGAGCGCGGGGGACAGGGCGCACGTGCCGAGCACGTGCGGCTTGCTGAGCGAGCCGATGGACGGCAGCTTGGCCTCCACCGCTTCCGGGGCCAGCTCCCAGCTGCACTCCTGCGCCGCCTTCCGTACTGCGGGGTCGGGGTCGTCGAGCAGGGCCCCCCGCTGCGCAGCGGTGAGCGACTGCCACCTCCAGGCGGCGCGTTCACGGAGCCCGGGATGCTCGTGCCCGGCCATGGAGCGGTAGAAGGACAAAGGGATTTGCCGGGAGAAACTGAGCTCCTCGACGATCTCCTGTTCGGTGAGCATGCCGTCCTCGCCCCCGTCCCGGGCGGTCAGGAGGGTGACGAGGATGTCGTCCGGCAGTGGCCGGACCCATCGGGGACGGGGACGGGGGCCGCCGGCGAGCCGCCCGCGGACGATCCCCGACGGGCCCGTTGCCAAGGGGGCGAGTCGTGCGGGGCGATGTGCTGGTTGCCCGCGAGCGCGCGGCGGATCCCTCTGGCAGGGTGTTGGAGGGCTGCGTCGATGACGGCGTCGGGCAGGTCACGACCCTCGCACATCAGCAGGCCGGCCTCACCGGCCGCTCGATCCACCAGGCGTATCAGTACGTCGGAGGGCAGCCGCCGGATTCAGGGCGATGCCGCGCAGCCACGGTTGATGCAGAGAGTCGGACACCACCTCATCCTGCCACCTCCTCCCGCCCGGACCGGGCCATGTGGCGACCACGTCGGCGGCACTCACCGGCGGCTCCGTCCGCAGGCTTCGTCCAGGAGGCGGGGGCCTTGCTCATCGTGCGTGCGCTGACCGTATGCGGCACGCCGCCAGGCTCCGCAGCCACCCCTGCCAGGGGATCGCACGACGCAAGGTGCGCAACGGCGGCGCGGCATCTGGGGTGTCCGGTCGCGGGCAGCGGCGGATCAGGTCGCGAGAGCCGCCGTCGGCGTCACTGCCGACAAGCTCCGCGGGTCTGGTCGGCCGTCGCGAAGTGGTGCTCCGTCGGCTTCAGTACTTCGTAGAGATAGCCGAAGTACTCCGTTCGTGCCGTTCCGGTGAGCACCGCCAGCAGGAAGGCGAGGCATCCCATGTCGTGGTGCTCCCACAGGGGGCCACGCCCCTCGTTGTAGAGGACGGTCCACTCGTCGGGGTGCTGACCGGGGTGCGCCAGCCAGTACAGGAACGCCCCCGTGCCCTCCTCGAACGCCCACGGCACGACACGCGCCCCCGCGTCCAGCAGGCCGGCGGGTTTGTCCTCCACTTCCCACAGGCTCGCCAGGATCTCGTCCCGTTCCGCCGTCTGTGTGTGCAGGTCGCAGTCGTCGTAGGCAGAGTTGGGGACGAGCAGCCAGATCGCATCGTCGAAGATGCCGGCGCCGTAGGCCTCGACAAGCTGCTTGTAGTCGGCGGGCAGAGCCACACCGAGGGCGCGCTCGGCCTGCGCCCAGTCCACCGCGGGCGGCGGATCGGCGGGCGGGGGGCAGAGGCGGACGAGGGCATCCAACGCGATCACTGAACGCACCCTACGGGAATCCCACGACGGGCCTGTGAGCGGGGGCGGCAGGCCGGGCGACCATCCGCATCGGCTCCGCCCAGGTAACCGCTTGCTGAGGTGAACACCTTGGGACGCCGAGAGCGTGCATCCGGCGGGTAGTCAATTTGTGTTCTCCCTACAAGTCGCAGGTGTGAATTCCGGTGCAGGTGCCACTCGTGAGCGGCTGTGTGTGCTGGCGAAGATGATCACGACCGGTGGTCAGACCGGTCAGGACATCACGCAGGGGGAAGTGCATGCAGAACGGATACTCGGTCTTTGCCGGGACGATGGCCGACCTCACATATCCGCAGGTGGAGGCGGCGGCAGCAGCGGGCGCGTGTGTCCTGCTACCCACGGGCGTCATCGAGCAGCACGGCCCTCATCTGCCGCTGGGCACCGACGCCTACGGCGCCTACCAGCTCTGTCGGATGGTGAAGGAGGAGCTGGACCAGCACCAGGTACCGACGCTGATCGCCCCACCAGTGTTCTGGGGCGTCAATCAGGTTTCCGGTGCCTTCGCCGGGACGTTCCGCACACGCCCCGAGACCGCGGCCGCACTGCACTTCGACATCATGGAATCCCTTGCCACAGACGGCTTCCAGCACATCTTCGTGATCAATCATCAGGGCGACATCGCTCACAATCGGATGCTCCTCGACGTCGTGACGCGCCGACACGAGGCGGGCAGCACGGGAGTCGTCCTCATCGAGCCCGACTTCATCGCCGACCGCCTGGGCGAGGCGGCGAAGACACCCGCTATGGCCACGTTCGCCATGCAGCCGTTGTTCGAGGGCCTGGAACTGACCGGTGAACTCGGTGTCCATGCCGAAGAGATCGAGAGCGCGTTGATGATGCGCTGGTTCCCTGAGCTCGTCGATTACGACGCCATGACCGAGCTTCAGCCGACGGGACTCGGGCCGGCGGACCTGGCTGAATGGCGAAAAGGCGGTGAACACGCTCGCAGGGTTACGCCGCAGGGCTACTTCGGCGCGCCCAGCCCGCGCGACCCGTTCCTATGGCGCTTCTATCAGCGCATGGCCCGTGCCATGGCCCATGCCGTGGCCGGTTCGCTCGCCGCTCAGGCAGGGGGCGTGGAGGGTGCTTCTTCGGAATCACCTAGCTGACCAGCCGACGGTCGCGGCCTTGTCGTAGCGAGTGGCCGGTCCGCCGCATCAACAACCACTAACCGGACAGACTCATCCGATCAAGTGACCAGCCCACCAACGGGACACGCTCTAGTCTCTGGGCCGTGAGCAGCGAAGCGGCAGGTCGCACGGCGGCGGATGCAACGGCGGGCAAGGAAGCGGGTACGGAAGCGGGCGCGGGATCGCGATCGGATTCGGTCACGACTGCGGCTGCGGACGCGGGCATGGGTTCGGAAGCGGCGAAGGGGCGTGGCGGCGAGGGAGTGGCGCAAGGGCCCGGGAGCGCAGGGGCGGAGGAGGTGGCTGCGGCGGAGGGTGCCGGTGGGGCGAGGTACCGGAGGGAGGAGCTGGCTGCCGCGGCCGGGGTGAAGGTACGGAACCTGCGCTACTACCAGGAGCGTGGACTGCTGCCCGCGCCACGCCGCGAGGGCCGGATCGCCTGGTACTCCGAGGACCATCTGGCCCGGCTGCGGCTGATCGACGACCTGCTCGGCCGGGGTTACACGGTGAACGGCATCGCCGAACTGCTGGCCGCCTGGGACCAGGGCGGCGGGATCGCCCAACTCCTCGGCGTAGAGCGGGAGATGACGCGGGGCTGGGTGCAGGAGGAGCCGGTCACGGTGAGTCTCGACGAGCTGCGGGAGATGTTCGGTCCGGCGGCGACGCCGCAGGACACCCGGCGGGCGGCCGAGCTGGAGTACGTACGGGTCCAGGGGGACAGCGTCACGTTCCCAAGCCGGCGGTTGCTGGAGGTGACCCAGACGCTGGTGCGGCTCGGGGTGCCACTGGCGGAGATCCTGGACGCGGGAGAATTCGTACAGATCCAGGCGGCTGCGCTCGCGGACCGGTTCGTCGGCCTTTTCCGGCGGCATGTGATCGGGCTGGACGGCCTGGAGCGGCTTTCGGTCGCCCAGTTGGATCACGTCGCCCAGGCGGCAGGCGCCCTGCGTCCGGTGGCGGGCGACGTCGTGGCCGCGGAATTCGCGCGCGCGATGGCTCGGCGGGTGGAAGCGGAGGTGGCCGCTCTGCTGCGTACGGAGCAGTAGGGATTGGCCGAAAGGGGGCAGTCCCGCAACCTTGCCAACCGCTATTGGCACTCTTACATTCAACTCCACGGTCATACCGGCGAGTAACGATCTCGGCCGCCGCGAGCACGCCGGTGCTGACTGCTTCGCACTCCACTTCACCCCACCCACCCATGTGAGGGGATCCGACATGGAGCACGACTTAGACGACGGCAAAGTCAGATGGCGGCGCTTCGCCGTTCTGACGGTTCCGGCCGTCGCCCTGACGGCAAGCCTGGGCATCGCGCTGGCCCAGGGAGCGCTGGCCGCCTCCTTCGCCGTCTCGGGCCAGCAGTTCAAGGTCTCCGCCAAGAGTCTGACTGGTGAGGGCTTCGTCCAGTACGGCAGCGTGGACGTCAACGCCCGCGACGAGCTCATCCCCGTGGCCGTCACGGCCATCAAGAAGGCGGAGCTGAACAGCCTCTGCCAGTCGGTGGTCACCTCGCTGCCGGTGATCGGCGACATCTCGCTCAACCTGACGGCCGGAAAGAAGACTCCGGTCGAGGCGACGAACCTCTTCGTCGACGCCACCCAGCTCTCCGGCAACGCGACTTTCACGAACATCGAGATCGGCCGCGACGCCTCCACCCTGGACAAGGGGCCGGACGGCGCCCAGGGGATGCAGGACCTCTTCTCGCAGCAGGCCGACACCGTGAAGATCACCGACCTGAAGCAGACCGCCTGGGCCACCAACGCCGGCACCTTCACGCTCTCCGGCTTGGATCTGAAGATCAGCAAGGGCGCGAAGGAATGCTTCTGACCTCCGTACGGACGCGGTTCCGGCGGTGGCGTCGGTCCCGGCCGTTCTGGGGCGGGCTCTTCGCAGTGATCGCCGGGGCCGAGATCTGCGTCCTGCCGCTCGCACCTCTGAAGGTCATGCTCACCCAGGGCGTGGCCGGGATCCCGTCTGTCCTCATGGGTCTGGTGATGATCCTGCTCGGCGTGTCCGTCTGGTTCGCCCCGCACTACCGGTCACTCGCCGGGATCGTCACCACCCTCATCGCCACCGCCGCCCTGGTGCTGTCGAACCTCGGCGGCTTCCTCATCGGGACGCTGTTGGGCATCCTCGGCGGAGGCCTCATGTTCGCCTGGCAGCCGCGCGTTCGCAGGTCCCGTACGCCGAAAGCATCCGGTACGGCCGAAGGGTCTGGTACGGGCGTGGTGGCCGGCGGGGCGGGCGGGACCGGCGAGGCGGCCGAGGCCTCTGCGGGCAAGACCTCAGCGGCCGAGGCGGCTCATCTGCCCGCGACCTCCGATCGATCAGCCTGATCGGATGCCCGGATCGGACACGGTGTCGTCCGGCCCGCAGCCGGACGACACCGTCCAGCAGACACCGTCCAGCACCACGACACCGTCCGGTGCCCGAACGACGGGTCCCTCACTCCACCCCCTCACTTCACCCCCCTCGCTCCACCCTCACCCCGTTCAATCATCCCCATGGAGAGTTGTCATGAGCCGAACATCCTCCTCCCTCGCCCTCGGACTGCTCGCAGCCGGCGCGCTGACGCTGGGCTCCGTGTCCGCCACCGCCGCGCCCGTACCCCTGGCGGGCCCGACCACGGTCACTCCGGCCGGTCACGCCTTCAAGGCCACGCTGAGCGGCAAGGCCACTCTCAAGGCCGGCTCGGTCACCGTGACCTGCACGGTCTCCGTGGCCACCGGTACCGTCCCGGCCGCTCCTGGCAACCACAACGCCGCAGGGCCGGTCTCCTCGCCCATCTCCGCCCCGACCTACAGCTCCTGCACCTCGAGCATGCCCGGCGTCACCCCGACCGTGACCACCAGCGGCGCCTGGGCGGTGTCGATGCAGCATGGCACCCCCATCACCGCGACCATGACCGTTCCCGCGGGCGGCCTCAAGGTGACCACCTCGGGCCTGGCCACGTGTACGGTCGTCACCGCTCCCACCGCCGCGGCCAGTGTCCCGGGCGCCTGGGCCAACGGCGCCCCGTCGTCCCTGACCTTCACCAACGCCTCGGTCCCGGTCAAGGTCACCGGCGGATTCGGCTGCCCGACCAGCGCGACGACCTCCACCTTCAACGCCGTCTACTCCGTGGCCGACACCACGGACCCGGCCAAGCAGATCACCGTCACCCCGTAGCCGCATCCCGTCCCGCGCCGCCGGGGCGGCGGTACGGGACGTGACGGCGCCCACGGGCGCATCGCCGCCGTACGGATCTGAGCCAGCCCGTACGGCGGCACTCGCCGTGCCGGGGTAACCGGGGCCCGGGGCCGCTCAAGCGGATGACGCGGATCACGAAGTCGCGAGGCGCAGGAGTAGAGACGAGACGAATCGTCTTGCTATAGTTGGGGCATGCATTTCTTCTACTTTCTCTGAGTCCGGGCACGGCCCACGCCGCCGTTTCTGCTGCCCGTAGACACTTCGCATCCCAGGGAAAGTCACATGCGCGAACGCGCCCATACCGCTGTGCCCGCTGCCGTCGCCCAGCTGTCCGTCAAGGACATCAGCAAGTCTTACGGCACCCGCACCGTCCTCGACCAGGTCTCCTTCACCGTCCGCCCGGGCGAGAAGGCCGCCGTCATCGGCGAGAACGGCTCCGGCAAGTCCACTCTGCTGCGGCTGCTCGCCGCGGTCGAGACGCCGGATGCCGGGGAGATCACCGTCAGTTTCCCCGGCGGCACCGGCCACCTCGCCCAGACCCTCGAACTCGACCCGGACCGCACCGTGCAGGACGCCGTCGACCTCGCCTTCACCGAGCTGCGCGACATGGAGCGCCGACTGCGCGCGGCGGAGGAGCATCTCGGCGAGGCGTCGCAGGACGAACTCGCCGCGTACGGCGACCTGCTGACCGCGTACGAGGAGCGCGGCGGATACGAGGCGGACGCCCGCGTCGACGCCGCAATGTACGGCCTCGGGCTCGCCGGGATCACCCGCGACCGGGTGCTCGGCTCGCTCTCCGGCGGCGAGCAGTCGCGGCTCGCGCTCGCCTGCGTCCTGGCCGCCGCCCCCGAGCTCCTGCTCCTCGACGAGCCGACGAACCACCTCGACGCGGCGGCCGTGCGCTGGCTCGAGGAGCACCTGCGCGCACACCGCGGCACCGTCGTCGCGGTCACCCACGACCGCGGCTTCCTGGAGCGCATCGCCACCACGATCCTCGAGGTCGACCGGGACGCGCGTACGGTGCACCGGTACGGAGACGGCTGGGCCGGCTACCGCGCCGCGAAGGCCGCCGCCCGACGCCGCGCGGAGCAGGAACACGCGGACTGGCTTGAGGCGGTGGCTCGTACCGAGGAACTGCTCGAGGCCGCTGGGAAGCGACTGGCCACCACAGGCAGGGACCCGCGCCAGGGCTTCGGCAAGCACCGCCGCTCACACGAGGCGAAGCTCGGCGGGCAGGTGAGGGCCGTCCGGGAGCGGCTGGCCCAGCTGCGGCGCAACCCGGTGGCGGCGCCACCTACACCGCTGCGGTTCACGGCAGCGCCGCCGGAGGCAGGCGGCGAGCATCCGGTCGACCGCCCGCTCGCCGAGCTCGACGGCGTCACGGTCGGCGAACGGCTGTGTCTGGACGGGCTGTTGACGATCGCGCCCGGGCAGCGACTGCTGGTCACAGGGGAGAACGGGGCAGGCAAGACGACACTGCTGCGTGTCCTGGCGGGCGACCTGGAGCCGGATGAGGGTGAGGTACGCCGCCCTGCCCGGATCGGCTACCTGGCGCAGGAGCTGCCGCCACGCTCCACGCGGCTCCCGCTGCTCGCTGCCTTCGCGGCTGGGCGGCCTGGGCTGCCGGAGGAGCACGTGGAACAGCTGCTGGCGCTGGGCCTGTTCCACGAGGAGGACCTGCATGTCCCGGTCCTGGCGCTGTCCGCGGGCCAGCAGCGGCGGCTGCAGATCGCGAACCTGGTGACCCGTCCGGCGGACCTTCTCGTACTCGACGAACCGACGAACCACGTCGCGCTCGACCTGGTCGAGGACCTGGAGGCGGCGCTGGCGGCGTACCCGGGTGCGGTGGTCGTGGTCTCGCACGATCGGGGCTTCCGCGAGCGGTTCCCGGGGGAGCGGCTGGAGCTAAGCGACGGCCGGAGGCGCTGAACCGGCAGCCCGTAGGTGGGCCTGCGGCCTCAGACGGCGGGGGAGCCGAAGGTGTCGCGTGCCCACGGAATCGACCGCTTCCAGCGGGAGGTCTTCCCCGCCAAGGCCGGGCTCTTCGCCCACCTGGCCACCAGCCACGAGCCCGGCACGCTGTTCATCAGCTGCTCGGACGCGCGCGTCGTGCCCGAGCTGATCACCCAGACCGAGCCCGGCGAGCTGTTCGTCATCCGCACCGCCGGCAACCTCGTTCCCGCGTACGCCCCGGGCCCGGACGGGGTGGCCGCCGGCGTCGAGTACGCGGTTGCCGTCCTGGGCGTTACGGACATCATCGTCTGCGGGCATTCGGCCTGCGGCGCCATGACCGCCCTGGCCGAAGGCCACGACCTGACCGACGCACCGGCCGTTGCCGACTGGCTCCGCCACGCCGATGCCTCCCGGGCCCGTACGCCGGCCCCGGCAGCGGGCGAGGACGCGGTCGCGGCCTTGGTGCGGCAGAACGTCGCCGCGCAGCTGGCGAACCTGACCACGCACCCCGCCGTAGCCCGTGGCCTCGCCGACGGCAGCGTGCGGCTGCACGGCTGGGTCTTCGACATCCCCACCGGCACCGTCGAAGAACTCGCCACCGGCGCCCGCCCGGCCCGCGCAGCCTGAACCCCTTTGATCTCGTCCAGGGCAACCCCGCCCCGGACGCCCACGAACCCGCCGCCCCCGCTTCGGTGGACGGGCCCCCTGAAAGGAAGCCCCTCATGGTGCACGCCCAGTTCGACAACGGTGCCCGACAGCAGCTCGCGATCGCCGCGGTCGAGGCCAAGACCCGCAAGGACCTTTCCTGGCAGCGGATCGCCGACGCCGCGGGCCTTTCGGTCGCGTACGTCACCGCCGCCGTACTCGGCCAGCACGCCCTGCCGGAGACGTCCGCCAAGGCGGTCGCCGAGCTGCTGGAACTGGACGAGGACGCGGCGATGCTCTTCCAGACGATCCCGACCCGCGGCTCCATCGGGGGCGGTATCCCGACCGACCCGACGATCTACCGCTTCTACGAGATGTTCCAGGTCTACGGCACCACCCTCAAGGCGCTGGTTCACGAGCAGTTCGGGGACGGCATCATCTCGGCGATCAACTTCACACTGGACGTGAAGAAGATCGCCGATCCTGAGGGCGGCGAGCGCGCGGTCATCACCCTCGACGGCAAGTACCTGCCCACCAAGCCCTTCTGAGCATCCAGGCAGGACAGCCCTCCAAGGGCGGGCCGGACGACCATGTCTCGTACCGGTCTCACGGCCAACCGGGGTGATTACGCTTTGCTGTTCAAGCAGGACGGTTCTGCGCCCGCAGAACGGCGCAGGTCAGCCGTGGTGGCGCCCACCAGGGCGACGGCGCCGAGGCATAGCAGGCCACCGGTGACGAGGGCTGTCGCTCCCGAGGTGGCGTCTGCGACGAGGCCGCCGCGCATGTTGCCGATGTCGGGCCCGGCTTGCCCGACGATCTGTTCAGCAGCGCCGATGCGGCCAAGTAGCTCCTGGGGGGTGTGCAACTGGACGACGGTGCTCCGGGATACGACGGAGACGGTGTCGGCCGCCCCGGCTATGACGAGGAAGGCCAAACCGACCCATGGGTCGGATGACATGCCGAACAGCGTCAACGCCACACCCCAGGTGGCGGATCCGCCCAGCATGACCAGGCCGGGGCGGGGCAGCCGGGTGAAGGTCCCGGAGAAGAGGGACGCCGCGACGCCGCCGACGGCCATGGCGGTGAGGAACAGTCCGAGAGTCCGCGGGTCGCCGCCGAATCGTTCGGCGTTGATCAAGGGAAACAGGCTGATGGGCATCGACAGCACGGTGGTGGCCAGGTCCGTGAGCAGGGCTGCGCGGATGATGGGAGTGCGGCCCAAGAAAGCCAGACCGTCCAGCACTCCGCCCAGGCCAGGCCGTGCGGGCTCCTCTCCGGGGCTCATGCGCGGCAAGCTGAACGCACCGTAGAGCGCGGCGACGAAGGTGAGGGCGTCGATCAGGTAGC
Organism: Streptomyces sp. NPDC039465; assembly: GCF_055639315.1. Taxonomy (NCBI): domain Bacteria; kingdom Bacillati; phylum Actinomycetota; class Actinomycetes; order Kitasatosporales; family Streptomycetaceae; genus Streptomyces; species Streptomyces sp. NPDC039465. The sequence goes on along the minus strand of NZ_JBVKAP010000002.1, from coordinate 38,380 downwards.
AACCGCCGACTCCCAGTGCGCCCACGATCAGTCCGCCCAGCGCGGGACCGATCAGCATGGCGCCCTGGAAGGCGATTCGGCTCAGCGCCAGTCCCGCTGCCAGTTGGTGCTTCGGCAGCAGGTGCGGAATGAAGGTGCGCGAAGCCGGGCCGCTGCCCGCGACGAAGCAGGACTGGGCTGCGACCAGCCCCAGCACACCGCCGACCGGAAGGTGCCCGAGGAATCCCTGCAGCGCGAGGAGGAGCGAACAGACGGCTTGCCCGCCGGTCGTGAGCAGATAGAACCTCCGGCGGTCCACCCGGTCGACGAGCGACCCGGCGAAGAGTCCGAGCGCGACGAGTGGAATCGCCTGTGCCAGCCCGACGGCGCCCGTCCAGGTGGTGCTCTTCGTCATCTGCCACACCTGGAACATCACGGCGACGAGTGTCATCTGGCTGCCGAATCCAGACAGCGTCTGGCCGAGCCACAACCGCCGGAACGCTGGTGACGACCGCAGCGGAGTGACGTCGAGCAGTGTGCGCCTCAGCCCCATGTGGGGTCCTCCGCCAGCTTCTCGGCGATCCGCTCGTGGAAACTCTTGCGCTCAAGGGCCTGCTCGATGTCGGTGACGACCCGGGAGAGCGGGTAGGGGATCTCAGCCTCAAGGTCGGCGAGGGCAGCCTCGGTGGCGCGCCACTCCGCCGCCAGGCGGCCGACGACGCGGCGGGCCTTGTCGGTGAGCGTCACCTTCTTGCTGCGCGCGTCGTCGCCCGGGATGGTCTCCACCCAGCCGGCCGCGCGCATCGCGGTGACCTTCTGGCTGAGTGCCGAATGGGTGCGGTGGACCGACTCGGCCAGTTCGGTGATGGTCATCGGTCCGCGGGCGTGGAGCCGGAGCAGCTCCATGACGAAGCTCGGTTTGAGCCCCTCGATCTGTTCTTCGGAGTAGATCCGGGCGATGTCGGCGTCCATCGACGCCTGGAGGAGACGCAAGGGCCGCCAGAGGCTCTGCTGCGTCGGGTCGAGTGCATGAGGGTCGGCCATGGGCGCATCGTAACAGCGCTTATATAAGTGCTGTTGCTTTTTTTGCCGCGCCGGCGTCGTTGCGTCGGCAGGCCGGGCGCCGGAGCGCGCACCCGCTGGTGATCAATGATCAACTACGGTGGCAACGATCAAGCTTCGACGAAAAGGTGAGTAGAAACTGATGCAACCGACGTTCGTACTGGTTCACGGAGCCTTCGCGAATTCCTTCTCCTTCGCACCGCTCCAGGCCGAACTCGGCCTCCTCGGGCACCGTTCGGTCGCCGTCGACCTGCCCGGCCACGGATTCGGGGCGACCTACACCCGCGCCTATCAGGCGCCGCAGGACCTCGAAGAGTTCGCCACGACGCCCGGCTCGATCAAGGGGGTCACGCTCGCCGACAACGCCGCGCACCTGATAGGGATCCTGGAACGGGCCAAGCGGAATGGGCCCGTGATCCTTGTCGCCCACAGCCGCGCCGGCGTCACGGTCACGGCCGTGGCCAACGCGCGCCCTGACCTGATCGACCGCATCGTCTACGTCTCGGCCTGGTGCCCGGTGGCTCTCGAAGCCGGCGCCTACTACGCCGAGCCGGAGATGGCCTCGGTCGACGCCGCTTCCCTGGCCTCGGCGATGACCGGCAACCCCGCCGAACTCGGCCTGCTCCGCGTCAACTTCCGCACCGCGGATCCGGACGTGCTCGCGGCGCTGAAGGCGGCCTTCCTCGCCGACGGCACCGACGAGGAGTTCCTGACCTTCCTCAACACCTTCCAGCCTGACGAGAACCTGGACTTCGGCACCTCCACCGACCGGGCGCAGGCAGCCACGTGGGGCCGCATCCCGAAGACCTTCATCCGCCTGGCCGACGACACGAGCATGCCGCTCGCCATGCAGGACCGGCTGATCCGCGAGGGCAACGAGCTGACGCCGGACAACCCCTACGATGTCCGCACTCTCGAGGGCAGCCACCTGAAGTGGCTGGTCGACCCGGCACCGGCGGCCCAGGTCCTCGGCGAACTCGCCGCGCTCACGGCCCCGTAGTACAGCCGGGGCGATGGCGCGCCGGCGGTGCCGGGCGGGGGACTGTACGGCCCGGCACCGCCGTCGAGGGCGGTTTCGAAGAGGGCGGAGCCAGGGTCGACGACGAGACGGCCGCGGCAAAGCTCATCCTCGGCTCACGCCGTGGTGGCCGCCGCGGCGGTGGAACATCGCGCGGTACTCCCTCGGCCGCTGGCCCGTATGTCTCGCGAAGATGCCGCTGAACGCCCCGGGGTCGCGGTACCCGACGTCGGCGGCAATGCCGGCGATCGTCATGTCCGTTGTCTCCAGCAGGTGCCTGGCGCGACGTACCCGTACGGTCTGCAGGTACGCGAGTGGCGTCTCGCCGGCTTCGTCGCCGAAGCGACGGAGCAGGGTCCTCGTGCTGACGTGGAACTCCTGGGCGAGGCTGGGCAGGTCATAGCGAGCACTGAGGTGCTGGTCGAGCCACCGCTTGACGCTGAGGGAGAACTCCCTGCCCACAGTGGGGATGAGCCCCGAGTCGACGTACGGAGCCTGCGTGGAACGTGCGTCGTCGACAAGCGCGATACGCGCCGTGCTCCGGGCGACACGGGGGCCGTCGTGCTCACGGATGAACCGCAGCGCGAAGTCGTACATGGCGCTGAAGGCCGCCGTGGTCGTCACCCCCCGGTCGGTCACGACCAGCTTCTCCGGGCGGAGGCGCACGTCGGCGTACCGGCGGGCGAACCGATCCGCGAACAGCCACGACGTGGTCGCTTCGCGCCCGCCGAGCAGCCCGGCTTCAGCGACCAGGAAGGCGCCCACGCAGATCGATACGACAGCGGTCCCCGACGCCGCCTGCGATCGGATCGACGCCACTTCCGGTCCCAGCTCGGCGAGCGTCGCGTCGAGATCGAGCGTGGGCGACAGCTCGAAGCCCGGCACGATCAGGACATCCACGGGCCGAACCGCCGAGACGTCGAGAGCCGAACCACCGGACGCGAGCACACGCCGCCGGGGCGAGACGACCTTCGACTCGTAGGCCGGCTCGGCCGACCCGTGCGCCGCGGCGACGTGAGTGGCCATGGCCAGGAGGTCGGGGACTCCGTACACCTCCGACGCGAAGCAGCCAGGGTAAGCCAGCACTCCCACTCGCAGCGGACTCATGCGACCCCTCCCGCGCTTCGAACGGGTGGCGATATTACCGGGATATGTGGCGATGCCGCCGCTTCTCAGGAGTGCGGCGCGCTCGTCATCATCTCGGTCATGACAATCATGCGAGGTCAGAGCGACCCCTTGGACGACTTCTCACGGAGAACCGTCAGCGTCGATGACGTCGACAAAACCGTGTACGTGGCCGGGGCGGGACCGGCCGTCATCCTCATGCCCGAGATGCCGGGCATCAGCCCCGACGTCGCGCGGTTCGCGCGTTGGGTGCGCGATGCCGGCTTCTCCGTGTACCTGCCCTCGCTCTTCGGCGTCGACGGTGCCTATCCGCTCGCCGAGGCGCGCGAGACCGTCGTTCGACGCGCGTGCGTCAGCGCCGAGTTCCGAGCCTTCGCCGGTGGCGGCACAAGCCCCGTCGTCACATGGCTGCGCGGCCTCGCCCGCCTGGCGCACGCCGAGCGCGGCGGGCCCGGCGTCGGTGCCGTAGGCCTCTGTTTCACCGGCAACTTCGCCTTGACCATGGCGCTCGAACCCGCTGTCATCGCGCCAGTGGTCAACCACCCGTCGCTGCCCCTGGATGACCCCGGCGGTCTGGAACTCAGCGACGAGGACGCCGCTGCGGTGGCTGAACGCGTAACGCGAGACGGATTGAAGGTTCTCGCCTACCGCTTCGACAACGACAGATGGTGCACCGGCCAGCGGTTCGCGGCTTACCGGGCGCTGCTCGGGGACGCATTCGACGGCCGCGTACTCCAACCCGAGACGGCGAACACGAACCCTCCGCCCTTCTTCCGCGATGTCGTCGGCTGCGCCCACAGCGTCGTCACGGCCCACCTCGTCGACGAGGCCGGCCACCCCACCATGCAGGCACGGGACGAGATCATCGCCTTCCTGGCGGAGCGGCTCGGGACGCGGCCGGAATAGGCCCTGGGCGCTCCGGCACAACCACCCGTTGCCCGCAGGCCGCGCAGCCGGAATCCGGCGGCCATGCGGTCCACGCGCCGGTTCAGGGCCGCTTACGTGAGGCGGGTGTCGCCGTGCACGAGCGCGGTCCGTGGTCCGGGCCCGCCCGTTGGGGACGCGCCGTCAGCCCATCCGAAAATAGTAGCCATGGACATAGTAGCCATGTACTCTATTTGGCATGAGCAAGGGTTCACCGGGCCCCACGCCCGGCTTCCTGGTGTGGCGGCTCGCCAACAAGTGGCGCGTCGCGGTCGATCGCGCGGTGGCTCCGCTGGGCCTCACCCACGCGCAGTACGTACTGGTCGCGTCGCTGCACGGCATGCAGCGCGCCGGCGAGCGCCCCAGTCAGCGCCGACTCGCCGACCGCACCGGCCTGGAGGCGCTGTACGTCTCGAAGCTGGCGCGCGCCCTGGAGTCGGCCGGCCTGATCGAGCGCACCCGCGATCCCCGCGACCCGCGCGCCGTACAGCTCGCCCTCACCGAGCAGGGCCAGACCGTCACGCGGCAGGCCATCGCGGTGGTCCAGGAACTGCTACAGCAGTTGCTGGAGCCGCTCGGCGGCCTCGACGCCCCGCGGACGCGCGCGTTCACCGACGAGCTGACGACCCTGCTCGACGCACCTCTCGCTCCATTCGCTCCATCCGTACCGAACGACGAGAGCACTAAGGGGACAACACCATGACCACCACCGCATCCACGACCACTGCATCCGTCGCCGACTCCCGCGCCCTCGGCCTGGCCCACTACGCCGCCCGCGGCGTCCTGGAGCACGTCCTGACCCGGCACGGCATGACCTTCCAGGAGCAGATCGCCCTGCGCGCCGCCGTCACCGCCGACGCCCCGCGCACGCCGGACGACCTGGTCACCCAGGTCCGGGGCTCGCTGAAGGCCGATCCGGCCGACATCCGTGCCTCTCTCGACGAGCTGCTGGCCAAGCAGCTGCTCGTCGCGGACGGCGCGCACCTTCGCCCCACGGATGCGGGGCGCGAGCTGCTCGCCGCCGTCGGCGCGGAGATCGCCCCCGTCAGCGCCCGCGTCTGGGGCGGCATACCCGCCGAGGACCTGGCCGCCGCCGGCCGCGTCCTCGCCCTGGTCACCGAGCGCGCCAACGCGGAGCATGCGGCGCTGACCGCCTCCACCGCCTGACTGTCCAGCCCTCCACCCAGCCCCGGTGCGCCCGTACTCCCGGCTGGGTGATCTGGAACACGTCCCCGGAAACGTGAACCAGCCGGCGTCGTGCGGGCGATAGAGAGGGCGTGAGACTGCTGCGCCCCACAGGGGGAGATCCTGACGACGACGCGGCGCTGCTGCGCGCGGTCGCGCGCGGTGACGCGGAGGCCCTGGCGACGCTGTACGACCGGCACTCCGGCTGGCTGCACGCCCGCCTGACCCGCCGCTGCGGCGACCCCGAGACCGTACGCGAGGTGCTCCAGGACACGTTCGTGACGGTCTGGCGCTCGGCGGGGACCCACCGGGGCGGAGAGGCGGGCGGCTGGCTGTGGGTGATCGCGGCGCGGCGGCTGGTCGATGCCTTGCGCGCCGCGGAACGCACCGACCGGATGCCCGCGGTCGCGCCGGCGCCCCCGGCGCCCTCCGCCGAGGACCGGGTCCTCGCGGGACTTGAGTACGGGGACGTGGGCGCCGCGCTCGACCGTATCTCGCCCGAACTGCGGGAGGTGCTGCGAGCGACGGTCGTCGACGGGCTGACGACCCGTGAGACCGCGCGTCTGCTCGGCATCCCCGAGGGCACGGTGAAAAGCCGCGCCCTGCGGGCCCGCCGCGAACTGCGCGCCGCACTCGGCCCGGCCGCGCTGGGAGGTCTCGCATGAGGCCTGGCAAGAGTTCCGGCATGAGGGCTGACATCAGCGCCACGCCCTGGCATGTGACCGACGCTCAGGCCGCGTCCTACGCCGCCGGTTCGGCGCCGGAGACGGACGCCTGGTCGCTGGAGAAGCACGTCGAGTCCTGCGGCGGCTGCGCGGCTCGCGTCTCCGCCGCCGTCCGCGCGACCACCGCGGGGCCGGAGCTGGCCGCGATCCGCGCGTCGCTCCTGACCGCGGCCATGACGCCCCGAGCCGTCACGGGGCGGCTCGGGGGTGTGGACGCCGGCGGCCACAGCCCGTCTGCGCGCCCGGGCGTGACCCACTTCGCGCGCGCGGGCAGGACCCACTTCGCCGCCCGCGCGCTGTGGGCGGCGGGGCCCGCGGTGCGAGGGGCCTGGGTGGTGGCCGTGGTGCTCGTCGGCGCGGCGGCCGTCGCCCTCGCATACGGGGCCGGTTACGGCGCCGCGCGCCAAGTGCTGCTCGCTGTGGCGCCGGTTCTGCCGCTCGCCGGTGTCGCGGTGTCGTACGGGCGTCACGCGGACCCGATGTACGAGATCGGGGCGTCGACGCCCGCCGGCGGACTCCGGCTGCTGCTGACCCGTACGGCGGCCGTGCTCGCGGTGAGCGTGCCGCTGCTGACGGCGGCCGGGGCCGTCCTGCCCGGCGGGTCCGGCGGCCCGGGCGCCGCGGCCTGGCTGCTGCCGGGCCTCGCACTGACGCTGGCGACACTGGCGCTCGGCTCGTTCGTCGGGTGCCGCGCGGCCGCGACCACCCTCTCCACCGCGTGGCTGCTCGCGGTGGCCGGCCCGGTCGTCGGCCGGCCGGACACCGACTCCCTGCCGCTCGCCGCCGACCTCGTACGTCTCCTGTCCGGCGCCGCAGCCCAGGGCGCCTGGGCGGCGGGCGCGGTGGTGTGCGCGGGACTGCTCGTCCTGCGGCGCCGTTCCTTCGACCTCATGGAGCCCCGATGACCACGACCGTGGCGGTGCGCGCACTGACCGTCCGGCACCGCAGAACCGTCGCGCTGAACGCCGTCGACCTGGACTTCGGTACCGGCGTGCACGGTCTGCTCGGCCCCAACGGCGCGGGCAAGACCTCCCTGATCCGGGTCCTGGCGACCGTCGCCGCACCGGCCGGCGGGCGGATCGAACTGCTCGGCCGGGACGTGGGCGCGCACCGGGAACGGTCGGCGGTACGGCGCGCGCTGGGCTACCTGCCACAGGAGTTCGGCCACTATCCCGGCTTCACGGTCCGGGAGTTCGTCTCGTACGTCGCGTGGCTGAAGGAGATGCCGGCCGCGCGGGTTCCGGCGGCGGTGGAACGCGCGGTGGAACGGGTCGGGCTCGCGGACCGGATCGACACGAAGATGAAGACGCTGTCGGGAGGCATGGTGCGGCGCGCCGGCATCGCGCAGGCGATCGTGAACGAGCCGGAACTGCTGCTGCTCGACGAGCCGACAGCCGGGCTCGACCCTGAGCAGCGCGTCGAGTTCAGAGCGCTCCTGCGCGACCTGGGCGCCACCTCGACCGTCATCGTCTCCACCCATCTGGTCGAGGACGTGGCGGCGGCCTGCCAGGAGGTGACGCTGATCGAATCCGGCCGGATCGCCTACCGGGGGACGACGGCCGAACTGACCGCCCTGGGCCGGGACAGCGGCGACGACTCCGACGGCAACGCCATCGAACGCGGCTACACCGCCGCCCTGTGCGCCCACCGGGCGTCCCTTGCGGAGGCCGCCCGATGACCGCCGCCTCCGCCCCCGACCCCGTCCTCGACAACGCCGCGCCCGCTCCGGCCCCCGCACGCGCGCGTGCCCGTGCGGTCCGTCCCCTGTTCACCGAAATGCGCCGGGGAGTCGGGCCCTGGGCGGGCGCCGCGCTGGCGCTGACCGTCGCGATCGCGATGTACGGCAAGGCGGACTACGTCGACGGCTGGCAGAACCGCTGGGGCGAAGCCACGAGTCTGCTGCGGACCGCCGGGCTGCTCCTCGGCGGCCCGCTCGCGGTCGCCGCCGGATGCTGGCAGGGCGGCCGGGAACGACGCCGCGGTACGGGGGACTTGTGGGAGTCCACCGCCCGCCCACCGCTACGCCGTGCGCTGGTCGCCGCCGCGCCCGTCGCCCTCTGGCCGGCCCTCGGGTACCTCCTCGCCGCCACCGGCTGCCTGCTCGCCACCTGGCCGTACGTGAGCGCCGGGTGGCCCGACCTCCTGCTCGTCGTGGCCGACGCGATCGCACTGGCCGCCCTCGGTACGCTCGGCTTCGTCGCGGGCCGGGTGATCCCATGGCGGCTCACCGCCCCGCTGCTCGCCGCCGCGACCTACGTCGTCCTCGGCTTCCCCGCCTACGGGAACACGCCCTGGCAGTGGCTGGATCCCGCCATGGACCATCACTACAACTGGGACACGGCGGTGTGGTGGTTCGCCCCCGCCTCGATCGTGTGGACGGGCGGCCTGGGCCTCGCGGCGTTCCTCGGGTACGCGGCCCGGTGCCGGGTCATCGCCCTGCCCCCGCTGGCCGCCGCCTGCGCCGCCGCCGTGCTCATCGGTACCGGCAACGGCGGCCAGGGCCCGTGGCGTACGGACACGGCGGCCGCCCGCCTGGTCTGCGACGACGGCACGCCTCAGGTGTGCGTGACGGCCGTCGACCGCCGTCTGCTCCCTCAGGTCTCCGCCGCGCTCGCCGGTCTCAACGACGCGCTGCGGGGCGTTCCCGGCGCCCCCGCCCGGTGGGTGGACGGCCCGCGCCCGGCCGGTCCGGAGGAAGTGCTGCTGCCCACCCCGGCCTCCGACTCCCTGAGGGGCCGGCTCAGGGATCCGGGCGCGTACGCCCACGGCGCGGTCCAGTACCTGTTCTCCGAGTCCTGCGAGGACGAGGACTACGGGCACCCTGGCTGGGCGCGCGCCTCGGACGTCAACTCCGCCGTCATCCAGTGGCTCGCCCCCTCCGCCGCGTACGAGCCGGTGCTCACCGACCAGAGCCGGTCCGACCTCGCCCGGCTCAAGGCCAAGTCGCCTGCCGAACGGCGCGCGTATCTGGCGCGCTATCTCGCCGCCGACCGCTGCGAGGCCACGGAGGTGCCCGTCCCATGACCGCCTTCGTCCTCTACGCCCGCTCGCGGGTCCTGCCCGCCACCCTCGCCGTCCTCCTGGGCGCCGCGCTCGCCGCCGCCTGGAGCGCGCGGTGGCTCCAGGAGCGGCCCGAGTTCGACCACACCGCGCGCGTGCCGGTGGTCGTACTGGTACCGCTGCTCGCCGCATCCGCCGTCGGCACAAGCCTGTACACGCACAGCGACGAGCTGGACCGGACCGCCGTGCGGTCCTGGTGGCCGCGCCGGCTGACCCATCTGCTGGTGCTGACGGCCCTGTCCGCGGCCCTGCTGGCGCTGGCGGTCCCCGGCCGCCCCGACGCGTTCGGCGCGCCCGCGATGGTACGCAACGTGCTCGGCGCGACGGGGGTGACCGCGGCGGCGGCCGCGCTGTTCGGCGCCCGCCTGAGCTGGCTGCCGATGACCGTATACACGAGCGCCGTCTATCTCGCGGCCCCGCCCGTCCCCGGCGGCTACGCGGCTGTCTGGGCATGGACGATGCAGCCCGGCCCGCAGCGGGCGGCGTGGGCGGTGGCGCTGACCGCATTCGTGCTGGGTACGGGGCTGTTCGCGCTGCGGGGACCGCGCCCCGAACGCCGGGGGATGTGAGCGGACCGGGCCGCCGGAGAACCGCGCGAGCGTGGCGTGGGGCAGCCCCTCGTGCCGCCGCGGGCCCGGCCGGGGACTAGGCAGGACGTACAGGCCCGCGGGAAGCTGCCCTCCTACATGTGCGGCTGGTTGTAGTACCGGGCGAACTGCTCCAGGTACGTGGGCTCGCCGGTCTGCTTGACCTCGTCGAACTCCGGAGCGTCCTTGATCTGGTCCTTCGTCCGGTCGACGTAGACCTTCTCCTCGGTGATGTCGATCCGCTTGATGATCCCGGCCGGCAGCAGGACGTGCTTGCCGAAGATCCAGACTCCGGTGTCGACGACGATGTAAGAGGCGCCGACCTCCTCGGAATGCTTGCTGATCTTCCCGATGGCACCGTCGGTGGCCTCGACCTTGTAGCCGATCAGGTCAATCCCCTGCTGGAAGCCTGCAGCCGGGTGGTAGCCCCAGATGTCGAACTCGCTCACAGCGATACCTCTCCGATGGGTGACAGATCACGGATACCTGCCGGGGATACCTGCCGGATTTGACCTAACGGATAACGGAAGCCCGGAACACCCACCCGGCTGCCCACCGTCCCTCCGGCCATCCGGGTGACTCGTCCGGACGGGACGGGGCTGGGCCGGACCGGACCGAGGGGCAGACTTGACGGTCAGTGCTTGTCGGGTCGCGGAGCTTGGGGCTTGCGGTGTTTGCCGGTTCCCGGGCCGAGAGGGTTGGGTGCCGGCCCAGGAGTGAGGGAGGAGCCTTCTGCAGCGTCGGGGTAGAGGATGCGCTGTGCCTCTGCCAGGTTCGGCACGATGGAGTGCGGTTCCCAGGCATAGCCGTTCCATCGCTCGATGATGCGGGGCGCGTCGGGATTCACATGGGAGCCCCTCGGGCCTTCACCGCTGGTGACCGGCGCGGCGCGCAGTCGGCCGATCTTCGCGTCACGGCGCTCCGCCCAGTTCGACAGCGGCTCGTCGTCCATCGCGCTTCCCCACGGCTAGGCGGCTGTTCTCTCAGGAGGGTAGCGGCCAAGGCCGGTCCTGCCGGTCCTGATTGGTCAGGCGAGACGGTGCTGCCGACGCAGTGCCGGGTTGCCCCCGGTCCAACGCGTGTTGGCCTTGGATGGTGGGGAGCTGTACGGCTCCGCCCGCCCGGTCACGTAGATAGCCGCAGGACATGTGCGTCAACGTGTCCGCCAGCTCCCCAGGGTGAGCCCCGCCGCCGGCACACACAGACGACCTATGTGGAGGACACAGCCCGGTCCTTACCGGCCCTGATCAGCAGGACGGCCGGCACCAGCACCAGGATCACCGGCGTCGGCTCCATGATGGCCGCTCCCACGATCCCCCAGGCAGCGAGGACCCAGCCGATGGCCGGCGGTACGTGGACCTCGCGGCGCGCCAGGCTCAGCACGAGTGCGCCTAGCAGGATCAGCGGGAGCGCGAAACTCCCGATCGAGGCCCAGAAGGCGCCGGCGGCACCGGCGGGGTGTATGAACTCCTCGCGCGGCAGGTTCCACAGCGCGCCGGTCAACCAGTCCCCGAGGTACTGCGTGTTCTGTGCTCCCAGCACCACAAGATGCAGCGTTCCCAACGACTGCAGAATCCATCCAGCCCAGCGTGTCATGCGTCGCCCCCTTACGAAACCAACAGTTCCGAAACGACTAGTACCGTAACATGGTTGTATGGCACGACCCCGAGACTCCCGCGTGGACGAGGCGATCCTGACCGCCACGCGCGAACTGCTGGCGGAGAGCGGATACGCCGGACTCACCATGGACGCGGTGGCCGAGCGCGCCCGGATCGGCAAGGCCGCGATCTACCGGCGCCACGCCACCAAGCAGGAGATGGTCTTCGCGGCCGCCGTGCACGGCGCCGACCTGCCGGCCCCGCCCGACACCGGCACACTGCTCGGGGATCTGACCGCGCTGGTACAGGAGATCGTGGACCACCTGACCAACCCGGCCGCGGCCGCAGCGATCCCCGGGCTGATGGGCGACATCGCCGGCTCCCCGGAGCTGGCCGCGCGCTTCGAGGACACCATGGTCACGCGCCAGCAGCTGGGGATCGGGCAGCTCCTCGACCGGGCGGTCGCGCGTGGGGAGTTGACCGCCGCACCGGATGTGGCCCTGGTGCACGCCCTGGCGTCCGGGCCGGTCTTCGCCGTGATCTACGTCCAGAACCGCACACCGGAGCGGCTGCCCGAGCAACTGGGCGCGGTCCTCCACGCGGCACTGACCGCCGCCCCCTCGCCGACCGCATGAGATCTGCCGTGCGTCCTTGCTCGGGCCGGGCGTCCAAACGCTGCCGCACCGAGCGGCATAGGGAATTCACCTGAACGGAAGTCATTGCCGCGGCCACTCCCTCATCGGACGGCCCGCGCCTTCGGGCGCATGGGGTCTGTCAGCAGGTGGATAACTCGACAACGGTGTCTTGGGCAGCCGACCGCCACGGTGTTAAGCGCCTTGTCACCAGGCCCCTCAGCCGTATTCGGCTGCTGCGGCGCTTCCCGGACTCCTGCAGACAGAGGACAGCACTCCCGCGCGGCGGCGCCAGTGTGGCCGGAGGAGGTCAGTGGTGGGTGGCGGCGACGGTGATGCCCACGCCGATCAATGCGATTCCGCCCCCGCCACCGACCAGCGAGAGGCGGCGGTCCGAGCCAGCGAACCAGGTGCGGGCGGCCGAGGCGCCCAGTCCCCACAGGGTGTCGCAGAGCAGGCCGATGACAGCCGGGACGAGGCCCAGGATCATCATCTGGAGTGGGACGCGGCCGGCGTCGTGGTCCACGAACTGTGGCAGGACCGCGGCGAAGAAGACGAGGCCCTTCGGGTTGGTGACGCCGACGAGGAGTCCATCCAGGATCGTGCGCAGGTCGCTGCGTTTCTCGTCCGCCGTCAGAGTCACGTCGGCGCGCAGGCGGTCACGGTGGCGGAGAGCCTGTACGCCGAGGTAGATCAGGTAGGCGGCGCCGGCGAGTTTCACTGCCGTGAGGGTCGTGGCCGAGCCCTGGACCACGGTGCCCAGGCCCAGGGCCACGGCAAGCACGAGTGCGTAGCACCCCAGGAGGTTGCCCAGGACGGTGGCGAGGGCGGTGCGGCGGCCGTGGGCCAGGGCCCGGCCGATCACGAACAGGACGCTGGGTCCCGGGATGGCGATCACGACGAGCGACATCGCGGCGAACGCCAGAAGGTTCGAGGTGGACACCATGGGCCGGGTGCTTCCTTGGTTCGTGCGCGGTGCCGGTTCGGCACGGCGCAGTTGCTGTGCGGTGGATCGCCCCATTGGGCCGTGCGGCTCGGGGCGGGGCTATCGGTGCAGAAGTGTGACGTGGGCCCGGGGTAGCCGGGTCAGGACCGTGGGGTGCGCTTGGAGAGTCCGGTCGGCGGATCCGGCGCCGCAGTAGACCGGCTGGTCGGATTCGGAGACCGCCGTGTCGATCAGGCAGGGCACGCCGGGGCGGTGGCTGATCGGTGCGATGCCTCCGGGGACAAGGCCCTCCTGCCTGAGCAGGTCGGCACCGGCGGCGCGCAGACTCGAACGGCTGGTGCCGACGGCAGTAGCGAGGCGGGCGAAGTCGACGCGGTCGTCCGCGCGCAGGGCCACCAGCAGGAGCGGGATCTCGGGGCTCGTGAAGGCGAGCGTCTTCACCGCTTGTGACCAGGGGAAGGGCAGGGCCTGACGTTCGGCAACGGTATGCGCGGGGGCGTGCTCGTGAATGGCGTACGCGCTGCCGTCCGCGTCGAGCACGGCTTGCCACGGCGCTTCGGGGGTGCTCATGAGGAGCCTTCGGGTTTCGGCCCGGGATGCGTGAGGGCGGCGTTCATGGGGCCTCCAGGGGTTGTTCCCAGAGCCTGATCGACCCGGCCGTATCTGATCAACTGATTGTGGAATCATGCAATCGTGATCTCGATGCGTTTCACCGAGACGGCCGCTGAGGACCTCGCGTTCTCCGTCTCACCCTTGCTCGAAGCGGTGCATTCCTGGCATGCGCTCACCGACCCCGGACACCACGCCCTGCACGTCCCCTGGGTACGGCGCTGCCGCCGGCTCCCCGCGGCGCTGCGCCGGCAGATGCGGGAGCACGGCTTCGTGGTGGCCGACTACATCCCGGCCTTCTTCGAACGCCGGGCGGACGATCACGACGCGGACTTCGGCGACCAGCTCTCGGCAGTGCGCGCGCTGCCGGCCGAGCATCTGGCCGCCGAGCTCGCCCAGACCCTCGTCGACACCACCCGCTACGACGGTCACGACCTGGTAGAGGACACCACCACCCGCGATGCCGCCCTCTCCGAGCTGCGGCAGACCGACCCTGGCCGGGCCGCACGGCTGGATGACGTCCTCACCGATCCCCGGCCGATCGTGGAGGACGCGCTCACCGTGCTGGAGGACTACTGGAGTGCCGCCTTCGCCGAGGAATGGCAACGCGTCGAACCCACCCTGTACGAGGCGATCGCCGGCGCGGGACAGCGGATCGCCCACCAGGGCGTCTTCCCGATGCTCCGCACCCTGGTACCGCAGATCCGCATCGACCCCGCACAGCGGACACTGCGACTGGACCGCCCGCACGACCACGACATCGCCGTCACCCCGGCCCGCCCGGTGACCTTCACCGCCAGCCACTACGTGTGGCCCCACGTCCGCGTCACCTGCGACGCCCCTTGGCCCCTCCGGATCACCTACCCGGCACTGTCCCTCGCCCCCGCCTCCGCCCCCCGCCCCGCGAGCCAGGAGGAACTCCTCTCCGCACTGCGAGCCCTGGCAGCCGCACCACGGCTGCACATCGCGACCTGCCTTGCCGCGCAGAGCCGCAGCACGCAGGAACTCGCCACCCTCCTCGGCCTCTCGCAATCCGTGATCTCCCGCCACCTCCAACAGATGACCCAAGCGGGACTGACCACCACCCGACGCGACGGCTACTACGTCCTCTACTCCCTCAACCCAACCCGCCTCGACCAGATCGCCGCGGCCATCACCGGCCTCACCACACCACACAACTGAGCCAGCTGCCCAGGCTCCGCGAAGTCCATGACGTCAGGAGCCACGTTCGACCGCCATCTATAACCGCCTCCCGCACAGGCGGCAGATGCTGGGCCCTGGAGGCATTCCAGGTTCTGGGCGGGGTGCCGTCCGTCCATATCCGTTACGACAACCTCAAGCCCGCGGTGAAGCAGGTGCTCTTCGGCCGTTCCCGCGCGGAGACGACGCGATGGGTGGCGTTTCGGTCGTGGTATGCGTTCTCGCCCTTTTACTGCGGGCCTGGTGAGGAAGGGGCACACGAGAAGGGCGGCGTCGAGCACGAGGGTGGGCGGTTCCGGCGCAAGCACCTGGTTCCCGCACCGCAGGTGGAGAGTCTGGCTGAGCTGAACGAGCGCCTGGCGGCGATCGACGCGGCGGAGGATGCCCGGCACGTCCATGGCCGTCCCACCTCGATCGGCTTCGACTTCGAACAGGAACGTTCCGCCCTGGCACCGCTGCCGGCGGACGAGTACGACACCGGCAGCGATCTGATGCCGCTGGTCCACCGCAACGGGCGGGTCACCGTCCGCCAGGGCTACTACTCGGTGCCCGCCAAGTTCATCGGCACGAAGGTGCGGGTGAAACTGCGGGCGAACGAGGTGTGGGTCTATGAGGGCCGCAAAGTGGTCGCCCGCCACCTGCGGCTGACGCGCCGTTACGCCTACCACGACATCCTGGATCACTACCTGGAGATCCTGCTGGTCAAGCCGGGCGCGTTCGCCGGGGCCGCCGCTTTGGCTCAGGCCCGCGCGGAGGGCGGCTTCACCAAGGTGCACGAGGCGTTCTGGGCGGCTGCGAAGAAGAGGTGCGGCGACAAAGAGGGCACCCGGATGCTGATCGAGGTGCTGTTGCTGCACAGGCAGCTGCCCGCCGCCGCGGTCATCGCCGGAATGGCCACGGTCCTCAAGGTCGGCTCCGTCAGCACGGACCTGGTCGCAATCGAGGCCCGCAAGGCCATCGAGAACAGCGGTATGGAAGACGCCGGGCCTACCGGCTTCCAGAGCGATGACGCTGCCCCTGGCGAGGGGAAGGACGACTCCACAGCCCAGGACGCGCACGGTGACGGGGCGAAGGTGATCCCGCTGCACACCCGGCGCCTCCCGCCGGATCCACGTCCCGCGCTGCCGGACATAAGTAAGTACGACCGGCTGCTGACGCCAGTGGCTGACACCACGAGGAAGAGAAAGGGCACCAGCGCATGAGCCCCACCGCCACCGCCAAGCCGGCCTCCGAGCAGATCCCGGCCACCCGGATGCCGCTGCCCGAGAGCGACCCGGAAGATGCCCTGATCGATGAGGCATGCCGGGACCTGCGTCTGCCCGCCTTCCGGGAGCGGTTCGTGGAACTCGCGGCCACCGCCCGGCGCGAGCAGTCCTCCTACAAGCAGTTCCTGCTCGACATGCTGCAGGTCGAACGCGCTGACCGGGATGTCCGCCGCCAGCAACGGCTGGTGAGGTCGGCGAAGTTCCCCCGGCCCAAGCGACTGGAAGACTTCGACTTCGACCGCAACCCCCACGTGCTGCCCGAGACGGTCGGTGACCTCAAGAGCACCTCCTGGGTGCGTGAGGGCCGCCCGCTGGTGCTGATCGGTGACTCCGGCACCGGAAATCGCATCTCCTGATCGGAGTCGGCACGGCGATCGCCGAGGCCGGTCTGTCGGTCCGCTACACCACCACCTCCGCGCTGGTGAACGAGCTCGCCGAGGCCGACGCGGCCCGCCGACTGTCCTCGGTGATCGCCCGCTACAGCAAGGTCGATCTTCTCTGCCTGGATGAGTTCGGGTATCTGAATCTGGACAAGAAGGGTGCCCGGCTGCTGTTCCAGATTTTCATCGAGCGTGAGGAATGCAAGGCGACCGCGGTGGCCACCAACTCACCGTTCGCAGAGTGGGACAAGATCTTCGCCGACCCGAGGCTCTGTGCGGCCATCGCCGACCGGATCACTTTCCGCTGCACGCTGATCCAGACCGGCACGGAGTCCTACCGATACCAGGCCACCGAGGCCGAACGCCAGGCGAAGCCGGCGCAGTGACCGATGCCCTCTGGTGCGCGCCCCAGCCCGCGCTTGCGGGACGACAGGTCTTAAGACTCGGATGGGTGGGGCTCCTTCTGAGGGACGGGCTGCACCGGGTCACCGGGTGCCGTGGTAGGCCAGATTCACGGCCAGAGCAGCCACGGGCAGACAGAAGAACACGGCCCAGGGACCCAACTGGTGGTCACGAACCCGCAGGTGGGCACAGAGTGCACCAAGGAAGTACAGCACGAGACCGATGGCAGCGAGCATGCCCAGCACCGGCACGGCGAACCCGGCCAGCAGCCCCAGCGCCCCCAACGCCAGCAGTGTGCCCAGCGGGCGCATCCAGGACCGGGGCACACGCAACTTGTCCGCCTGGCTCTTGGGGTAGTCGTGGCCGATGAAGTTGGCGATGGCGGCCGAACCGTTGACAGCCGAGGTGAGGAGGGTGACCACGAGGTAGGCGGCAAACACGAGAAACTCCTTCTTCTGCGCGAGAACGACGGTTGGGTGTTCGTCTCCTTGACGAAGACAGCACCTCAAGATGTGACACGCCCTGTCAGAGCAGCCCCTCGGGGGGAGCCGCACCCGACTCGGATTGTCAGTCCGTCGGGTTAGATTCCGCGCATGAAGAGGCGACGCGCTCCGGGCCGGGAAGACGACGGTTGGCCTGACGAGGAGGACGAGTGCCGCCTCTGTAGCGGGCCCGTCTATCCGGAGGAGGGCTTCGCCGCTGGATTGCGCTGCTACTTGTGCGCCGCCGCCGAGCGGCAGGCCAAGAAGTACGGACTGACAGTCTGGCAGGTGAACGCCATCCTCCGCGCACAGGATGACGCGTGTGCAATCTGCGGAGAGAGCCCCGGCGACGCCGCCAGCGAAGGACCCTCGTACTGGCAGATCGACCACGATCATGCCTGTTGCTCCGGATGCGCTAAGTGCGTTCGCGGACTGCTCTGCATGCCCTGCAACGCACGCGGCGTTGCCTGGTACGAGAACCTGGACGAGGCACGACGGGATTGGCCACGCATGAATGCCTACCTGTCAGATCCGCCAGCTCGCCGGCCAGAAGCCCGCGTTCAGTGGCTCGACATGGACCGCGTGCGTGGCAGGGAGGGCTCCTCCTTCGCGGCAGCGAGAGACGCGTTCACCACGGCGATGGATCGCTATCAGCCAAGCCTCAGCTCGGAGCAGTAGTCGGCAATGGCGAGCACTGCCGCAGACTGCTCTCCAGGCTCAGGTGGGTGCAACTAGATGCGCACGCGGCGACGATCGCCCTCGGCGACTAGGAGTCGCTCGAAGGCTCAGTAGATGGTCTGGAGCCGATCCCTTGCCAATCAAGTTTGTCGCCGCAGGTCAGCGCGCAGCAGACTACTGACTTCGCTGTCCAAGGACAATCTGCTGCCGGGCGGATCCCCCGCATAACAGAGCCGGGCCCTTCTGAACCGCGCCTGTCAGGGACACGGGGCAAGAGGGCCCGGGACAACCAAAGCTATCGGTTCACACCCGCATCATTACCGTGGACACTCCCGCCCGCCCTGGCGCAGCCCGATGTCACCCGATAGGGGTGGCTCCCATTCTCGTTGCCGATCATGGACTCGCGTCGCTGTCCATCCCCTTCACGGACAGAGCAACGAGGCTCCCATTCCCGTTGCCCGAGCGGCTCCCGTTCACCCTGTCAAAAACAGTCGGCGGGTGGCAACCCCCCTCGCCCAGCGGATCACGCACGGAGCCAGAGTCGGATGGCGGCGGTGGCGCGCTCCCGGCGGTGCCGCCGGGAGCGCTCCGCTCCGCTTCCGGGCAATGTGAATGCCAGTGCTTCCGCGCCCCTACAGCGTCAGCTGACGCCATGATCGTGGCTCGGCTGGCCCGGGCTGCCCCGAGGACCGATCACTTACGCCAGAACAGGTGGTGCGTCACGCCGCTCGGGCTGGGCACTACCTCCAGGTGGAACCGGTCGAGCAGCTCATCGGGGGACTGCCAGAGCCGTAGTCCGGACCCGAGCTTCACCGGCGAGACTGCCACATGCATGGTGTCGACGAGGTCGGCGTCGAGGAACTGCCGGATGGTGGTCACCCCACCACCGAGCCGGACGTCCTTGCCCTGCGCCGCCTCCCGAGCCTGCTCAAGGACCGTGGCCGGGTCGCCGTCGACGAAATGGAACGTGGTGTCGGAGAGTGTGAACGAAGGACGCTTGTAGTGGGTCATCACGAAGACCGGAGTGCGGAACGGGGGCTTGTCACCCCACCAGCCGCGCCACTCATGGTCGTGCCAGGGTCCTCGCTGGGGCCCGAACTTGTTGCGGCCCATGATCTCGGCCCCGATGTTGCGTGCGTAGTCTCGCGTGAAGTAGTCGTCGAGGCCTCGGCTGCCCCCGGGATCGGTGCGCATGGGCCAGCTCGCCGTGGCGCCCGCCCAGGCGAACAGCTTCTCGGGATTGGCGTGGCCGAAGGGACTCTCAAGGCTCTGGTCCTCGCCGGCACCGATGCCGTCACTCGAGACGCTGAAGTTCTGCACTCTCAGTAGCTGGGTCACGTGTTGCTCCTCTGTCGGCGATCACGGTAGCGAGATCTGTTGGCAGTAACGGTGGTGAGACTCTTCGGGCCGGGCAAACTCATCGCTGCGTCCATGCCCAGTCAGAAACTGGGCCACCCAGCATCCCGACCTGGCAGGATTGCCGGGCCAGCCGGTGGCGGCTCTGCTCAACGACTTCGGGCGACGGAGCCGACCATGAGGCGGCTGTCCGGGAGCTCACCGACTGACGCGGCGTCGATGCCGTCATCGACCCGGGTGCGGCGCGAGTTGCCTACGTGCCCAGGCGCAGCTCGCTCCGCTCGGCCGTGTGGTGACGCTCGGCCCCGCCAGCGGCCAGTTACACGGCGCTTGCGGGGGACTCCTTCTGGCCCGGTACGGGGTACGGATTCGACGACGGCTACCAGGCCCATCGCCGCAGCTCCTGACTCCTGCCAGGCGATCCAGATGATCACCGTCGCGTACAGGCGGCCACCGAAGACCGAGAGGGGCCGTGAACCCCACAGGAGCAGTACCGGCCCCTGCCGGTCCGGCGACGCTGCCCGACGGGTGGAAGGTGAGGCCCAGTTCGTCGAGTGCTGGGGGAAGGAGGTCGGGGACGTGCGCAGCCAGAGCCGGATCGAGGGGGCGGTGACCACCCCCTGCGCGCAGTCGGCGGTGGCGCTGGCGCCGGTGCTAGCTCTGTGGGACGTCCTTGACGAACAAGATGCCGTCGCTGTCCGTCAGGTGGGTCGGGTCGAGCGGGGCGTAGCCGAACCAGGGGGAGACGCGGGGTGCAGGCCGTGTGGCGGCGAGGGCGGTGGTCAGCCGCCGGGAGTCGATGATGCAGCGGTCCTCCGGGAGCGCGTACAGGAGCCCTTCGAGGGTGTCCGGCGGCGGTGTGTCGACGCCCTGGTGCCGGATCGTGCCGAGGGCCGTGGCCACGAAGGCGTACTCCTCGCCGAGTTGGCTGTTCACCAGCGCACCGGCGCTCCACCACTCCACCGGCCCCTGCCACATCCGCATCGTGCTCTTCTCCCGCTGGAGATGGGAGTTGTGGGCGTAGACCAGCGCCGGGCCACCGGCGGCGAGGGCGAGGAGGTTGTGGGCCATCATCTGGTCCCGCACACCCAGCAGCCGGGCCATGCGGGCCGGTGAGGTGTCGGCCATCCAGTGGTGGTAGCGCAGCAGGCCGGTGGCGGTACGCCCGTACAGGCGTGCCCGGTCCCACTCGTCCCGCGAGGTCGCCGCGAGCAGGTGCGGCATCTGCTCGTCGAGCAGCGCCACCAGATCGTCGGCGAGCAGCCTCAGCTCCCCGGCCTCGGCCGACTGCCCCACGGACTGGGACGGGTCCATCATCGCGGCGGGATTGGTCCACCGGTCGTCGGTGCCGAGCAGGCGGTTGAGTGTTTCCGCGGTGCAGGGGAGCAGGTCAGCATCCACCCGGGCCGCGAGGTAGCCGTGGAGTGCGGTGAGGGCCTGCCGGGGGCTCGCGGCGCCGGTGATCTCCAGCGGGCCGTCGAAACCGGCGAAGCGGAGCCGCTCGGACGCGGGGCGGCCGTCGTTGTAGGCGCGCAACCAGCGTACGAGCTCGCGGTTGGCGGCGTAGGTGCCCCAGTCGTGGCTGAATCCGTGCTCCATGACCTCGTCGAGGGTGCCCGTGCCCGAGGTGACGTGGTCGTCCACGACCAGGCCCCTCATGCAGTCGCTCTCGATCGCGATCGTCCGGTAGCCCTCCTGCTCGACGAGCTGCCGGAAGAGCTCATTGCGCAGTTCGAGCAGAGCGTCCTCGCCGTGGGTGGGCTCGCCCAGGGCGAGCAGCCGGGGCCGGGCCGGGAGCAGCCTCATGAGGGCGGCAGCGTCGACGGCATGGGCGGTGTCCTTGATGTCAGTCGCCATGCCTTCAACGCTATCGTTGAACCTCCGGTGGAAACTTTTCCACGATATCAGCCGGAATATCGCCGGTATATCGTCAGTTCCATGGTGCCAAACCTTCAAAACGGTGAACGGCTCCGGCCGGTTGATCTGGCGCGTGGCCACGGTCTGTCCACGCAGGCGATCAGGAACTACGAGGGGTCCGGCATCCTTCCGGCCGCCGGTCGCACACCCCACGGCTACCGCACCTACACCTCGCTGCACGCGACGGCCCTGCGCGCGTTTCTTGCCCTGGTGCCCGGCCACGGCCATCAGACGGCGACGTCGATCATGCGGGCCGTGAACCAGGGCGCGGTCGATGAGGCGTTCCGCCTCATCGACGAGAGCCACGCCCAGCTGCTCGACGACCGGCGGACCCTCCAGGCCGTGAAGAGCGCCCTCCGCGACCTGGAGCCCACCACGGCGCCCGAACCCGAGTCCACCATCGCGCCCGAACACGGAATGGGGTCCGAGCCGGCCGCGGTGTACGGGCCCGGCGGCACGTTCATCGGGCCGCTCGCCGGGAAGCTCGGAATCCGGCCCGCGACGCTGCGCAAATGGGAGCGTGCCGGACTGGTGCGCCCGCGCCGCGACCCGCTGACCGGGTACCGCGTCTACGACGAGGCCGACGTACGGGACGCCCGTCTGGCCCACCAGCTCAGGCGGGGCGGCTACTTGCTGGAGCAGATCGCCCCGCTGATCGCCCAGGTGCGGGCGGCCGGCGGGCTGGAGCCCCTGGAGGCCGCACTGGCCGACTGGCACGGTCGGTTGTCCGCCCGCGGGCGGGCGATGCTGACCGGGGCCGCGGAGCTGGAGGCGTACCTCCGTGAGCGCGGATGAACATGCTTCGTCAGCCGGAGAGAACAAGAGTCACCAACGATTCCGTCCCGGCCGTCCCGGCGTCCCGGCCGTCCCGCCCGCCGATGCGGCCTGGTCCCGCGTGGAGCCGTAACTCCCCATCGACCGGAGCCGGTTCACTCAGGGCGGCAAGCGCCACCGCGCCCGCCGCAGGCCATCCGAGAGACACCAACGCGGCGGAGTAGAAGGTCGGCCACCGCTACGACACCGCCGGGCGTCACACCGAGCGCACGCGCACTACCCCCTCAACGGTGAATCGGACGGTGGTGAGACTGCCCGCGGGCCGGGCAGACGGGTGTCTCCGGTGGCGAGGTGGTTCTGAAGCCGTGCGTGGCGGAACTGGTAGACGGGGCCCACCTGGCGCAGCAGGCCGAGCCGGTGGGCGTGGGCCAGGAATGCTTGCAGCCGCCACGGCAACCGTCGACGCGCCGCGAGTACGCATCGTGCGACGGCGTAGTGCGGCCAGGCGCAGGCGACCAGTGCGAGAGTCATGCCGACGGGGCCGTACCACAGCATGCTGAAGGCGATGATCTCCAACGTGTGGCTCATCGATCCGTGGCCGCGGGATTCGAATGTATCCAGCGCCGTATTGGCGACGGCGATCAGGATCGCGCCCGTGGCGCCGTGGAGGACGGCGACGAGGCGGTCGGCGCGGACGGAGGAGGTGGGGGTGGTGAGGTCGTGGACAGTCGCGGTGTCACGCGTCCATTGCAGTGCTGCCTGTCCCACTCCGATGACCGCACCGAAACCCAGACCGAAGGGCCACGCTGTGTCCCATACGGGTTCGTCCGCGATGTCGTAGACCTCGATGATGCCGTACAGGTGCAGAGTGGCTCCGCCGAGACCAGCGGCGACGGCGATGGTGAGGGCCGCGCGCAGCAGGCGGCGGCGCCAGTGTCGGAGGGTGAAAGCGCCCTGACTCGGCGCTTGCGGTGGCGCCGGCCGGCCCGCGCTGATGAGAACCATCAAGAGCGAGAAGCTGAACCAGCAGGCGGCCCGCAGCAGCTGCTCCACCCTGGCGTCGTCCCCCACCACGAAGCAGCGGATGGCGACGTCGACCGCGATGGCTGCCGCGCCGCCGCAGATGCTGGTGCCCAACACGGCAATGCTCCAGCGGACGTTGCTACCTGTGCGCACCATGGTTCGGGCACCGACCGCCTGAAGGACGACCATGCCCGTCACCCAGGGGGCGACCAGAAAGAGGTAACGAAACAATTCTGTGGCGTCCTGCCGCCAGCCTGCCAGTGGCAGAAGGAGGAGAAAACCCGTGGCAGTTGCGGTGAGTCCCCAGATCAGCGCGCGGGCATTCGCACGGGAAAGGGCCGGGATCCAGGCGTACAACCGCCACCAGACGAGGTCGTAGGTCCTCTCGCGTTCAAGACGAGAAGCCAGATAGGTGAGGTAGCGGTTGGCGTGCTCCGGAGCCCATTGACGTGCGGCCGGGTCTCGTTGCTGGGCGCGTGTATAGAGGGTCGGCAGGAAAGCGTTGAGCAAGTGGCGCTCGACGGCCGAGCTGTCCGGGAAGCGGTCGGCGTCGGTGAGTTCGGCAGGGTCGCCGGGTGCGTCGGCGTAGATGGATCTGGCGAGTGTCACCATCAGTGGGCTGGAGAGTGCCTGGGCGGCGGGGCCTTGCGGATGTGTCTCCAGGTGGTTGGCCAGCTCGTCCCAGGAGCGCTGGCGAAGGCCGGGCGGGGTGGCCAGACGCAGCAGCGCCAGGGCGTCTCCGGGACGGACCGGCGACGGGGTGATGACTGCCGCTCCGGTCAGGACGCCGGCGTCGGCCACGGTGGTGGTGTAGTCGTCGGTGCGGCAGGTGAGCACCAGCGGGGTGTGCGGGTCGAGGGTGTCATTGAGGGCCATGAGCACTGCGGCGCGGCCTGCTTCTGGGCGCTCGTCGAGGGCGTCGAGCACGGGCAGGATACGGCCCTCCGCGAGCAGGTCCTCGATCGCACTGGAGCCAAAAGTCTCGATGTCGGCCAATACGGGGTAGTCGGCGGCGATCTGGCGCCGCAACCATGCCTGTACGCTCTCGCGCGCGGGATCGAACGATGCCAGCGAGAGCAGTACCGGCACTGGCTCGTTCGCGTCACGGTCGCCCAGCAGCGCGAGGGTGAGCAGCACCGCGAGGGTGGTTTTGCCCGATCCGGGCGGTCCCAGGGCAACAAGGCGGCGGCGCGGCAGGCCACGGAAGGCGGCCGCCAGGTCGTGTGGTGCGTCAGCCCGGCAGGTGACCGGGTCGCCGATCAATTGCCGGTGGTCGCTGACATCGGGCAGCGGGCAGTCGGTCCACAGCACGGGCAGCGGCGCCGGATCGAACAGTTGGCGCAGCACGGCCTCGTCCTGCCACTGCCGGCGCACAAGCCGCGCCAGCACCTGTGCGGCCTCCGTCACCTGTCCCGAAGTCGACCGGCCGCGGGGGTTGCGGCGCCACGCCCACACCGCCATGACCCCGAAGGCGCCGGACACAGCTGCCACCACTGAGCCGACGTCCGAGGCGCCTTCGAGGCTCGTCAACCCCGCTGCAACCACCAAGCCGACGACCAGGGCCGCGCACAGCAGCCACGTGAGCATCCACCGCCACCGCATGCCTACCCCCCGGGGCCCGTACCCATGGCACGGTCACCAATCTTCCTCGCCGGTCCCCTGCCACCGCGGCGGTAAAGGCCTGCGTTCACCCGGACTGAGTACGCGACAGCCATGGCAGCGGCAGGCTGGTGAGGTGTGATGCGCAAAACAAGAGGCGGACACTGCCATTCCTGCCCGATTCCGGGCAGAAATATGGACGTTCTATGGTTCCCGGCCTAGGGTGATCGCTCATGACCACCCTAGACGCTATAGGGACTTTCACCCTGATAGTGGGACTCCTCACGCTCACTCCCGGACTGGATACCGCACTCATCCTGCGCACCGCGGCGCTCGGGCACCGCCGTCGCGCCTGGGGCGTGGTCCTCGGCATCCAGAGCGGCACGCTGGTCTGGGGCGTGCTCACCTCGCTCGGTGTGACCGCGCTGCTGACCGCGTCTCACCTCGCATACGAGACTCTTCGTTGGGTCGGAGCCGCATACCTGGTGTGGATGGGCGGCAGGCTGCTGTGGGCCACCTGGCGCCGCTCAGCGAGCGAGAGCCCGCAGACAGCGGAGGCCGGGGGCGAGACCGGGACCGGGGGCGCGACCGGTACCGGGACCGGGACGGGCGTCGAGGCCAAGGCCAAGGCCAAGGCCAGGGCCAGGGCAGGCGCCGGCGACACCCTGCTCGGCGGCTGGCGGCAAGGGATCGTGACCAATCTCCTCAACCCGAAGATGGGTGCCTTCTACGTCGCGGTGCTCCCGCAGTTCCTTCCCGCCGACGCCTCACACCTCGCACCAGGCGTGCTCCTGGCCGGTGTCCACATCGTGCTGGCCGTCGTCTGGGCATGCGCGCTGATCGCCTGCGCGCACGTGCTCCGAGACCGTCTGCAACGGCCCTCCGCCCGCCGCCGCCTCGACCGCGTCACCGGTACGGTCATCGCCGCCTTCGGCATCCGGCTCGCGCTCGGACAGTGAGGCACCGGTCGACGCGACCGTACGCCGCCCGACCGTACGCCATCCGACCGTACGCCGTCCGACAGTCGCCGAACGGGCAACCCGCACATCACCCGAAGCGAAAGGGCATCCCCATGGGCTCGCTCCCCACCAGCATCGAGGCCGTGGTCTTCGACTGCGACGGCCTGCTGGTCAACACCGAAGCCTGCTGGACCGTTGCGGAAGCGGCCATCTTCGCCGCGCACGGCCATCCCTTCGGTCCCGAACAGAAAGCCCTGGTCATCGGCCGCACCGTGGAGGCCGCCGGAGAGGCCATGGCCCAGTACCTCGGGCGCCCCGGCACCGGCGCCGAGCTCGCCGCCGAACTCCTCGAAAGAGTCCGCAAGGAGCTCGCCCGAGGCGCCGCGGCCCTCCCCGGGGCGGCAGAACTGGTGCGCGCCTGCCGGACGACCGTCCCCATCGCCGTAGCCAGCAACAGTCCTCGGGAACTGCTGGACGTGGCACTGTGGTCGGCCGGTCTCGCCGACCACTTCCCCCACTCGTTCGCCGCCGACGAGGTACGTTCCCCCAAGCCCGCACCAGAGCTCTACCTCAGGGCGTGCGAGACACTCGGTGTGGCCCCCAAGCGTTCCGTCGCCTTCGAGGACTCGGCAACGGGCATCGCCTCGGCGCGTGCTGCCGGGCTGTACGTCGCGGTCGTACCCTCCCTTCCGGGACCTGACCTCGACCACGACTGGCTCGGCGCCAGCCTGGCCGATCCCGAATTGCGGGACTGGGCCAGGGGTCTGGGCCTGGAAACTGGGGCATGACGCCGCCTGCTGACCACCCCCGGTGCACCCCGGCCCCCTTGACGTTCGCCTGGCGTTGACCGGGGCCTGATGACAGGTCAAAGTCGTTGCCAAGGGCAGCTTTTGGTGCTGGAAGTGGCGCAAGAGGTGTTCTGCCCGCACGTTCCCCAAATGACAGCGGTGGCGCTGCACCACTTCCACGAACGGCACCACACCCCGAAGGGAGCGATCAGCGCATGACCAAGCCTGAGAACGCGGGATACGACTACGACGTCGTCATCAGCGGAGCCAGCCTCGCCGGCAGCGCCGCGGCGATCCTGCTCGCTCGACGCGGTGTCCGCGTCGCACTGCTGGAACGCCGCTCGGACCCCGAAGCGTACAAGGTGCTGTGCACCCACTCCCTCACGGCCTGCGCCTACCCGGTGCTGGACGAACTCGACCTCATACCCGCTCTTGAGAAGGCGGGAGCCGTCCGCAACGAGGCCCGCTGGTACACCCGCTGGGGATGGATCGAGCCGAGGGCCGCGCCGACGGGCCCCGCGCTACCGTACGCGTACAACATTCGGCGCAGTACCCTCGACCCGTTGATCAGGTCTCATGCGGCGGAGACCCCCGGGGTCGATCTGCTCCTCGGTCATCATGTGACCGGGCTGGTCCGGGAAGCCGGGCGAACTGTGGGTGTGCGCGCGTCGACGCCACAGGGCGAGCACGAGATTCGGGCCCGCCTGGTGGTCGGCGCCGACGGCAAGGACTCGGCCGTCGCGAAGTTCGCCGGGGTGCCTGCTCGGCTGTACGAGAATGCGCGGTTCGGCTATTTCGCGCACTTCCGCAACCTTCCGCTGCACGCCGGGATCGCTCACACCTGGTTTCTCGAGCCTGACATGGCGTACGGGTTCCCGAACGACGACGGGGTGACGGTCATGGCGGTGCTCCCGGAGAAGAAGCGGCTGCCGGCCTTCCGGGAAGACCTGGAGGGCAGCTTCTTCGACTTCGTCCGCGCCCTCCCCGAGGCGCCGCCCATCGACTCCGCCGAACGCATCACGAAGATCACCGGCACGGTCAACTACCCGCTTCACAGCCGCAAGACGACCGCACCGGGCGTCGCGCTCGTCGGTGATGCCGCCTTGACCAGCGATCCCCTGTGGGGAGTGGGATGCGGGTGGGCTCTGCAGTCCGCGCAATGGCTGGCAGAGGCGGTCGCCTCGGCCGCAACCGGTCGGGGCGATCTCGACAGGTCCCTCGCGGTGTACGCCCGCAGACACCGGCGCCGGCTGCGCGGTCACCAGGAACTGGCCGTTGACTTCGCCAAGGCTCGTCCCTTCAATCCCGTGGAACGGCTGATGTTCTCGGCGGCAGCGCGCGATGAGTCGGTGGCGCGGCACATGCATCTGTTCGCATCCCGCCTGATCGGTCCGCTGCGATTCTTGAACCCTGCGGCGCTGGCCAAAGCTGCGGCCGTCAACATCAAGCATCGCGGGGCGACCTCGCCGCCCGCACACCTGTCACAGACAGGGTCCTGACCGGCTTCCCGGGCGGTCCGCCCCACCCCGAACAACCCGGAGAGGGAACTCTTCCCGCCCTGCCCCGCCCCACCGGTGACGGGCGTGCCCGCCGCCCGTAGAGGCTTGCTGGTCACATCTGTCTGATGATCACTGTGCTATTCAGGGGCAATGATCGTTCCCAACGCATGCGGCAAGCCGTTTGACGCGGTGCTGTGCGACCTCGACAACGTGGTGCGGTTCTATGACTTGACCCATTTGGCCCGGCTGGAACAGCTGGCTGGACTGGCCGAGGGGGCGACCACGGGCGTGGCCTATGCGCCGGAGGTAGACCTCCCGCTGCTTCTCGGCCAGATCAGCAAGGAGGAGTGGGTGGATTCCATCGTGCGGGGGCTCACGGGAGATGTCTCGCCGTCGCAAGCCCGTGAGCTTGGAACAGCACTCGCCGAGGCGCCATTCTGGGCTGACGAGGTGGTCGTCGCCATGCTTCGCCGGGTCCGGGAACACATACCGCTTGTTCTCGTGACCAACGCGACCTTGGACTTGGAGAGCGACCTGAAGTCGCTGGGGCTGTCTGATCTCGCGGATCATGTGGTCAGCAGCGCCCGCGTGGGGGCGGCCAAGCCCGACCGAGCGATCTACGAAATCGCGGCCAAGCGAGCGGGGGCGGCCATGGAGCGGTGTCTCTTCGTGGACGACAGGCTGGAGAACGTCGAGGCCGCAGTCGCGCTGGGGATGACGGGAGTGCACTACCGCCGGCCTGAGGATCTCCAGGAGATGCTGGCTCTCGTGACCACCGACTGTTGAGCCGGTGCAGCGAAACCGTCTGCTCGCCGGGCGGCCGCTGATACCGGCGAGCGTACCCACCGACCACCCCGGTCGTAAGAACCTGCACGCGGGCTGGGAACACTGCGGCGCGGCTCGCGGCTCGCGGCTCGCGGCTCGCGGGTCCGGTCTGAGACGTCTCTTGACCTCAAGCGCAGTTCAGCTTCTAGCGTTGCGTTCCGTACAGCGCCAAAGGTGGCCCTGGACGGACCGGGCCACAACAAGCTGATTGAGGATGACGTTTGATGAGCACTGCCTCACAGATTGATGCTCCGCCCGCCGTGACCGTGATCGGTTTAGGCGAAATGGGCTTCACACTCGCGAGAACCTTCCTGGACGGTGGGCATCCGACCACGGTGTGGAACCGTACGCCCGAGAAGGCCGACGCCCTGGTCGCCAAGGGAGCCGAGCGGGCCGCGACCATCCGCGAGGCTGTCGCCGCCAGTCCGCTCGTGGTCGTCAGCGTGAAGGGCACCGCCACGGCCCGCGAGCTTCTGGAGTCGTCGGGTGACGCGCTTTCCGGCCGAGCCGTGGTCAACCTGACGGACGGGACATCGGCGGAGGTCAGGGCTGCGGCGGACTGGGTCACAGGCCAAGGCGCGCAGTACCTCCACGGGCAGATCATGACCATCGCTCCGGGCATCGGGGGAGCGGAGACAGTGATCTTCTACGGTGGTTCTGACGCCGTGTACGACCGCTACCGGCCGACGCTCCAGCTCATCGGCGGCCGGGGAACCCTGATCGCGGACGACGCCGGTATACCGACCCTGTACGGAATGGCCGTGCACGACACCATGTGGGGCACGCTCAACGGATTCCTGCACGCGGCCGCTCTGCTGTCCAGCGAGGGCATCGAGGTGAAGCGGTTCCTGGACGACGCCAAGGCGTCCGTCTCCGCACTGTTGGCGTCCTTGCCGATGATCGCCGACGAGGTCGACCGCGGCGAGTACGCGACGGAGTACGGAGCACTCCAACACCACCGGCCCTCTCTCGAGGACCTGGTCCACGAGAGCAAGGCACGGAACATTGATGCCGAGTTCCCCGGCTACACCCTCGGCCTCGTGAACAAGGCCCTAGAAGATGGATATGCCCATGAAAGTTACTCACGTCTGATCGAGCACTTCAGGGGGTAGTGCTTGGTTGCCAGCCAGTTGCCAGCCAGTTGCCAGCCAGTTGCCGGCCGCCCCCTGAGCAGGGACGCCGCGATCCGCCTCGCCCAGATGGTTGGAAACGGCCCACACCTCCGCCGCCCGCCTCCTCGGCATCCCCCCGGCGTCCTGATGCCCGCCCTCGGAAGCCGCCGTTATCCATCGACCGTGGATGGCGGCCGGTGTCAGGATGCCGGTATGACGATCATCATCAAGGGGGACAACACCCCGCTGCCCGGAGGCCCGTTCCGCATCACCGTGGCTCGCGAGGGGCGGCCGGGCACCCCGCTGGTGGCCGCCACGGCGGTGCTGCTGGACGCGACGGGGCGGGTTCGCGGTGAAGCCGACGTGGTCCGGGGGGACTGGCCCGCCCACCCCTCGGGCGCCGTACGGCACCTGGGCGGAGCGGCGGAGGGCGGGCTCCTCGTCCAGCGGCTGGAGGTGGACGAGGAGGCGGTGGAACCCTCCGTACAGCGGGTGCTGATCGCCGTCCTCGCTGCGGGCGGGACGTTCGGAGCGGTCGCCGGGCTGTCCGTGGAGGTGGCCGGCGGCGAGGGCCCGGCGGTGGCGCGGTACGAGGTCACGGACGCCGGTGGGGAGACCACGCTCGTGCTCGGCGAGTGCTACCGCCGCAACGGGGCTTGGCGCTTCCGCGCTGTCGGCCAGGGCTACAGCGCCGGACCGGCAGCGCTCGCCGCCGACTACGGCATACCCGCCGAGGCCCTCCCGGCCGCGCCGGTGCCGGGCCCCGCGATGACCGAGGTCAGCAAGGAGGCCGCCCCGCCCCCGGGCGTAATCCTGGGCCTGACCACGGGCAAAACCGTCCCGGGTGGGGCCCCGACGGCAGCCGGGGGCCGCCAGGACGCAGGCGGGGGCCCGGCAGCGAGCCCCGCCCCGGCGGCGGCCGCGGGCGTGCCCGCGAGCGGGGCCCAGGTGGCAGCCCAGGCGGCGTCCCTGGCGGCCTCCCTGGCGAAGGTGCTGGGCCCGGTGGCCGGGTCGGAGCAGGGGGCGGTGCCCGTCCCCGCGAGCGAGGTGTTCCACGAGGTGCACGGCGAAGGAGACCAGGTCCTCTCCTTCGGCCGGCCGGCCCCGAAGGGCCCGCTGATCATCGAGATGTCGGTGGCTGGCGGCGGCCGCTTCACCGTCGCCACCCTCGACCGCGAGGACGCGCAGGAACAGGTCCTCATCAAGACCACCGCCCCGGTCCGGGAGGCCCGGGTCCTTGCCGTACGCGGTAAGCGCGCCCTGCGGCTGCGCGTCGAGGCGGCGGGCGCCTGGACCCTGCGGGTGCTGTCGCTCGGAGCCGCGCGGCAGCTGGACGGCACCGTCTCCGGCACCGGCACGGACGTACTCCTGCACGACGGCCCCGCCGCCGACCTGACCCTGAGCCACCACGGACCGGGGTCCGCCCGCTTCGAGGTAGCCACGGCCCGGCTCGACCTCACGGAGCCGGCGCGGCTGAAGCCGCTGGCCGACGACGACGGCCGGGTCGAGGCCACGCACCCGCTCCCGGCCGGGCCGCTGCTGGTGCTCGTATCGGCGGAGGCCGGCTGGACCGCCGAGCTGACGCCCGCGCCGGGACACCACCGCACCCCGGAGGAGGCCGAGCGGGCCCGCGCCCTGTCCCTGGCCACCGGCGTCTACGAGGGGCGCGGGACGCTGGAGCTTACCGTGGTGAACCCGGAGCCCGGCCGGCCGGCGGTGGTGGAGTTCGAGCGGACCCGGGTGCCCAAGCGGCACAGCTGGTTCTGGATCTGGCGGCTCGACGAGAAGGGCGAGGTGGACCAGCTGAGCATCTACTCCACCACCAGGGACGCGCGGGGGCAGCTGCTGGTGTTCGCCAAGGGCGAGCCCGAGGTGCGGGTGAGGGTCGAGGGCTCCGGCGACTGGCGGCTCCGGGTCCGTCCGCTCGACACGGTGGAGGCCCTGGGCAAGAGCGCCAGGGGACGGGGACAGGCCGTGCTGCGCTACGCGGGCCCGCCCGCCCTGATCCGGGCCACGTGCGACGGTTCCGAGGACACCACCGGCTATGTGCA
This sequence comes from Streptomyces sp. NPDC039465, assembly GCF_055639315.1. NCBI lineage: Bacteria > Bacillati > Actinomycetota > Actinomycetes > Kitasatosporales > Streptomycetaceae > Streptomyces > Streptomyces sp. NPDC039465. The sequence goes on along the minus strand of NZ_JBVKAP010000002.1, from coordinate 6,620 downwards.
CACCGTCCAGCCGGACGGCACCAGCGACAGGGTCGGCCGGATCGGCATCCTGGTCCCGATGACCGGCCCGCTCGCCGTGGGGCCCGAGGGCTGGTGCCACGTGGTCGTGAAGCTGGACCACGCGGCCTCGTGGAAGCTGGAGGTACTGCCCCTTGACGACGTCCGCGAGTTGAAGCGGAAGTTGTCCGGCAACGGCTGGGAGCTGGTGGCGATGACCGGCTCCGCCGCGAAGGTGGAGGTCCGGGTCGACCCCAAGGCCGAGTCCGACGGAATAGTGCTGGCCACCATGGACGCGTACCTGCGCCCCGAACGGCAGCTGTGCCGGGAGCCCGGGGTCTACCTGGTCCCACCCGGCCTGATCGGGGTCCGCACCTCCGAGAAGTGGAGCCTGAAGGTTCGCCGCTGACCGGTCCGCCCGTCCCCGCCGCGCCGGGCGGAACCCGCCCGGCGCGACGGCTCGTTGACGCCGGCCACCCCTCGACCCCGAGCCGCTGGCGCGCGACCGGCTGGAGCGTCCACCAGCTCGGAACGGCACGGCTTCATCGGAACACTCATGTGATCTTCTGTTCAGAAGTGGTCCTAGCATTGGTCCATGCCCAATATGCCGTCACGGGTCGAACTGTGCCCGCTCACCCTCGCCGACCAGGATGAGTTCTGCTCGCTCGTGAGGGCCAGCACCGAGCTCCATTTGCCGTGGATGCAGCTGCCCGCGACCGCTGAGGAGTTCCACGGCTGGATGCGCCGCTTTGAAGACGGCACTAACCGGGGCTTTCTGATCCGCGTTCAGGAGACCGGTGCAGCTGCTGGCATGGTCAACATCAACTCGATCATCCGGGGCCGCTACCAGGGCGCATCCCTCGGCTACGCGGCTTTCGCCCCGTCTGCGGGGCGGGGTTACATGGCCGAAGGGCTCACCGTCGCCCTGCAGCACGCCTTCAACGACCTGCGGCTCCACCGGCTTGAGGCGAACATTCAGCCGGCGAACAAGCCGTCCTTGGCCTTGGTCCAGCGCCTGGGCTTCCGCTACGAAGGTCTGTCGCCCGCCTATCTCTATATCAACGGGGCCTGGCGCGACCACGAACGTTGGTCCATCTCCGCACCATCCCCCTGGACGCCCGATCCTTCCCTTCCCGAGATCTAGGTGCGTACCGTACGGGTACGCCGCCGAATCCCATTGACGAGCTGTCGTTTCGTCCACCTCGGCGAGCTGTTCACGGGTTTGGGTTCTGGCTCACATTCCGTGAAGCCTCCACGCTGAGTGACGGTTGTAGTCGAGGCGCTGGATCGATTGCTGGCCCTGGGGGCGAAGGGTTCGCTGGACGGACTTGGCTTCCACGGGCCGTACTATCAGCCACACCGCACCCGCACCGCGCTCGAAATGACGGATCGTCAGAGATGGTTCACGGTGGCCGCGCTGTCCGACCAGAGCCAGTTCACGGGCGAGTACTGCTTCTTCAGCGCGGTGCGCTCGCGCCCGTAGCCCTTCAGCGCGGCCTCCACAGCCACCGCCAGGTCGTCCAGGTCCTGTGGCACTGGCACCCGCAGCAGCAGGCGCTGCTTGCGGTGTGCGAGGAGCAGTTCCCCTGCGGGTGTGCACTCCAGCAGGGCGAAGTGGACGAGGGGCTTGAAGGGCTTCTCCGCAGTGGACATCCTGGCGCGCAGCACCCCGTCGGCGCTCCACGCGTACAGGCCGTAGCGGTTGAGATGGAAGGCACGGGCGCGGTACGGGTCGGCGACGACGGTGAAGTCGAAGCCGGTGAATGGGCTGTCCTCACGCAGGTGCAAGCCTCCCAGCCGGCCCTGCAACACCCCGTGGTCGTCGACGAGGGCGAAGCTGAACTCCTGGCCCCGGTTGGTCGAACGGTAGGTCTTCCCGAAGACCGGGATGACGAACAGGTCGTCGCCGAGCGCTGCCGGGCGGGTCATCGTGGAGTCGAGATAGCCGTAGAGGCTGCCGCTGGTCCCGGTGAGCTCCGACAGGGCCTCGGTCAACGAAGGCGATGGCCGGTTGCCGCGCCCCACCGGCTCGTCGCCGTACCGTACGTGCGCGTACGCGTCGGCGTCGCTCTGGCAGTCGGTGCGCGCGTCCAGGGTCGCGATGGCGCGCAGCACGGGCTTGCGGCCCGGGACGAGGGTTGTGCCGGGTTCGGAGACGGCGACGATGTTGGGGTGGGCGCCGGCCCAGTTGCTGAGCCCGTACTCGGAGGTCATGCACAGCAGCCGACCCGCGGGGGTGACGGCGATCGACGCGGCGAACGGGTCGTCCCCGGAATCCTGCTGCTTCTCCCAGCCCCAGGACATCGGCCAGGAGGCGAGGACCTCATCCAGGTCCGGGGACAGGAGGTGGGTGCTGCCGGGCTTGGAGCTGACGGCGACCGCGCCGTCCGGGAGGACGGCCAGGGTCGTCACGTCGCCCTCCGGTATGGCCGACGGGCCGCCGCCCGGAACCGCCTGTCCGAACACGGCGGTGGCGGTGGGCTTTCCGTCGGAGCCGTGACGGGTAATCAGCTGGTAGCCGAAATCCTGCTCTGCGGGGTCGGCCGAGCCGGCTGCATGCCCGCGGTAGCGGCGCAGGCCGGTCAGCACGTAGGTGTCGCCAGCCGCCGTCGCCACCGCGTGATCGACCCTGAATCCCCATTCGCCGGCTTCGGGGTCGAGATGGTGGACGTCCAACAGGGACGCGGGCGCGGTGATCGGCAGCAGTGTCATACCGGCATCCTCTCCCCCGCCACTGACAATCGGGCGAGTGGGCCCTGGGGAACGCGAAACTGGCCCGTACCGGGTGCGGTGTAGCTGACAGTTCGGCCCGTGGAAGAAATGGGGCTCCGGCTGGAGGAGTTACTGTTCCCGTCGATCGCCGACGTGACGGTACTGTCCGTCGCCGTGAACGACGAGGCGGTACACATAGAGGCCCGAAGCACGGTGCCCGGGGCCATCTGTCCCGGATGCGGGATCCCACGGAAAGTGAGCCCGAACCCGGGTTTGGACGGCACTGGGGCTGAGGAGGGCCGGCCCATGAGGTCGGCGCAGGGCGGGCTTTCAGGTGCCGTCCTGGCTTCGGCTGCGGATTGTCGACATCAGCAGCTGGTGGGTTTCGAGGTCGGCGGCCGCGACGAGTCCGCGGCTGGCTTGTCCGATGGGGGCGCCGTCGATTCCCGTAACGACGCAGCCGGCGGCCCGGCACAGAGCGATACCGGCGGCGAAATGTACGCTCCCGGACAGGTCGCCGCCGTCGGTGACGTATGCGGCGCGCTTGCCGGCGGCGACCCAGGCCAGCGCCAGCGTCGTGGAGACGACCCGGGGCCGGAACCGTTCCACGAAGTCGGGGTGGGCCAGCAGGTCCACGGCCCGGAACCCGGGCGCGCTGGGGAACGGCGGGTCCAGGTTGACATCCACGAGTTGGGTGGCGGGCGTGGGCGCCAGCTGGGCATCGGCGCCGTCGTGCCGCACCCAGGCGGTCTCACCGTCGGTGAAGAAGACCTCGCCGCTGAACGGGTCAGCCACCGCCGCCGCACCGCCGCGCAGCGCCACGTTGACGGCCACCAGCATGTTGCCGACGGCGTAGTTCAGCGTGCCGCACAAGGGATCCACCAACCACTGGCGCGTGGCGTCGGCAGCACCCTGCTGCCCGCCCTCCTCGCCGAGCACAGCGTCAGTGGGGCGGGCGGCATGGATGACGTTGAGGATTGCCTTCTCGGCCTCGACATCGGCGGTGGTGGCGAAGTCCCCGGCGCCTTTGTCGATGCGGGTGAGCCGCTGGCCGTACATGGTACGCACGATGTCCGCACCGGCACCCGCCGCAGCTATCGCAACCCCAGCATCGTCAAGGGTCCTATATGAGTTGATCACGTTGCGCAGGATATCGGCGGCACCGGCAGTGGATCTCCGCCTACCGGGCCGGCGCCGAACATGCGCGCAGCGGGCCTGGCGGGGGAGGCATCCGCAACAGCGGTGCCGCTCGACACACCTCCCGCTTGCCTCCCTAGGACCCCTAGGATAAAACTAGGCCCCCTAGGAAGATGGAGAGCGCATGGTGCGGGCAGGGCTGACGGCGGAGCGGGTCACGATCGCGGGCGCCGAGTTGGCGGACGAGGTCGGGCTCGACCGCGTGACCATGTCTCAGGTGGCGCGGCGGCTCGGCGTCAAGGACGCGAGCCTCTACGCGCATGTCCGCGGTCTGGCGGATCTGCGCGGACGAATCGCACTGCTGGCGGCGGACGAGAAGACCATCCGCATCGCGGAGGCGACTGCCGGGCGGTCGGGCAAGGACGCGCTGATCGCGTTCGCCAACGCCTGGCGGGAGTACGCCCACCGGCATCCGGGCCGCTACATGGCGACGCAGACCCCGATCCAGATCGACCCCGAGCTGGCCGCGGACGCGCCAGGACCGCGGCGCTCCGTCGAGCTGACCTACGGCATGCTGCGCGGCTACGGACTGGCCGAGCCCGATCTGACCGACGCGGTCCGCCTGCTGCGCAGCACATTCCACGGGTTCGTCGCCCTGGAGGCCGCGGGCGGCTTCGCGCACAAGCGGTCCTCGCAGCACTCCTGGCTTCGCGCCCTCGACGCCCTGCACATCCTCCTGGAGAACTGGCCCCCGTCCCGAGCAGGAGACGCATCATGACCGACCCGACCACCGGCAGCCTGCGCGTGAACGGCGCGACCCTGCACTACGAAGTACGCGGCCAAGGCCCGCTCCTGCTGCTGATTCCCGGAGGATCGGGCGGCGCCGCCGCCTTCGACGGCATCGCCGACGACCTGGCCGCCGAACACACCGTCGCCACCTACGACCCGCGCGGCATGTCCCGCAGCACGCTGGACGACCCCGAGGCCGAGCAGAGCGTGGCCGAGCACGCCGACGACGCGCTGCACATACTGGACCTGCTGTCGCCCGCCGAGCCCGCCCGCGTGTTCGGCACCAGCTCGGGCGCGATCGTCGCCGTACACCTGCTCACCACCCGCCCCGAGCGCGTCGAACGCCTTGTGGCGCACGAACCGCCGCTGGTGGAGGTCCTACCGGACGCCCCCGAACACCGCGCGCTTCTCGCGCGCGTGCAGGAGACGTTCCGTACCCAGGGGCTCATGCCGGCGATGGCCGTATTCGCTGCGGGCCTGAAGAAGGACGGCGACAGCGCCGAGCCGAAGGCCGAGACCCAGCTTCCGCCCCAGGCGGCGGCGCGGGCTGAGCAGACGATGGCCAACCTGCCGTACTTCGTCGGGCGCATCGTGCCCCGTTTCATGTCGTACGTCCCGGACATGAACCGGCTGGAGACGCTGTCGGATCAGCTCGTTCTCGCCGGCGGCCAGGACTCACGTGGCGAGCTGACGTACCGCCCGGCCGCTCTCATGGCCGAGCGCCTCGGTATGGAACTCCTGCACTTCCCTGGCGGGCACGTCGGCCTGACCACGCACCCCGCCCAGTTCGGCGAACTCCTTCGCAAGGCATTCCGCGTCTAACTTGATCTTTAACGTGCGCCGTCGAACGGTGCGTCGTACTTGATCACTCGGTTCGGTGTCCGCCGTACACGGAAGCGGCCTTCGTCTGAACATGTGCTCCGACCAAGGAACACACACGTCCAGCACGAAGGCCGTGAGGATGAGTCTGCTGCATCGCGATGTCCGGCGAGAGCCGCCAGCCGAACTGTCACGCTTCCGGGGCGAGTTCTACTCCTGTCTCACCGCTCGTTCGGATGCGCTGTTCGAGCTGGCGGATGCGGTTCTGTGCGGGGATAGGCCGGTGAGATCGCTGGCCGAGCTGTCGCTGGTGGGCGAACATCGCCGTGGACACGGAGGACTCTACGCCGCTGTCTCAAAGGGCCGGGTCGACGCGGATCGGATGCGGCAGGCCCTGGCCTCGGTGTCGCTGCCGCGGGCGGCCGATGGCCGGCTGGTCCTGGCCGTCGATGTCACGTGCTGGCTGCGGCCGGACGCCCACACCTCGCCGGAGCGGATCCTGTGCCACACCTACGGCCGGGGCAAAGACCAGCACATCCCCGTTCCCGGGTGGCCGTACTCGATCGTCTGCGCGCTGGAGCCGGGCCGCAGCTCGTGGACCGCCCCGCTGGACGCTCTGCTGTCTGGCACCCGGAGACGACACCGCCACCGTCACCGCCCGGCAGCTGCGCGAACTGGTCGAGCGGCTGATCACGGCAGGCCAGTGGCAGGTCGGCGACCCGGATGTCCTCGTCATCGCGGACGCGGGATACGACGCACCCCGCCTGGCCCACCTCCTGCGGGATCTGCCGGTGAAAGTCCTGGCCAGGATGCGGTCGGACCGCGTCCTGCGCAGGCCAGCCCCGCCGCGGCAGCCTCACACCATGGGCCGGCCGCCCCGGCACGGCGGCGAGTTCGTCTTCGGGCAGCCCGACACCTGGGGCACCCCGGACACCCACACGGTCACCGACACGCGCCTCTACGGCACCGCCGTCGCCCGGTCCTGGGACCGGCTCCATCCCAAGCTCACCCACCGTTCTTCCTGGGCCGCGGCCGACGGCACCCTCCCGATCGTCGAGGGGACCGTGATCCGCCTGGACATCGATCATCTGCCCAGCGGAGCCACCCCGAAGCCGGTCTGGCTGTGGTGGTCGGGCACCGGCGCCACCGAAGCGGACACCGACCGA
>NZ_JBVKAP010000001.1:1319944-1382234 GCF_055639315.1 Streptomyces sp. NPDC039465 | reverse complement strand
CAGATGTGGAAGCCCGGTAACGGGTGGAGCTGACTGGTACTAATAGGCCGAGGGCTTGTCCTCAGTTGCTCGCGTCCACTGTGTTAGTTCTGAAGTAACGAACTCCCGCTCCGGCTGGTTGTAGTTCGATATCTTCATAGTGTTTCGGTGGTCATAGCGTTAGGGAAACGCCCGGTTACATTCCGAACCCGGAAGCTAAGCCTTTCAGCGCCGATGGTACTGCAGGGGGGACCCTGTGGGAGAGTAGGACGCCGCCGAACAATCATTGTGGGAAAGCCCCGCACCGTTATGGTGCGGGGCTTTTCTGCGTTCACCACCCATTTGATCCCGGTGATGTCGGCCTTGCCCCGGGCGGGGCAAGGCCGACATTCTCAGAGGCGGCCTGCGGCCTTCAGAGCGAGATAGGCGTCGGCCAGAGCGGGGGCCAGGTCGTCCGGAGTCGCGTCGACGACCGTGACGCCATGGCGCTGGAGTTGCTCGGCCGTACGGCGACGTTGAGCCTGGGCCTGGGTGCCGGCAGCGGCTTCGTAAACCGCGTCGGTGGTTCCCCGGGCCTTCGCCATCTCCGCCGTGTGAGGGTCCGCCACCGAGGCGACCAGGACCGTGTGGCGCTGGGTGAGCTGAGGGAGGACTGGAAGAAGCCCCTCCTCGATCGGGGCGGCATCGAGAGTGGTGAGCAGGACGAGGAGAGATCGGCGGGGTGCACTGGCCAAGGTAGTGGCGGCCAGGCCGCGTGCATCGGTTTCCACGAGCTCGGGCTCGAGGGTGGCCATGGCATCCACCAGGGCAGGCAGGACGTCGCGGGCCGAGCGGCCTCGGACCTGGGCGCGGACGCGGCGGTCGTAGGCCAGGAGATCGACGCGGTCACCGGCCTTGGACGCCAGAGCCGTAAGGAGAAGCGCCGCGTCCATCGCGGCGTCCAGGCGGGGGACGTCGCCTACGCGGCCGGCCGACGTGCGGCCCGTGTCGAGCACGATGAGGATGTGGCGGTCGCGCTCCGGGCGCCAGGTGCGGACGGCGACCGCCGTCTGGCGGGCCGTGGCCCTCCAGTCGATCGATCGAGTGTCGTCTCCGGGGACGTACTCGCGCAGGCTGTCGAACTCGGTGCCTTCGCCGCGGGTGAGCAGGCTCGTCCGGCCGTCCAGTTCCCGTAGCCGGGCCAGCCGGGACGGCAGGTGCTTGCGGCTCGTGAAGGGGGGCAGGACGCGAACCGTCCAGGGGACCTTATGGTTTCCCTGGCGGGCCGCGAGGCCGAGTGGGCCGTAGGAACGGACCGTGATGCGTTCCGAGGCGCGGTCGCCGCGGCGGGTAGGGCGCAGAGTTGTCGTGACGCGGCGTCGCTCACCGGCCGGGACGGTGATGCGGTGCCGGGAGGCGGCCTGGTCCGTGCCGGGGAGCCAGCTGCTGGGCGGCCAGGCGTCGCGGAGATGCGCGCGCAGTCGACGGCGTGAGGGGTTGGCGACGGTGAGCTGGACCTCGGCGGCGTCACCGAGTCGAACTGTTGTGTCACCGCTTCGGGTGAACTGCAGCGTTCGCACTGGCGCTGCCATCGCGTAGTCGCACAGAATTGCTAGCGAGAGAGGCGCGTTCACCGCGAGCAGCCCCGTCCAGCTGGGCGCGAGGATGCCCACGGGGAGTGAGCTGAGTGCGGCGATGAGCGCGGTTCGTCCGGTGAGGGCCACGGGTCACCGGCTCATCGGGGGACGGGGACGTGGGCGAGGATCGCCGTGATCACGGAGTCGGCGGTGACGCCTTCCATCTCGGCTTCCGGCCGGAGTTGGATGCGGTGGCGCAGGGTGGGCAGGGCGAGGGCCTTCACGTCGTCCGGGGTGACGTAGTCCCGGCCAGTGAGCCAGGCCCAGGCTCGCGCGGTGGAGAGCAGGGCAGTGGCGCCTCGGGGGGAGACGCCAAGAGTGAGCGAGGGGGATTCACGAGTGGCACGGCAGATATCGACGACGTAGCTGGCGATTTCCGGGGAGACGGACGTCTTGGCCACGGCGGCGCGGGCCGCTTCCAGGTCGGCAGGCCCGGCCACGGGACGTACTCCGGCGGCTTGCAGGTCGCGAGGGTTGAAGCCGTCGGCGTGACGGGTCAGGACGCTGATCTCGTCCTCGCGTGACGGCAGTGGCACCGTCAGCTTGAGGAGGAAGCGGTCCAGCTGGGCCTCGGGGAGGGGGTACGTCCCCTCGTACTCGACCGGGTTCTGGGTGGCGGCCACCAGGAACGGGTCGGGGAGCGGGCGGGGTGTGCCGTCGACGGTGACCTGGCGTTCCTCCATCGCCTCCAGGAGTGACGACTGGGTCTTGGGAGGGGTGCGGTTGATCTCGTCCGCGAGCAGAAGGTTCGTGAAGACAGGGCCCTGCTGGAAGGAGAACTCGGCGGTGCGAGCGTCGTAGACGAGTGACCCGGTGACATCGCTCGGCATCAGGTCGGGGGTGAACTGGACGCGCTTGGTGTCCAGTTCGAGGGAGGCCGCCAGGGCACGGACCAGAAGCGTCTTGGCGACGCCCGGGACTCCTTCGAGAAGTACATGACCGCGGCAGAGCAGAGCGACGACGAGTCCGGTGACTGCGGGGTCCTGGCCGACCACGGCCTTCGCGATCTCGGTGCGCAATGCCTCCAGAGAGGATCGGGCGCGGTCCGAGCTCTCTGCGGTCTCGGGGGTCGGGGCGCTCATGAGGTGCGTACCTCTCTTTCGAGGGCGTCGAGTTGGTCTGCCAGGCGGACAAGAGCGGTGTCGTCGGCGGGGGCGGGGCCGAAGAGCAGGTCGGTGAGGTCCCGGGAGCCGTCGGGGAGACGGCTGGAGAGTGCGGGGAGGAGGGCCTCGGGGGAGTGGGCGTCGCGTGGGGGGACGCCGAGGAGCGGGGCCAGGCGGGTGCGGGCGGCGGCGCGGAGGACGGAGGCGGCGCGGTCGCGGGCGTTGGACCTGCGGTAGAGGCGGGCGCGGCCCTCGGTTGCTTCGGAGGCGCGGATGGCGACCGGGAGGCGTTCGGTGACGAGGGGGCCGAGGCGTCGTGCGCGCCAGATGGCGGTGAGCACGGCGGCGATCGCGAGCTGGAGGGTGCCCCACAGCCATCCGGACGGGATGAGGTCGACGAAGGAGCGCTCTCCTGCCTCGTCGGGGGCGGAGGAGTCGGAGAGTGAGGGGAGGTACCAGACCAGATGAGGCCGCGAGCCGAGGAGTTGGAGGGCGAGCGAGGCGTTGCCCTCCTTGTCGAGACGGTCGTTGTAGAGGAGATCCGGCGAGCCGATGAGGACGGTGTCGGTGTCCGATGCGTTGATGCGGAGCAGGGTCGGCAGACCGTCGCTGAGGTAGCAGGACTCGGTGGGCGGGCGTTCCGTGGCGTAGCGCTCGCCGCCGATGTCGGCGCTGCCGGCGCGGACGGCGGCCGGGAAGGAGCACTGCGGTGCGCGTGCTTCGACCGGCGCCGGGGACTTCGCGCTGACACCGGGGACCAGGGTTGCGACGGAAGCCCGGCCCGGGGCAAGGAGGACTGTACGGGTGCCGGGCTTGGCCATCGCCGAGCGGAGAGCGCGCTGTTGAGTTGTCGTCAGCAGATCGGGCGTGGTGATCAGGAGGGTTGTGTCCGTCCCCGTGGCGGAGGTGGCTTCGCCGAGGGTGCTGGCGACGCGGACGGTGACGCCCTCGGCCTTGAGGAGTTCGGCCACGGCGCGGCTGCCGTACTGGTCGGCGGAGCGCGGGTCGAGGCGGCCGTGGTGGTCGCCGGAGCGGACGGCCGCCATGACGACGCCCGCGGTGACGAGGATGGCCAGGGCGAGCAGGATCCCCCGGGTCCGGGTCCAGATCTGGTGCGCCGTCAGGGCGGTCGACGTAGAGGTCGTGGGCGGGGAGCTCACGCGGCGCCTCCTGGGGCTGCCGCCAGGTCGGGCTTCGTACGTTCCAGGGACTCGTCGAGCTCGCGGATCCGCTGGTACGCGGATGCGTCGGCAGTGCGCCCGCCGTATGTGATGTCGTCGAAGACGCGGGCCGCGGCGCGGAGTTCGTCCGCGTGGGCCGGGAGGGGGCGGCCGGCCTCGGCGGCCGCCTCGTCGGCGGTGCGTCCGGGGCGGGGGTCGAGGAGGGTGCGTTCCTCCAAGGAGCGGACGATGGCCCGCATCCGCTCCTGGACGGCTTGGTTCCAGCGGCCGGCGGTGGCGTGCCGCTCGGCGGCCGAGCGGTGTTCTGCGGCGGTACGGGGCCCGTCCTCGAAGAGGGAGTCGGCGGTGCCGGCTGCGCGGTGGGGGGTGCCGAGCCGCCACCACAGGGCGCCGACGACGGCGAGCACGACGAGAACGATGGCGACGAGGCCGAGCGCGCCTCCGGGGGAGGCCCCTGAGGCGGCCGCGAAGAGGTCTCCGACCCATTCCCAGAAGCGGTCCAGGGCCTGCTGGAGGAGGTTGGGATCGTTCTCGTGGTACATCGGCTTGGACAGCTCCCGCTCCGCCGCCTCGCGGGCGGGGACGCGGGAGGTGTCCACCGGTACGTCGCTGATCGCGCGGCTCACTGCCGCTGTTGTCGTGCCCCCCGTGGTGGACACCGCATCAGCTCCTGGTGGGGTCGTGGCCGGGAGTGGTGGGGCCGTAGCCGGGGAGGCCGGCGGCGCGGGCGAGTTCGAGGTCGAGGGCTTCGCGGCGGATGCGCTGGTCCACGTAGAGCAGGACGGTCACGCCGGACTGGATCGGGTACGTGATGGAGGAGGCGATCACCGCCCCGATCCCGCTGATGATCAGGAAGGTCCAGCCGAACTGCGGGGCCTTGCCGGACATCAGACCGCTCAGGCCCTCGCCCTCGGCCGCGAAGGCGGCGAAGGTGAACGGGATGGCGATGATCATGGAGACCAGCAGGGTCAGGAGCAGCGTGAGGGCCAGCACGCCGAAGACCCGCCACCAGGCGCCCTGGACCAGCTTGGCCGAGCGGCGCATCGCGGCCACGACGCCCTGGCGTTCCAACATCAGGGCAGGAGAGGCGAGGCTGAACCGGATCATCAGCCAGAAGATGACGCAGATCGCGGCGATCCCGCCCAGTCCCATCAACGCGGCTCCCGCCGCGTCGCCGATCAGGGCACCGGGGAGCAGGCCCACGGCCATGATCCCGGCGCTGATCACGGGGAGCAGGAGGGTGAGACCGAGGAGCTGAGGAAGACGGGGGCGGGCTTCGGCCCAGGCTTCGCCGAGCGTGACCGGGCGGCCGAGGACCGAGCGGCTGACCACGATCGTGAGCAGCGCCGTCGTGACCAGGGTGCCGACGAGGGCGATGAGCAGCGTCGGGCCCAGGCCGATGAGGCTGGCTCGCAGCCCCTCCAAGGCGTCGTCGAGGGCCTCCGCCGGGCTCGCGTCGGGGTTCGCCTGGGGCGGCGCCGGGACGAGATAGCGCTGGACGAGGATGTCGCAGAACTGGGTGATCACGGAGACGGTGATCGTGACCCCGAGGATGGTGCGCCAGTGCGCCCGGAGCGTGGAGACCGCGCCGTCGAGGATCTCGCCGACGCCGAGCGGGCGCAGCGGGATGACACCCGGCTTGGCCGCCGGTGGCTGACCCCAGCCGCCCTGGCGGCCGGGGCCGCCCCAGCCCGGAGCGGGCGCCGACGGCGGAACATGCCCGGGGCCGGGAGCGGTCGGCGGGGACCACTGGCCGGCGGGCGGCTGTTCCTTGGACCACTTCGAGCCGGCACCGCTGCCGTCGGCCGGCTCGGCGGGCCGGGGGACGGAGGCGTTGTCGTCGTGGCCGTCGGAGGGGGCGGATCCGGGCGAAGCCCAGCCCGGAGAGTCGTTCACGGTCGTCCACCTCGAGGAATGGTCGCGGGGCAGGCTCGGCGAGCCGGCTCTGACACGGTGCCCGGTCGCCCCTCGGGGCGGCCGGATGGCGCCCATCGTGCCACGCGGGGCCCGACCACGGGTCAGGCCGGGGATCTCCTGTGCACCTTCATTGTCGGCGCCGCACCGGGCAGACTGTGCGGATGGCTGATCAGTACGTACAAACCCCCGTCGGAACTGAGCCACCCACCCTCCCCGTCCTGCGCTGGGAGGAGCCGCCCGAAGGGCCGGTACTTGTCCTGCTCGACCAGAGAAGGCTGCCCATCGAGGAGTCCACACTCGTCTGTACCGATGTGCCCGCGCTGGTCGACGCGATCCAGACGCTCGCCGTGCGCGGTGCGCCGCTGCTCGGTATCGCGGGGGCCTACGGGGTCGCCCTGGCCGCGCTTCGCGGCTTCGACGTCGAGGAGGCGGCGGAGCTGCTGGCGGAGGCGCGGCCCACCGCGGTGAACCTGGCGTACGGCGTACGGCGCGCCGCCGACGCACACCGGGCCGCGGTCAAGAACGGCGCGGGCCCCGAGGGGGCGGCCGCGGCCGCGCTGGCCGCCGCCCGTGAGCTGCACCGGCAGGACGCCGAGGCCAGCAGGCGGATGGCCGCGCACGGGCTGGCGCTCCTCGACGAGCTCCTGCCCGGGGGCAGCCACCGGATCCTCACCCACTGCAACACCGGGGCGCTGGTCTCGGGCGGGGAAGGGACCGCGTTCGCCGTGGCGCTGGAGGCGCACCGGGCGGGCAGCCTGCGCAGACTGTGGGTCGACGAGACCCGGCCCCTGCTCCAGGGCGCCCGGCTCACCGCGTACGAGGCAGCCCGTAACGGGATGGCGTACACCCTGCTCACGGACAACGCGGCGGGCTCGCTCTTCGCGGCGGGTGAGGTGGACGCGGTCCTGATCGGCGCGGACCGGATCGCGGCCGACGGCTCGGTGGCCAACAAGGTGGGAAGCTATCCCCTCGCCGTGCTGGCGAAGTACCACCACGTGCCGTTCATCGTGGTGGCGCCGCGCACGACGATCGATCCGGACACCCCGGACGGGGCGTCGATCGAGGTGGAGCAGAGAGCAGCCCATGAAGTGACCGAGCTCACAGCCCCACACGCCGTCGGCGTCGGAGCGGAGACCGGAACCGGGCTGCCCGTGGCTCCGCTCGGAACGCAGGCGTACAACCCCGCTTTCGACGTCACACCACCGGAGTTGGTGACGGCGATCGTCACCGAGCTGGGGGTGGTGTCCCCGGTCACCGGGGACGAGGTGGAGAAGCTGTGTGCCAGGTCACGACAGGTAACGATTGGCTAATGGGATGATGTCGATATGAAGGGACGCGTCCTTGTCGTCGATGACGACACCGCACTGGCCGAGATGCTCGGGATTGTGCTGCGGGGTGAAGGTTTCGAGCCGTCGTTCGTAGCGGACGGCGACAAGGCACTCGCCGCTTTCCGTGAGGCCAAGCCGGACCTGGTGCTGCTGGATCTCATGCTGCCCGGACGGGACGGCATCGAGGTGTGCCGGCTCATCAGGGCCGAGTCCGGTGTGCCCATCGTCATGCTCACGGCCAAGAGCGACACGGTCGACGTCGTGGTGGGCCTGGAATCCGGGGCCGACGACTACATCGTCAAGCCGTTCAAGCCGAAGGAGCTCGTCGCCCGTATCCGGGCGCGGCTGCGGAGGTCCGAGGAGCCGGCGCCCGAGCAGCTGGCCATCGGCGATCTGGTCATCGACGTGGCGGGTCACTCGGTCAAGCGGGACGGGCAGTCCATCGCCCTCACCCCGCTCGAGTTCGATCTGCTGGTCGCGCTGGCCCGTAAGCCGTGGCAGGTGTTCACCCGTGAGGTGCTCCTCGAGCAGGTCTGGGGCTACCGCCACGCCGCGGACACCCGGCTGGTGAACGTGCATGTCCAGCGGTTGCGCTCCAAGGTCGAGAAGGACCCCGAGCGCCCGGAGATCGTCGTGACCGTCCGTGGTGTCGGTTACAAGGCCGGACCGAGCTGACATGTCCCGCGGCAGCGCTGCTCCGAAGCCCGGGAAGCCGGGAGTCCGTGCGGGGCGGGCTGCCGGTCAGGGGCGTGAGTCTTCGCGGGTCGGCCGCCTGTTCCAGGGCGGTCGGCTGCTCCAGGACGGGGCGCCGGGTGGACCGGTGCTCCGGCTCTTCGCGCGCTGGGTACGCCGGCCGCTGCTGCCCGCCATGCGGCTGTGGCGGCGGAACATCCAGCTGCGCGTGGTCGCGAGCACGCTGCTGATGTCGCTGGGTGTGGTGCTGCTGCTGGGCTTCGTCGTCATCGGCCAGGTCCGCAACGGTCTGCTGGACGCCAAGGAGAAGGCCGCCCAGAGTCAGGCGGCCGGTGGTTTCTCGGCCGCGCAGGACCGGGCGAGCGCCCCGGTCGGACCGACCGGGCAGGACGGCGCCGGGAAGAACGGCAGCTCCGTGAACTGGCGCTCTGATCTCGTCCAGCAGCTGGCCAGTGGTGGCCAGAGCGCCTTCAACGTGGTGGCGCTGAGCCTGGAGTCCGAGGGCACGGCCAGCCGGGGTGCGCGAGCCTCCGGCGAGGTGGACCCGACCGCGAGCATTCCCAGCGGTCTGCGGGACTCCGTTGCCCAGGGCACCGGGACGTACCAGACGTTCACCCGGATCAAATACACCAGCGGCAAGGCCTCCGAGCCCGGGCTGGTCCTCGGCAAGCGGCTGAACGACGCCTCCGGCACGCAGTACGAGCTCTACTACCTCTTCCCGCTCACCCAGGAAGAGGACTCGCTCGCCCTGGTCAAGGGCACCCTGGCGACCGCCGGGCTGTTCGTGGTCGTGCTGCTCGGCGCCATCGCCTGGCTCGTCGTACGCCAGATCGTCACGCCCGTACGGATGGCCGCCGGGATCGCCGAGCGGCTCTCCGCAGGCCGGCTCCAGGAGCGCATGAAGGTTACCGGCGAGGACGACATCGCCCGCCTCGGCGAGGCCTTCAACAAGATGGCCCAGAACCTACAGCTCAAGATCCAGCAGCTGGAGGAGCTGTCGCGGATGCAGCGGCGCTTCGTCTCCGACGTCTCGCACGAGCTGCGAACCCCGCTCACGACGGTCCGGATGGCCGCCGATGTCATCCATGAGGCGCGGGTCGACTTCGATCCGGTGACCGCGCGCTCGGCCGAGCTGCTGGGAGACCAGCTGGACCGGTTCGAGTCGCTGCTCGCCGACCTGCTGGAGATCAGCCGCTTCGACGCGGGCGCGGCCGCCCTGGAGGCCGAGGCGATAGACCTGCGCGAGGTCGTCCGGCGCGTGATCGGCGGGGCCGAGCCGCTGGCCGAGCGCAAGGGGACCCGGATCCGGGTCGTCGGGGACGAGCAGCCGGTGGTCGCCGAAGCCGACGCACGCCGTGTGGAGCGGGTCCTGCGCAATCTCGTCGTCAACGCCGTGGAACACGGCGAGGGCCGGGACGTGGTGGTGCGGCTGGCCTCGGCGGGCGGCGCCGTGGCCGTCGCGGTCCGCGACTACGGAGTCGGGCTGAAGCCGGGCGAGGCGACCCGGGTGTTCAACCGGTTCTGGCGGGCCGACCCGGCACGCGCGCGGACCACCGGCGGTACGGGCCTGGGGCTGTCCATCGCGGTGGAGGACGCCCGGCTGCACGGCGGCTGGCTCCAGGCGTGGGGCGAGCCCGGCGGCGGCTCGCAGTTCCGGCTGACACTGCCCCGTACGGCGGACGAGCCGCTGCGCGGCTCCCCGATACCCCTGGAGCCCGAGGACTCGCGGCGCAACCGGGAGCGGGCGGCCGCCGAGGAGCAGGGCCCGGGCCGGCGCGGAAGCCTGCCCGGACAGTCGGTGGCGGAGCGCTCGGCCCTGGGCATGCCGCCGCGCGCCCCCATGCCGCCGCAGGCGGCCGCCGACCCCACGGCGCTGCCGGGCAGCGGTGCCCGGGTGGTGGCGCGGCAGCCGGCGGCCGGGACGGACCGGACCGCGGAGCGGGAGGACAGGACCCTTGGGCGCTGAGCGTCGGAACCACGCGGCCCGTGGGCGCGGCAGTACGGGAGCGGTGGTGCTCCTCGCATGCGGCGGCGTCCTGCTGACCGGATGCGCGTCGATGCCGGACAGCGGTGACGTCAGCAATGTGAAGGCGTCCAAGCCGGGCGACTCGCAGGTGCGGGTGTACGCGGTGCAGCCGCGGGAGAACGCCGAGCCGAACGACATCGTCGACGGCTTCCTGGAGGCGATGACCAGCGACGATCCCGGGTTCGCCACGGCCAGGAAGTATCTGACCAAGCAGGCCGCGCAGAGCTGGAAGCCCGAGGAGCGCATCACCGTGCTCACGACGGCGCCCGATCGTCAGCAGCCGGAGCCGACCGGGCAGGACAACCAGGGTCGCAGCTACCGGCTCTCCGGCCGCCAGGTCGCGACCGTGGACGCCCGGGACGCGTACCAGCCGAAGACGCCCACCGCCTACAGCGAGTCGATCCATCTGGTCCTGGAGACCCAGCCGGACGGTCAGAGCAAGCAGTGGCGCATCGACAAGCTGCCGCCCGGTCTTGTGCTCAGCGAATCGGACTTCCAGCGCAACTACCAATCGGTCAACAAGTACTACTTCGCCTCCGGGCAGGACTGGGTCGTCGCCGATCCGGTCTACATCCGGCAGCGGCAGGACCCGGTCACGCGTCTGGACCCGGTGGCCCAGACCGTCACCGCGCTCCTGGAAGGGCCGACGAACTGGCTGAAGCCGGTCGTCGACTCGCGTTTCCCGACCGGTACGGCACTGAAGGACGGCGTCCGAACCCTGGTGCCCGACGACCAGAGCAAGCTGGTGGTGCCGCTCAACGAGAAGGCCTCCCAGGTCGGGCACGAGCAGTGCCGCCGGATGTCGGCGCAACTGCTCTTCACGCTGGCCGATTTGCCGTCCGTGCGGGTCGAACAGGTGGAGTTGCAGCGGGCCGACGGCTCCCAGCTCTGCGTGGTGGGCAAGGCGCAGGCGGAGGAGTTCGCCCCCGACCGTCCCTCGGGCACACCCGACAACCCGTACTTCGTGGACGCGCAGGGCAGGCTCGCGCTGCTCGACGCGGGCGCCAAGGAGGTCGGAAAGCCGGAGAACGTGCTGGGGCCGTTCGGCAACGGCGTCGTGAAGCTGTCGACCGTCGCCGTGGCGCGGGACGAGAAGCACGCCGCCGGTGTCACCCAGGACGGCCGTCAGCTGCGGGTCGCCTCGATCATGTCGGACGGTGAGCTGCCGGAGCCGCTGGTCACCAGCAAGGCCAAGCGGCCCGCCGACCGGCTGTCGGCGCCGAGTTGGGACGCGCGCGGAGACCTGTGGGTGGCCGACCGCAACCCGGCGAACCCGCAGCTGCTGATGCTGTCCGGCGGCGCGGGCGCCCCGATCGAGGTGAAGGCCCCCTGGCTCGGGAACGACCGCGTCGAGGGCATACGGGTCTCGGCCGACGGGGTCCGGATCGCGCTGCTGCTCACCAAGGACGACAAGACCACCCTGAAGATCGGGCGGGTCGAGCGGCAGGGGAGCGGGGCGCAGCAGACCATCTCCATCGTCGATCTGCAGGCCGCGGCACCGCGCATGGAGACGGTCACCGCCGTGTCCTGGGCCGGGCCGAGCAGGCTGGTCGTGGTCGGCAAGGAGGCCGGCGGGGTGGAGCAGGTGCGCTATCTCCGCACGGACGGTTCGACGTCGGCGGCGGGGCTGCTGCCCGGGCTCAACCAGGTGACGGCGGTCGCCGCGGCCAACGACGACCGGGCTCCGCTCGTCGCCGACTCCGGCGACGGCATCGCGCGGCTGGTCGGCGGCGTGAACTGGCAGCTGATGGTCGACACAGGGGTCTCGCCGGTCTACCCCGGCTAGACCTGCCCTCGCCGAACTCCCCGAAGGGCTCCGTAGCGCCGCGCGCGCCGGAGCCCTTCGCCATGTCTGCACGCGGTGCCGCGATCGGGTGTTGCGCGCCGGGGGCGTTGTCCACAGGGGTGGCCGGATACTCCCTGCGTGGGCAGAGTGGAGCCATGCGGGGGTGGTGGCGCGAGATCGCCGGGCTGGTGCTGCCGACTGCCTGCGGCGGCTGCGACAGGCCTCGTACGCCGCTGTGCGCGTCCTGCGCCCGGGCGCTGCACGGCTCCGCGGCGCGCCGGGTCAGGCCCGTGCCCGAGCCTCCCGGGCTGCCGGCGGTGTATGCCGCGGCGCCCTATGCCGATGCCGTACGGGCCGTGCTGCTCGCCCACAAGGAGCGTGGCGCGCTCGGTCTCGCCGGCCCCCTCGGGATCGCGCTCGCCGGGGCCGTGCGCGCCGCCGACGGGGCCTGTGGCGGGAGCGGGGGCCGTCCCCTACTCCTCGTACCGATGCCCTCCTCCCGGCGCGCGGTACGGGCACGTGGCCACGATCCGGCGCGCAGGATCGCCCTTGCGGCGGCCCGATCGCTGAGGCGTACGGGGACGGCGTGTGCCGTGGTGCCGGTGTTACGGCAGCGGCGTGCGGTGGCCGACCAGTCGGGGCTGGGAGCCCGGGCCCGGCGGGCGAACATGGCGGGGGCCCTCGAGGTCGTGGCGGGCGGGGAGCGGCTGCTCAAGGGGGGACGGCCGGTGCTGGTGGACGACCTCATGACGACCGGCGCTTCGCTGGCGGAGGCCGCGCGGGCACTGAGTGCCGTGAGCGGCGGCCAATTCCCTCGATTCGAACCGCCGACGGCTGCGGTGGTCGCAGTTTCTCCGTTGTCATTCGAAATAAACCGGAACTGAGGGGGAAGTTGCAACGTTGCAGGTAGTGAGAGGCCGAAAGCACCTGAACGGAGGTACCTCCTGGTAGAGGGTGCCGACACCCGTCCGATCGAGCTATGTTCGGTTGTGAGGAATGGCGAATTGCCATCGCCTCACCGAATGCACGGGTGCGCCTGGAGGACGGGAGTTCAGGGCGGACTAACCTCGAAGATCGGTGGGGTGGGGATCTTGCCGACTGGGGAGGAGGAGGTGAAAGTCGCCAGTCCGAGACTCCGGTAATCACCGGAGTCTGGTGCAAAGGGAGAAGCTCACCGGCGAGAGAGCCGGGAGGAGCGATCCGGGAACGGAGTTCTGCGTGGACATCGTCGTCAAGGGCCGCAAGACCGAGGTGCCCGAGCGGTTCCGCAAGCACGTGGCCGAGAAGCTGAACCTGGAGAAGATCCAGAAGCTCGACGGCAAGGTGATCAGCCTCGACGTCGAGGTGTCCAAGGAACACAACCCGCGGCAGGCCGACAGGTCGGACCGCGTTGAGATCACCCTCCACTCCCGAGGCCCGGTGATCCGGGCGGAAGCGGCCGCCGGCGACCCGTACGCAGCGCTTGACCTGGCTACGGGCAAGCTGGAGGCCCGGCTGCGCAGGCAGCACGACAAGCGTCACACCCGCCGGGGCAACGGCCGGCTGTCCGCGGCGGAGGTCGCCGATGTGGTGCCCGGCGTGGCACTGCTCAACGGAAGCGGCGAACCGGTCGGGGAAGAGCGGGCGAACGGGGTGCCCACCACGAAGATCGGCTCGCTCGAAGTGCAGGGCGAGGGACCGCTGGTGGTCCGGGAGAAGACCCACACCGCAGCCCCGATGACGCTCGACCAGGCTCTCTACGAGATGGAGCTGGTCGGGCACGACTTCTATCTCTTCGTCGACTCCGAGACGAAGCTGCCGAGTGTCGTCTACCGGCGACATGCCTACGACTACGGCGTCATCCACCTCGAGACCGACCCGCTGGCCGGCTCCGAGGGCGGCGGCGCGGGTGGTGCGCTCGGCGGCTGACGGCGGCCGACACCGTCCCCAGTGGTGCCCTTGGAGCGCTCTTCGCGCTCCAAGGGCACCCTCCTGCAACCACGGGAACACCGCGCTGTCGTCCGGGCATGAAATCATGGCGTCCCGCGCCAACCGGTGGGCTCTGAACAGCGGTTGGCGATCGACCATGAATTCAGGCCACGGCCTTCAGGGGGAGGAACGATGGCGGACACCTTCGGACCCGTGCACGGCGGCCGGAAGCCCGATTGCGCGGCCACTCCCGACGGAAGGGATTCGGCCAATGAGCGGTCCCGTACGGAGCCGATCCGCGT
Source organism: Streptomyces sp. NPDC039465 (assembly GCF_055639315.1). Taxonomy (NCBI): domain Bacteria; kingdom Bacillati; phylum Actinomycetota; class Actinomycetes; order Kitasatosporales; family Streptomycetaceae; genus Streptomyces; species Streptomyces sp. NPDC039465. The sequence continues at coordinate 1,368,395 of NZ_JBVKAP010000001.1, read as the reverse complement.
GCTGGTGGTGGACGACCATGCCCTTTTCCGGCGAGGGCTGGAGATCGTCCTCGCCCAGGAAGAGGACATTCAGGTCGTAGGTGAGGCCGGTGACGGGGCGGAAGCGGTCGACAAGGCGGCCGATCTGCTGCCGGACATCGTCCTGATGGATGTACGGATGCCCAAACGCGGCGGCATCGAGGCCTGCACCTCCATCAAGGAGGTCGCCCCCAGCGCGAAGATCATCATGCTGACGATAAGCGACGAGGAGGCCGACCTCTACGACGCGATCAAGGCCGGCGCGACGGGCTACCTGCTCAAGGAGATCTCCACGGACGAGGTGTCCACCGCGATCCGGGCGGTGGCCGACGGCCAGTCGCAGATCAGCCCGTCCATGGCCTCCAAGCTGCTGACCGAGTTCAAGTCGATGATCCAGCGCACCGACGAGCGGCGGCTGGTCCCCGCCCCCCGGCTGACCGACCGGGAGCTGGAGGTGCTCAAGCTCGTCGCCACGGGCATGAACAACCGTGACATCGCCAAGGAGTTGTTCATCTCCGAGAACACCGTGAAGAACCATGTGCGCAACATCCTGGAGAAGCTGCAGCTGCACTCCAGGATGGAGGCGGTGGTCTACGCGATGCGGGAGAAGATCCTCGAGATCAGGTGAGCTCGGCGACCAGCTGGGCGGTGAGCTCGGGGCGGTCGACGTACTCGACCCGTACGGCGTCGCAGCCGACCCACTCGGCCGCCTCCCGCAGGGCCTGCGCCATGGGGCGCACGGCCTTCGGGGTGTCGAGAAAGACCCGCTTCGCGACCAGCGTGCTGCCCTCGCGCGCCGGGTCGACCCGGCCGAGCAGCCGCCCGCCCGACAGCAGCGGCATCGCGAAATAGCCGTGCACACGCTTGGCCTTGGGCACATAGGCCTCAAGGCGGTGCGTGAAGCCGAAGATCCGCTCCGTGCGGGCCCGCTCCCAGATCAGGGAGTCGAAGGGCGAGAGCAGCGTCGTACGGTGACGGCCGCGCGGCTCGGACGCCAGGGCCTCGGGGTCCGCCCAGGCGGGCTTCGGCCAGCCGGCGACCGCGACCGGCACAAGACCGGAATCGGCGACGACGGCGTCGAACTGCTCGCCCTTGAGGCGGTGGTAGTCGGCGATGTCCGCGCGCGTGCCCACGCCCAGTGCCTGACCGGCCAGCCGGACCAGCCGACGCAGACACTCGGTGTCGTCCAGGTCGTCATGGAGCAGGGTGTCCGGGATCGCCCGCTCCGCCAGGTCGTAGACCCGCTTCCAGCCGCGCCGCTCGGTGCACACCACCTCGCCGTACATCAGGGCACGCTCGACGGCGACCTTCGACTCCGACCAGTCCCACCACTCGCCCTTGTTCTTCGCGCCGCCCAGGTCCGTCGCGGTCAGCGGCCCCTCGGCGCGCAGCTGCTTGATCACCGCGTCGTAGGCCCCGTCGGGCAGGTCGTGGTACCACTGCGGGCGGTCGCGGTAGGCGCGGCGGCGGAAGGCGAAGTGCGGCCACTCCTCGACGGGCAGGATGCAGGCCGCGTGCGACCAGTACTCAAACGCGTGAGCATCGGTCCAGTACGCCCGCTCGACCGTGTCGCGGCCGACGGCGCCCAGGCGTGCGTAAGGGATCAGTTCGTGCGACCGGGCCAGCACGGAGATCGTGTCCAGCTGGACGGCGCCGAGGTGGCGCAGGACACCCCGGACGCCCCCTCGCCGGTCCGGCGCGCCCAGGAACCCCTGGGCGCGCAGCGCGATGCGGCGGGCTTCGTCGGCGGACAGTTCGGCGGCGGGCGGCGGCACAGGCGTCATGCTCCGCACCCTAGAGGGCGCCACTGACACTCCCCCGGGCTCCCTGCGGGCACCGGGAATCCCGGACCTGCGGAACCTGGGCCTCCGGAATCCCGGCCCTCAGGCACGAGGCGGCAGATATGGCACCGCGCCCGGGAGCCCGACGTCGGACGGGAGCAGCGAGCCGACCCAGCAGTCCCGGAGGGTGCCCTTGTTCAGCAGCCCCGCGCGCAGGACGCCCTCGACGGTGAAGCCGGCCTTCTCGGCCACCGCGCGCGAGCCGGTGTTGCCGACCTCGGCCTTCCACACCAGACGCGTGCAGGACAGCTGGGTGAAGGCCCAGTGAGCCATGGCCTGGACGGCCTCGGGCATGTAGCCGCGGCCGCGGTGCTCCTTGGCGGTCCAGTACCCGACCTCCCAGCTGCCCGAGCGGGGGTCGTGAAGGGCGGCGGCGGCGAGCGGCGGGCCACCCTCCAGGGGGCGCACGGCGAAGGTGTACGCGGTGTCGTCGCACCAGCCGTCCGGGACGAGGCGGCGCAGGAAGTCGTCCGCGTGCTGACGCTCGTACGGCGAGGGGACCGTCGTCCAGCGCTGGATGTCGGGGTCCTGACAGGCGGCGTGGACAGTGTCGGCGTCCTCCGGCACGAAGGTGCTCAGCCGCAGGCGGCGGGTGGTGAGAGTGATGGGCTCCATGGCGGGATTGTGATGAGCCGACGGTGGCGAGGCGAACACTTTTCGGTTCCGGCGGTCGGGGAGCGGCACCTTCCGAGCGTCCTGGGCGTTGTTCTCTCAGGGCGGCGGTCGGCGGCGAGAACGATGGACCTCCCTGTGTGGCGGGGTCCTCGCTTACGATGGCCGTTGCGGTGGGGCCCGCCCACCGACCCTGTCCGTGTCCATGACAAGACCCAGTGCCAGGCCCGACCGGCAAGGAGACCAGCCTCAGTGTCCGTCTTCAACAAGCTCATGCGTGCAGGCGAAGGCAAGATCCTGCGCAAACTGCACCGCATCGCGGACCAGGTCAACTCCATCGAAGAGGACTTCGTCAGCCTCTCCGACGCCGAGTTGCGGGCGCTCACCGAGGAGTACAAGCAGCGGTACGCCGACGGCGAGAGCCTCGACGACCTGATGCCCGAGGCCTTCGCCACCGTCCGCGAAGCGGCCAAGCGTGTTCTCGGTCAGCGCCACTACGACGTCCAGCTCATGGGCGGTGCCGCGCTGCACCTCGGCTACGTCGCCGAAATGAAGACCGGTGAGGGCAAGACCCTCGTCGGCACGCTCCCTGCGTACCTCAACGCGCTCTCCGGCAAGGGCGTGCACCTGATCACGGTGAACGACTACCTCGCCGAGCGTGACTCCGAGCTCATGGGCCGGGTGCACAAGTTCCTCGGCCTCACGGTCGGCTGCATCCTCGCCAACATGACGCCCGCGCAGCGCCGCGAGCAGTACAACTGCGACATCACGTACGGCACGAACAACGAGTTCGGCTTCGACTACCTGCGCGACAACATGGCGTGGTCCAAGGACGAGCTCGTCCAGCGCGGCCACAACTTCGCCTGTGTCGACGAGGTCGACTCCATCCTCGTCGACGAGGCCCGTACGCCGCTGATCATCTCCGGCCCGGCCGACCAGGCCACCAAGTGGTACGGCGACTTCGCCAAGCTGGTCACCCGCCTGACCAGGGGCGAGCCCGGAAACCAGCTCAAGGGCATCGAGGAGACCGGCGACTACGAGGTCGACGAGAAGAAGCGCACCGTCGCCATCCACGAGGCCGGCGTCGCCAAGGTCGAGGACTGGCTGGGCATCGACAACCTCTACGAGTCGGTGAACACCCCCCTCGTCGGGTACCTGAACAACGCGATCAAGGCCAAGGAACTCTTCAAGAAGGACAAGGACTACGTCGTCATCGACGGCGAAGTCATGATCGTCGACGAGCACACCGGCCGTATCCTCGCCGGCCGCCGCTACAACGAGGGCATGCACCAGGCGATCGAGGCGAAGGAAGGGGTGGACATCAAGGACGAGAACCAGACGCTCGCCACGATCACCCTGCAGAACTTCTTCCGCCTCTACGACAAGCTCTCCGGCATGACCGGTACGGCCATGACCGAGGCCGCCGAGTTCCACCAGATCTACAAGCTCGGTGTCGTCCCGATCCCGACGAACAGGCCGATGATCCGCAAGGACCAGTCGGACCTGATCTACCGGACCGAGGTCGCCAAGTTCGCCGCCGTCGTCGACGACATCGCGGAGAAGCACGAGAAGGGCCAGCCGATCCTCGTCGGTACGACGTCGGTCGAGAAGTCCGAGTACCTCTCCCAGCAGCTGTCCAAGCGCGGCATCCAGCACGAAGTGCTCAACGCCAAGCAGCACGACCGCGAGGCGACGATCGTCGCGCAGGCCGGCCGCAAGGGCGCCGTCACGGTCGCCACGAACATGGCCGGCCGTGGTACGGACATCAAGCTCGGCGGCAACCCGGACGACCTGGCCGAGGCGGAGCTGCGCCAGGCGGGCCTGGACCCGGTCGAGCACGTCGAGGAGTGGGCCGCGGCCCTGCCGGCCGCCCTGGAGCGTGCCGAGCTGGCCGTGAAGGCGGAGTTCGAGGAGGTCAAGGAGCTCGGCGGGCTCTACGTCCTCGGCACCGAGCGCCACGAGTCGCGCCGTATCGACAACCAGCTGCGCGGTCGTTCCGGCCGACAGGGCGACCCGGGCGAGTCCCGTTTCTACCTCTCTCTCGGCGACGACCTCATGCGGCTGTTCAAGGCGCAGATGGTCGAGCGCGTGATGGCCATGGCCAACGTGCCCGACGACGTCCCGATCGAGAACAAGATGGTCACGCGCGCGATCGCGTCGGCCCAGTCGCAGGTCGAGCAGCAGAACTTCGAGACGCGTAAGAACGTCCTGAAGTACGACGAGGTGCTCAACCGCCAGCGTGAGGTCATCTACGGCGAGCGCCGCCGCGTCCTGGAGGGCGAGGACCTGCACGAGCAGGTGCGCCACTTCATGGACGACACCATCGACGACTACATCCGCCAGGAGACCGCCGAGGGCTTCGCGGAGGAGTGGGACCTCGACCGGCTGTGGAACGCCTTCAAGCAGCTCTACCCGGTGAAGATCACCGTGGAGGAGCTGGAAGAGGCGGCCGGCGACCGGGTCGGGATCACCGCCGAGTTCATCGCCGAGTCCATCAAGAACGACATCCACGAGCAGTACGACGCCCGTGAGAAGCAGCTCGGCTCGGAGATCATGCGCGAGTTGGAGCGCCGTGTGGTCCTCTCCGTGCTCGACCGCAAGTGGCGTGAGCACCTCTACGAGATGGACTACCTCCAGGAGGGCATCGGCCTGCGCGCGATGGCCCAGAAGGACCCGCTGGTCGAGTACCAGCGCGAGGGCTTCGACATGTTCACCGCCATGATGGAAGGCATCAAGGAGGAGTCCGTCGGCTACCTGTTCAACCTGGAGGTCCAGGTCGAGCAGCAGGTCGAGGAGGTGCCGGTGCAGGACGCGGCCGAGCGCACCTCGCTGGACAAGCATGACGCCGTGCCGGCGGGCGCCGCCCGTCCGGAGATCCGGGCCAAGGGCCTGGACGCCCCGCAGCGGCCGGACCGGCTGCACTTCTCCGCGCCCAAGGTCGACGGTGACGGAAGCATCGTCGAGGGCGACTTCGACGCCGACGGCGGTGCCGCGTCCGGCGACGGGATGACCCGCGCCGAGCGCCGCAAGGCGCAGAAGAGCAGCGGCGGCGGCCGCCGCCGCAAGAAGTAGCGCGTAGCGCGACAGCGCGACAGGCGGTACGGGTGGGGCCGGGCACCGGAGGGTGCCCGGCCCCACCGTCATACCGGCGACCGGGCGCCGTCCAGTTCGACGGCCGCGCACCGCCAGCGCCGGTCGCTGCCCAGCTCCAGACGGAACGCCATCGCCCGCATCCGCTCGCCCGTCGCGATCGTGGCGTACGCCTCGACGATGCCCGGGCGCAGCGGGAACGCGCCGCAGCGATGGACCACCGGGCGCCTGCCGCGGCCCCTGAACGGGGCGCCGGGGGCGAGCAGCACCAACTGCTCGTACGCCTCGCCGACGGTCTGGCCCAGCATCCAGTGGATGGGGCGTTCCCCGCTCAGGACGGCCAGGAGGCGCTGAGCGAACAGAGCGTGCGGGGGGAGGGGTCGCGCAGGCGAGGGGGCCGGTGCGCCGCCCTGGCGGCCCACTGTGCGCTGTGCCGAGCGGGCATCGGGACGGGAGGCCGGACGGCTGCTCGGGCGGGGCGACAGGGGCCGTGTGGCCCCGCGACCCCGCTGGTCCCGGCGGGCGGCGGCCCGAGCCTCGGTCCGAGCCGCGAGGGTCTCGGCGGCGGCCGCAGGTCCGGGGACGGCTGCTGCGAGGGTCTCGGCGGAGGCCGCGGCCTGCCCGGGAACGGTTGCCGCGAGGGTCTCGGCGGCGGCCGCAGGTCCGGGGACGGCCGCCGCGACGGTCTCGGCCGAGGCCGCGAGCTGTCCGGGGACGGTTTCCCCGGCCGCTGCGGAGACGGCTGCCCTGGCCGCCCCCGCGACCGGGGCCGTGGTGTCGGTGATGTTCCTGTTCATGGAGGACCCCCGTTCGCCCCGCGCGGCGCCATACCGCGCGGTAACTTCTGTTGGTGATCTTCTACGGGGGCGTGCTCCGCGGTCGCAACGCGACGAGCGGGCCTCGCGAGGCCCCGGCACGGTTCACCTATCAGGGTGACGACGGGCCGTGCTGGCCGCGCGGAGCGCTGATGCAGCGGCCTTGAGGTGGACGGGAACGAAGGGTGATCACAGGACCCCGAAGGGGGACTCCACACGTATCCTGAGGGCGTTTCCGACTACGAAAGCGGCGAGCCATGCGCGTGTACGTCCCCCTCACCCTGCCCGGACTGGCCCAGGCGCACAGGGCGGGCGAGCTGGGCCCCGGCCCGCTGACCGCGTACGCCGTGACCCCCGCGCTGCGCGAGTGGTACGTCTCCGACGACATCGAGGAGCTCGAGTACGCCGCGCTCAACCGCGCCGCCGCCGCCTCGCTGCGGCTGATCGCGGGCGACCCGAAGGCCGCCCGGCGCCGGGTCGTCGTCGCCGTCGACGTACCGGACGGGGCCGCGACCGTCGACCCCGACCGCGGCCTCGACCCCTCCTCGCTCGGCGAGGTGCGCATCCCCGGCCCCGTACCGCTGGGCAAGGCGGCCGCCGTGCACGCGGACGCGAACGGCGCCGAGGCGGACGTGTCCGCAGCCGCGGACGCGCTGGGCGCGGCGGACCAGGGCGACGACGACGCCCAGTTCACCGTCGACGGGGCCGAGGACCACGAGCTGCTGTGGTTCGGCGTGCAGGAGATCCCGCAGCTCATCGGCTGAGAGGTCGCTCGACCGGGGGCGTTGTCGGAGGGTGCCGGTACCGTCTTCTGGCATGGGGAAGCACAGCAAGCATCTGGTCTGGGACTGGAACGGCACGCTGCTCGACGACATCGAGGCGGTCATCGGGGCGACCAACGCCGCCTTCATGGAGCTCGGCATGGAACCGATCACCCTCGCCCGCTACCGGGAGCTCTACACCGTGCCCGTGCCGCTCTTCTACAAGCGGCTGCTCGGGCGCCTGCCCACCGACGACGAGTGGCTCGTCATGGACGAGACGTTCCACCGGCACTACTGGTCGCGGGCCGACGCGTGCGGGCTCACCGAGGGGGCGGCCCTGCTGCTGGCGGAGCGGCAGGAGGCGGGGCGGACGCAGTCCCTGCTCTCCCTGGCCCCGCACGAGCGGCTCATACCGCTGGTGCGGAGCCACGGGATCGAGGAGCGGTTCGTCCGGGTCGACGGGCGGGTCGGTGAGTCCAACACGGGCAAGGCGGAGCACATGGTGCGCCATCTGCGGGAGCTCGTGGACGTGGTCCCGGAGCAGGTCGTCGTGATCGGCGACGCCGCGGACGACGCGGTGGCGGCGGCGCACGTGGGGGCGCGGGCTGTGCTGTACACCGGGGGGTCCCACAGCAGGGCGAGCCTGGAGTCGGTGGGGGTGCCGGTCGTGGACACGCTGGCGGAGGCCGTGGCGGTCGCGGACGAGCTGGTCTAGGGAGCGGTGCGGTGGCCGGCCGGCGGCTGGTCCAGGGGAGCGGTGCGGCCCTGCCGCGCGGGCGGTGCGGTGGTCGGCCGGCTGCGGCCCGGTGGGTGGTTGTGCCCACCCGTCCCGCCCCTGGCAGGACGTATGCCCACAACCACCTTGGCCGTTCTGTCAGGCCCCGGCCCGCAGGACCTTCAGGAACTCGCGCATCCAGGCCGGGTGGTCCGGCCAGGCGCGGGACGACACCAGTGTGCCGTCGACGACCGCTTCCACGTCTTGGAACGTCGCGCCCGCCGCCTCCATGTCCGGCTCCAGGGCGGGGTAGGACGTCACCCTGCGGCCCCGGAGGCTGTCGATCGAGGCTGTCAGCAGCGGCCCGTGGCAGATCTGCGCCACCGGGCGGTCCGAGTCGAAGAAGGACTTCACGATCTTGCGGAGCTCGGGGTCGTTGCGGAGGTACTCGGGCGCCCGGCCGCCCGGGATGACCAGGGCGATGTAGTCGCCGGGGTCCACCTCGGAGAAGGCCAGGTCGGCGGGCCAGGTGTAGCCCGGCTTCTCGGTGTACGTGTCGTACCCCGGCTCGAAGTCGTGCACGACGAAGCGCAGCGTCTTGCGGGAGGGAGCGGCGATGTGGACTTCGTACCCCTCCTCGCGCAGTCGCTGGTACGGGTACAGCACTTCCAGCGACTCGGCCGCATCGCCGGTGACGATCAGGATCTTGTCTGCCATGGCTGACGCTCCCCGGATGTGGACGGATAGGGACGGAGGGGGACGGAGATGGATCGTGGGCCTCGTGCCGAGGTCACCGTGCAGCCGGCGGTCCGGTTTGCCAAGTCGGCGGGGCGGTCATGGGCCGGATTCCGACGGCGGGGGCCGGCGGCACCGTACAGCCTGTGTCGCTGTCCAGAGTGTCAAACTTCTGGTCCTGCTTTTGTACACATAAGGCTCATGACGAGGCAGGGGTGGAGAGCGATAGCCTGGGGACGTGATCAGCGCGATACGCCGTGGGGGCAGCGAAGCCCCCGGCCTGCGCCCGGAGTGCCACCGTGCCCGGGCGGTCGTTGATCTTCCCTGTCCGGGTTCGCCGCCAAGATTGGCCTATAACGGCCCGGAGATCTCTCATCCCGGCATAACGTCGACCTCGACCGGAGACCCCGCGTCGTGGCGTTGTGTCATTTCTTTCCCCTACGTCACGCAACGGCGCGCGACAGGAGCCAGAGGACATGCAGACCAAGCTGGACGAAGCCAAGGCCGAGCTGCTCGCACGGGCCGCCCGGGTAGCTGAGAACAGCCCGGTCGGGGGGCAACTTCCGACGGGGTCAGACAACGGGGAGCGTCCCAGCCAGGACACCCTGCTCGACTACCTCCAGCGCTACTACCTGCACACCGCTCCCGAGGACCTCACGGACCGCGACCCTGTCGACGTCTTCGGCGCCGCGGTCTCGCACTACCGGCTGGCGGAGAACCGCCCGCAGGGCACCGCGAACGTCCGCGTGCACACGCCCACCGTCGAGGAGAACGGCTGGACCTGCAGCCACTCCGTCGTCGAGGTCGTCACCGACGACATGCCGTTCCTGGTCGACTCCGTCACCAACGAACTCTCCCGCCAGGGCCGTGGCATCCATGTCGTGATCCACCCCCAGTTCGTCGTCCGCCGCGACGTCACCGGCAAGCTCATCGAGGTCCTCACCACGGAGCCCCGCGGCGAGCTGCCCCACGACGCCCTCGTCGAGTCCTGGATCCACGTCGAGATCGACCGCGAGACCGACCGCGCCGACCTCAAGCAGATCACCACCGACCTGCTGCGCATCCTGTCCGACGTCCGCGAGACCGTCGAGGACTGGGAGAAGATGCGCGACGCCGCGCTGCGCATCGCCGAGTCGCTGCCGGACGAGCCGACCGCCTCCGACCTGCGCCCGACCGAGGTCGAGGAGGCCCGCGAGCTGCTCCAGTGGCTCTCCGCCGACCACTTCACCTTCCTTGGCTACCGCGAGTACGACCTCGTCAACGGAGACGCGCTGGCCGCCGTCCCCGGCACCGGCCTCGGCATCCTGCGCTCCGACCCGCACCACTCCGGCGACGACCACCACGCCCACCCCGTCTCGCCCTCCTTCAGCCGGCTCCCGGCCGACGCGCGCGCCAAGGCCCGCGAGCACAAGCTGCTCATCCTCACCAAGGCCAACAGCCGCTCCACCGTCCACCGCCCGTCGTACCTGGACTACGTCGGTGTGAAGAAGTTCGACGCCGACGGCAACGTGGTCGGCGAGCGGCGCTTCCTCGGCCTGTTCTCCTCGGCCGCGTACACCGAGTCCGTCCGCCGCGTCCCGGTCATCCGGCGCAAGGTCGCCGAGGTCCTCGAGGGCGCCGGCTTCTCGCCCAACAGCCACGACGGCCGCGACCTGCTCCAGATCCTGGAGACGTACCCGCGCGACGAGCTCTTCCAGACCCCCGTCGACGAGCTCCGCTCGATCGTCACCTCCGTGCTGTACCTCCAGGAGCGCCGCCGGCTGCGGCTGTACCTGCGCCAGGACGAGTACGGGCGCTACTACTCCGCGCTGGTCTACCTGCCGCGCGACCGCTACACCACCGGCGTGCGCCTGCGGATCATCGACATCCTCAAGGAGGAGCTCGGCGGCACCAGCGTCGACTTCACCGCCTGGAACACCGAGTCGATCCTGTCCCGGCTGCACTTCGTCGTCCGCGTCCCGCCGGGCACGGAGCTGACCGCGCTCACCGACGCCGACGTCGACCGCATCGAGACCCGGCTCGTCGAGGCCGCCCGCTCCTGGGCCGACGGCTTCGCCGAGGCCCTCAACGCCGAGCTGGGCGAGGAGCGCGCCGCGGAGCTGCTGCGCCGCTACGGCCACGCCTTCCCCGAGGGCTACAAGGCCGACCACTCGCCGCGCGCGGCCGTCGCCGACCTGGTCCACCTGGAGCAGCTCGACCGCACCAAGAAGGACTTCGCGCTCTCGCTCTACGAGCCCGTGGGCAGCGGCCCCGGCGAGCGCCGCTTCAAGATCTACCGGACCGGTGAGCAGGTCTCCCTCTCCGCCGTGCTGCCGGTCCTCAACCGGCTCGGCGTCGAGGTCGTCGACGAGCGCCCGTACGAGCTGCGCTGTGCCGACCGCACCCAGGCCTGGGTCTACGACTTCGGCCTGCGGATGCCCAGCACCAACGGCGACTACCTCGGCGACGACGCCCGGGAGCGGTTCCAGGAGGCCTTCGCCGCCACCTGGACCGGCCGCGCCGAGAACGACGGCTTCAACGCCCTGGTCCTGAGCGCCGGGCTGAACTGGCGCGAGGCGATGGTGCTGCGCGCCTACGCCAAGTACCTGCGCCAGGCCGGTTCGACCTTCAGCCAGGACTACATGGAGGACACCCTCCGCAACAACGTCCACACCACCCGGCTGCTCGTCTCGCTCTTCGAGGCGCGGATGTCGCCGGAGCGGCAGCGGGCCGGCACGGAGCTGATCGACGGCCTGTTGGAGGAGCTGGACGGCGCCCTGGACCAGGTCGCGAGCCTGGACGAGGACCGCATCCTGCGCTCCTTCCTCACCGTCATCAAGGCGACGCTGCGGACCAACTTCTTCCAGAAGACCGCCGACGGTGCCCCGCACGACTACGTGTCGATGAAGTTCGACCCGCAGGCCATCCCGGACCTGCCGGCGCCCCGCCCGGCCTTCGAGATCTGGGTGTACTCGCCCCGGGTCGAGGGTGTGCACCTGCGCTTCGGCAAGGTCGCGCGCGGCGGCCTGCGCTGGTCCGACCGGCGTGAGGACTTCCGTACGGAGATTCTCGGCCTGGTCAAGGCACAGATGGTGAAGAACACCGTCATCGTGCCCGTGGGCGCCAAGGGCGGCTTCGTCGCCAAGCAGCTCCCGGACCCGGCCGCCGACCGTGACGCCTGGCTCGCCGAGGGCATCGAGAGCTACAAGACATTCATCTCGGCGCTGCTCGACATCACCGACAACATGGTCGCGGGCGAGGTCGTCCCGCCGGCCGAGGTGGTCCGCCACGACGAGGACGACACGTATCTGGTCGTCGCCGCCGACAAGGGCACCGCGACCTTCTCGGACATCGCCAACAACGTCGCGATCGAGTACGACTTCTGGCTCGGCGACGCCTTCGCCTCCGGCGGCAGCGCCGGTTACGACCACAAGGGCATGGGCATCACCGCGCGCGGCGCCTGGGAGTCCGTCAAGCGCCACTTCCGGGAGCTGGGCCACGACACCCAGACCGAGGACTTCACGGTCGTCGGCGTCGGTGACATGTCCGGTGACGTGTTCGGCAACGGCATGCTGCTCTCCGAGCACATCAGGCTCGTCGCGGCCTTCGACCACCGCCACATCTTCATCGACCCGAACCCGGAGGCCGCCACCTCGTACGCCGAGCGGCGCCGCCTGTTCGACCTGCCCCGCTCCTCCTGGGCCGACTACAACCCGGAGCTGCTGTCCCAGGGCGGCGGCATCCACCCCCGTACGGCCAAGTCCATCCCGGTCAACGCGCAGATGCGGGCCGCCCTCGGCATCGAGTCGGGCATCACGAAGATGACCCCGGCCGAGCTGATGAAGGCCGTCCTGAAGGCGCCGGTGGACCTGCTGTGGAACGGCGGCATCGGTACGTACGTGAAGTCGTCCGCCGAGACCCACGCGGACGTCGGCGACAAGGCCAACGACGCCATCCGGGTCAACGGCGAGGACCTGCGGGTCCAGGTCGTCGGCGAGGGCGGAAACCTGGGTCTGACCCAGCTCGGCCGGATCGAGTTCGCCCGCGTCGGAGCGGGCGGCCACGGCGGCAGGATCAACACCGACGCGATCGACAACAGCGCCGGTGTGGACACCTCCGACCACGAGGTCAACATCAAGATCCTGCTCAACGGCCTGGTCTCCGACGGCGACATGACCGTCAAGCAGCGCAACAAGATCCTCGCGGAGATGACCGACGAGGTCGGTGCCCTGGTCCTGCGCAACAACTACGCGCAGAACGTGGCCTTGGCCAACGCCGTCACCCAGTCGCCGTCGCTGCTCCACGCCCACCAGCGCTTCATGCGCCGGCTGGGCCGCGACGGACACCTCGACCGGAGCCTGGAGTTCCTGCCCAACGACCGTCAGATCCGCGAGCTGCTCAACGCCGGCAAGGGCCTGTCCCAGCCGGAGCTCGCCGTCCTGCTCGCCTACACCAAGATCACGGTGGCGGAGGAGCTGATCCGGACCTCCCTGCCGGACGACCCGTACCTGCGCGAGCTGCTGCACGCGTACTTCCCGTCGCTGCTGCGCGACAAGTTCCCCGACGCGATCGACGGGCACGCCCTGCGCCGCGAGATCGTCACCACGATCCTGGTCAACGACACCGTCAACACCGGTGGCTCGACCTTCCTGCACCGGCTGCGGGAGGAGACCGGCGCGTCGATCGAGGAGATCGTCCGGGCGCAGACCGCGGCCCGCGCCATCTTCGGCCTGAACGCCGTCTGGGACGCCGTCGAGGCGCTCGACAACAAGGTCGCCGCCGATGTCCAGACCCGGATCCGGCTGCACTGCCGCCGGCTCGTCGAGCGCGGTACGCGCTGGCTGCTGGGCAACCGGCCGCAGCCGCTGGAGCTCGCCGAGACCGTGGAGTTCTTCGCGGACCGGGTGGAGCACGTCTGGTCGGAGCTCCCGCAGATGCTGCGCGGCGCGGACCTGGAGTGGTACCAGTCGATCGTGGACGAGCTGACCGAGGCGGGCGTCCCGGAGGAGCTGGCCCTGCGGGTCGCCGGGTTCTCCTCGGCCTTCCCGACGCTCGACATCGTCGCGATCGCGGACCGTACGGGCAAGGAGCCGATGGCGGTCGCCGAGGTCTACTACGACCTGGCCGACCGGCTGCGGATCACCCAGCTGATGGACCGGATCATCGAGCTGCCGCGTAACGACCGCTGGCAGTCGATGGCCCGTGCCTCCATCCGCGAGGACCTGTACGCCGCCCACGCGGCGCTCACCTCGGACGTGCTGTCGGCGGGCAACGGCGCCGCCTCGCCGGAGGAGCGGTTCAAGGCCTGGGAGCAGAAGAACGCGGCCATCCTGGGCCGGGCGCGCACGACGCTGGAGGAGATCCAGAGCTCGGACGCCTTCGACCTGGCGAACCTGTCGGTCGCGATGCGGACCATGCGTCAGCTGCTGCGTACGCACGCCTGAGGGGCCGTGTGAGGGTCGCGTGAGCCCTTCGGGGTTCACTCCTTCGTAATCAGGGCGTCCACCGGTTCCGGCCGGTGGGCGCCCTGCGCTATGTGGTAGCGAGCCACAGCCGTCGGCACGACAGCAGCGCCGCCACGAGCAGCAGGCCGTTGCGGGCCACCATCACCACGCAGCCGAGCGCGGAGCCGGTGAGCACCTCCTCGTACAGCACGGGGTAGGCGAGCGCGCTCAGCCCGGCGGCGGGCAGGAGCAGCAGGGCGACCGTGCGCTGGCTGGTGTGGCGCGAGGTGAGGCAGACCGCGGCCAGGCCGAGCAGCCAGATCATGTACTGGGGGCTGATGACCCGGCTGGTGACGGTGAAGAGGAGGACGGCGGCGAGCGCGGCGTCGAAGGGGACGGCGGGGTTCCAGCGCCGGGCCCGCAGGCGCCACCACACCAGCCAGCAGAGGGCGGCCAGGGTAAGCAGCAGGGCGAGGCGGGCCACGCTGGAGACGTACGGGCCGACGTACTCGAAGGCGCCGTAGCGGTAGGCGACCGAGCCCGGCCAGTCCGCGATCGCATGGGCCAGCGCCAGGGCCGTGCCGCCGAGCGATTCGATCTGGACGCCCCGGCTGCCCTGCTGGTGCAGGAAGTCCAGGCTGTGGGAGAAGCCGATGGACAGGACGGCGAGCAGGGCGACGACGGTGACGGCCGCGGCGAACAAGCTTTCGCGGGTGGTACGGCCCCGGGGCGCGCCGGTCAGGGCGAGCACGGGCCAGATCTTGACCATGGCGCCGAACCCGGCGAGGACGCCGGCGAGCCGGGAGCGGCCGGCGCCCAGCGCGAGCAGGGCGAACACGGCGAGGGCGGTGACCTGTACGTCGTAGCGCGCCAGGGGCACGTGCAGCAGCAGAGGCAGCCCGGCGACCCAGACCCAGGCGCCCTGGGTGCCCGCGCGGGCGAGCGCGACGGAGACGGCCGCGTCGGCCAGCAGGGTGAGGACGACGAAGGCCTGGAAGTAGGTCAGCCAGGGCAGCAGCGCGGGGGAGAGGAAGACGAGCCCGGCGCCGGGCGGGTACTGCCAGGTGACGTCGTCGACCGGGAAGGAGCCCTCGGTGAGGTGCCTGTACCACCAGTGGTAGAGGACGTAGACCTCGCGCGCGACGCCCCGTACGCCGAGGCTGTCCCGAAGCAGCAGGATGAGCATGCCGGTGCGCGTGAGCGCCCACAGGATGCCCAGGGCCGCGCGGGCGCGTCGCTCGGCGGAGGTGTCCACCTCCCCCGGGGGCGTGAGGGACCCGAGCGTCCCGATGGGTAGGTGGGACGTGAGCGTGGAGACGGGACTGAGGGCGCTGAGGGGACTGGAAGACCCGTGGGGACTTCGCGGGGTGCGCGGTGCGCGGGCCGCGCGGCGGGAGCGGAACCGATGCGTCTTCATCGAGGCGGACTTTAGCCGTATTTGATCGTTTTAATTCCTTCTAGCCTCCTTTTGCGCCGGTTTTACGCCTGTTCTGCGCCTGTTTCGGTCCGCAGGTCACTTCTTCCCGGTGAAGGCCTGGTACGCCTCGACGACCTCGGCCGCCGGGCCGTCCATCCGTAGCGTCCCCGCCTCCAGCCACAGCGCCCGGTCGCAGGTCTCGGTGATGGCGGAGTTGCTGTGGCTGACCAGGAAGACCGTGCCCGCCTGCGCCCGCAGCTCCTCGATCCGCTGCCGGCTGCGGCGGCGGAAGGCCGCGTCCCCGGTCGCCAGCGCCTCGTCGATCAGCAGCACGTCATGGCTCTTGGCGGCGGCGATGGAGAAGCGCAGCCTGGCGCCCATGCCCGAGGAGTACGTCCGCATCGGCAGCGAGATGAAGTCGCCCTTGTCGTTGATCCCGGAGAAGTCCACGATCTCCTGGTAGCGCCGCCTGATCTGGGCGCGGGACATGCCCATCGCGAGACCGCCGAGGACCACGTTGCGCTCCCCGGACAGATCGCTCATCAGCGCGGCGTTCACCCCGAGGAGCGAGGGCTGCCCCTGGGTGTAGATCCGGCCCTCGCTGGTCGGCAGCAGCCCGGCGATGCCCTTGAGCAGGGTCGACTTGCCCGAGCCGTTGGACCCGATCAGGCCGATCGCCTCGCCCTTGTACGCGGCGAAGCTGACGCCCTTCACGGCGTGGACCGTACGGGCCCCGGGGGCGGCCCGGCGGGTGGCGATCCGGCTGAGCGCCGAGGTGGCGCCGCCCTTGCCGGCGCGGCCGCCCTGGACGGTGTACGTGATGTGGACCCCGTCGGCGACGACGGTGGGGGTGCGTTCAGCCACGGCCGTAGGTCTCCTCCGCCTGCCAGAAATAGATGAAGCCGCCGACGAACAGCAGCAGCGCCCAGCCGAGGGCCAGCGTCCACACATGGGGCGGCAGCTGGTCGGCGGTGAAGCTCTCGACGAGCGCGAGACGCATCAGATCGATGTAGACGGCCGCCGGATTGCACTTCAGGAGCGTCAGCACCGCGTGCGGCAGCCGACCGGCGGCCTCCAGGTGGTGAATGCTCCACATGACACCGGAGACGTACATCCAGGTGCGCAGCACGAACGGCATCAGTGTCGCGACGTCCGGCGTACGGGCCGCGATCCGGGCCATGACCAGCGCGAGACCGGTGTTGAACAGCGCCTGGAGGGCGAGGGCGGGCACGGCCAGCAGCCAGTTCCAGGTCGGGAACTCGCCGAAGCAGAACAGGATGACCGCGAGCGCGCCCAGCGAGAAGGCGAGCTGCTGGAGCTGTTGCAGCGCGAGCGCGATGGGCAGGGACGCGCGGGGGAAGTGCAGGGCCCGTACGAGCCCGAGGTTGCCGCTGATCGCGCGCGTGCCGGCGTTGATCGACTGCGCCGTGAAGGTCCATACGAAGACGCCCGTGATCAGGAACGGGACGTAGTCCGGGATGTCCCGCTGGACGTTCATCAGGACGCCGAAGACCACGTAGTAGACGGCGGCGTTCAGCAGTGGGGTCGCCACCTGCCAGAGCTGGCCGAGGCGCGCCTGGCTGTACTGGGCCGTGAGCCGGGCCGTCGCGAACGCGCCGATGAAGTGGCGGCGGGACCAGAGCCCGCGGACGTACGCGGGGAGCGAGGGGCGCGCGCCGCTGACTGTCAGCCCGTGGCGCAGGGCCAGCGCGCGCAGGTCCTGGCCGGGGAGCGCGGGGGTGGCCGTCGTGACGGGGGCAGGGGCGGGGGCGGGGGTCGTACGGGTGGTCACTGTCCTCACTTCCGACGGCGGAGTGCGTCGAGAGCAACGACGGGACGGACCCGTATCGTCGCTACGGCGAGAGTAGGACGCTCGTACGTCGGAACGCAACCGTCTCGTCGTCACGAAGGTGTTGGCTATGATCCTGGCCATGACCCCAGAGCCGACCGGCACGCCCCGACGCGCCCCCGCCGGAGCCGCCGTGCTCCGGGAGGACGTCACCGACGCGATCCGCGCCGCCGTCTTCGAGGAGCTCGCCGCCGTCGGCTTCGCCCGGATGTCCATCGAGGGCATCGCCCGCCGCGCGGGCGTGGGCAAGACCGCCGTCTACCGGCGCTGGAAGTCCAAGCTGTCGCTCGTCCTCGACCTGGTCGGCGCGGTGGCCACCCAGGGGCTGCCGGCCCCTGCCACCGGTTCGCTCCACGGCGACGTTCGCGCCCTGCTGGAGGTGGCCGCGCACGCCCTGCGCCACCCGGTCGCCTCCCAGGTCATCCCCGACCTGCTCGTGGAGGCCGCCCGCCACCCCGAGATCTCCGACGCGATCAAGGCCGCCCTGCTGGACAGCCAGCAGGGCGTGGTCGCCCAGGTCGTCCACGACGCCGTCGCCCGCGGCGACCTGCCGGCCGGCACGGACCCGGACCGGGCGCTCGACCTGATCGTCGGACCGCTCTACTGGCGCCTGGTCGTGGTCCGTACGGAACTGCCCAAGGGCTACCTGGACGACCTGGCGCGCGCGGCGGTGGGGGCGCTCAAGGCCTGAGGCCGCCGACCTCCGTACGTGCCCGCCTACTTCACCGCGCCCGCCATCACCCCGGACACGAACTGCCGCTGGAAGGCGAAGAAGACGGCCAGCGGAATCACCATCGACACGAACGCGCCCGGCGCCAGCACATCGATGTTGTTGCCGAACTGCCGTACCTGCTGCTGGAGCGCGACCGTGATCGGCGGCGACTCCGAGTCCGCGAAGATCAGCGCGACCAGCATGTCGTTCCAGACCCACAGGAACTGGAAGATGCCGAGCGAGGCGATGGCCGGGCCGCCGAGCGGCAGCACCACACGGGTGAACAGCCGGATCTCACCCGCCCCGTCGAGCCGGGCCGCCTCCAGCAGCTCCCGGGGGATCTCCGCGAAGAAGTTCCGCAACAGGAAGATCGCGAACGGCAGCCCGAACGCGACATGGAAGAGCACCACACCGAGCGTCGTC
Source organism: Streptomyces sp. NPDC039465 (assembly GCF_055639315.1). Taxonomy (NCBI): domain Bacteria; kingdom Bacillati; phylum Actinomycetota; class Actinomycetes; order Kitasatosporales; family Streptomycetaceae; genus Streptomyces; species Streptomyces sp. NPDC039465. Next base: position 1,349,984 of record NZ_JBVKAP010000001.1, on the reverse strand, counting down.
TCGAAGATCCCGATCTCACCGAAGAGCTTCGACACCGGCACAAGCGCCACCTGCACCGGAACCACCAGAAGCCCCACGACCACCAGGAACCACCAGTCGCGCCCCGGGAAGTCCATCCACGCGAAGGCATACCCGGCCAGCGAGCCGACCACCACGACCAGCAGCGTCGCCGGAACCGTGATCAGGATGGTGGAGAGCAACGAGTCGGTGATCGTGTCGTTGGCCAGCAGCGCCGAGTAGTTCTCGGTGGTCAGCTGCGCCGGGGTGGTGAAGACCTGCCACCAACCCCCCGACGCGATGTCGGCCGGGCCGCGCAGGGAGGACAGCAGCAGCCCCACCGTCGGCATCAGCCAGAACAGGCCGACCAGGATGAGGAAGACACGCAGGGCGCCGCCCGCGGTGCGCGCGGCGATCCGGGACCCCAGAGAGCTCATCGTCGGCCTTCCCTTCGCATCCTGCGGATGTTGAAGAGCATCACGGGGATCACCAGCAACAGCAGGAGCACCGCGATGGCGCTGCCCACCCCCAGGTCCGCGTCCGTGCCGAACGACGAGCGGTACAACTGAAGCGCCAGCACATTGGCGTCGTCCTGGGCCGAGCCCGGCGCGATGATGAAGACCAGGTCGAAGATCTTCAGCACGTTGATCATCAGGGTCACCAGGACCACCGCCAGCACCGGGGCGAGCAGCGGGACCGTCACACGGCGGAAGACCTGCCACTCGTTCGCCCCGTCGACCCGGGCCGCCTCCATCAGCTCACGCGGCACACTCGCCAGACCCGCGGCGATCAGCACCATCGCGAACCCGGCCCACATCCACACGTAACTGCCGATGATGGCCGGGGTGACAAGCGAGGGGCCGAGCCAGTCGACGCCGTTGTACTGCTCCCGGAAGTTGCTGCCCGGCAGCCGCAGCAGCGCCCCGTCCGCGGCCGCGGGCAGGGCGAACGTGCCGTCCGCCGCCGCCGTCGTGGCGGCGACGACCTTCCCGTCCTTCACCGCCTCGATCCGCAGGCCCTTCAGACCCAGCTCCTGGACGTCGACGGCGTTCGGCTTCCCGCCGCCCCCGCGGGTGAAGTCCAGCCAGGCCGTGCCCGACACCCCTTCGGCGGGCGCCTGCGGCACCTTCGCCGGCTTCGCGTCCCCCGGCATCTGCGCCGGAGCGACCCCGACGAGCGGCAGCCGCGCCGGACTGCCCGCGCGCACCGGCTCCTTGGTGAGGTACGCGCCGTCGCCGGCCGCCTTCAGCGGATGCACCGGCAGCGGACGGGCCTTGGGGAAGACGGACGACTCGGCGAAGGTGTCGTGCACGCCCACCCAGACGGCGTTGGCGACCCCGCGCTCCGGATCCTGCTCGTACACCAGCCGGAAGATGATCCCGGCCGCGAGCATCGAGATGGCCATCGGCATGAAGACGATCAGCTTGAACGCCGTGCCCCAGCGGACCCGTTCGGTCAGCACGGCGAAGATCAGACCGAGGGCGGTGGCGACGGCCGGTGCGAACACCACCCAGATCGCGTTGTTCTTGACCGCGGTGAGGATCGTGTCGTCGGTGAAGATCTCGACGTAATTGCCGAGGCCGACGAAGGAGTTGCCGTCGCGGTCGAAGAACGACCGCTGGACCGAGTACCCGATCGGGTAGACGACGAGCGCGCCGAGCAGCACCAGCGCCGGCAGCAGAAAGCCCGCCGCGACGCTCCTGCGCGTGCCGGTCACGCCCCTGGCGCGGGGGATACGGATGCCGGCACGGGCCTGCGTACCGGCATCCTTCACCGAAGGGGAGCCCACGGCGTCAGCTCTTGTACGCCTTGGCCGCGTCGGCCTCCAGCCGCTGCTGGGTGCCCTGGATGTCCTTGGGGTTCTTGAGGAAGTCCTGGAGCGCCTTCCACTCACCCTTGCCGGGCGTGCCGCCGAACGACTGCGGCATCTGGTCCGACATGTCGAACCGGAAGTCGTCGCCCGCCGCGATCAGGGCCTTGGCGATCTCCCGCTGCACGTCGTTCGGGTACGCGCCCGGGTCCAGCGCCTTGTTGGGGGAGAGGAAACCGCCCGCCTCCGCCCAGATCTTCGCGGCGTCCGCCGAGGCCAGGAAGGTCAGCAGGGCCTGGGCACCCTTGGTGTCCTTCAGCGCCACCGCCGCGTCGCCGCCGGTCACCACCGGGGCCGCGCCGCCGACCGCCGGGAAGGGGAACACCTTCGCGTCCGTGCCGATCTTGGCCGGGGTCTGCGCGATGTTGATCGCCGCGAAGTCGCCCTCGAAGACCATCGCCGCCTTGGGCTGGTCGCCGCCGGTGAAGGTCTGGGTGACCGAGAGCGGGAACTCGGTCTGCAGCGCGCCGTTCGCCCCGCCCGCGATCAGATTCGGCTTGCCGAAGAGCTCACCCAGGGTGGTCAGCGCCGCTGTCACCGACGGGTCGGTCCACTTGATCTCGTGCTTGGCCAGCTGGTCGTACTTGGCCGGTCCGGCCTGCGAGAGATAGATGTTCTCGAACCAGTCGGTGAGCGTCCAGCCGTCCGCGCCGCCGACCGAGACCGGCGTGACCCCGGAGGCCGAGACGGTCTCGGCCGTCGACAGGAAGTCCTTCCAGGTCTTCGGCTCACTCACGCCCGCGTTCTCGAACGCGGCGTTGTTGTACCAGATCAGGGACTTGTTGGCGGCCTTGAAGTACACGCCGTACTGGGTGCCGTCGACCGCACCGAGGTCCTGCCAGCCCTTCGAGTAGTTGGCCGTGAGCTGTGCCTTGGCCTCCGGGCCGACCGGCTTGGCCCACTTGCGGGCCACGGCCTGCTGGACCGCCCCCACCTGCGGGAGCATCGCCACGTCCGGCGGGCTGCCGCCCGCGATCTTCGTCCCGAGGAAGTTCACGATCGGGTCCTGGGCCGGTACGAAGGTGACCGTCGCGCCGGTCCGCTTCTCGAACTCCTTCAGGACCTTGGTGAAGTTCTCCTGCTCCGGGCCGGTCCACACGGCCGCGACCTGGATCTTCTCGCCCTTGAGGGACGGTAAGGACAGGGTGGCGCCGGTGCTTTTGCCGCTGCTGGGCGAGGACTTCGGGTCCTTGCCGCCGCCGTCCGCGCCGCACCCGGCGAGGGCGAGGGCCAGTGAGGTGACGGCCGTGACGGCCATCGCGGCCCGGGGGGTGTGCCCTGCGGTCTTGCTTCGCTGACGAAGAGGTGTACGTCGCATCGATGCCCCGTCTCTTTCGTGCGCGTGCTCGTCCCGTCCGACAGGTCTAGCCCGGCCGTCAGGGACCCGCAATACCGCCTTCCTCCGCAAGTGGGTGATCGTGATGGGCTCGTGACGTGGGGTCAGGTGCGGCTCGGGTGAGGCGCAGGGCCGGCTGAGGTGTGGCTCAGGTGCGGCTCGCCGGGCTGAGCGGGACGGGTGGGGTGGCGTCCACCGAGCGGGCCGCGCGCTCCAGCGCGCTGGCGAGGAGCGCCAGATCCGTCGGGCCGTTGCCCAGCTCACGCACCGGCCGACGGGTCGGCGGATCGCCCATCCGCTCCCACTCCAGCGGCACCACGGTGGGCCGCATCGTCGCCGTACGGGGGATACGGCCGGTCACGCGACCGCCCTGGAAGGGGGTCACCCGGCCGTCCGGGTGCCCGAGCCGTCCCCGTCCGGGGGACGGTTCGTCGGGCCCTCCCGTACCGGGGGCGTCGAGGACCACCCGCAGCCGGGCGCCGTGCGCCAGCTCCGTGTCCGCCGTCCGCTCCGGGCGTCCCGAGGCCGCGATCAGATGCACCCCGAGCCGGGCGCCGCCGCGAGCGATGGCCTCCAAGGCGCGTACGACCGACCCGGCGGAGGGCCGGCCGGTGGATCCGAGCGCGGGCGCGACGAGCGCGTCGTAGTCGTCGACGAGTACGACGAGCCGGGGCAGCGCCGTCGTCTTGCCCCCAGGTCCGCCCTCGCCGTGCCGCCCGTCGCCGGGCCCGGCCTGGCTGGGCAGGGTGGGACGGCCGGGCGTACCGGCGGGGGCCGGGGCATCGGTCCGTACGGCGAGGCGCCCGCCCCCGGAGGGATGGTCCGCTCCGGCGTGCTCGGCGGCGCCGTGGTCGGCCTGACCGGCCGAGCGGCCGGTCTCGGGCGCACGGGCGTCCTGGGTTTGCCGGTCGGCGACGGCGCCGGGCGTCGGCACGCCGTCGTCCGGGCGGGACGTGTGCTCGGCCGCGCTCGGCGCCCGCTGGCCCACGAGCCGCGCGGAGAGTTCCTGGCGGGTGTGCCACGCGGCGAAGTCCTCGGAGCCGAGGATCTCGGCCCGGCGCTTCAGCTCGGCGCCCAGGGCCTGGGCGAAGTCCCGCATCCGGACGGGGTCGCTGGCGACCAGGTGCTCGGTGACATGGGGGAGGTCGGTGCAGGGGGCGAGGCCGTCGCCCCTTTCGCCGCCCGCGCCGTCCACCAGGAGCAGGGCGAGACGGTCGGGCCGGCCGCCCGCGGCCAGGGAGGCGGCGATCGAGCGGAGCAGTTCCGTACGACCGCTGCCCGCCGGTCCCTCGACCAGCAGATGCGGGCCCTCGGCGGTCAGGTCCACGGCGACCGGACCACGCGGCCCCGCGCCGAGGACCAGCGTCCCCTCCGGCGCCGACGCCCAGCGGGCCATCAGCGACGCGGGCGTGGCGCGGGCAAGACCCAGCTCGTCCAGGAGCCGCGCGGACGGCGGCAGCGCCAGGGCGGCGGCCCCACGGCCGCTGCCCCCCGTCCCCTCCGTGCGGAGGGGGGCCAGCGCCCGGCCGAACCGGTCGGCCCAGGCCACGGAGACCGCGTCCACCGTGGCGAGCGTGCCGTGCCCGGCGGCCTGGCCGCCGGCCGTGCGCAGCAGCCGCAGCGCCGTAGCCACGTCGCCGCTCAACAGTCCGACCGCGCCGCACTCGCGGAAGGCCAGGGACTGCGCGCAGGCGGTCTCGTAGGTGGCGGCGACCGGGGAGAGCGGCGAGGCGGCCGGGGCGTCGGCCAGGCAGATCAGATGGATCCCCGCGGCCGCCCCGGCCCCGGCGAGCCGCGCGGTCGTCTCCCGCAGCGCCGCCGAACCAGGGTCGCCGTCCACGATCACCACGGTGTACGGCCCCTCGAAGCGTGCCGCGGCCTCCGCGACCGCCTTGCGGTCGGCGCTGGCCCAGCCGGGCCCGAGCGGGCCGTCGTCGAGGCGGCGGGTCAGCTCGGCCGTGCGGGCCGCGGCCTGGTCGCGGTCGTACGCGAGGAGGAGACGGCAGTCCTGGCCATGGGCGGGCCGCAGATGGGGGAGCCAGCCGAGCCAGCCCCAGGCGCGGCGGCGCTCCTCGACCGGGCGCGTCCGGTCGGCGCTGATCAGCACGATCTCCAGGTCGGCCGGGGAGTGCAGCGCGGCCAGCTGGGCGACGACCGACCGGGCGAGCCCGGGGAGCCGGTCCTTCGGCCCGGCGAGACCGAGCGAACCGGCCTCCCGTAGCGCGACGGTCACCGGCACGCCGGCCAGATCGGCCCGGTCGGCGGTCCCGAGCCGGACGACGAGCGCCTCGGGGTGGCCGACACCGCGCTCCCAGAGACGGGGGCCGGGGCCGAGCGCGGTCAGCAGCACGGCGGCCGGGTCGGGCCAGGTCTCGGGCACGGGCCGCCGGTCAAGGGCCGAGGCGGCCGCCGCGCCCGCGCCCGCGTCCGTCGCGGCGGGCAGATCGCCCCGGCCGCCGGTGAGCCGCCGCGCCCACGCCCCTATGCCCCGCTTACGGGCGACGCCCTCGGGCAGCCGGGTCCCGCGCGCGGGGGTGGCCTGGGGGCGCGGAGCGCGCGTACGGCTGTGCGCCTCGCGCTCACCGTCGGCGTCGTCGAACTCCCCGGCGCGCGCGTGCCCGCCGTCGGCCGTCTCCGTCCCGCCCTCGACGACGCCCTCGACGACGCCCTCGACGAGGTACGAGTCACTGCTGGGGCCGGTCGCGCGCGTGAGGCCCCCGGAGCCGTACGGTCTGCCGCCGCCCGGGGTGCCGCCACTCGGGGCGGTCCGGACGCCGTTCTCACCCGCCGCCGGGCCGCCCGCCGCGCCGGTGCCGTACGGGCCGGGTGCCGCGCCCGCGCCGTACTCCCCGGCCGTCGTCGGGCAGATGCGCAGATGGCCCTCGCCGTCCGGGGTCGTGGGCACCTTGTCCGTTCCGGCCCCCGGCCCGGCCAGCCGCAGGGCGGACTCGCCGACCCGCAGCAGCGCGCCCGGGGCCAGCCGCACCGGGCGCGTGCCGACGTCGGTGCCATCGAGCGAGGTGCCGTTGGTGGAACCGAGGTCGGCGACGGTGACCCGGCCGTCGTCGGCGACCGTGATCGCGCAGTGGATGCGGGAGACGTCCGGGTCGTCGAGGGGGACGTCGGCGTCGGCGGAGCGGCCGATCCGGATCTGTCCGCCGTGCAGCAGATGCACCCCGCCCGCGTCCGGTCCGGCGACCACATGGAGCTGGGCGGGGGCGTCCACGGCGGGGGCGTCGCCGCCGCCGGGAACCTGGAGGGAGAGGACCGCCCCGTCGACCAGCGGGGGCTCGCCGAGCGCGCAGCGCTGGGCGTCGAGCCGCTCCTGACCGGCGTAGAGCACCACCGCGCCGGAGGTGTCGGGACCGGAGACCACCGTGGCGAGCCCGGAGGCGACCGCGGCGAGAGCGGTGCCCGCGGGGGCGGTGACGAGCACGTCGCAGGCGCGTGCCGCGGAGGCACCGCTGTGCGGCGCGAGGACGGTCAGCCGGATCTGCATCGTCCAGCGGTCCCTTCTGCGCGGGGTGCCCGGCAGGGGAGCCGCCCTGGATTCCCCCCACCCGGCACGGACGCGTCGTCCGGTACAGGTCTGCACGGATCGCGGGGTTCCCACCCCTTTCGCGAGGCTCCCGACCCCACGATGCGACGTGCTGTGTGCATCCTCGCACCTGCCACTGACAACACGCCCGTGGGCCGCCCCTAAGTGATCTTGAATGGTCCGTGGGCGATCGTCGGCCGATCGGCTTGACGACCGAAAATGCCTGCTTGGGTACGTCTTCCGATCAGGTGCGGCAACCATCCCTGGTACCCACGCGTCTTGTTTCGGACAAAAGAAGGTCCCGTTCCGGACCCCCGGAGGACCGACCTGTGATCCGTTCGGCGGCACTAAAGTAGGTCGGACACCCAGGCGGGTCACAGATCAGGAAACAGATCAGGAAGACGGAAACCGATCCACGAGGACCCGGGACCGGACTCGCAAGGACCACGATCAGCAGGGAGCGCGTGACGTGCGGCCAGTCGGCAGCAAGTACCTGCTCGAGGAGCCGCTCGGACGCGGCGCCACGGGCACCGTCTGGCGAGCCCGCCAGAGGGAGACGGCGGGCGCCGAGGCCGCCGTGCCGGGCCAGCCCGGCGAGACCGTGGCGATCAAGGTCCTCAAGGAGGAGCTCGCCAACGACGCGGACATCGTGATGCGCTTCCTGCGGGAGCGCTCGGTCCTCCTGCGGCTGACGCACCCCAACATCGTGCGCACCCGCGACCTGGTCGTCGAAGGCGATGTCCTCGCCCTCGTCATGGACCTGGTCGAAGGCCCCGACCTGCACCGCTACATCCGCGAGAGCGGGCCGCTCACCCCGGTCGCCGCCGCGCTGCTCACGGCCCAGATCGCCGACGCGCTCGCCGCCAGCCACGCCGACGGCGTCGTCCACCGCGACCTCAAGCCGGCCAACGTCCTGCTCGCCGAGCGCGACGGCCAGATGCACCCGATGCTCACCGACTTCGGCATCGCACGCCTCGCCGACTCCCCGGGCCTGACACGCACCCACGAATTCGTCGGCACGCCCGCGTACGTCGCCCCGGAGTCCGCCGAGGGCCGCCCGCAGACCTCCGCCGTGGACATCTACGGCGCCGGCATCCTGCTCTACGAGCTGGTCACCGGCCGGCCCCCGTTCGCGGGCGGCACGGCCCTGGAGGTCCTGCACCGCCACCTCAGCGAGGAGCCCCGGCGCCCCTCCACCGTCCCGGGCCCCCTGTGGACGGTCATAGAGCGCTGCCTGAGCAAGGAGCCGGACCACCGGCCCAGCGCCGAGAACCTCGCCCGCGGACTGCGCACGGTCGCGGCGGGCATCGGCGTCCACGCCACGCCCGCGCAGATCGAGGCCGCCGAGGGCGTCGGCGCGCTGCTCGCGCCCGACCCGGCCCCCGCGCCGGTCCCGCAGACCCCGGGCGCGGCCGACCCGACCCAGGTGCTCCCGAGCGGCGCCTCCCAGTACGACCCGGCGGCCGCCACCAGCGTCCTGCCCGCCGGCGCGCCGGGCGCCGCCGACGCGACCGCGGTCATGCCCCCCGTACCCCCGCATCCGGACGGTCCGCCGCAGTCCCCCGGGCAGCCGGAGGAACCGCACCCCTGGCAGAACCAGCTGCGCGCGGCCCGCGACCGCAACGAGCAGACCCAGGTCCAGTACCTGGACCCGAACGACGACCCGCTGCGCCGCCGCCCCCAGCGCCGGCCGCAGCAGCCCCCGCAGCCGCCGCAGTACCAGCAGCAGCCCCAGCCGCCGCAGCGGCAGCCGCAGCGGCCGCCCCAGCACCAGCAGCAGTACGCGCCCGCGCCGCAGTACCAGCAGCCTCAGCCGCAGCAGTACGCCCCGCCGCCCCCGCAGCAGCAGTACGCGCCGCCGCAGCAGCCTCCGGCCCAGCGCCCGCCCCGCGAGCCGCGACCGCCGCGCCAGCGCGGCGCCAACCCGATGCGCATCCCGGGCCTGGGCTGCCTCAAGGGCTGCCTGTTCACGATCATCCTGTTCGTGGTGGCCGGATGGCTGATCTGGGAGCTCACCCCGCTCCAGGACTGGATCGCCCAGGGCAAGAGCTACTGGCAGGCCATCGGCGACGGCATCTCGACCGTGACCGGCTGGATCTCCGAGCTGGGCTCCGACGCCGGCAGCACCGGTGGTACGGGCGAGACAGGCGGTACGGGGCAGTAACACTGTCGATTTGTCGACTTCCGAGGGGTGATTTCCCCTCGGAAGTCGAGACCAGCGCCTGATGCCGCGTAACTTTGTCGCGAACGCCAGCCGCTGAGGGAGCAGTCTTGGCACGGAAAATCGGCAGCCGGTACACCGCCCACCAGATCCTGGGCCGCGGCAGCGCGGGCACGGTGTGGCTCGGGGAAGGCCCCGAGGGCCCCGTAGCGATCAAGCTGCTGCGCGAGGACCTCGCCTCCGACCAGGAGCTCGTCGGGCGGTTCGTCCAGGAGCGCACCGCGCTCCTCGGGCTCGACCACGCGCGCGTGGTGTCCGTCCGCGACCTCGTCGTCGACGGCAACGACCTCGCGCTCGTGATGGACCTCGTCCGCGGCACCGACCTGCGCACCCGCCTCGACCGCGAGCGCCGTCTCGCCCCCGAGGCCGCCGTCGCCATCATCGCCGACGTCGCAGACGGCCTGGCCGCCGCGCACGCCGCCGGAGTCGTACACCGTGACGTCAAGCCGGAGAACATCCTGCTCGACATGGAGGGCCCGCTCGGCCCCGGCGGCTCCCACCCCGCCCTCCTGACCGACTTCGGCGTCGCCAAGCTCATCGACACCCCCCGCCGCACCAAGGCGACCCGGATCATCGGCACCCCGGACTACCTCGCCCCCGAGATCGTCGAGGGCCTGCCGCCCCGCGCCGCCGTCGACATCTACGCCCTCGCCACCGTCCTGTACGAGCTGCTGGCCGGCTTCACCCCCTTCGGGGGTGGCCACCCCGGCGCCGTGCTGCGCCGCCACGTCACCGAGACGGTCGTCCCGCTCCCGGGCATCCCCGAAGAGCTGTGGCAGCTGCTCGTCCAGTGCCTCGCCAAGGCCCCCGCCTCCCGCCTGCGCGCCTCCGAGCTGGCCAGCCGCCTGCGGGACGTCCTGCCTCTCCTGGCCGGTATCCCGCCCCTGGACGTCGACGAGCCCGACGCGGAGCCCACCGAGGCGTACGAGGAGCCGGAGTACCCCACCCTCCCCAGCGAGCCCCGCCGCCGCGGCGCGGTCCCCCTGGTCCCCGGCTCGGCCCCCGACTCCAACCGCGACACCCACACCTCGATGCGGGTCCCGGCCCCCGACGAACTCTCCGGCGGCCCCCGCGGCACCGCCCGCGTCCCCCGCCCCACCGGCACCCCCCGCCCCGGCGCGGCCCGCCACAAGGCGGAAACGGTTCGCAAACGCCGCCTCACCCTCGCCCTCGCGGGCACCGCCCTGGCGGCCGCGGTCGGTATCGGCGGCTGGCTCGCGACCAGCGGCGACGACGCCGGAGCGACGCCGCAGGACTCCAAGCAGTCCACACCCGAGCAGCCCTAGTCGCGTCCGGGGGGACTGGCTGTGGGCGCGAGCCGTTACGCTGGACGCGTGGCAGTCGTCGATGTATCCGAAGAGCTGAAGTCCCTCTCCTCGACCATGGGGTCGATCGAGGCCGTCCTGGACCTCGACAAGCTGAGGGCAGAGATCGCCGTGCTCGAGGAGCAGGCCGCGGCCCCGTCCCTCTGGGACGACCCGGAGGCGGCGCAGAAGATCACGAGCAAGCTTTCCCACCTCCAGGCCGAGGTCCGCAAGACCGAGGCGCTCCGGAGTCGTATCGACGACCTCGAGGTGCTCTTCGAGCTCGCCGAGGCCGAGGACGACCCGGACACCCGTGCCGAGGCCGAGGCCGAGCTGGAGTCCGTGAAGAAGGCGCTCGACGAGATGGAGGTCCGCACCCTCCTCTCCGGCGAGTACGACGAGCGTGAGGCGCTGGTCAACATCCGCGCCGAGGCCGGTGGCGTCGACGCCGCCGACTTCGCGGAGCAGCTTCAGCGCATGTACCTGCGCTGGGCCGAGCGGCACAACTACGGCACCGAGGTCTACGAGACGTCGTACGCGGAAGAAGCCGGCATCAAGTCGACCACCTTCGTCGTCAAGGCGCCGTACGCCTACGGCACGCTCTCCGTCGAGCAGGGCACCCACCGCCTCGTCCGTATCTCCCCCTTCGACAACCAGGGCCGTCGCCAGACGTCCTTCGCGGGCGTGGAAATCCTCCCGGTCGTCGAGCAGTCCGACCACGTCGAGATCGACGAGTCCGACCTGCGCGTGGACGTCTACCGCGCATCTGGCCCGGGTGGCCAGGGCGTCAACACGACGGACTCCGCGGTGCGCATCACGCACATCCCGACGGGCATCGTCGTCTCCTGTCAGAACGAGCGCTCCCAGATCCAGAACAAGGCGAGCGCGATGAACGTTCTTCAGGCGAAGCTGCTGGAGCGTCAGCGCCAGGAGGAGCGCGCCAAGATGGACGCCCTCAAGGGCGACGGCGGCAGCTCGTGGGGCAACCAGATGCGTTCGTACGTCCTCCACCCGTACCAGATGGTCAAGGACCTGCGGACGGAGTTCGAGGTCGGCAACCCGCAGTCCGTGCTCGACGGCGAGATCGACGGCTTCCTTGAGGCCGGTATCCGCTGGCGGAAGCAGCAGGAGAAGTAACCGCAGTACGAACATCGAGCGTCTACGGCGCCGGATCCGCGAGCAGCGGGTGCGGCGCCGTTCGCGTGCCTGCGGGTGCGCGTGGGTACGCGTGGGAATTCGCGGGCGCAAGGGGAAAGTTGGTTTGCGGCTCGCTTTGTCGACAAGGGAACTGGGTTGAGCGGGGCCGAAGTTCCGCGTTTACGTCACAGTTGCATTCGTGCAGGCCGGGCAAGTGGGGTCAATCCAGGCATCGCACGCGCAACGACCTTGACGGGTCTACGGAAACTCGCCAGGGTGACGAATGGCATGCGCATTTCTGGGGCGTGTGTGGACGGGGGGCCAGAACTCAACTCCCGATGCCTGTGGCCCCGGGCGCTGCTCCAATAACGAGATTGAGCTACTGGGGGTAGCGAGCAGATGACCAAGAAGACGCGGGTCCGCGTGGCGCGGATAGCCGCAGGCGCGGTGATCGCCGCCGGTGCGTCCCTGACCGCGGCGGGCGCCGCTTCGGCCGTCGGCATCGAGGTCGCGGGCCTCAACGCCGAGGTCGAGGCCAACAGCAACGGTGTTGAGGTGGGCCTGGGTATCAACGACACCCAGGGCGGCACGACCGACGGCAACACGACCGACGGCAACACGATCGTCGGAACCACGACGGGTACGTCGACGGGCACCTCGACGGGTACTTCGACGGGTACGTCGACCGGTACCTCCACGGGTACTTCGACGGGCACGTCCACGGGTACCTCCACGGGTACGTCGACGGGCACGTCCACGGGTACGTCGACGGGTACCTCCACGGGTACGTCGACCGGTACGTCCACGGGTACGTCGACCGGTACGTCCACGGGTACGTCCACGGGTACCTCGACGGGTACGTCCACGGGTACGTCGACCGGCACGTCCACCGGCACCTCGACCGGTACGTCCACGGGCACCTCGACGGGTACGTCGACGGGTACCTCGACGGGCACGTCGACCGGCACGTCCACCGGCACGTCCACCGGCACCTCGACCGGTACGTCCACCGGCACCTCGACCGGTACGTCCACGGGCACCTCGACGGGTACGTCGACGGGTACCTCCACGGGTACGTCGACCGGTACGTCCACGGGCACCTCGACGGGCACGTCGACGGGTACCTCCACCGGCACGTCCACCGGCACCTCGACCGGCTCCAACGGCTCTGAGGGCGGCTCGAACGGTTCCGAGGGCGGTTCCGAGGGTGGCTCCGAGGGCACCTCCGGCAACGGTTCCAACGGCTCCACCGGTGGCAACCCCGGCACCTGCACCGTCGACCTCGACGGCGCCGAGTGCGTGGACAACAATCCGGGCACCAACAACGTCGGCTCTCAGCCGGTCGAGCAGGGCAAGGCCAAGGAGGAGCTGGCCGAGACCGGCGCCGCCGAGACCTCGTTCCTGCTGATCGGGGCCGCGACCATGATCGCGGGTGGCATCGGCTTCCGTATGCTGCCGCGTCTCGTCGCCGGCGGTCGTACCGCCGCGTAATCGCCCGTAAGCGACAGAAGGGCCCGGGGTGCAGTTCGCACCCCGGGCCCTTCCGTAGTTCGTTCTACGCCGTGCGGTACGCCGCCAGCAGCGTCATCGCCGCGATCAGTACCACCAGAAGCGTGAGCAGCGCCGTGGGGGACAGGCCACCCAGCGGTCCCTGCTGCTGAAGACGTTCACGGTTCGCCCGGCACACGGGGCAGCGGCCCTCGGCGACCGGGGCCGCGCAGTTCGCGCACACCAGTCGGTCGTAGGTCATGCGCTTTTCCTCCTCCCGCGTGGCGGTTCCCTCCGCACAACGCTCTGGGAAACGCAACCGTTCCCCTACCACTGTGCCAGCTCTTCGGGCTTTCGGCGCGCCCCGTCGGATTCCACCCGTTCCGCCCCGGGGGACAAAAAGGATAAAGGACGTAAGACCTGACCGCGACTGCACGGGTCATCCCCGTTCGCGTATGGTCACGCACACCTACTCCCTGCCGACCGTGGTGCACCCGTGATCCGATTCGACAGTGTCTCCAAGTCCTACCCGAAGCAGAACCGCCCCGCCCTCAGGGATGTCTCCCTGGAGATCGAGAAGGGTGAGTTCGTCTTCCTGGTGGGATCCTCCGGCTCCGGAAAGTCCACCTTTCTCCGGCTGATCCTGCGGGAGGAGCGCGCCAGCCATGGGCAGGTGCACGTCCTCGGCAAGGATCTGGCGCGGCTGTCGAATTGGAAGGTGCCGCACATGCGCCGCCAGCTCGGCACCGTCTTCCAGGACTTCCGGCTGCTCCCCAACAAAACCGTCGCCGAGAACGTGGCGTTCGCCCAGGAGGTCATCGGAAAGCCGCGCGGTGAGATCCGCAAGGCCGTGCCGCAGGTCCTCGACCTCGTCGGTCTCGGCGGCAAGGAGGACCGCCGGCCCGGTGAGCTCTCCGGTGGTGAGCAGCAGCGCGTCGCCATCGCCCGGGCGTTCGTCAACCGGCCCGCTCTCCTCATCGCCGACGAGCCCACCGGAAACCTCGACCCGCAGACCTCCGTCGGCATCATGAAGCTGCTCGACCGGATCAACCGGACCGGCACCACCGTCCTCATGGCGACCCACGACCAGAACATCGTCGACCAGATGCGCAAGCGAGTCATCGAGCTCGAACAGGGCCGTCTCGTACGTGACCAGGCGCGCGGCGTCTACGGCTACCAGCACTGAGCAAGTGGCCGGTAGCAGCAGCTAGAAGGAAAGGCTGAAAGAGTCGCATGCGCGCTCAGTTCGTACTGTCCGAGATCGGCGTCGGTCTTCGGCGCAATCTCACGATGACCTTCGCCGTCATCGTCTCCGTAGCCCTCTCGCTCGCCCTGTTCGGCGGCGCCCTGCTCATGCGCGAGCAGGTCAGCACGATGAAGGACTACTGGTACGACAAGGTCAACGTCTCCATCTTCCTCTGCAACAAGAGCGATGCGGGTACCTCGCCCAAGTGCGCCAAGGGCGCGGTCACCGCGCAGCAGAAGGAGCAGATCGAGGGCGATCTGAAGAAGATGGACATCGTCGACACCGTCCATCACGAAAGCGCCGACGAGGCGTACAAGCACTACCGGGAGCAGTACGGCGACACCCCGATCGCCTCCACCATCACCCCGGACCAGATGCAGGAGTCCTTCCGGGTCAAGCTCCACGACCCGGAGAAGTACAAGGTGGTGGCAACCGCCTTCGCCGGCCGGGACGGTGTGCAGTCCGTCCAGGACCAGCGCAACATCCTGCAGAACCTCTTCGACCTGATGAACGGCATGAACGTCGTCGCGCTCTACGTGATGGCGCTGATGCTGGTCATCGCGTTGATCCTGATCGTCAACACCGTGCGGGTGTCGGCCTTCAGCCGACGGCGTGAGACGGGGATCATGCGGCTGGTCGGCGCGTCCAGCTTCTACATCCAGATGCCGTTCATCATGGAGGCCGCCTTCGCCGGACTGCTCGGTGGCGCCGTCGCCTCCGTCATGCTGCTGGTCGGCCGCTACTTCCTCATCGACCACGGCCTGGCGCTCGCCGACAAGATGCAACTGGTCAACTTCATCGGCTGGGACGCCGTCCTCACCAAGCTGCCGCTGGTCCTCGCGATCGGGTTGCTGATGCCGGCGCTGGCCGCTTTCATCGCGCTCCGCAAGTACCTCAAGGTGTGACATGCGCCCCGGGCGCCGTACGGGCAACAACCGTACGGCGCCCTTCGCTTGTCCTAGAGTGGGCGGCATGCCGGGCCCGTCCTTCTGTCTCAGGCCCCGCCGCTTCGGCCGCGGGGCGGCCCTCACATTGGTCTTCGCGAGCGTCCTCGCCACCGCCGTGGCCACCGACTCCCTTCCCCGCGCGGAGCGTACGGAGCCCCGGCTGCGCGCGGCTTCGGCGCCGGCGGACCGGACGACCATCGACCGCGACGCGCTCGCCCGTACGACCGCCGACGCCATCGCGGACGGCAAGTCCGGTACGCAGGCCGCCGAGGAGTTCGTCAGCCGCAGCGGCGACCGCTGGGGCGCGGTGTACGACCCGGGCGAGTACGAGGAGTTCACCCAGGCGCTCGGCGGCGCGTACACCGGCGTCGGCCTCTCGGCCCGCAAGGCCGCCGACGGGCACATCGAGGTGGCCCGGGTCCGGGACGGCGGGCCGGCCGCGCGGGCCGGGATCAGGCCCGGTGACCGGCTCCGTACGATCGACGGCCGCGCGGTGGACGGACTGCCGGTCTCCGAGGCCGTCGCGCTGCTGCGGGGCGACAGGGACGGCGGGAGCGCCGCCGTAGGATCCGCCGTCGTCCTCGGGGGCGAGCGCGGCGGGCGCGCCTGGACCCGGACCCTGCGCCGGGCCACCCTCGTCACCGACCCCGTCACCGTCCGCAGGCTCGACGGCGGGGTCGTGCTGATCAAGGTGACGGCGTTCACCAAGGGCGCGGGGGAGCGGGTACGCAAGGCGGTGCGGGCCGCCCCGGCCGGCGCCGGGGTCCTGCTGGACCTGCGGGGCAACGCGGGCGGGCTGGTCGCGGAGGCTGCCGAGGCCGCCTCCGCCTTCCTCGACGGCGGCCTGGTCGCCACGTACGACGTCGACGGCGAGCAGCGTGCCCTCTACGCGGACGCGGGCGGGGACACCGCCCGGCCGGTCGTCGCCCTCGTCGACGGCGGCACGATGAGCGCCGCGGAGCTGCTCACCGGCGCCCTCCAGGACCGTGGCCGAGCCGTCACGGTCGGTGCGCGTACGTTCGGCAAGGGGGCGGTGCAGATGCCGAGCGCGCTGCCCGACGGGTCAGTCGCCGAGCTGACCGTCGGCCACTACCGCACACCGGCGGGTCACAGCGTGGACGGCCGGGGCATCACGCCGGACCTGGTGGTGGGCGATGCGTCAGGGGGACGGGCCGAGCAGCGGGCCCGGACAGTATTGAGTGGCCTCGGAGGGGCCTCGTAGTGCGAAAATGACTGCACTATGGCAAAGGGACTCGTCAACGTGCAGGGCAAGCCTGCGAAGAAGCAGAGCCAGGACAAGGGGCCGGAGCGCAAGCTCATCGCGCAGAACAAGAAGGCGCGGCACGACTACCACATCCTCGACACCTACGAGTGCGGTGTGGTGCTCATGGGCACCGAGGTGAAGTCGCTGCGGATGGGCCGGGCGTCGCTCGTCGACGGCTTCGTCCAGATCGACGGCCACGAGGCCTGGCTCCACAACATCCATGTCCCGGAGTACTCCCAGGGCAGCTGGACCAACCACTCGGCCAAGCGGAAGCGCAAGCTGCTGCTGCACCGCGCCGAGATCGACAAGCTGGAGCAGAAGGCGTCGGAGACGGGTCACACGATCGTGCCCCTCGCGCTGTACTTCCTGGGCAGCCGGGTGAAGTGCGAGATCGCGCTCGCCAAGGGCAAGAAGGAGTACGACAAGCGCCAGACGCTCCGCGAGAAGCAGGACACGCGAGAGGCGAGCCGGGCGATCTCGGCGGCCCGCCGCCGTCAGCGGGCGGCCCAGCTCGGCTGACCACCGGGAATACGCTGGCGAGCGTACGTGTTGGTCACGTACGATGGGCCACGCACCTCACAGCGGGTGCACTTTTGAAAAATCAACATGGGGATGATCGGTTTCGACAGCGGATGTCGAAGCAGGGGAAGCGTGTCGAGGAAGCGGCAATGATCTCGTAAACCATATGTCGCAACCAATAATCGCCAACACCAAGCGCGATTCCTTCGCCCTCGCTGCCTAAGTAGCGACTTGCGAAGTGTCAGCCCGGGGCTGTTCCCGACCCGGATCCTGGCATCAGCTAGGGAACTAAACTTCTGAGCCCGGTCACGGGGCCCAGGAGGAAATCAAACAGTGACTGAGCCCGTCGGAGACTTGTCCGCGTGATCTCCGGGGCCGAGAAAATCGCAGCGGACTGCACACGGAGAAGCCCTGGTTTAGCACCGTTGGACGCGGGTTCGATTCCCGCCATCTCCACTCATCCCATGTGGGCGAAGGCCCGGCGGCCGTCATGGCTGCCGGGCCTTCGTCATGTCCGGACGCCCGTCCGGGGCCCAGTGGGGACCAGGCCCGAGAGGGCGAGCGCCAGGGCGGCCGCGGCTACCGGCAGGGCGTAGCCGTACGCCGGGCCCCACCGCTCGACCGTCCAGCCGCCCGTCGCCGAGCCCACCGCGATACCGCCGAGGATCGCCGTGACCGCGAGCGTCATGCCCTCGTTCAGCTGGCCGCGCGGGGTGATCCGCTGGACCGTCGCCATCGCCGTCACCATCGTCGGGGCCGTCGCCATCCCCGCCACCAGCAGCCCGCAGGCCACCGCGAGCAGCGAGCCGGTGGCCGCGCCGAGCAGCGGCAGCGGCATCAGCAGGGCCATCGCGGCGAGGCAGGCCCGCAGGCCCGCCGAGCGGCGCGCCCGGCCGAAGACCAGGCCCGCCGCGCACGACCCGGCCGCCTGGAGCGCGAGGACCGGGCCAGCCACCGGCCCGTCCGCGAAGGCGATCGTCACGACCTCCATCGCGCCGAACACCGCACCCGTCGCCCCGAACACCGCGAGCAGCGCCGGCATGCCGGGGGCGCGCAGTGGGGAGCCCGCGGTGGTACGGGGGGCGACCGGCGGCTCGGTGGCGCGCTGGGCGGCGAAGACCAGGACGCCGGTGAACAGCAGGACCGCGCCGACCAGCGTGCCCGCCTCCGGGAAGAGCGCGGAACACAGCAAGGCCGCGATCACCGGTCCGAGCATGAAGCACAGCTCGTCGACGGCCTGCTCGAAGGCGTTCGCCGCGTGCAGGGCCGCCGGGTCGCCGCGGTGCAGATGGGCCCAGCGGGCCCGGGACATCCCGCCCGTGTTCGGCGTGGTGGCCGTCGCCGCGTACGCGGCGAACAGCGTCCACGGCGGGGCGTGGTGGTGCACGCACAGCAGCAGCGCGAGCGAGCCGAGCGCCGCCACGGCGGTGGCGGGCACGGCCACCCTCGCCTGCCCGTGGCGGTCCACGAGCCGCGCGGTCCACGGCGCGACGAGCGCGGTGGCGGCGAGACCGGTGGCGGTGACGGCCCCGGCCAGGGCGTACGAGCCGTACGCCCCGGAAATCATGATCACCGCGCTGACGCCGAACATGCCCATGGGCAGCCGGGCGATCAGATTCCCGGCGGTGAAGGCCCGCGCCCCCGGGGCGGCCAGCAGGCGCCGGTACGGCCCGGGGGCCTTGCGGGGACGGCGCGGGCGGCCGGGCCGCGGGGCGAGGACCAGCAGTCCGCCGGCCGTGGTCATCCGTGGGGAGGTCGTCGTCTGCGGCATGGATCAAGGTTCGGGGCCGCGCCCTGCCAGGGTCCAACACCTGATCCGTCGCCATTCACGCGTTTGTGTTGTTGAATGCGGCGTGGCCCATGACATAGACCCACGGCTGCTGCGCGCGTTCGTCGCCGTCGCGCAGGAGCTGCACTTCACCCGTGCCGCCGCCCGGCTCTACGTCGCCCAGCAGGCGCTCAGCCGGGACATCCGGCGGCTGGAGCGGGAGTTGGGTGTCGAGCTGTTCGTCCGCACCACCCGGCAGGTGGCGCTCACCGGCGACGGGGAGCGGCTGCTGCCGTACGCGCGCGGTGTGCTCGACGCGCACGACGCGCTCGTCGCCGCCTTCCGGGTCGACGCGCGGCCCCTGCTCGTCGATCTCAACACCGAGGGCATGATCTCCGGACAGGTCCTCGCCCGGGCCCGGGAACTCGCCCCGGACTGCGAGCTGATGGCCCGCTTCGAGAGCGGACTGACCCGCGCGGCCACCGAGATGCTCGCCGGGCGCCTGGACGTCTCCTTCGGGTACGTGGGCGGTCTGGAGCCCGCGATCCGGGCCGGCCTCGCCCAGCAGCCCGTACGGTACGAGCCGCTGGCCGTGCTCCTGCCGTACGACCATCCGCTCGCCGAGCGCCCGGCCGTCCCGCTGGACGCCCTCGCCGGGGAGTCCGTCTACGCGGGCGCGGGCAACCCCGGGACGCTGGAGTGGACCGGGCTCGCCGAGCGGCTCTTCGAAGGGCGCGGGATCGGCATCGCGCCGCCCGCCCCCGTCGCCGTCGGGAAGGAGGAGTTCCGCCGGGTCATGGCCAGGACCCGGACCCCCGTCCTCGCCACCATCGGCTTCCCCGAGCTGCCCGGATCCGTGCTGCGCCGCCTCACCGACCCCGTGCCGCTCTCCCCGGTCTTCCTGGTCTGGCGCAAGGGCCTGCGCCATCCCGGCCTGGACGCCCTGCGCGCCGCCGCCGCCGAGCTCGGCGCCCGCGAGGGCTGGCTGCGCATCCCCGAGGGCGCCTGGCTGCCCGCCGACCACCTCGGGCTCACAGCACCGGGAGGCCGTGGGTGAGAGCAAGGTTGCGCACCGGTCACTTCCTGCCACCGGTCCGAAACGAGGCCTCCCTAGCGTCAAAGCAGAGGCCGGGAGCACCGGCCCCCCGACACCGTGGAGGTACCTGATGGGCGGCCGGTGGATCGAACGGTGGGAACCGGAAGACGAGACCTTCTGGCGCGAGACAGGAGAGCGGATCGCCAAGCGGAATCTGCTCTTCTCCGTCTTCTCCGAGCACATCGGCTTCTCCGTGTGGAGCCTCTGGTCGGTCATGGTCCTGTTCATGGGGCCGGAGTACGGCGTCGACCCGGCCGGGAAGTTCTTCCTGATCGCCACCGCCACCCTGGTCGGCGCCGTCATCCGGGTCCCGTACACCTTCGCCGTCGCCGCCTTCGGCGGCCGGAACTGGACCGTGGTCGGCGCGCTGCTGCTGCTCCTGCCGACCGGGCTCGCCTTCGCGGTGATGGAGCCCGGCACGTCGTACACCACGTTCCTGCTGGTGGCCGCGCTCACCGGAGTCGGCGGCGGCAACTTCGCCTCCTCCATGACCAACATCAACGCCTTCTTCCCGCTGCGGAAGAAGGGCTGGGCGCTCGGCCTCAACGCGGGCGGCGGCAACATCGGCGTACCGGTCGTCCAGCTCATCGGACTGCTGGTGATCGGCACCGCCGGCGCCGCCCACCCCCGGATCGTGCTCGGCGTCTACATCCCGCTGATCGTCGTCGCCGCCGTCTGCTCCGCGCTCTTCATGGACAATCTGACGCCCGTCAAGAACGACACCGGGGCCGTCAAGGAAGCCGTGCGGGCCCGGCACACATGGATCATGGCGTTCCTCTACATCGGCACCTTCGGCTCCTTCATCGGCTACAGCTTCGCCTTCGGCCTGGTCCTCCAGACGCAGTTCGGCCGCACCCCGCTGCAGGCCGCCTCCCTCACCTTCATCGGCCCGCTGCTCGGCTCCCTGATCCGGCCCGTCGGCGGTTCGCTCGCCGACACCTACGGCGGCGCCCGGATCACGCTGTGGACCTTCGCCGCGATGGCCGCCGCGACCAGTGTGGTGATCTACGCCTCCGTGATCGAGTCGCTCACCGTCTTCCTCGTCGGCTTCATCGGACTCTTCGTCCTCAGCGGCCTCGGCAACGGCTCCACGTACAAGATGATCCCGGCCATCTTCCTCGCCCAGGGGCACCGCAAGGGCCTGTCGGGCGAGCGGGCCGAGGCGTACGGGCGACGGCTGTCCGGCGCCTCCATGGGGCTCATCGGCGCCGTCGGGGCCCTCGGCGGGCTCGCCATCAACCTCGCCTTCCGGCAGTCCTTCCAGACCGCCGGGACCGGCACCGCGGCCTTCGTCGCCTTCCTCGCCTTCTACGCGGCGTGCATGGCCGTCACCTACGCGGTATACCTTCGCCGGCCCGGGTCCGTACCGGCGAATGCCGCGGGCGCGGAGGAAAAGCAGCAGCCCGGTTACGCCAAGGTGTGATCCATGGCCGATTCGGGAGCGGTCCGTAACGGCGGAGAAATACCGGTGAACCGCGGCTGTCACGCTTCCGCGTCAGGCTCATTCGTCATGTACGAGCAAGAACAGGGCCCCCTCGCGGGGTTCACCGTGGGTGTCACGGCGGCGCGGCGCGCGGACGAGCTCGGCGCCCTGCTGCGCCGCCGCGGGGCCGCCGTGCTGCACGGCCCGGCCCTGAGGATCGTGCCGCTCGCCGACGACACCGAACTCCTCGCCGCCACCAAGGAACTCATCGACCACGCCCCGGACGTCGTCGTCGCGACCACCGCGATCGGCTTCCGCGGCTGGGTCGAGGCGGCCGACGGCTGGGGCTTCGGCGAAGAGCTCCTCGACTGCCTGCGCGGGGCGGAGGTGCTGGCCCGCGGCCCCAAGGTCAAGGGCGCGGTGCGGGCCGCCGGGCTCACCGAGGAGTGGTCGCCGTCGTCCGAGTCGATGGCCGAAGTGCTCGACCGGCTCCTCGGCCAGGGCGTGGCGGGCCGCCGGGTCGCGCTCCAGCTGCACGGCGAGCCGCTGCCCGGCTTCGTGGAGGCGCTGCGTGCGGGCGGCGCGGACGTCGTCGGCGTCCCCGTCTACCGCTGGATGCCGCCTCAGGACATCACCCCGCTCGACCGGCTCCTGGACGCGACCCTGACCCGGGCGCTCGACGCGGTCACCTTCACCAGCGCCCCGGCGGCCGCCTCGCTGCTCACCCGGGCCGAGGAGCGCGGCGTACTGCCCGGGCTGCTCGACGCGCTGTCCCACGACGTCCTCGCCGTCTGCGTCGGGCCGGTCACAGCGCTGCCCCTGCAGGCGCGCGGGGTCGACACGCTCCAGCCCGAGCGGTTCCGGCTCGGGCCGCTGGTGCAGCTGCTCTGCCAGGAGCTGCCGTCCCGGGCCCGTACGTTCCCGGTCGCAGGCCACCAGGTCGAGATCCGCGGCCACGCGGTCCTCGTCGACGGGGTCCTACGGCCGGTCCCGCCGGCCGGGATGGCGCTGCTCAACTCCCTGGCCCGGCGCCCCGGGTGGGTGGTCTCCCGGGCGGACCTGCTGCGGGCGCTGCCCGGCGCGGGCCGCGACGAGCACGCGGTCGAGACGGCCATGGCCCGGCTGCGGACGGCCCTGGGCGCGCCGAAGCTGATCCACACGGTGGTGAAGCGGGGCTACCGGCTGGCCCTGGACCCCGTGGCCGACACCAAGTACGCGGAGGACGCCGGAGTCTGAGAGTCATTCGGCCCAGCGGTGACAGCGGTGTCTACCGTAGGGGCCATGTCCCTGCGTATCCGCCCCGCCGAACCCTCCGACGCCCCCGCGCTGGCCGCCGCCCTGATCCGCAACCGCGCCTACAAGCAGCGCTGGGAGCCCCGCCGCGACCCGTCCTACTACACCGCCGAAGCCCAGGCCGCGCGGCTGGCCGCGCCCGGCGCGCGCAGCTGGTTCGCGGTCGACGGGGAGCGGATCGCCGGCGTCGCCACCCTCTCCGGGATCGCCCACGGGCCGTTCTGCAGCGCGAGCCTCGGCTACTGGGTCGACGAGGAGTACGCCGGGCAGGGGCTCGCCACCCGGCTCGTCGAAGAGGTCTGCCGGGCCGCCCGCGAGGAGCTCGGGCTGCACCGCGTGGAGGCCGGGACGGTCCTGGACAACGCCGCCTCCCAGCGCGTACTGGCCAAGTGCGGCTTCGAGCGGTACGGGACCGCGCCCCGCTATCTGCACATCGACGGCGAATGGCGCGATCACCACCTCTTCCAGCGGATCCTGCACAACGACCCGCCGGCGCCGTAGCCGTCGCCGCGCGAGGCGGGCACCCTGGTCGGGACCCCCGATCTCCGAGGCGGTGACAGGACCATGACACTACGGTTCGACTCCGGGCGGATCTGCCTGGACCTTGCCGCGCACCCGCTCGACACCCCCCGCGCCCTCGACCACTGGCTCAGGGCCACCGGCCTCGTCCCCGCCACCACCCCGCTCCACGCCCTCGACCAGCACTGGCTGACCGGCTTCCGCGAACTGCGCGCCTGCGTCGACACCTTGGCCCACGCCCAGCTCGGCGGCGCGAGCGGCCCCGCCCCGGACCTCGACCGGCTCAACACCCTCGCCGCCGCCGGCACCCCGCCCGCACCCCGCGCCGTACACGACGAACACGGCCAGCTCGTACGGGTCTTGCACGCCGAGCCCGACTGTCCCGCCCTCCTCGCCGCCGTCGCCCGCGACGCGGTCGACCTCCTCACCGACCCCGTCGCCCGCACCCGGCTGCGCCAGTGCGAAGGCGACAACTGCCGCCGCCTCTACCTCGACACATCCCGCGGGCGCCGCCGCCGCTGGTGCTCCAGCGAACTGTGCGGCAACCGCGAACGGGTGGCCCGCCACCGGCGCCGGAGCGCCGCCGCGAAGGTCTGACCGGAGCCCGGGAAAGGAGCCCGGGAAAAAATTCTCGCGCGCCTTTGAGTCGATCCCCGCCGCCCTGCGTAATCAGGGACGACAAGCAGTCAGACAGGGGCTCGACCGGGAGGTTCAGGTGCGCAAGGATGCGGCCGTGGCCGATGACCGTCCGCATCGGGCCCGGCATCGCGCTCAGACACCACGCCTCGACCCCTCGGTACCCGACGAGGAGCTGATGCGGGCGCTCTACCGCGAACATGCCGGCCCGCTGCTCGCCTATGTACTCCGTCTCGTCGCCGGCGACCGCCAGCGAGCCGAGGACGTCGTACAGGAGACGCTCATCCGTGCCTGGAAGAACGCCGGCCGGCTCAACCGGGCCGCCGGCTCTGTCCGACCCTGGCTGGTGACGGTCGCGCGGCGCATCGTCATCGACGGCCACCGCAGCCGGCAGGCCCGGCCGCAGGAGGTCGATCCGTCACCGCTCGAGGTCATGCCCGCGGAGGACGAGATCGACAAGGCGTTGTGGTTGATGACGCTCTCGGATGCGCTCGACGATTTGACCCCGGCTCACCGGGAAGTGTTGGTCGAGACGTACTTCAAGGGGCGTACCGTCAATGAGGCGGCCGAGACACTCGGCATACCCAGCGGGACCGTCCGGTCCCGGGTGTTCTACGCACTGCGTTCGATGAAGCTCGCGCTGGAGGAGAGGGGGGTCTCGGCATGACGGCGTACGGATACGAACAGGAGTCGGTGCACGACGCGGCCGGCGCGTACGTGCTCGGCATCCTGGACGACGCCGAGGCCACCGCCTTCGAGGCGCATCTGGCCGGCTGCCGCATCTGCGCGGCCCATCTGGAGGAGTTCTCCGGCATGGAGCCGATGCTGGCCATGCTCGCCGAGCCGCCGGGACCGCCGCCCGCCGCCCGGCCCCTCGCACCCGTCCCCGAGCCCCAGCTCCTCGACCGGCTCGTCGACGAGGTCGCGGTCAAGCGCGCCCAGCGCCGCCGCCGGAGCATGTACATGATCGCGGCCGCCGCCGCGCTGATCATCGGCGGCCCGGCCGTCGCCGTCGTCGCCACCTCCGGCGGCGGTACGGAGAACCAGGCCGCGCCCCACCCCCACCCCACCAGCCCGGCCGAGGACGCCTTCTTCCACCACATGGAGGAGAAGTTCCAGGCGACCGACGCCACCACCCAGGTCAGCGCCACCGTCGGCCTGGAGAAGAAGGGCTGGGGCACCCACACCGTCCTGGAGCTCAAGAACGTCAAGGGCCCCCTCAAGTGCAACCTCATCGCCGTCTCCAAGACCGGCGAGGAAGAGGTCGTCACCTCCTGGGCCGTACCGAAATGGGGCTACGGGATCAAGGACAGCACCAACGAATCCGCCCGCAATCCCCTCTACGTCCACGGCGGCGCGGCCATGGACCGTAACGACATCGATCACTTCGAAGTCCGTACGTTCGACGGAACACGCCTGGTGGAGGTGGACGCCTGACCCCCACCGCCTGACACGACGGCCCCCCTTCGCGTACGCTCGACGGCTGCCCAGTGCACGTCAGAAGGGGGCCCCGTGGCCGCGCAGGAAGCCGTTGACTCGGTCCGGGACCGCGAGATCGGTGTCGAACAGGAACATCTGGACCGGGTCTACCGCCGTCTCGAGGAGAAGATCCACGAGGCGGAGTTCCTCATGAACGACGCCGCCCAGCGCGGCCAGGTCGGCACGCCCGGCGCCCTCGCCGAGCGCGACGCCCAGGTCTTCCGGGCCGGAGTCCACCTCAACCGGCTCAACAACGAATTCGAGGACTTCCTCTTCGGCCGTATCGACCTGCTCTACGGCAAGGACGGCAAGAAGGGCCCCGACGGCGCCTACACCTCCATCGAGCCCGCCGAGGACGCCGTACGCGCCGACAACACGGCCGAGATCGGCGAGACCCTTCACATCGGCCGTATCGGCGTCCTCGACTCCGACTACGCCCCCCTCGTCATCGACTGGCGCGCCCCCGCCGCCGCGCCGTTCTACCGCTCCACCCCCGTCGACCCCGGCCGGGTCGTCCGCCGCCGCGTCATCCGCTCCAAGGGCCGCAAGGTCCTCGGCGTCGAGGACGACCTGATGCGCCCCGAGCTCAAGGCCACCCTCGGCGGCCAGGACCTCCCCGTGATCGGCGACGGCGCCCTGATGGCCGCCCTCGGCCAGGCCCGCGGACACACCATGCGCGACATCGTCGCCTCCATCCAGGCCGAGCAGGACCTCGTGATCCGGGCCCCCGCCGCCTCCGTCACCTACGTCGAGGGCGGACCCGGCACCGGCAAGACCGCGGTCGCCCTGCACCGCGCCGCCTACCTCCTCTACCAGGACCGCAGGCGGTACGCGGGCGGCATCCTCATCGTCTCCCCGACCCCGCTCCTGGTCTCCTACACCGAGGGCGTCCTGCCCTCCCTCGGCGAGGAGGGACAGGTCGCCATCCGCGCCGTCGGCTCCCTCGTCGACGGCGTGGAGGCCACCACGTACGACGACCCGGCCGTCGCGCGCGTGAAGGGCTCCTCCCGGATGCTGAAGGTGCTGCGCAAGGCCACCCGAGGCGCCCTGGAAGGCGGCGACAGCCCCGAGCGGTTGCGGGTCGTCGCCTTCGGGCGCCGCCTGGAGCTGGAGGCCGACGATCTCCAGCGCATCCGCCACTCCGTCCTCGGCGGCACCGCGCCCGTCAATCTGCTGCGTCCCCGCGCCCGCCGGCTGCTGCTCGACGCCCTGTACACCAAGTCCGGCTCGGCCACCCGCCACAGCGACCCCGAACTCGCCGCCGAGCTGCGCTCCTCCTTCGACGAGGACGTCTCCACCGAGGACTCCTTCCTCGCCTTCCTCGACGCCTGGTGGCCCGAGCTCACCCCCCGGCAGGTGCTCGCCGCCATGGGCGACGAGAAGCGGCTCGGCCGCTGGGCGCGCCGCGTCCTCAACCCCGGCGAGGTGCGCAGACTGGCCCGCTCGCTGCGCCGCCCGGCCTACTCCGTCCACGACGTGGCGCTGCTCGACGAGCTCCAGACCCTGCTCGGCACCCCCGCCAGGCCCCGCAAGAAGCGCGAACTGGACCCGCTGGACCAGCTCACCGGCCTGGAGGAGCTGATGCCCGTACGCGAGGAGACGCAGCGCGAGCGGGCCGAGCGGCTGGCGCAGGAGCGCACCGAATACGCCCATGTCATCGTCGACGAGGCCCAGGACCTGACGCCCATGCAGTGGCGCATGGTCGGCCGCCGCGGTCGGCACGCCACCTGGACCGTGGTCGGCGACCCGGCGCAGTCGTCGTGGTCGACGCCGGACGAGGCGGCGGAGGCCCGTGACGAGGCGCTGGGCACCCGCCCGCGCCGCCGTTTCGAGCTGACCGTCAACTACCGCAACCCGGCCGAGATCGCCGAGCTGGCCGCGAAGGTGCTGACCCTGGCCATGCCCGGCAAGGAGTCGCCACGCGCGGTCCGCTCCACGGGCGTGGAGCCCCGGTTCGTCACCGCCGGGGCCGAGACGACGGCCGAGACCGTACGGGAGGAGGCCGAGCGGCTCCTCGCGCGCGTGGACGGCACCGTCGGCGTCGTCGTGGCCATGAACCGGCGGGAGGAGGCCGCCCGCTGGCTGGCCGGCCTCGGCGAGCGCGTGGTGGCGCTGGGCTCCCTGGAGGCGAAGGGCCTGGAGTACGACGCCACGGTCGTCGTCTCGCCCGCGGAGATCGCGGACGAGTCCCCGGCGGGCCTGCGGGTGCTGTACGTGGCGCTGACCCGGGCCACCCAGCAGCTGACGGTGGTCTCGGGACCGCGCGACGAGCCCGACGCGGACGGCGTCCCGGATCTGCTCAGAGACTGATTTCAGGTCAACAGGCCGTGGCGGAATCACTTGCCAGGGTGGTTTGTTAGCCTGTGTGTGGCACCGGCTCGATCCAAGCCCCCGGGCCCAACCTTCGTCGCTGCGAGCGACCACTTGCCGCGAGGCGAGCATGGCGGGTCGGTGCCACTTAGTACGTATCTACAGAAGAGGTCCGTGTCACCGCACCGGTGGCACGGACCTCTTCTGTTTCCCCCTCAATTCTCGTATGGTGGAAAATACTTTCCGAAAACAAAATGACCGCATTACCTGCTACCCGCTGGTAGGTGCGACCATCGGAGGGCGCCGCCGGGCAACCAGCCGGGGCGGCGTAGCAATGAAGCTAGGGAAAGCAGAGGAACTCGGCCATGGCAACGGCGCCCAGCGTCTCGTACTCGATGACGGTCCGGCTGGAGGTGCCCGCGAGCGGAACCGCGGTCTCCCAGCTCACGACGGCCGTGGAGTCCTCCGGAGGCTCCGTGTCCGGCCTCGACGTGACCGCATCCGGCCACGAGAAGCTGCGCATCGACGTCACCATCGCGGCGACCTCGACGACCCACGCGGACGAGATCGTCGAGAAGCTCAGCGGCATCGAGGGCGTCGTCCTCGGCAAGGTCTCCGACCGTACGTTCCTGATGCACCTCGGCGGCAAGATCGAGATGGCGTCCAAGCACCCCATCCGCAACCGTGACGACCTCTCCATGATCTACACGCCCGGTGTGGCGCGCGTGTGCATGGCGATCGCCGAGAACCCCGAGGACGCCCGCCGCCTCACCATCAAGCGCAACTCCGTCGCAGTCGTGACGGACGGCTCCGCCGTCCTCGGCCTCGGCAACATCGGCCCCAAGGCCGCGCTGCCCGTCATGGAGGGCAAGGCGGCCCTCTTCAAGCGCTTCGCCGGCATCGACGCCTGGCCGCTCTGCCTGGACACCCAGGACACCGACGCCATCGTCGAGATCGTCAAGGCGATCGCCCCCGGCTTCGCCGGCATCAACCTCGAGGACATCTCCGCGCCCCGCTGCTTCGAGATCGAGGCCCGGCTGCGCGAGGCCCTGGACATCCCCGTCTTCCACGACGACCAGCACGGCACCGCCATCGTCGTCCTCGCCGCGCTCACCAACGCCCTGCGCGTGGTCGGCAAGGCCGTCGGAGACGTACGGGTCGTCATGTCCGGTGCGGGCGCGGCCGGTACGGCCATCCTGAAGCTCCTCATCGCCGCCGGTGTGAAGCACGCCGTCGTCGCCGACATCCACGGCGTCGTGCACGCCGGCCGCGAGGACCTGGTGGACGCCGCGCCCGGCACGCCGCTGCGCTGGATCGCCGACAACACCAACCCCGAGGGCGTCACCGGCACCCTCAAGGAGGCCGTCGTCGGCGCCGACGTCTTCATCGGCGTCTCCGCCCCGAACCTGCTGGGCGCCGAGGACGTCGCGGCCATGGCCGACGGCGCGATCGTGTTCGCGCTCGCGAATCCGGACCCCGAGGTGGACCCGGCGATCGCCCGTCAGACGGCGGCGGTCGTGGCCACCGGCCGCTCCGACTTCCCCAACCAGATCAACAACGTGCTGGTCTTCCCCGGCGTCTTCCGCGGCCTGCTGGACGCGCAGTCCCGGACGGTCAACACCGAGATGATGCTCGCCGCCGCGACGGCCCTCGCGGACGTCGTCACCGAGGAAGAGCTGAACCCGAACTACATCGTCCCGTCCGTCTTCAACGAGAAGGTCGCGGGCGCCGTCGCGGGCGCGGTCCGTACGGCGGCGAAGGCCGCGGGCGCCTCTGTGACGGCCCCCACGTCAGTCTGACCTCCGGCGCGTCGCGCTCCTTCGGGCCGTAAACCCGCCTTTAGGGTGGCGGTTCGGCTCCGAAGAGTTCCGGCGGAGTCGACGGAACGTCACCACGGCGAGGCCGTGGCGCTTTTCGTGTGACTCCGGAGGGTGCCGGATTGGCTTTCCCGCCGCTGGTGGGGGCAGGATGCGTATTTGGGCGCGAGGGTCTGTCAGTAGACCCGGGTCCGGGGACTGTCCGAGGGCCCTGGCAGCATCGGCTTCGCTGTGCCCAATGTGCGGCACCGCCGCGTGGCACGCCTAACAGCAAGAAGAACACGGGAGTAACAACATGAACCGCAGTGAGCTGGTGGCCGCCCTGGCCGACCGCGCCGAGGTGACCCGCAAGGACGCCGACGCCGTGCTGGCCGCTCTCGCCGAGACCGTCGGCGAGGTCGTCGCCAAGGGCGACGAGAAGGTCACCATCCCCGGCTTCCTGACCTTCGAGCGCACCCACCGTGCCGCTCGCACCGCTCGTAACCCGCAGACCGGCGACCCGATCAACATCCCGGCCGGCTACAGCGTGAAGGTCTCCGCGGGCTCGAAGCTCAAGGAAGCCGCCAAGGGCAAGTAAGCAAGCCTGTAGGCCTTGCGAGGGCGGCCACCCTGTCAGGGGGTGGCCGCCCTTCTGTTTGCCCGTGTGCGGGCGCTACAGACACGCGAACGGCCCCTCGCGCCGGCGAGGGGCCGTTTACGGCCGTACGGCCGGATGCTGGCGGGTCGTCAGACGACCGTGGGCCGGGTGCCGGCGGGTCGTCAGACGACCGTGCCGCCCGGGAGTTCGACCTTCGCGCCCAGCTCCACGAGCTTGTCCATGCTGTGCTGTCCC